>JAZRXD010000078.1:0-18528 GCA_045600045.1 Bacteroidales bacterium
TATGGATATCATTATGGATACTACCATTACTATGGAGATGAATCATAAAAACTGAATCTTATTCAATCGAGAAAGATTGCAACAAATAAGAGAACTCGAAAATGAAAACAGCAATGATAACAGGAATCACAGGTCAGGATGGATCCTATCTTGCTGAATTTTTATTGGATAAAGGTTATGATGTTCACGGCTTAATTCGAAGATCTTCAACGGATTATAGAGAAAGAATTGCTCATTTAGAAGGGGAAAAAAATTTTCACTTACATTATGCGGATTTAACTGATTCGATGAGTCTTTGTCAGGTTGTTAGAAAAATTCAACCTGACGAAATATATAATTTGGCTGCGCAAAGTCATGTTCAAGTGAGTTTTGATTCTCCTGAATTGACGGCAAATGTTGATGCATTAGGTACACTTAGGATTTTGGAGGCGATTCGCCAATGTGGACTGGAACAATCCTGCAGAATATATCAGGCTTCCACGTCTGAGTTATATGGAAAAGTAGAAGATGTTCCTCAAAACGAATTGACTCCGTTTCATCCATATTCTCCGTATGCTGTTGCAAAATTATACGGCTTTTGGATTGTTAAAGAATATCGCGAAGCATACAATATGTTTTGTTGCTCGGGTATATTGTTCAATCACGAAAGTGAACGTCGGGGGGAAACTTTTGTCACACGAAAGATAACTTTGGCTGCAGCTCGTATTGCTCAAGGTAAACAAGAAAAATTATTACTAGGTAATATGTCTTCTTTACGCGATTGGGGATATGCCAAAGATTATGTAGAGTGTATGTGGCAAATACTCCAATATGACAAACCGGAAGATTTTGTTATTGCAACAGGTGTTCAACATTCGGTTCGGGAATTTTGTTATTTGGCGTTTAAAAATGTTGGAATAGAGTTGGAGTTCGTGGGCGAAGGCGTGAACGAACAAGGAATAGATAAGAAAACAGGAAAAGTTGTTGTGCAAGTTTCTCCAGATTTTTATAGACCGACAGATGTGGTGAATTTATTGGGGGATTCTACAAAAGCAAAGAATTTGTTGGGCTGGGATGCCTCAAAAAAAACTTCGTTTGAGGATTTGGTGAAAATCATGGTTGATTCAGATATGAAAAAAGTTGCTAAAGAATGTCTCGTTTCGGAAGAACGAATGAATTTAGCTGAATATCTCGAAAAAGGAATCGTGAAATAATCTATAGCATGTTAGATGAAAATTCTAAAATATATGTTGCTGGTCACAATGGATTGGTTGGTTCTGCAATTTGGAATAATCTAAAAAAAAGAGGATTCAAAAATCTTGTTGGTCGAACACATCAAGAATTAGATTTGCATGATGGCGTGGCTGTAAAGCATTTTTTTGACAATGAGAAACCTGATGTTGTGGTTTTGGCAGCAGCTCATGTGGGTGGTATAATGGCTAATTTGCAATTTCGTGCTGATTTTATTTACCAAAACTTGCAAATCCAGCAAAATATTATTGGTGAATCTTTTCGCCATCAAGTTAAGAAATTGTTGTTTCTTGGTAGTACGTGCATTTATCCAAAAAATGCTCCTCAGCCCATGCCCGAGGACGTTTTGTTGACTTCGTCGTTGGAATATACAAATGAACCGTATGCAATTGCTAAAATTGCAGGATTAAAACTATGTGAAAGTTTCAATCTTCAGTATGGAACGAATTATATTGCAGTGATGCCGACGAATTTGTATGGACCGAATGATAATTTTCATCTAGAAAATTCTCATGTCTTGCCAGCCATGATTCGCAAAATATATTTAGCGGATTGTTTGTATAGAAATGATTTAGACAGTGTTCGCAAAGATTTGAATATTCGTTCGGTTGAAGGAATAAATGGTAGTAATTCCGAATTAGAAATAATACAGATTCTGAAGAAATATGGCATATCTCTCAAAACTATTACTTTATGGGGTACGGGTAAGCCAATGCGTGAATTTCTTTGGAGCGAAGATATGGCTGATGCAAGTGTGCATGTTTTGTTGAATGTGGATTTTAAGGATACGTACGATCCTTTGGATAAAAATATTCGTAATTGTCATATTAATGTAGGAACTGGAATTGAAATTAGCATAAAAGATGTTGCATTGAAAATTGCTGCTGAAATTGGATATAAAGGAACAATTTTATGGGATTCGTCCAAACCAGACGGTACAATTAGGAAATTAACGGATGTGTCGAAACTACATCGTCTGGGGTGGCATCATACCGTTGAAATTGACGAAGGCATTCATCGTTTGTTTGAATGGTATAAACAAGGAATTTGTATCAATCACAAATCGTTGCTATAAAAGAACGTGGATTGTTCTTATTTTATAAAAAAAAATATATATTTGTACATATATCTTAAATAGTGAAATTTATGAAAAAGATTGTAAGAATTTTCTCTCTTGTCGGTTTGACAGCTTTTATTGCTGCAAGTGCTCAAGCTCAAGATGTTAGTAATGCCAGAGGTTTCGTACAAGTGTATGATGTTGCTTCTGAAAATAATTTGTCGTTGAATGAGTATAAACAATATCATTCAGAAAATGATTTGGCTGACATAAGTTATTTGTTTTGGTCAAGTCTTGGAAAAATGCAAGTAAAAATTGAAAACAAAACAAATGAGCCTATATATGTGAATTGGTCAAAATCTACATATACTGTTCAAGGTGTTGAACTTGCAATGACTCCTGATGAATCAAAATTGAGTGATAATGACTACAATGTTTATAATAAATACAAAGCCAGTGAACCAACATTGACTGATATGGATTATGAATGGCAAAAAATTACAATGGGACGAGAAGAAAAGAAAGATGAAATTTCGGAGATTCTTGCAAAAAGTACTTACACAAAAGGTAATTACTATTTGATGCCAACAGAAAAGAATGTTGATCCAGGTTTGGTTTTGGATACAAATGCTACAAGTATCGAAGAAAAACACAATGTTGCAAAAAATCAAAAAGCAACTATTTATAAAGTTGACTACACAAAAGAAAATTCTCCTGTGGTTTTCGTTTGTAAAATAGTGGTATCTAACGATAAAGAATTCAAAACAAGTAGTGAAATCATAGAAAAATTCTATGTTTCTTCGGTTCGCGAAATGGATGCAAAACATTTCCGTGGTAAAAAAATCGGTCAAACACCGGAAGGTTATGGAATCTATAAGTTCCCAGAAAGAAAAAGTACTTCTTTCTATGTTGAAATAAATCCACGTAATTCTGTTGATTTCAACAAACGTTTTGCTCGCTAGAATTCAAAGAAATAATAAAAACGCCGAAGGTTTTGCCTCTCGGCGTTTTTTTTGCTTGAAAGTCAATGAATGTCTTAGTTATTTGTAATAAATTTCCATATCCACCAACCGATGGGGGACAAATAGCTACGTTTTCTATGATTCGTGGCATGGCGGAATTGGGACATTCGGTTACGGTTGCTGCGATAAATACGTCAAAACATTATTTTGATGTAACGAAATTACCAGAATCAGTAAAACAAATAGCTGATTTTCAAAGCGTGTTTGTAAATACGGATTTAACAGCAAAAGATGCATTGTGCAATTTGTTGTGTTCTCGTTTGCCCTATACGGCAACGCGTTTTGTTGTTGATGATTTTTTTTATTTACTTCGCCAAATTTTTTCTGAAAAAACATTTGATGTTGTTCAACTTGAAGGCTTATATATGTGTGCATATATCCCTTTGATTCGTCAATGTTCAAAGGCGAAAATTGCGTATCGTGCACATAATGTGGAATTTGAAATTTGGCAACGCTTAGCTAAAGAAACCAAAGGAAATTTTTTGAAAAAGTTTTATTTAAACAATTTGGCGAAGCGTGTGGAGCGTTTTGAAAAATCCATGCTCAATCAATATGATTTTATTGTTCCGATAACTAAACGAGATTGTGATTTGTATACCCAAATAGGAAATCAAAAACCTTCATTGGTGGCACCAACGGGAATATTTGTGAAAGATTTGCCGAAATTTCAACCTGCACTTCAAGAAACAATATCGTTGTTCCATTTGGGAGCTTTGGATTGGACGCCCAATCAACAAGGTTTGATATGGTTCTTGGAGAATTGTTGGCAACAAATACGAACCCAACATCCAGAAATACAATTGTTTGTGGCTGGGAGAAATGCTCCTGAATGGTTCGTTGAAAAGTTGAACATTCCTGGTGTGGTGTATATGGGTGAAGTTCCCAATGCATATGAATTTATGTCGCAACATACAATTATGATTGTTCCGTTATTAGCAGGAGGAGGTATGCGAATCAAAATATTGGAAGGTTTATCGTATGGAAAAATTATCGTTTCCACCTCAATTGGAGCAGAAGGCATTTCTGCGGAAAACGATAAGGAGATTTGTATTGCGGATACACCTATCGAATTTATTGCCACAATAGAAAAAATGTTGAAAAACAATGATTTGATTGTTCCCATTGGAAATTGTGCAAAACGGTTTGTGTGTGAAAAATATGACAATAATCTGATAATTGATAAATTACTTAATTTTTATAAAAATTAAATGAAGCTGTTTGTCTTGTTGTCGAGAATACCTTGGCCGTTGGAAAAAGGCGATAAATTACGTGCGTTTCATCAAATAAAATGTCTTTCCCAAAACAATGAAATTCATTTAGTTGCTTTGAATGATTCTTCTTTGGTGGATAAAAAGAAAGCATTCGAAATAATGCAACCATATTGTGAATCCATTCATTTTTATGATTTATCAAAATTTGGAATTTTATGGAATTTAGGCTTGTTCTTTTTTAAAAGAAAGCCGATTCAATGTGGTTATTTTTACAATAAAAAAATACACCGTGAAATTCATAAATTGATATTGTCGATAAAACCAGATATGTTGTTCGGTCAAATGGTGCGTGTTGCTCCATATTTTGTAAATGAACCAATTCAGAAGTCAATTGACTATCAAGATGTTTTATCAATGGGAATGAAACGAAGAATGGATAATGCTTCGTTTTTCAAAAAGCCTGTATTCAAAATGGAATATAAGCGTTTGTTACGATATGAACGGTTGGTTTTTGATTTATTTGACGTAAAAACGATTATAAGTGATTCCGACAGACAGTTGATAAATCATCCTAAAAAAAACGAAATAATTGTGGTTCCGAATGGAGTTGATTTTGAGCATTATAAACCGATTCCTGCCGAAAAGAAATATGATATAATTTTTAGTGGAAATATGGCGTATCCGCCAAACGTTAATGCCGTGGAATATTTCTCACAAGAAATTATGCCTTTGGTATGGAAGAAAATTCCAGAAGCAACTTTATGTATTGCAGGAGCAACTCCGTCGCCGTTGGTAAAAGCTGTTGCAAGCGATAAAATTGTTGTGACGGGTTGGGTTGATGATATGCGTGAAATGTATGCACGGTCAAAAATATTTGTCGCACCAATGCGTATTGGAACAGGTTTGCAGAACAAACTTCTGGAAGCTATGTCAATGCAATTGCCATGCATAACAACACCTTTGGCCAATGGCTCATTGCTTGCAAAAGACGGAGTGGAAATATTAATCGGAAAAACAGTCGAACAGATTGCAAATCATATCGTTACCTTATTGCAAAATCAAAATTTTGCCAATGCAATGGCACAAAAAGGGAATGAATTTGTTCGTAATATGTACGATTGGAAAAATACAACAGCAATAATGGAGAATGCAATGAAAGATTCTCTAGCATACAAGTTGTAAGAGAATAAGTAAAGAATGTATTGGGCTTTTTCAAGAAAATAAAGAATTTGTTTTATTCTAATTTTTCCAAAATTTGTTTTTTGATTTATAGGATATAATCGAATTCATATTGTATTTTTGCAGAGTAGGTAAAAATATACTGTTGAATTAGAGTAATATTTGATGGAGAATCAACAAAAAGAAATCAAGACAAAACTTGATACGATAGATGAGGCGATTAAGGAATTTCAAAAAGGAAATTTCGTGATTGTCGTTGATGATGAAGATCGTGAAAACGAAGGAGATTTTATAATTGCGGCCGAAAAAATCACTCCAGAAAAAGTGAATTTTATGATTAGTAATGGTCGTGGGGAATTGTGTGCGCCAATTAGCGAAGATAGATGTTCGGAATTGGAACTTGATATGCAAGTGGTGACAAATACATCGCTACATGAAACTCCGTTTACAGTTACCGTTGATTTGATTGGAAGTGGTTGTACCACAGGCGTTTCAATGTACGATAGAGCAATGACAATTCGTGCTTTGGCAAATCCTGACACCAAACCTTCGGATTTGGCTCGTCCTGGACATATTCATCCGTTGCGTGCTCGAAATCGAGGTGTCCTTCGTCGTGCCGGTCATACAGAAGCAGCTGTTGATTTGGCTCGATTGGCGGGCTTTTCTCCCGCAGCGGCATTGATAGAGATTATCAATCCTGATGGTACAATGGCTCGCTTGCCTCAATTATTGGAAATAGCGACAAAATTCGATTTGAAAATTGTTTCGATAAAAGATTTAATTGCTTATCGCTTAAAACAAGAATCTATTGTTGATAAAGGCGTTGAAGTTGATTTGCCGACGAAATACGGACATTTTCGCTTGATTCCGTTCCGTCAAAAATCAAATGGGTTGGAACACGTTGCGTTGATTAAGGGTGCTTGGGAAAAAGACGAACCTATTTTGGTTAGAATGCATTCTTCGTGTGCAACGGGCGATATTTTTGGTTCTATGCGTTGTGAATGTGGCGATCAATTGCATAAAGCAATGGAAACGGTTGAAAAAGAAGGAAAAGGTGTTATTGTTTATTTGAGTCAGGAAGGGCGTGGAATTGGTCTGATGAATAAAATTGCCGCATATAAATTACAGGAAGAAGGTTTGGATACTGTTGATGCAAATTTGCAGCTTGGATTTGCAGCCGACGAACGTGATTATGGCGTTGGTGCGACTATTCTCCATGAATTGGGCGTCTCTAAAATTCGTCTGATGACCAACAATCCGAAAAAACGTGCAGGGTTGGAAGGATATGGACTTCAAATTGTTGAAAATGTTCCTATAGAAATTCCTGTAAATGAATATAATGAATATTATATGCAGACGAAGAAAGACAAAATGGGACATGTTCTTCATCTTTGCGGAAAACAACATAATTAACTCTAAAATTGAAGATTATGCTATATCCTTTAAAATTTAAGCATATTTATAAAGACAAAATATGGGGTGGTAATAGTTTCTCGGAATTATTAGGCAGAAAGGATTGCAATTCTTCAAATTGTGGCGAAAGTTGGGAAATTTCCGCTGTTCAAGATTCTATTTCAGTTGTTTCCAATGGTTATTTGAAAGGAAATAATCTTCAGGAAATAATTGAAGTGTATATGGATGAAATTGTCGGTCAAAAAGTGTATGAAAAGTTCGGAATAGAGTTCCCGTTACTTTTGAAATTAATTGATTCAAACGACGAACTTTCTGTTCAAGTTCATCCAAATGATGAACTTGCTAAAGAACGCCATAAAGCTTACGGAAAGACTGAAATGTGGTATGTTATGGCTTCTGCTCCTAAAAGTGAAATAATTTTAGGATTAGAAAATGATTCATCAAAGGAAGAGTTCCGTAAAGCAATCGAAAATCATGCGGTTGTTGATTTGTTACATACTGAAGTTGTTAAAAAAGGAGATGTGTTCTATATTCCTTCTGGTCGTGTTCATGCAATAGGAAAAGGTATTTTACTTGCAGAAATACAACAAACATCGGATGTGACATATAGAATTTACGATTGGGAGAGAGTTGATAGTCAGGGGAATAGTCGGGAATTGCATGTGGATTTAGCTTTGGATGTGATAGACTATGAAGCAAAAGATAATTACAAAACTCGTTATTTAGAACGCAAGAATGCGACAACAGAATTAATATCATGTGATTATTTCACGTCAAATTTACTTCATTTTGATTGCCCTGTCGTGAAAGATTACTACACTATTGATTCATTCGTCGTTTATATGTGTATGGAAGGATCTGCAACAATTAATTTTGGTGGTGATTACGAAGAACAAATAAAAAAAGGAGAAACGGTTTTGATACCTGCTTCTATCCATCAAATAGAATTGACTCCATCTGAGGAAACAAAAATTTTGGAGATTTACATTAAATAATGGCGATGATTCAAATCGGTGAGCAAATTGTGAGTTTAGATATTCTTGAAAAAGAATTCTGCTGCGATTTGTCAAAATGCAAAGGTGTTTGCTGTATTGAAGGTGATGCCGGCGCGCCAATTACTGATGAGGAAATTGCCAATTATCAACAAAATCTTAATGAGATTCTTCCTTATCTGCCCGAAAAAAATCAACATGTGTTGCAAGAGAAAGGTGTGTATTATAAAGATGAGGAAGGAGAAAAAGTTACGATGTTGGTTGACAATGCGGAATGTGCTTTTGTTGAACACAAAGATGGTTTGCTTTTGTGTGGCATAGAACAAGCATTTCGTGATGGGAAAATTTCGGTTCAAAAACCGATTTCTTGTCATTTATATCCAATTCGTTGTCATAAATACCGCGATTTTGAAGCTTTAAATTACGATAAATGGACAATTTGTTCCGATGCAGTTTGTAAAGGACAAAAAGAGCATTTGAAAGTCTATCAGTTTCTAAAAGAACCACTAATTAGAAAATATGGCGAGGCATGGTATAATGAATTGTGCGAAGTAGCCAAACAATGGGAAGAACAAAAAAATGCCAAAAAGTAGATTATTACTGATCGTATTGCTTTTATACTCCACGAATATATTTTCGAGTGGTTACACTGATTCTACGTTTAATTTTAACAACTATAAATCAGAAAATTTCAATTTGGGAATTGTAAAAGATTCTTTAAGAAATGTGAATGTTCCAGGTTTGATTGCTGTTGGTTCTGTTACGCCAATTGCATTGACAGGTGTATATATTTATATGAATCATGCATGGTGGGATGGAAAAAAGACGGATTTCCATTTTGACGATGGTAAAGATTTGACGTATGCAAGAAATCTTGATAAATTAGGACATTTTACTTCGTCATGTTTAGTTTCGAATGCTTTTGCTGACATTTTACGAGTAACGAAGGTGTCGGAAAATTGGGCTTTGTATGGTGGTGCTGTTCTTTCAACATTGAATGCAACTGTAATTGAAATAAAAGATGCTTATGCTCCGTATTGGGGTTTTAGTGTGTATGATGAAATGGCGAATATTTTGGGTGCGTTCTATCCTGTTTTACAAGCAAAAGTCCCTTTTATGAAAAATTTCAATTTCAAATGGAGTTTTGATTTTGATTATTCATACGATACGGAATATTACAATTATAAAGTTATTACGGAACACGAAGAAGCATATTCTTTTATTGATGATTATGATCGTCAATATTTTTGGCTGACAGTTGATTGGGCAAATATTTTTTGCAAAAACAAACCGAAATATATGTTTCCGTATTGTATAGATTTTGCTATAGGTATGAGTGCCAATAACTTAAAGACTTTGGATCCTAATAAAGAAATAAAGAATGAGTTGTATATCGGTTTTGATGTGAATCTTACAAAATTCTTTCAAAACAAAAAGTTTGGGTATTATATTTGCAAATACTTGAATTTCTATCATTTACCTATGCCAGGAATGCAAGTTGCACCAAAGGCGAAAGTTTCCTATCCATTATTTATGTATTAGTACATAATTGAAAAATCAGAACCTTCACAAAGAATAAATTTCTACCTTTGCTAACAAAATAAAAGTTTTGGCTGAAATTGTTATAGAAAGCACGGTGGATAAGGATTTAGGGCGAAAGGACATAGGTACTCTTTTGCTACAATATTCTCTTCCTGCAATTATTGCTACAGCTTCCACATCAATCTATAATTTAGTTGATAGAATTTTTATTGGTCAAATTGTTGGACCGTTGGCTATTTCTGGTTTGACAATCACGTTGCCATTAATGAGTATTGCAACTGCGTTCGGAACATTGATTGGTTCCGGTGCTGCATCAATCATTTCTATTAGAATGGGAGAGAATAGAACCGATGCTGCTTTGCGTACGTTGGCTAATGCTTTGATTTGGAATATCATAATCTCGTGTGCGATTTCGGCTCTTGGTTTAATTATCCTGGACGAAATTTTGTGCTTGTTTGGTGCCAGTCCGTTAACATTGCCGTATGCTCGAAGTTTTATGCGTATTATTTTCATAGGAACGCCGATTTCACAATTGTTTTTTAGTTTGAATACTATTATGCGTGCATCGGGTTATCCAGTAAAAGCAATGTTGGCAGTATTGTTGACCATGCTTGTTAATTTATTGCTGGTATTTCTTTTTATTTACAAATTAGGATTTGGAATTGAAGGTGCGGCTTTAGCAACTGTTTTGGGACAAATGGTTGGCTTGATATGGGTGTTGGTTCATTTTTGTAATAAAAACTCTCGTTTACATTTCAAGAATTTTGCTTTTGAATTGCGTTGGAATATAACAAAACATATTTTTTCCATAGGCTTGTCGCCATTTCTAATTCATCTTTGCACGTGCTTGGTTGTCGCTGTATTTAATTGGCGGTTAAAGAATTACGGAGGTGATTATGCAATCGGAGCGTATGGTGTGATAAATACGGTTGTAAATTTTGTAGTTGTTGTTGTATTGGGATTATCGCAGGGAATGCAACCGATTGTTGGTTTCAACTATGGCGCAAAACAATTGGATAGAGTTGTACGTACGTTGTGGTTGACGATTTGTGTGGGAACGGCAATCACTATTGTTGGATTTGTGATTATGCAGTTGTTTTCAATCGAAATAGCATATTGTTTTACCGATGATTTTGTTATGGCGGAATTGATTCGCTCAGGAATGACGATTTTTGTGTTTATGTTTCCGTTGGTTGGTTTTCAGGTTGTCGTATCGAATTTCTTTCAATCTATTGGAATGCCAAAAACGTCGATATTTTTATCAATGTCGCGCCAATTAATATTTTTAATGCCTCTTGTGGTTGTACTCCCTATTTTTTATGGTCTGAATGGCATTTGGTACGCAATGCCGATAGCCGATTTTTTATCAACCATTCTTACCGCGGCTATGTTGATATATTATTATAACAAATTACCTGAATATAAAGACGTTCAAAATGAAAGCATTACAGAGAATTAGCCAGTTTTTGTCTAACAATACGTCGTTGTTCATTATTGCTATTGCAATTATTACATTTTTCTTTCCTGATATTTTTATTTGGGTGAAAGGTGATATACAAGCATTGATTTTGGGAATTATAATGTTGTCGATGGGAATGACGTTGACGGTCGAAGATTTCAAAATTTTGGTTGCTCGTCCGGTTGATATTTTGGTAGGTGCAATTGCTCAATATTCTTTGATGCCGTTAATTGCTTTTTCATTGACGAAAATCTTTCATCTTGATCCTGCTATTGGTGTTGGTTTGATTTTGGTTGGATGTTGTCCTGGTGGCGTTTCGTCAAATATTATGTCGTTTCTTTGTCGTGGAGATGTTGCTTTTTCTGTTGGAATGACAACTGTCACAACATTGATTTCTCCAATCATGACGCCGATGCTTGTTCTTTTGCTTGCTGGCGAATCAATTGATGTGGATGCGTTAGGAATGTTTAAATCCATTCTTCTTGTCACATTGATGCCTGTTACAATTGGTTTCTTTTTGAATTATTTGTTTGGCTCAAATCAAAAGTTCGGGGATATTCGAAAAATAATGCCGGGTGTTTCTGTGATAGGACTTGCTTGTATTGTTGGTGGCGTGATAGCAACAAATGGAAGTGCCTTTTTTAAATCGGGAGTTGTTATTTTTATTGCAATATTTTGCCACAATGCACTTGGTTATTTATTAGGGTTTATTGTAGGAAAATGTTTGAAGATGGGAACAGCTAAAAATAGAACAATCGCAATCGAAGTAGGAATGCAAAATGCTGGACTTGCAACAAATTTGGCAACAAAACATTTTTCTGCTTTACCAGAAGCGGCGGTTGTATCTGCTGTTTCTTGTGTTTGGCATTCAATTTCAGGAACGATTCTCGCAAACTTGTTCGTGAAATGGGATAATTATAGAGAGAAAAAGGAGTAGAAGTGATTCTACTGTGGCATTTTTCCCAATAAAGGGGTGAAATACGGTCAAGTTTTTTCTCGTGTTTCCATAATTTGCATCCACAAAAAACAAGATGCAATGGATAAAAATCTAATTTGTGCTTTTGGCGATTCTGTGTTGAAAGGAGTTGTGTTCGATAACAATACAAAAAAGTATTTTCCAATCGAAAATAATTTTGCTCATTTAAGTGAAACGGCTTTAGGAGTTCCAATTGCGAATTTTGGAAAATTTGGTAGTACGATTGATGTGGTTGAAAAATCATTTAAACGCTATTATAGTCAGTTGAAAGACTATAAATATGTGGTTTTTGAGTGCGGAGGAAATGATTGTGATTTCAATTGGAAGGAAATTTCTGAAAATCCGTGTGCCGAACATAAACCCAAATCTTCGATTAGTGAATTTACCAATACTTATACTTGGTTGATAAACAAGGTGAAAGAATTGAAAAAAATACCTGTTTTATTGTCGCTTCCTCCAATTGATGCGGAACGATATTTCAATACGATTGCAGTGAATTTGAATAAAGATAATGTAATTAGTTGGTTGGGTGGATGTATGCAAGCTATAACAAATTGGCATGAACGTTATAATTTGCAGGTTTTTCAAATTGCTCGTGAAAATCTTGTAGAAATAATAGATATAACATCTCCCTTTTTGGATATGAAGGATTATAGAACTTGTTTTTGTTGCGATGGAATTCATCCAAATGAATTGGGACATCAAGTAATCGCACAATCAATTCGAAACTTTGTTTCTAATAGATTTTTCAAATGATATTTATGGCGATTTTGTCTTTTTGTTCTTGTTATTTATATAATCAAGACTTCTTCAAGTGTAAATAAATGTATTTTTACAAAAAATATAATAATGAAAAAAGTTTTAGCATTTTTACTGTTTGTTGCGGGGGGAATATCGACTATTGCACAAGATTATGGTGTACAACTCCCAAATTCTAATTTTGAAGCAGATTGGGTAACGTATAAAGGTGGCGAAAAAACAAAAATTATAGGTTCCGAAACAATATCAGGTTCAGAACCTTATTGTTGGCATTCTTTTATGTCGGCGAAAGGGGCAAAACTTGTTTTGGCTGCTGTTTCAAAACAAATCAGTAAATCGGAAGAAACACGTCCGAATTCAAAGGGAAATTATAGCGTTCGCTTAAATGCGACAAAAACTTTGGGAATTGTTGCCAATGGTTCGTTAACGAATGGCCGAATGTATTGCGGTAGTACCAAAGCTGCGGATAATGACAATCATATATATACAGATAGGGGAACCGATGAATTTAATATGCCTTTTACAGGTCCAATTCCTGATTCTATTACAGTATGGTTGAGTTATTATACTACATCGGATAAAAATTATGCCGCTTTTCATGCCGCTGTACATGGCGATGAAAACTTTATTTTGTATGGTAATGGAAAGGAACCAAATCAATCGATGCAAGTTGCCGATGCAAATTTGGAATATCCTCGTACAACAACAAGTAAGTCAACGCTTGGTTGGGAACGAAAATCAATTCCTTTTGTTGCAAAAGGCCAGTGTACGGAACCAAAATATCTCTTGGTTACAATGTCAACAAATAAAACGCCTGGCAGTGGCTCGGAAGATGATTTGGTTTATGTTGACGATATAGTTCTAATCTATAATCCGACATTGACTACCGGCACTATTACAACTACCAATTTTGAAGTTGAATATGGTTCTGCAATAGACATAAATATTCCTTTTACATTGACAGGTTCTATGAGTGTTAGTAATTTAAATGCTCCTGCAAATCAAGTGATTGCACAATTGTCTGATGCAAATGGTAGTTTTGATAATCCTATAGAAATTGGTCGTCTTACTACTAATACGTCGGGAACCGTTTCTGCAAAAATTCCAGCTTCGGTTGGCGACGGTAAGTATAAGGTTCGTGTTGTGTCAACAAATTATCCAATGACGGCGGCGCCAAGTTCCTCGGAGATAACAATAAAACGATATTATACTATTGCTTTTGATGAATATGACAAATCTATTGCCGAATTGACAGGCGATGGAAAATATTATGCGGCGACAACGGAGAATATCACTGTTTCTGCTGTTGCTAAAAATGAAGATTATCAATTCCTGTATTGGTTCGAAGATGGAAGTGTTGTCTCGCTTGATTCAGAATATACATTCAAGGCTGAAAAATCAAGAATATTGCAGGTGGTTTTCAAAAAACAATATTCGGTATCGATTTCAGCTACCGATGGCGGTTCGGTTTCTACAACTGGTGGAATGTATGGCGATGGCGAAGGTTTGACGGTTACAGCAACTCCAAGCGAAGGGTATTTGTTTTTGAATTGGACAAATGAAAATGATGCAGTTGTTTCCGAAAATGCGTCTTATACATTTGTTGTTTCTGCAAATACGGCCTTGAAAGCAAATTTTGTTAAATATATTTCTATTTCTGCAACGACAAATATTTCTGAAGCTGGAGCTATTTCTGGTGCGGGTGATATAGTTTGTGAAGGTGATGAAGTTGAGGTTTCGTTGTATGCTGCATCGTTGAATAGTGATAAATATTTATTTGTAAATTGGACTGAAAATGGTGAAGTCGTTTCTGAATCAGCAACATATACGTTTACAACGTCTGAAAATAGAATGCTTGTGGCAAACTTTGTGACTCGTTACACATTTGATGTTGCAATAGAAGATGGAGGCGAGATTTCTGGTGCAGGTATTTATACCGAAGGAAATACGGTTCAATTAGTTGCTTTTGCTCATGACAATTATCGTTTCGTAGGTTGGTACGAAGCCGATACTTTGGTTTCTACCAATTCAATGTATGAGTTTGTGGCTAATGCTGATAGAAGTTTCGAGGCTAAATTCATTGAACAATGTACAATCACGTTACAGTTAAATATTGAAAATGCTGGCGTTTTAACAGGGTCGGGCACATTCGATAAAGGTACCGAAACGTCGGTGCAATTTGCATTGAACGAAGGTTATGAATTCTCAAACTGGACAATAAATGATGAGGAAGTTTCTAAAGATTTGATATATGATTTAGTTGTGAATGAATCGGTTACAATAGTTGCTAACTGTTCCGTTATACCTTCTTATATAATTTCGGCAGTTGCCGATCCTGTTTCGGGAGGAACGATAACAGGTGCAGGTTCTTATTTGGAAAATAAGTCGGTAACACTTGTTGCACAAGCAAATTCTGGATATTCATTTGTTAATTGGAGCGAAAATAATGTGGTTGTTTCCGAAGAAACAACAATGAATTTTGCAGCAATAGAAAATCGTTCATTAGTTGCTCATTTTGAAGCAAATTTCGTTGGACATACTGTAGCATTATCATCTGACGAAGGTGGTTTTGTGTCTGGTGCTGGTTTGTTCGAAGAAGGTGAGCTTGTAACAGTTATTGCGGCTCCGAATGATAAATATGAGTTCCAAAACTGGACAATCAATGACGTGGTGGTTTCGTTTGATGCAACTTATTCTTTTGAACTTACGAGTGACATTGAATTAACTGCTCATTTTTCGCGTATATATGATTCGTTTTCTATTAATGTAACTTCTGCTGACGAATCAATGGGAATTGTACAAGGTATGGACTCTTATCAAGAGGAAGAAATTGTGGTTGTTTCGGCCGTACCAAATGCAGGTTATCGATTTGTTCAGTGGACTGAAAATGGTTCTTCGGTAAGCACCGATGCTGAATATTCGTTTGTATGTTCCGAGGAAAGAAATCTTGTTGCCGAATTCATGAAAATATATACGATTACGATTGATGAATTTGTTGGAGGAACGGTAAAAGGTCTCAATACTGGTACTTTTGATGACGGTGCAATGATTTCGTTGGCGGTAATAGTTGATGACAATCATCGTTTTGTTGCATGGAAAGATGCCGATAATGATGAAGTTTTATCAACAACAATGACGTATTCTTTTGTTGCGGATGCCGATAAGCATCTTGCAGTTGAACTGAAAGAAAAAGGACAGATGTACACTATTTCGGTTTCAACGGGTGGTGTGGTTGCAGGTTTGAACAACGGACAATTTGAAGCAGGGGAAACTGTTACACTTGTTGCAACAGCAGCGGATGGTTATTTGTTTAAAGGTTGGGTGAAAAATGGCGAAATTATTAGTAGCGAACCTATTTTATCGTTTGTTGCTGATGGTAGCATCAATTTATTTGCTGAATTTGTTGCAAAACCGAAATTTGTTGATGTTGACGTTGAAGTGAACGATGAGACATTTGGAACGATTACAGGTGCAGGTTCTTATTTTGAAGGTGATGAAGTTATGTTGATTGCAACACCTGCGCCGGGATATGAATTCGTGTTATGGACAAAAGATGGAAAACCGTTGTCAAATCTAACAACATTGTATTTTACCGTTGTTGAGGATTGTATGATAAATGCGGAATTCAAGTTTATTGAAAAGACTGCAATCGACGATGTTGAACAAAATGTGGAAATATCGGTTGTTAATCATCAAATAGTGGTAGATGGTGAAATAATTCCTCAGTTTGTATTTGATGTACAAGGAAGAAAGTTGGTGAACAACAACTTGAAGGCAGGAATCTATTTTGTGAAAATAGAAAGTCGTTTCGTTGGGGTTAGCATTCGCTAATCTTCAACGATTGTTCCGATATAATCCAAAAGTTCTTCTTTGCCGATTTTTTTTTCCGCTGAGGTAACAAACAGCGGAGGCAATTCTTCCCATTCTTGAAATAGTGTTTCTTGATAGGTTTGAATGTTTTTTTCTAATTCCGCAGGTTTGTTCTTGTCTGCCTTAGTCATGACAATGGCAAGGGGAATTTCTTTTTCTCCACACCAACGGATAAATTCTAAATCAATTGTGTGTGGCTCGTGTCGGCTGTCAACAAGAACAAAAACGCAGTCTAAATTTTCGCGGTTTATTAAATAGGCACTAATGAAATCCTCAAATTTTTGACGAATACCTTTGTTTACTTTGGCATAACCATAGCCGGGCAAATCAACTAAATACCACAATTTGTTTATCAAAAAATGATTGATTGTTTGTGTTTTCCCTGGTGTAGCCGATGTCTTTGCAAGTTTGCTGTTGTTGCAAAGCATATTTATGAGCGAAGATTTACCAACATTAGAACGACCGATAAACGCAATTTCGTGTTTGTTAGGAGTTGGACATTGTTTGTGGTTTGTTACACTTTTAACAAATGTTGCTTCTTTAATTATCATAGCTGTTTCTTGAATTAATGCGTTTATAGCCAATACAACGATCGTATCCGTATTGATAATCAAAATAATAGACGAAAATTTCGTAATCGTTTTCTGTTTGATAAAAACTTCCGTCTATGCTCGTGTAATCTATTGTCTTAAAGTCTTGTGATGCGGCAATATATGTATAACTGTAATATCCTTGTTTCAACAAAATTGTTGCTTCATATTGTTGCTTTTCAACATTATATGTCATTTTGTTTTCATCAGTCAATTTCCAGTCATTAAATTCACTAAAAACGTATAAATCAAGTGTATCGTTCATTGTTTTGTGATAAGGCAAAGTGAATTTTACTTCGGCATAGTCGGCTGTATAATCGTAGGTTTGAGGATTAAGTTCGTCGCGAATGAGAAATTTCCCGTTTAAATCTGTTTTCGTAGTGTAGGCAACGTGCCAATCGTTGTCGGGATGTAACTGAACATAGAATTTTCCATTTTCTTTATGAATGTAATCAACAGGGATGATTGCTGATCGCATGTCCTTAAAATAAAACGTTCTAAATTCATTTCCACCTAAAAATAATGCATTTCTATTGTCGTTAAAAATTATTGTTCCGTCGCCAGAAATATGGCTTGGTTGAATCCCGCTAATTGTTTGGTCCCAACGACCATTTTGACGATAAACGATGAATAAATCTTTGTCGTAATTGGAAAAATCAAATCCGTAAGGTGTTATTTTCGTTGAAATTTGTTGGTATTCATCGGAATATTGAACAAGATTAGGTCGTTTTACTTCTGATTGAATGCCAACGAGTTGCTCAACTACAACAAATCTTTTTTGAATAAGAATTGTTTCCGACTCAATATCATACACTTGCAAGATATAGTTTCCAGAAAGTAATAATTCAAAATTGTGGAACGGAAAGAAAAAGTTGTAATGGAAATACGGAATAGTTGTGTTAAATGAATTATCAACTCTGTCGCCATCTAACAATAAATCGCCTGTAATTGTCATATATTCGCTCTCAAGTAGATTGGATCTGTTCCAATTCCTGTCGCAATGAAAAATTCTAAAAGCCAAATATCGACTTGTATCTTCTAATATATCGAAATCAACCATTAAACCTTTATTTTTTTCCAAAGGAAACACAGGATTTGAAAGAGAATCTCCTTTTTCTGGTCCTATATGAATGATATAACTTGATGGTCTTGTTGATATGACAGATTCTATTTTTAATGATTTTATCTTTGCATATTCAGGTGCTACATATTTGTCATATTGTATTTG
>JAZRXD010000079.1:0-19892 GCA_045600045.1 Bacteroidales bacterium
TATCCCGTCCTAAAATAGCGTTACAAAAAAAGTAACGTAAAATGGAAGTAAAAGAAAAACAGTACGTTAAACGTACACAAAAAGACTATCCAATGTCTTTTAAAATGTCAGTCGTAAAAGAATTTGAGACAGGCGTAATCAGCCTAAGCGAATTGTCAAAGAAGTATGGCATACAAGGAAGCCATACAATACGCACATGGATAAATAAATATGGTACCTTTGACTGGCAAAACAGAGTGATAAACCCAATGGCAAAAACAAAAGATCAAGAGCTGTTAGAACTCCGAGAACAACTCAAAGTATTAGAACGTAAAAATGCGCGATTAGAAAAGGAATTAGAAGTTCAGGATTTAAAGGCTAGTTTCTTCGATTTAATGATAGACATCGCAGAAGAAGAATATGGAGTGGACATAAGAAAAAAATGTTCTCCCGAACAGCGAAAAAATGTAAGGAAGTAAAAGGGTCTTCCGTGAGTGAAATCTGCACACTGTTCGGGATAAGTCGGCAGAAATATTATCGTTCTCAATGGAAAGAGAAAAGCAGTAAGGCAAAGGCAGAAAAAGTAGTGAAATTAGTAAACGAAGTACGACAGACTATGCCAAGAATAGGGACAAGGAAGCTCCAGATAGTGTTAAGTGAAGAACTATCTTCCTTAGGTGTGGGAAGA
This sequence comes from Bacteroidales bacterium, assembly GCA_045600045.1. Classification (GTDB taxonomy): domain Bacteria; phylum Bacteroidota; class Bacteroidia; order Bacteroidales; family UBA1715; genus UBA1715. The sequence goes on from JAZRXD010000079.1 coordinate 668, forward strand.
GACAAATTGTTTAGTATTTTAAGGGCCAATCACATGTTAGTTACCCCATACAGAAGTTATCATATAACAACAAACTCTCATCATCGTTTTCATAAATACAAAAACTTAATTACAGATATGTCTATCACACGTCCAGAACAAGTTTGGGTATCCGATATAACCTATATTGGTAATCGTACTAACAATATGTATTTAGCCTTGATAACAGATGCGTACTCTAAGAAAATAGTTGGCTATAATTTATCAAATAGTTTAAATACGGAAGGTTCCTTGTTGGCATTAAAAATGGCTCAATCTAACCGAAAATACAAAACAGAAGCATTAATACATCATTCGGATAGGGGTATTCAATATTGTTCAGATTCATATCAAAAATTATTGAAAAGATATCACATAATGCCAAGTATGACAGAATCTTACGACCCATATGCAAATGCTGTGGCGGAAAGAATAAATGGAATCTTGAAACAAGAATTTCTATTGGAAGAACTTAATTTACCTTTAAATGACATGAAAAAGGTCATAAAAGAATGTGTTGAGATATATAATACGCAAAGACCCCATTCGTCTTGCCTATATCACACTCCTGAGTGGATGCACAATCAACGAAGTTGCCAAATAAAAACATATCGTAAAACAAAAATCACAACAGATCGAAATCTGCTGTGATTTTATTAATTAATTTTGTCCTATAAAAAACTGTAACGCTATTTTAGGACTAGACAGTTTATTCAATTATTGTTTTACAAAACGAATTGTTTCTACTGTTCCATCAGCATAAGTAACATTTGCGAAATAGAATCCTGCCTTGATTGACGACAAAGCAACTACAATCTCGTTATTGCCAACTTCTACTACAAATTGTGTTGAGCCAGCCACATTAACAACAGCGATTGTTGCAATTTCTTTTCCTGCAGAAATTTTGATTGAGTTTTTGCAAGGATTTGGATAAGCCGACAACGCAACAACTTCTACATCTTCAATTGCATCAATTTCTTCTGGATTCGCTTTCTTTGCAGCTTTGTATGCTTCTATCGCAGCAGACAAACGTTCAATCAATGTTTCAACATCACTTGCCACATGAGATGTTTTTGCAACCTCTGTCTTTGCACTTGATTTACAGTTTACTAATTCAATGTATGGAAGTAAATATCGACTTGGTTCGAATGTATTGTTGATTAAATCATCAGCCTCAACTATCAATACTTCCAAATCTTTGATATTTACAGCACCAGGAATAACAGAAGCTTCAAATACGGTAATTGCCTCTTGTAACATTGATACTGCAGCGTCAACGCTTGCTTGTTTAGCAGAAACATTGTCTCTAATTGTAGCAGCATCGCCAATTGCACTTGTGAATGTTGCAACTGCTTCTGCCGGATATTGTCCAGGTTCTGTACCAGTGTTGCCGTCAGACTTAGCCAACGATGTATTTGCCATATTAATTGTTGATATCAACAATGATTTATCTACTGTAATTACCAACGATTGGAATGTAGCAATTGCAGATTGCAATGCAAGCACAGCAGCATCAACACCATCTTGAGTTGCAGTTGTACTCATATTTACCACTTGAGCTGAAGTAATTGCAGAATACAACTCAGCTTTTGAACCTACAGGATAATTACCTTTTGAAACACCCTCAACTGCAGAGCTGTACAATGTATTTGCTTCAGCAATTGTTGATGCCAACATTGATTTATTCACAACTCCAGGTACATATTTCGAAGCAAGGAATGTTTCAATTGCAGAAGCTAACTTTGTTGTTGCAGCATTTACTTCTACTTGAGTTGAAGTAGAAGTATTGTAAACAACTGTTGCCGCATCAATTGCGGTTTTCAATGTTGCTTTTGAGCCAGACAAATATTTACCTTCCTCATTACCTTCTTCAGAAGTTGTGTAGTAATTATTTGCAGTTTGAATTTTAGCTTCCAAAGCAGAGAAATCAACTGGTGCAAGAGAAATTACAGAGTTCTTAAATACCTCTAGTGCAGCATTCATTTCGATTACCGCTGCTTCAATTTCTGTTTGATGTTCGATTGTCTTACTATCAACTACAGCTTGTGCAGTAGCAATAGCACTTTCTAATGCTGTTGCTGCAGATTGAGGATAATTACCGTCTGCTGTTCCTATTGTTGATTCGTCCAAAAATTCCTGAGCTTCAGCTATTGCTGTGTACAATGGAGTTCTATTTAGAATTTCTGGCAAATCCAAAGCACCCAATACTTTTACATCATCAACCCAAACTTGACCTGTTGTACCATCAGCTTCTTGAACTTTCCATTGACATTTTGTCAATTTAGTCAAATCCCAAGTAACTTGTACACCCCAAGAATATTGTGCTAGGTCACTCCAACTTAATTCTATCAATTCCCAATTAGAATGAACCGGCAAATAAATATAGAAGTCACATGCATCGGTAATGTCAGTTTGTTCAACCTCAAAATAAACTGGACTATCATTCTTCATTTGGAAAGAAATACCTTTTGAACCTGTCATATCAAATGGTTTTCCTGCTGGTTCTTTAAAGTTCATACCCATACCAACAAACGCATTGTAACCCAAATCTTTTGAACCATTCAACGTATATTCCATCATAGCAGCCTTACCGGATCCATTTGCTCCAGGAGTTGACATTGTGAAAGGTTCTGCTTCTGATGAAAGTGGAGTTATGACAGAAGAACCACCTGGTTCACTATCGTTGAATGAGAACCAGTATGTAGCCATATATGTCATATTTTCTTGTTCCATATCGGCATCGAAAATCATAGTTTCATTTGCATTAATTGCTTTTGCGAATGTCTTTTCTGCCAATTGTAATGTAGCAAGAGCTGCATCAATTTCAGTTTGTGATGAATTTGCATTATCAAATACTGTTTGAGCTTTTGTTACCGCTGATTGGAATGTTGTTTTTGAACCTATTTTGTATTGTCCGATTTCACTTCCTTCAACAGCAGCGTTCAATGTAGAAGTAGCTGTTGTTATTTCTGCTTGCAGTAAAGAAGCATCAACAACTTCAACCTTACATTCATCATAAATATATGCATCTTCTTCACTTGTTGCAGTAATAGTTGTGGAACCAACAGCAACAGCTGTTACAACACCATTTGAAACTGTTGCGAAATCTTTACTTGAAGACCAAATAAGTTCTTTATTTGTTGCATTTGTTGGTTCTATCGAAGCATTCAAGGTAGCAGTTGAACCAACACGCAAAACCATTGACGATTTATCAAGAACGACTTTCGATATAGAAACATTTGATACTGTAACAACACATGGATCAGAAGTCAAGTTTGTTCCATCAGTTGAAGTAGCTGTAATGTTAGCAGTACCAGCAGATACAGCAGTAACTTTACCAGAAGCATCGACTGTTGCTACACTTTCATTATCCGATGCCCAAGTAACCGATTGGCTCGCATCTTTTGGTAAAACTGTAGCACTAATAGTACCAGTTTCACCAATTGTCAACGACAAAGAGTTGTCGATAATAACATTTGTAGCAAGAATATCAGTAACTGTAACATCACAAGTAGCTGTTTTAGAACCATCTTCAGTTGTTACCGTAATTGTAGTAGAACCAACCGATTTGATTGTCAACACACCACCATCAACCGTTGCAACATTTTCATTTGAAGATGACCATGTTATATTTTTATTTGTTGCATTTGTTGGAAGAACTGTTGCAACCAATGTTAATGAAGCATTCTTAGCAACCGAAACCGCAGTTTCATTTAGAGTAACACCTGTAACAGCAACTGTTGTCACATTTGAAATAACAGTAACAACACAAGTTGCAGATTTTCCTTCAAACGATGCTGTAATTGTTGCTTCTCCTTCGGCAAATGCATCAATCCAACCATCATCAACATCAGCAACATCAGGATTATCCGATGTCCATACAACAGCTTCCTTCTTCGATGAAGTTCCGTCGGAATAATTTACTGTAGCAGTCAAACCTTTACTACCATTTACTTTCAATGTCAATTCTGTAGAATTCAAAACAACTTCAGTAACCGTGACTGCAACAGGTTCTTCTGAAACTGTTATTGTACACGTAGCTGTTTTACTGCCATCTTCTGTTGTTACTGTAACTACAGCATCACCTGCGGCTTTAGCTGTGATTTTACCAGTTTGATCAACAGAAACTGCACTTTCATTATTTGAACTCCAAGTAACATTTGTATTTGAAGCATCTGCTGGAGAAACAGTTGCTGTCAACTGTACTTCATTTCCAACCATCAATTCCAATGTGCTCTTATCAATTGTAACACCAGTCACAGCAATTGTTGCCGCTTCAACAGTAATTTTACACGTCGCTGTAAATTTACCATCTTCTGTTGTAACTGTGATTGTAGCATCACCAGCGGCAACGGCAGTTACCAAACCAGTAGCGCTAACAGTTGCAACATTTTCGTTACTAGAACTCCAAGCAACAACTTTATTCGTTGCATTTGCTGGAGCGACTGTTGCCGTCAATTGTAACGTATTTTTTTCCACCAACGTTTCGGCTGTTTTGTCCAATGTAACACCTTCAACCGATACAGTAGCAGCTTTCACGCTAACACTACACGTTGCTGTAAATTCACCATCTTCTGTTGTAACTGTGATTATTGCATTACCTTCAGCAACGGCTTTAACAACGCCATTTGCAACTGTAGCAACTTTTTCATCAGATGACGACCATGAAACTTTTTGATTTGTTGCATCAGATGGCGTTACAGTAACCGTTAGATTTTCTTCATCACCTTCAGTCATAGACAATGTTATTGGTGCCAAAGTAACACCTGTAACATCAACTGTATTTGCAGTAACAGCAACTTCACAAGTAGCAGTTACGGTTTCATCTGCCTCACATTTAGCTGTGATTACACAATTTCCAACACCAACAGGCGAAACTACGCCGTCAGCAACTGTCGCCACACTTTCATCAGACGAAGACCATATAATTTTCTTATTATCAGCATCTGAAGGAAGTACCGATGCATTCAACGATTGTGATTCTCCTCCATCTACAAAACCAAGAGAAGCAGCCATCGAAATTGATGTAGGTAAGATAATTTTCTTTTCTACTGTTACAACACAAGTTGCGGTTTTTGAACCATCTGTCGTTGTAACTGTTATTGTTGCTGTTCCTGGTGTTTTTGCAGTAACAGTACCCGTACCATTTACAATAGCAACATCTGTTTTGTCAGATGCCCAAGAAACCGCCTTATTTGTTGCATTATCAGGAGAAACAGTTGCCACTAAATCTAATGTTTCGCCTTCCACTAGTGTTGCTGTCTTCTTATCCAAAGCAACACCTGTTATAGGCACTGTAACAGTAACAACACATGTTGCAGTTTTTGAGCCATCAGTCGTTGTAACCGTTATTGTAGCAGAACCTGCGGCAACAGCAGTAACAACACCTTCTGCTACAGTAGCAACCTTCTCATCAGACGATGACCAACTTACCGTTTTGTCAGTCGCATCAGCAGGAGCAACAGTTTCTTTCAATGTAACTGTTTCGCCAACTGCCAAAGAAGCCGTTGTTTTATCTAAAGAAACTCCAGTTACACTAACATTTGCTATAGAAACAGTAACCTCACAAGTTGCAGCTTCTTTACAAGCATCATCAGCAGTTACCGTGATTGTTGATGTTCCTTCTCCTCTTAATATTAAGAAACCTTCACTATCAATACGAACAACAGATGTATTACTTGAAGCAAATGTAAATGTAGGAGTTGTTTCATAATTCGTTTCGTATGTATCAACTTCAACAATAAAATCATCTTTGCTATTCAAGTCCAAATTCATTTCGGATTGTTTCAAAGTAATGCTTGTAACACACACATTTTCGACTTCAACAGCAATTTCAGCCTTAACAGTTGGAGTTCCTTTCGAAGTTGCAGTAATAGTACATGTACCTGCACCAACAGAACTGATTACTCCATTGTTCACTGTTGCTACTGTAGCATCGCTTGTGCTCCATTCAACACTTAAGTCATCAGCATCTTCAGGATCGAATGTCAATGAAATTGTTTCAGTTCCTCCAACAGGAATTTTCACTGATTCTTTATTTGCAGTTATCGAAGTTAATGGTTTTCCTTTTACAGTAACCGTAACTGATTTTTTCACATTCGTGCAACCTTCTGCCGAACTTGTTGCTGTAATAGTTACCTCACCAGTTGAAATACCCGTTACCACACCTGAAGACGAAACAGTTGCAATCGACACATCCGAAGATTTCCATGTCAAACCCGTTTCCGTAGTAATTGACGGCGTGAATTTAGGTATAATTGTTGCCTGACCACCAACAGACACTTCGTATGATTCCTCCTCAAAATCAATAGCCGTTGGATTTGTTTTTGGAGCAGGAACCTTTACGGTATATGTTGCAGAAACGTTTTGGTGCATTTTTGAACGAGCTGTAATTGTAGCCTCACCATAACCTACACCAAGAACACGACCTCTGTAGTCAACAGTTACAATGTCTTCGTCCGATGACGACCAAAATGCGACAGGATATGTTGCATTTCCTGGAGTTGGTTCGGTTTCCAAATAACAAGTATCGCCAACATTACCTTCTGCAATTGGAATCTTTAATGGGTCGATATTGTTTGCACAATCATCGTCAGCTAAATCAGCATTTGAAACTGGTTGAATTTCCAAACCAGTTAATTCTACAGGTGGCATACCCAACACGTGAACCTCATCTATATAAATTTCTCCTGTTGTTTCTGCACCTATCACACTTGATTCCCATTGCCATTGTAATTTTTGTACATGTTTAGGATTAAATGTGACTTTTGCACACCAACTAGTAGGTTGATCCAAGTTATCAAATGTTTTAGTGATTTTTGTCCAACTTTTGCATTCATCTATCGACCAGAAATGGAACCCACCATCTGTAACATCAGTTGTTACAACCTGGAACGAACAAGCAGGACCTTTATAATAGAACGTAACACCTGTACCTTTACTCCAATCAACAACCGACTCATTATCCTTATGCATATAGGTACCAATACCAACAAATGCAGGGTTGTGCCATTGAGCACAACCACCACCATCATTAGGAACGTAACCTTCTCCTAATGTGAATTTAGCATAAATACAATATCCTGAATTGTCATAACCAGTTTTACTAATTTCAAATGGAACCCCGTTACCCGAAAGAGGTGCTATAGTACTTGAACTACCATGGCCATTACCTCTTTTCATATCAGGATGCGTACACTTTGAGTTAAAATTGCTCTTATCATCGAATGAGAACCAGATACCACCAAGGTTATTGAATTCATTTCCATCGTTAACATCGTCGATAATTGTTTCGTTACCAGCCAACATATTCAACACTTCCATTTTTGTAAAAGCTTCCATGGCTGCGTTTTCACTTGAATTGATAGAACCTTTACCATCGTATGACAATGTGATTGTTTGTCCAGGTTGTGGTGCCGTTGACAATTGAAGAGTTACTTTACTTCCGCTTATTGAAACGCCACTAATAATTCCCGATTGTGCATTACCATTATAATACACTGTAAAATTCGAAGCTGAACCAGAACCAGATTTCATATCTTTATTCATCGACAATTCTATGCTTGCGCTTTTATTATCGCCAACAGCTTCAGCAGTTAAAACAGAAGGTGGGAAAACGAAACCAGAAGCTCCTGGTGCCCAGAAGTTACCAGTCAACACAAACAACGAAACACAACGGATTGTCATATTAAAGTATGCACCATCATCGGTCAAATTTGCCACACTATTATAACATTTATTCAAACTACTTTGTGCACTTGAAGATGTCATTGGAGGCAATGCAAATGTCGTATAAGAACCATTCATATAAGAACCCGAAGCACAACTTGACACATTTCGGTTTGAATGAGGGCCTTTCATTTGGGCTTCATTACCATTAACAAATTTTATCAATTTACCGCATATATCTTTCGCTGCACTTGAAGCATTATCACCATGCCACAAAATATCAACAGCCATACGCCAAGGGTTACGACAAGCATCAGCACCATAACCATTAGCACCCGAACCAGTGTTACCACAAGTGTTTTCTTGACCATTATCACTACACCAGTTACTTACCAAACCTGAAGTTGCATTACGGTTTGCCAACAAGATATCATTAGATGCCGTAATTGCTGATCCAGACCAGAATGAAGAGTTACCAGCATCTACTTTTGCGAATTCTTTATAATATGCAGGAGCGAAATAACTTGGGTTACGACAGCTATTTGTATTACCCCACGCATCACCATTCAACGTTTGGCCATTGCCGTGCATTTCATATTGTTTGATACGTTGAATCATTGCTTTCGCATCGTTGCTATAAGACGAGCCCCATTGTTCCGTAGCAATAACCAACGACATGGCAACGTCCAATTCAGCATCGGTAGCACCGTTTGATTGGTTTACACCATTACAACCATTGATTTTCCAGTGCATCACACCATTACCATTACTCCATTTTTTATAATATGTCCAAAGACCATCAAACAAATCTTTATCGTCGGCATATACCGAAAGCAACATACCATATGCGATACCTTCCGACACCGTATATTGTGTTTCATCGAATTTCACACGGTAGCCACCACTCGAACAAGATTCTACAAACAGACTTTTCCACGTATTGTAAGCATCGGCAGCTTTTTGAGCCTGTCCGTATGTTCCACCAGCGGGAAGATTTGTTGGCATAACACCATGTTCATATCGTGTGTTTTTACCGAAAGGAACTGCACCTTTACCAGTATTGATACCTCCAGCAGCAAAAGCGCCATTACACAACACTATGCTCACAACAAGAGCAAGAACGTTAATCAGATATTTTTTCATAACTTTATAATATTTCTAAATAAAAGCCCGTAAAGGTAAAAATTATTTCTCATTTAATAAGACAAATTTCACAAAGAAAATCCCTTGAACAAAAATTATACATAATCATATTGTGAAGTTTATATTGATTACGGTTTATATCGTGCAATTATCATTTCAACAAAAAAGGGGATCAACCATCACGGCTAATCCCCTTCCATCTAAACTATGAAAAAAACTTATGCTTTCTGAATGAAATCAACAATCCAAGCGCCAACTTCTTTTGTGCCATATTTAGCACCACCTTCCACTTGAATTTCTGGAGTACGGACATTTGCATCCAAAGAAGCATCAACTGCTTTACGAATTAATGCGCCTTCTTCTTTCAAATCGAAATATTCGAACAACATTGCAACAGAAAGAATTTGAGCCAATGGATTTGCAATGTTCAAACCTTTTGCTTGTGGCCAACTTCCGTGAATTGGTTCAAAAACTGGAGTATGTTCACCTGTTGATGCAGATGGCAACAATCCCATAGAACCTGTAATACAAGACCCTTCGTCTGTCAAAATATCACCGAAGGTGTTTTCTGTAACCATAACGTCGAAGAAACGTGGCTCTTGAATCATGCGCATTGCAGCATTATCGACATACATGAAATCTGTTTTCACATCAGGATATTGAGGAGCCATTTCTTGAGCGATTTTTCTCCATAAGCGACTTGAAGCCAACACATTTGCTTTATCAACAACCGTCAAATGTTTGTTACGTTTACGAGCATAATCGTAAGCAACCTTCAATATACGTTCAACCTCTTTACGGGTATAGTAGTTTGTATCGTAAGCAACATCGTCGCCTTCTTTCTTTTCCCCGAAATACATACCGCCAGTCAATTCGCGGATGCAAATAAAATCAGCACCTTTTACCAATTCTTCTTTCAATGGTGATTTGTGAACCAAGCAATCGAATGTTTGTACAGGACGAATATTTGCAAACAAGCCAAGTTTTTTACGCATTGCCAGCAGACCTTGTTCCGGACGAACTTTTGCATTAGGATTATTGTCGAATTTTGGATCACCAACAGATGCAAACAACACTGCATCGGCATCCATACACGTTTGGAATGTTTCTTCTGGGAATGGATCTCCTACTTTATCAATTGCATCGGCGCCACAAATTGCCTCTTTACAAGAAAATTCATGTCCGAATTTTTTACAAACTGCTTGCATAACTGCAACGCCTTGTTCCATAATCTCTGGTCCAATACCATCGCCAGGAAGAACTGCTATTTTTGCTTTCATTTCTTTACTTCTTTTTTAGATGCGACAAAGATAGTATTTTTCAAGATTACGCAACATTGATTATGCGAGATTTCTGCCGTCTTTTTTCTGAGGTTCGAACCTCCGCAGCTCCACTTTGATTTTTTGACACTCTTTATACAATCTTAATGTGCCTCCAACCAATTTTTTCCGACACCCATTTCTGCCAATAGCGGAACTTTGAGTAGCACTGCATTCTGCATAGATCCACAAACTAATTTCTTCATCGTTTCCAATTCGTCAGGATATACGTCAAAATTCAATTCATCATGTACTTGAAGAATCATACGGCTTTTCAATTTCATTGAACACATTTTTTCATGAATACGAATCATCGCTATTTTGATAATATCAGCTGCTGTACCCTGAATCGGAGCATTAATGGCGTTCCGTTCAGCAACACCACGTATTGTTGCATTTTGCGAATTTATGTCAGGCGTGTAGCGACGACGACCATACATAGTTTCCACATATCCTTTTTCGCGGGCGTTTTGCACGTACGAATCCATCAAAGCCTTTACTCGTGGATAGTTGGAATAATAGTTTTCAATCAATTCGGATGCTTCTTTTCGAGGAATATTCAACGTTTGTGACAAGCCAAACGCTGTAGTTCCGTATGATATGGCGAAGTTCGCCGACTTTGCCTTTCTTCGCTGATCCGACGTAACTTCTTCCAATGGCAAGCCATAGATTTTTGCGGCTGTTGCCTTGTGAATGTCTTCGCCATTACGAAAAGCTGTAATAAAGTGTTCATCTTCGCTAAAATGGGCAATCAAGCGTAATTCTATTTGAGAATAATCGGCAGAAAGGAATACGTTTCCAGGTTGTGACGGAATAAACACCTTACGTATTTCCCGCCCCATTTCTGTTCGGATAGGAATATTCTGTAAATTCGGATTTGTTGAACTTAAACGTCCTGTTGCCACAACAGCTTGATTAAACGATGCATGGATATTTCCTGTTCGTTTGTTCACCAACAAAGGGAAACTATCGATATAGGTAGTCAAAAGTTTTTTCATCTCCCTATATTCCAAAATCAAAGGGACAATCGCATGTGCATCTTTCAATTTTTCCAACACTTCGGCGTCGGTAGCATATTGTTTTGATTTCGTTTTCTTTGCCTTGTCAGTTATTTTCAATTTTTCAAACAAAACATCTCCTAATTGTCGCGGCGACGCTATATTGAATTGACAGCCAGCCTCTTTGTATATCCGAGCTTCAATATCGGCAACAGTGGCAGTAATCGTTTTCGAAGATTCCTGCAAAGCTTCCGAGTCAATACGTACGCCTGTCATTTCCATATCACTCAACACTGGTGCAAGCGGACATTCTATTGTAGCATACAAATCGTATTGTCCCAAATCCTTTAATTCTTGTTCCAAAATTGGTGCTAATTGATACGTAACGACTGCTTGTTCTCCCAAATATGTCCGCATAAAATCATGCGTAAGTTCTGCAAACGAAAATTGTCCAATCTTTTTTCCTACGGATTCCTCTATTCTCATCATATCTCGTTGTAAAGACTGACGGGCAATTGTTTCCAAACTATGCCGGGCTTCCGGTTGCAAGATATAATGTGCAAGTAACATATCGTGTAATTCGCCACCCACTGTAACACCATAACGAGAAAGAACCGATATACTATATTTTACATCGTATGTGATTTTCGTGCTGCACGATGCAAATATCGGCGCTAATTTCCGCATTAACTCCGTTACCGCAACTTCATCATTTTGCGGAAACGGCAAATAAAACGATTCCTCAGCCTGCCAAGCAAAAGCAATTCCAACAATGTCGGCATTGATTGCATCCATTGACGTTCCACGTAAGGCAAATGAGAACGACAATTGTTTTGAAAGTAATTTTGTAAAAGATTCTATATCGGTTACAAAACGATAATTGCCGACAGGAACAACCGGTTTTGTTTCTGATTGAGCAATAGGTTCTGCAAACAAATCAAGTTGCAATGATGGTTCCAAAGGTTTTGAAGCAAGCTTCATCACTGGTTGTTTTGGTTCAATGGTTGTTTGCAACATACGTTTTGCCAAGCCGAATATTTCCAATTCATCTAATTTTGCTTGAAGTTGTTCGGCATTGAATGATTCTTTCTCGAAATTATAGTCATCAAATGAAATTGGCACTGTTGTGCAAATTGTCGCAAGTTTTTTTGATAAAAGAACTTGATCCTTTGCAGCAACCATTTTATCTTTCAATTTACCTTTTACTTCGTCTATATGTTCGTAAATACCTTCAATGCTATCAAATTGAGCGATTAAACTTTTAGCCGTTTTTTCGCCAACACCCGGCGCCCCAGGAATATTATCAGAACTATCACCCCACAGCCCTAAAAGGTCGATTATTTGTTCGGGGCGTTGCACACTAAACTTATCGGCAACTTGTTTCGGTCCCATAATATCAATTCCAGCATGCCCCAAACGATACATATGGATAGTTTCTTCAACCAATTGTGCATAATCCTTATCAGGCGTAACCATATACACCATGTAACCTTTCCGAGCTGCTTGTTTTGCCAATGTTCCTATCACATCATCGGCTTCGTAGCCTTCTACTTGAACGACAGGAATATTCATGGCTTTCACAATCTCAAAGACTTCCGGCATCGAAGCTTTCAAATCTTCGGGAGTAGCTTGGCGATTCGCCTTATATTCCGAATACATTTCGTGGCGAAATGTTTTTCCTTTTGGATCAAACACAACTCCTATGTGCGATGGTTTCTGCGAACGTATCATTTCATACAACGTGTTCACAAACCCAAAAACAGCCGACGTGTTCACTCCTTTGGAATTTACGCGTGGATTATTGATAAACGCAAAATACGAACGGTACAGAACGGCGTGACCGTCGATCAGGAAAAGTTTTTTTTCGTCCATAACTATTTACTTACGATTACAATATTCTTGCTGAAGGCGCAGAACCTCGTCACCATACATTTCGGTGAATCCATTGTCCAAAGCTGTCTGCAAATCTTCGCAACCTCCAGCCATACCGTTCTTGAAATACACAAGCGCACGGTTCTTATATGCATAGGGATTTTCCGGCAACAACTGCAACGATGCGTTTATATCTTGCAAAGCCTTATCGTATTTTTCCAACATATAATACGCATAGCCACGATTGTTCAACGCATACGCACTTTTTTTGTCTAGATCCAATGCCTTGTTGAAATATTTAATTGCTGTTTTCGCATCATTTTCACCAATCTTGCACAAACCCATATTCACTAATGCGCCAACATCTTTAGCATCTTGAGAAAGGAGCTCGATCACTGCCCATTCTGCTTCTTTATATTTTCCTAAATAAATGGCACAAGCCGACAAGTTTGTCAGCAATCCTTGCGTTGGCGTTTCTTTGCAAACCGACCATAAAAATTCGAATGCTTTTTCATTTTGATTGGTTAGCACATACGAAGCAGTCAAATTTGTTTGATACACCTCCCTATTTACATCGTTCTTAGAAATGAGCGACAAGATTTTCTCATAACATTCTATTGCCGATTCAAAATTGTTAGTATCAAATTCATACTGAACCTTCAAAGTCAACGCTGCAATACAATTCGAATCAATCGCCAATGCGCTATTTAACGACATCAACATTGCTTCGGAGTTCTGCAACTTCTTATAACATTTTGCACGATGAATGTAATAATCGGTATTTTGCACACACACACTCAAAACTTCGTTGACCGTTTCCAACGAAGATTGATAATCCTTTTGGTCGTACTGTTTCAACGACACCGCATACAACGAATCGCATTTTTGTGCCTGCACTGCAAAAGCGACCACACAAGCTGCAACTATGCAAAAAATGCGTTTCATTGTTTTATAATTTTATCAGTCTTTTTTGAATGGATTATAGAATTCTCGGATTTTACCGCTCTTGGTCGTTTTTTTTGATCCCGGTTTGTAATCCTTGTTTTCATATCTGTCGCGTGCCTCATCCTGTTTCTTCTCCAGAGCTTTTGCTCGTTTGGAAGTCGCCGCACTAGGGTACGAACCTGTTCGTTTTCCTTTTGCTCCATTATAACGGTACGAATACTTTTCGTTTTGCTTCATACGTTTCACAGTTTTTTTATCCTGTGTACGTTTACGAGTTGATTCGTAACGATCTCTATGTTCTTTTTCTTTCTTTGCTTGAAGTTTTGCTTGCTCCTTTTTACTCAAATGTGTGGTTTTGTTCACACTCGACTTGAAATTATCTTCACTCTTCATTTTCCGCTGATTGGCAGATTTCGGAGCGCTTACTTTTTCTTTCTTGTGGGTTGTTTTTCTAGACTGGATTGTTTCATCGTCATCATATTGGGCAAACGCCGTCGTACTTACGATCAACAAGCCAAGGAGGAAGGCAATCTTACTAATTTTCATCTTCTTAAAACTCTATTTTTTACCGACCCAAAATTAGACAATAAGTTTTTACAAAAAACACGTGTTAATAAGTGTTAATAAGTTTTATTTATCTTTTACAAACTCGCCCGAAACAGCTCCATTCAGCACAATTAAATAGCTTCCTGACGGCAAATTTTGTAGAAAAACAACTTCTTCATTGTTTCCATTACCCATTTTAACAACAGCCCCTTTGCTTGAAACAATTTTATACACAAATTCGCCTTCCGAATGAATCACAACATATTCTTCGCAAGGATTCGGATATATCGAAATTGTATTTTGTGAAACCGATTCAACAAATTCTCTATAATCATTCGATGCTCCAGGTGTTCCATACGTATTACTTGCACGCCAACTAAGGCCAGTATTATTGTCGTTTTCCGTATTCACAAACGACAATGTACGACCTGTTTCAAAAGCGGATTTTGTCCAATTCTTATCAAACATTGAATATGACACTTTATCCGACAATGTTTCATCGGGGTGATAAAGTTCTACGTCGTCAACATAATTATTCAACGACAATTTTAATTGATGACAATCAACTTGAGGATAAATAGAATGGAATTTTTCTGGATTATCGGCAAAAACAACATAACCTTGCGGAGGTATTTGCACATCATCATATATCACCGACAGATTCCCGTCTTTATCACGTATCATCCAATCTTTAAGATTAACCGTAATCGTTTCATTCGGATTGTATATTTCAATCCAGTCTCCTGAATCCGCCTGTTTTCCCGATGCATAATTTATTTCGTTTATAATCGGCTCAACACCTTCATATTCATACATTTCCGACAAACGTTCAGGATTACCGCCAAACATATATGCACGCCACATCGATTCTTCATCGAATTCATTCGAGTCGTACATATATTCAAAAGAATAACCATAACCATCGGCTTTTTGAGCATACGGAAATTCATCGGAATAATACATTGAAGCAATCTTTATTCCATCTGTATTACGCAACGTTATAGTCGCAAAATCTTTTGGAAAATCGAATGTCAAATCACCAAGAACCGGTGTATGTGCTATAGTATAATTTTTATTGAATTTCTGTAGATTATTGGCAAAAAGCAAAAAACTTCCTGACGAAATAACGGTTCCTTTTGGTATTGTATAGGTTTGATTATAACGGTCAACGACAATAGTCCAATTTGACAAATCAACATCGTGATTCCCTTCATTATACAATTTCAACCATTCCGTTTCATCTGATTTCAATGGATGATAGTATGCTTCTGCAAAAAGAAGTTTTGGAATATTGCCCACATAATTGAACACTGCTGTCAACGTACTAGCCACATCAGTCGTCAGCGTGATTGTTCTACATGTTGACGAAACTGCGCCCTCCCATCGTACAAATTCATATCCTGGATTCGGAATTGCAGAAAGTGTAATAGTATTGTTGTTGAAATACTTTCCCGACCACGGAAAATAATTCACATCAATTGTATTCAAATGAATTTTTCCGGCTTCTGGCACATTCATGTCAAGCGTCAAATCATAACTGCCCCCCGTCGAAAAAAAATCTTCCGTTTGTTTACGCATGATTGCCTCACGTCTACCAGCAAATTCTCGCATTTGTTCAAGCCAACCATCTTGCCAATTGTTTCCCCATCGCTTAATATGGTACGGCATTTCGAATTCTATCAATTCATATACAGAATCAATAACACTACGAACTGTTTGAGGCGAAAAAGTTGTATTCAATCTATCTGCCGTCGCATTCATAAAATCACGACGGAAATCGTTATTCTTCAAAAATTGATTGAGTACAACCACTGCCCAATGCGCACGGGCATAATTATCTTGTTCTTCTTCGGTACTCCATTCAAGCATATTGAGATTGACCTTTCGTTCCAACTCCCAAATACCCAAACCAAAATCGGCATCAAACAATAGATAGCGCCACGGCGTATTTGCAGACCGAGAATGCCAATATTGTATATTATTACCTGGCCAATCCTCATTTACCACATACATTTCAAGCACATTGTAATCAATAAAGTTCGGCACATCAATATACGTTTTTGCTTTCTGATAATTTACATCAATCGACAAATCGGTGTTTTCTATAAAATTTCGCATTCGCCAATAATCATCGGCTGTACCACTTATCAATTCCCCGCCATTTCTTATAATATCTATATCATCTTTGTCATAGCCATAATTTTCCGCTATATAATGTTTCTTTTGTTTTTCCCGAACATTCTGTATACCAAAATATTCGCCATTAATGTAAACTACAGCAGGTTGATATGCTTGTCTGTCTATGTTCATTTGTTTGGCAAGTTCCGAAATCACTCCGTCGCGCATTTGGGTATTATTAAAATCGTTACCGCTATTACGCAACAATATCATGTGGAATGATGAGATTGGCTTGTCTTTAAAAAACTGATAGTCCATTTCATTCTTTCCATATTCATCGCGGGCATACAATCTTAACGTCTTCTGAGGGTGCGCCCTACTCCAGTTACCTCCAATTTTGCAACCTAAATCCTGTGACAAAACCAAATTTCTCCCTTTGTCAAAAAAATCAAGATGAACGGGAACTTCCCAATCTTGCCAATAGTTTGCTCCAAAATAAGGTTCTACAATATCGGCATTAGGTCCTTCAACATATATTCCACTGTCTTTATCCCAAAAATATCGATTTTCAACCGTGATTGACGCAATCGGCAATGTGACAAACCGCGTGAAAATATACGATACTGTCGTTGTTGCACTTGGCAAATAACCACTACGGAATGCTTTAACACGAAGATTTGCATTGTCACTTATTTGAATGCTTCCACGAACCAACGACGATGTTTCTGTAGGTTCTGAGCCATCCAACGTATAACGAAGTTCCGACTTATTTTCACTACTAAACACATTCACTTCAAAACTATGTTGATATATACCGGCTGGTTTGTCAACCTTTGGTGCTGACAATGTTTTTGCAGCAACATAAGTTCCCACATTTTGCTTTTTTGGTGTTGGCGATGGGAAATAATATGACGTAGAATAATCCTTTGGCGATCTGCCTATCGACACATCGGCTGGCAGATTGTTCCATGACATTTCATCAACAAGTTTCCCATTTTTAAACAGCAACAAGGTATCGGATGACGCGTCCAGTGAAAATAATCCATTAGCTTCATTCATTTCAAGCAACAGAACAGCCCCGCCTGAAATATTTCTTTTCGGAAGAGGAACAACCGTTCCTTTGCTATGGTTAGAAATAGAATATTCCGACATATTCACAATATTCGGAGTAACATTCTTTATTTCTATCCAATCGGGAGATTCTTCGCTTTTGTTCACATAGGAACGAACATTTTTTGCCACGACTTCGTTAAGTATCAGTTCTTGCGAATAACAGCACACTGCTATTACACATCCCAAAATCGACGCTACATACTTTTTCATAAAATTTTGTTATTCGTTTATAGCAAACGTACCATGATTGATTTTAAGAACAACACCCTTCGACGTTCCCAAATAAAACGTGTCGTCGATTGTTACCACACACGAGATTTTGTTTCCATCGGAGTATTTTTCTTCTTCCCAATTTGCACCAAAATCCTGTGACACAAGAACTTCTTTTGTTTCGCCGGTGGCGATAACGTCACCATATTTATTTGCTTCAATAAACAATAAATGTTTTCCAGTTGTACAAACCTTTCTCCAATCGTTGCTTCCTATCTCACTACGATATATGTCGCCCGAATACGTACAAGTAAACAAATAACTACCTGCAGTACAAATATGAGTAAAGTTTTCACCGCCTATATTTTCCAACGTTTCAGTTGCACCGTTGTCCGATACGTGAACTATTGAGCCGTAGCCTGCGACATACGCATCGGAACCACACACAACCATATCATTCAATCCGAAATGTTTTTTTGAGCTACTATATACCGTATCGGCATACTTATACGTATAGAAACTACCTGTAAGCAAATCATCCGTTCCAATCATATATTGCGGACGGCCGTTTAGCACATATAATTCCTTTAAATTTTTCTTTTCGCTTGGCCAATCGTTCCAATAATTGAATTTTGTATGACGTTGACGAGTCTTCAAAGTATCAAAACTTTTCGTTAAAAACATTTTGTCACCACACATCCATGTAACACCATCAACAAAATCAATATCATTATACTGGTCTATTATCGTCATTCTCTTTGAAAAAGACCATGTATTTTGATTTTTCTGTGTACAAACATAAATTACTGATTTGTCATCTTTATCACGGGAAAGCAGCAAAAATGTTGATTCATCCACAACAGCGATATCAATTACCGAAACTTTATCGGAAATTGTTCCTAATGTAGTAAAATAGAGTTTTTCCTTCTTCTCGCATCCAGCGCAAATTGCTCCTGTTACTGCAAGTATCAACACAAAACGTAAGATTGTTTTCATCGTTTTTTTTATTTTCGTCAAAGATAAAATAAATATCTGTAGAACGATTACAATATACAATGTTTCAACCATGTAAAGGTTGTACAAAAGAAAACAAGCAATAAAACAATCGCTTCCACCGTCCACGATCTTATACATCCATAAAACAAAAAGGGTCCGCCAGCGCTGCTGACAGACCCTCGTAAAAAAGAGGCGGCACCTACTCTCCCGGTTTTGGCCCAGTACCATCGGCGCATCCGGTCTTAACTTCTCTGTTCGGTATGGGAAGAGGTGGAACCC
>JAZRXD010000080.1:0-13787 GCA_045600045.1 Bacteroidales bacterium
TTACGTAAGTCGTTTAAAACGTCTGCAGCATACGACATTGGATTGGTTTTAGAAATAGAAGCAAAAATCTCAGCCTTGTCTTTATATATTTTCTCAATTTCAGCATCTGTCGCATCGCGATGCAATTGAAGCTGAAATGCAGAATTCACCGTAGATTTTCCCGTACGACCTTCGTTTAAATAAACCTCATATTCATCGAAACGAACACCAACGTGAGCCATAGCCTCTTTCCAAGCTTTTGCGTGAAATGGCATGGAATCAAACAAAACTCCATCCATATCGAACAAAAAAGCTTTTGGTTCAAATTTTCCGAACCCTTTTGCACGAATATATTCGTCTATTTTAGAAGCAAAAACGTTATTCATTAGGTTGTTCATCGACTTCTTTAACACGTTTTTTCATTCCCATAACAACCGCAACCACAACGACACAAGAAATAATCACACCTACAATATACGCAACCATTGGCGGCAACGAAAGTCCTTCTGGAGCAACAAGAATGTATATACTACAAACAATCGTCATAAATACAGCAGGAATAAAAGAAATCATATAACGTTTGTTATGACGATATAAATAAACTGTAATTGCCCATAATGTAAAAATTGACATTGTTTGGTTCATCCAACCGAAATAACGCCACACAACACCAAAATCAATGAACAAGAATATTGCAGCAATTGCCGACAACGGAATTGTTATTATCAAACGTTGCCATATTTTTTCTTGAGCGAAATCAAAGATTTCCGCAGTAATCAAACGAGCAGAACGAAGAGCCGTATCACCAGTTGTAACAGGAGCTGCAACCACACCAAGAATTGCTAAAATTCCACCAACACGTCCCATCCAATCTTTACAAATAAAATCAACAATAGTAGCTGGATTTCCGTTCATTGTTTGAGCCAATGTTTCGGAACTACCATTTGAATATTTTATTGCTGCAGCAGCCCAAATCAACGCAACAAAACCTTCGGTTATCATGGAACCGTAAAAAGCAAATCGGCCATATTTTTCGCTTTTCAAGCATCGCGCCATCATAGGCGACTGCGTAGCGTGAAATCCACTAATTGCGCCACAAGCAATTGTAATAAACAAGAATGGGAAAATAGGCAAACCTTTGGGATGATGCGTGTAATATGCTTCATTTATTTCAGGCAAGGCACCGTCTTGCGTAAAAATACCAAAACATACACCTACCGCCATTATCAACAATGCAACACCGAAAATCGGATAAATTTTACCAATCACAGCATCAATCGGAAGCAAAGTCGCAACCAAATAGTATGCAAAAATAATTATCGACCAGAACAATGCTCCACCTAAGAATCCATTTGTTGGAGTAAGAATGGCAAGCAAACTTGCAGGAGTTGTCACAAACACGGCAACAACCATAACCATCAACATTAATGTGAAAACACGCATAACCTGGCGCACACCCGTACCAAGTTCATCGCCAATAATTTCAGGTAACGACGCACCACCTTTTCGAAGTGAAATCATTCCCGACGTAAAATCGTGCATTGCACCAATAAAAATACAGCCAAAAACTATCCAGATATACGCCGCCGGGCCAAACAAAATACCGCTGATTGCTCCGAAAATCGGACCTGTACCAGCAATATTCAAAAATTGAATTAAGAATACTTTCCACAAAGGCATAGGAATATAATCCACGCCATCTTGTTTTGAAAAAGCCGGCGTAGTTCTGTTCGCATCTATGCCGAAACTTTTTTCCACGAATGCACCATACAATAAATAACCAAGTAACAGTGCAATAATTGCAACTACGAATGTAACCATTATACTTTTGATTTTTCCAACGGCAAAAATAGCAGAAAATAACCTTTGTTGTTCATTTTGAAATATTTAATTATAAACAACCTCAAATAGACGAAATCCGTCTGTTAGTTTTGATAAATTTTTATTTTTGCCACAAATTTGAACAGATTTATGGAAGCGGAGATCCAAGAGAAACTTTGGAATAGTAATTACACAAAAGTTTGGTGCGCAAACTTCATGATATTCTTTTCGTTCATGTTGCTTACGCCGCTCCTTCCAATTTATTTGAGCGAGACGTTCCAAGCCGACAAACACGTTATCGGTGTAGTTTTGTCTGGTTACACGATTATGGCTCTCATCACACGTATGTTCAGCGGATTTTTGGTTGACAGTTTTCCTCGCAAAATCGTTTTGCTAACCAGTTATTTTTTGTTTTTCCTATTTTTTACGGGATACATAATAGCAGGATCTCTCCTATTTTTCGCGATAATCAGGACATTTCATGGTGCACCATTTGGTGCAACGACAGTGGCAAACAGCACCGTCGCAATTGACGTTTTACCAACATCGCGAAGAGCAGAAGGAATCGGATATTACGGACTAAGCAACAATTTAGCTACAGCAATCAGTCCATCGATAGCCCTTTGGATTTTTCACGAGACCCACAACTACGACATTATATTCATCACAGCATTTGTTGTTGGAGCTATCGGATTCATTATAAATTCAACCATAAAACTTCCGAAAAAAGAACTTGTAAAAGAAAAACAAAAAATTTCGCTCGACAGATTTTTTCTTGTAAAAGGTTGGAGCGAAGCTTTATGTATGGTTTGTTTCGCATTTTCGTACGGAGTAATTTCGACTTACGTGGCAATTTATGGGAAAGAAGAACTTGACATAACCGGCGGTTCCGGTTTCTTTTTCATGTTATTATCAATTGGATTGATACTTTCGCGACTTGTAGGAAGCAGAACATTACGTCAAGGACGTGTTGTTGAAAACGCAAGTATCGGTAGTTGCATTTCTTTGTTCGGCTATTTACTTTTTGCCGCCCTGCACAACGAAATCGGCTACTATGGTGCAGCTTTGATTATCGGATTAGGAAATGGGCACATGTGGCCGGCTTTTCAAAATATGTTCATCAACTTAGCACCAAATTCGCAACGAGGAACGGCAAATTCCTCACTGTTAGTCTCGTGGGATGTTGGAATAGGAATTGGGATTCTAGTTGGTGGCGTTCTTGCTGAATTTTACGGATATAGCTCTGCATTTTGGACTGCTTGGATCATCAACATTATAGGTGTTTCCGGATTTTTAATCTACGTGAAAAAAAGTTATCTGAAGAATAAACTTCGATAATTAAAAGACAATAGCAGCTATACCACTAAAAATCATATAGATATAAATTACTTTCCGTAATTTTTCTATTGGAAGTTTATCAAAGACTTTCTTTCCTAAATACGAGCCAATAACAACGCCCACGCAAGCATACAAAAACCCATAACCGACAAATCCCGTAACGAAACCATTTCGTGCCCGGAAAAATGTCATAATTACATTCGTCAACAAGAAATAAGCTTGACATACAGCCATATAACGATATTTATTTGCTTCAACCGACAAGAAATATATCACGGCAGGAGGTCCATGCATACCGAACAAACCGCCCATCACCCCACTCAAAGCACCCATCGAAACTTGTAATGTTTTGGTAGGTTTCACCTGTATTTTAGGACTGATGAACAAAAAATACAAACTCAACAAAATCAAAACAACCCCAAGCAAAATCTTCAAAATCGAATCAGTTGCCGATGCCACAAATTGTATAGCAAAAAATGAAAACACAGTGAACGACAACAATATCACGATTAAATGCTTCCAATTAACCAATTTGTACAAAACAAGTAAAACCCATAGAGATTGCGCTGCAGATAATAATCCCGATAATGTAGTTGCTTCGCCGTATGAAGGACACAAAAACGGCAACATTGTCATGATAAAGACACCGAAGCCAAATCCACAAACTCTCTGTACAAAACTCGCGCCCGTACAAAGTAAGATTAACGAAGCAACAACTGCAATAGACATTGTTTTTTCTTTTCGTGGCGAAGTTACGATTTTTCTTTGTTGAGCAACATTGATAAGGCCGAGATTTGAAAATATTTTTTTATCAAAGAAAATCACCCACTAAAACCACCGAATTATAGACGAAGTTCATTTCGTTATTCCTATTAATGTCATACATTTGTAAACTAAACATTAGAAAAATGAAAACAAACGTAAAAGGTAAATGGGCTCTTATTACAGGAGCTAACCGTGGTATCGGATACAGAATCACAAAATTTATGGCTGCTCAAGGATGCAATCTTGTTTTACATAGTCGCAACCTTGAACATACGAAAAAAGTATTGGAAGAAGTAAAAGCTATGGGCGTTGAAGCATATTGCGTAGCTGCTGAACTTTCAAAACCAGAAGAAGTGACGAAAATGATTGCCGAGATAAATGAAAAAGGCACTCAAATCGACATTTTGTTCAATGACGCAGCTGTTCAAATTGCATATAGAACCGACTATTTCCAAACACCTGTAGAAGATTACACCCAAAGCTTCTTAATCAATACGATAGCACCAATGATGCTTTGCTACGCATTTTTGCCAGCAATGAAAAAACGTGGTTTTGGAAGAATCATCAACACAACAAGCGGAATCCGCAACGAACCAGAACAAGCAGGTTATTCAGCCAGCAAAGCTGCACTTGACAAAGTAACAACCGATTTGGCTGGAACTGTTGACGGAACCGATGTAATAATTAGCTTGACCGATCCAGGATGGTGCAGAACCGATCTTGGTGGTCCTAACGCACCAAACGATCCTGATTCAGTAATTCCAGGAATTGTTTTGGGTGCTTTTGTCAATGATAAAAAAAGTGGACGTTTATTCGGTGCTCAAGATTTTGCGGGCTTAACACTTGACGAAGCTCTTGCTAAAATTTAGTTATCCGCAGTCAGTAATCAGCAGAGTTCAGGAGTTTATACTCCTGGCTCTTGATTCTTGATATCCGTTTTCTCACTTCAAGATCTCTCCTTGCCTATTTATATAAAACACTTCGTCATCTAATTCAACCAAAGCTTTCCCTTTATAAAACGATTCTACATAATCATATTGAGCAGGAACGACCAACGTTCCCGATAAATCTATAAAACCCCACAAATCACCTATTTTAACAGCCGAAAGTTCTTCTTGGAACATGTACGCCGCATTATACTTGCATCCAATTGGTATATTTCCCAGCGTATCGACAAATCCCCATAAATGATCCTGTTCAGCCAAAGCAAGTCCGTTTTCATCTAATGGACCTAAATTATCAAATCGACACTGAATACGAATTTTTCCCGACGCATCTATATATCCATATTTGCCGTTCAATTTAACCATTGCGAAACCTCCGATAAACGGACAAGCAGCTTCGAATCTACATTTTATTTGATACTCACCATTATGATTTATCCAACCCCACTTTCCATCGTGTTGCACCAACGCCAAGCCATTTTCCGGATCGAATGATTTTGCTTCCTCATAAAAATAATAAATCACCAACTTGCCTGTTGTGTCAATGTAACCGTATTTTTCGCCCTTGCGGACACGAGCAACACCATCGCTGAAATAGTCCGCATCATCGAAACGCACAGGAATCGCAAGTTTCCCTTTCTTGTTTATATACCCCCATTTGCCTTCTTGCTGATCGGCTTCGGTTTGATCTTGGTACAACAAAATATCGCCATATTCGCCTTCATATACAAGCATTCCGTTCTGACATTCGACAGGACGTAAATCTTGTGAAAACGAATACGTTGACGCAAAAGAAAAAAGTAAAAAACAGATTGTCTTAAAGAATAATTTCATAAAAGACAACACGTTGGATTGAAAAACTACTTAAAGTGAACATTTAATCCAAGAGCCAAGCCATTGGTTGTCAACGTGAAACCAGTTCCGTTATTTGTACCCGAAGGTTCGCTTGAATGACGATATCCTATAAACCCAAAATAAGCAGCAACACTGAATCTATCGCCAATCACATAAGCTATTCCTGGACGAGCACCAATATACATGTTTTCGCCATCTGGTAATTTTTCTCCAGTATTAAAAGCGTGATTTTTGGTGACACCATAATTCACGCCCAAATCTGCAAACAAAATTATTGGAGCAGCACTCGGTTCGGTACAAACATGTTTTAAGCGGATAAACGGATTTATTCCATACAACGTACTTCTGGTATTTTGGGGAGATGGAGCCGAAGTATATGAATAATCCAACGTTATACCTAACGCAAACCATTGGTTAAAATGATAGCCGTATTTTGGTTGAAATTGGACATATTTATATTCTGTCTCAGAATCATACCACGCACCAGTAAGAAAACCAACAAATTGTTTATGCTGAGCGAACGCACCACAACAAACCAACAAACAAACAAGACTTACAACAATTTTTCTCATAACTAAAATTTTTCGGCAAAGATATAAGATTTTATTACATTTGTTAAAAAAGACAAAAATGGATTGGGAAAAAACTATTCACGACTATGAGTTATTCCTTCGTTTGGAAAAATCGCTTTCCGAAAATTCCATTGAAGCATACATCCACGATGTAAAAAAGCTATGGGAATATCTGGTTTTGGCAGACGAAATCATACCTCCCGAAAAAGTTTCAATCGACCATCTACACGATTTCGTGTATTGGCTAAACAATTCCAACCAGTCAATCAACGAGCGTTCACAAGCAAGAATTATTTCGGGCATAAAAGGTTTTTTCTCTTATCTACAACTAGATAATCTTATTGATGCCGATCCGACCGATCTTCTTGATGCACCGAAAATGCCGAAAAAATTGCCCGTTTATCTTACAATAGAAGAAATCGACAGAATAATCAACACTATTGATTTGAGCAAACCTGAGGGACATCGCAACCGGGCAATGCTGGAAACACTTTATAGTTGCGGTCTTCGTGTGAGCGAACTCGTGAATCTGCGAATACACAATTTATTCTTTGACGACGGTTTCGTTCGCGTTATTGGCAAAGGCGACAAAGAGCGATTGATTCCAATCAGCGACAAGGCAATTCGTGAAATCACAAACTATATGCAACAACGTTGCCACATGACAATTCCTGAAACAGAAAAAGACTATGTATTTCTTAATCGCAGAGGCAAACATTTGACTCGAGTGATGGTATTTCTCATAATCAAAGAAGCGTCCGAAGTTGCTGGCATAAAAAAAAATATCAGCCCACATACTTTCCGCCATTCTTTCGCCACACATTTGGTAAACGGAGGTGCCGATTTACGTTCGGTACAAGAAATGTTAGGACACGAATCAATCCTTACCACGGAAATCTATACCCATCTTGACAAGCAACATTTACGTGATACGATTTTAATGTATGGTCAACGGAAATAAAATTGTCCAGAGCCAATTCACAAAGATTCGACTACCAAAATTTGTTGTTGTCCTCGTTATATTCAAATCCAGCCGATTGCAAAGTTTGAAGTAATTGAGGTTTGTCTATCTGCAAATCATCGCACAGCAAATCCAAAGACGAATAAAAATCTCGCAACTTCAGATTGACGAAACTCATCAACATAAACGGATCTTGTGGTAAATTTTCCATTATCTTTTATTTTTAGGAACAATGCATTTCAGCGAATGTTTCTGAATCTCAAATTTAATGTCGGTCGTGCACATTCGTGGTTCGCCATCAAGATGCATCAATCGAGGGACTTTGTTTTCTATCGTAAATTCATCCAAATGCAACGTTTCAACATGACGTGAATTATTGAACTGATTGACAAATAAACGTATGGTAGCAGGAATCACGTCGAATACGGGCATTTCACGGACAAGAACAAGTTCAAATTTGCCATCGGTAACATCTGCTTCGGGAGCCACTTTTGCATTCAACCCCCATTGATTTGAATTTGCCACCGTTGCCATGAAAAATGACTTTTCAACCTCTTCCCCATTAATCTGCATTTTACACGTTTGTTTGGGATAATTCAAATATTCCTCCAAAATCACCTTCACATAATTCAATCCGCCACGTTCTTCTGAACAATCCTTATCAAACACATG
Source organism: Bacteroidales bacterium (assembly GCA_045600045.1). Lineage (GTDB taxonomy): Bacteria > Bacteroidota > Bacteroidia > Bacteroidales > UBA1715 > UBA1715. The sequence continues at coordinate 7,908 of JAZRXD010000080.1, forward strand.
ACCGATTTCAGCATCAAATCCAAAACCGGCAACATTCACAAAATACTCATTATTACACAAAATTGTGTCGATAACCAATTCGCGCCCAACTGCAATAATTTTCATAGCACGTTTTACTGACGATGGGATTCCGAAAAATCGAGCAAAACCATTTCCCGATCCCATTGGAATTACAGCCAAAGCCGAATTTGAATGAATAACAGATTGAGACACTTCGTGTATCGTTCCGTCGCCTCCAACAGCAACAATTATGTCATATCCTTTTTCAACACCCACGCGAGACAGTTCCAATGCATGTCCAGCGAAACGCGTATACACAAAATCAACAGTAAATTCTTCGGCAGAAAAAATTTCTTCAGCATACGTTTCGATTTTTTTTTGCCGCTGTTTTCCCGAATGAGGATTAACAATAAAAAGAATGCTTTTCATTTTAATCTTGGTTTATCGTTCTCCCTGGATAAACACTTAAAGCTTTCTTCAAACAACGAACAGCTTTTTTCAATTTATCCATTTCCAAAATATATGCAATACGAACTTGATGTACGCCCAATTTTTTACCAGTATAGAAACCAGTTCCAGGAGCCAACATTACCGTCGAGCCCTCGTATTCAAACTCTTCAAGCAACCAACGGCAAAATTTATCTACATCGTCAACCGGCAATTCCACAACCGAATAAAATGCGCCATCAGGCATTGGCGAACGAACACCTTTTATTTCATTCAAAGCTGGAATAATGTAATCTCTACGAGCTTTATATTCCTCTGCAGATTTCTGCAAAAATTCTTTTGGCGTATCTAACAAAGCTTCGGCAATCAATTGTCCCATAGATGGCGGACTCAAACGAGCTTGAGCAAATTTCATAGAAGTGGCAATCACATCTTTATTTCGAGAAATCATTGCACCAACACGAATTCCGCAAACATTATAACGTTTTGAAAAAGAATCAATTAAAATTGTATTTTCTTCTATACCTTTCAAATTCATCACTGAATAATGTTCGCTATCATAACAGAAATCGCGATAAACCTCGTCGCATATCAAAAACAAATCATATTTACGAACCAAGTTTCGTATGTGCGACAATTCTTTCTGCGTATAAACGTGTCCGGTCGGATTATTCGGATTACACAACATAATCGCCTTGGTTTGCGGTGTCAACGCATCTTCAAAATCTTCGATTGAAGGCAAAGCAAAATTCGTTTCGATTGAAGAACGAACAGGAATCATTCTCGCACCAGTTTCCGTGGTAAAACCATAATAATTAGCATAATACGGTTCTGGCACAATAACTTCATCGGCATAATTCAATATGCTGTAATATGCGAAGCAAATAGCTTCAGAACCACCTGTTGTAATCAAAATATCATCGCAAGAAATATCAATTCCTATTCCCTTGTAATATTCCGCCAATTTTTGACGAAGCGATAAATTTCCAGCAGAATGTGAATACGGAATATATTTCCCTTTGTAACCGTGCATAGCTTTTTCAGCTAAATCAGGCGTCAACAAATCCGGTTGACCAATATTTAAATGAAGAACTTCAACCCCTCGTTGTTTTGCTTCGTCGGCATATTGCACCAATCGGCGAATTGGCGAAGCAGGCATCAACAAACCTCTATCCGAAATACTTGGCATATTATTCTTGTATAATTGATTGTCCATTCACCGATTTTACAGAATCGGAAGAAACAGAATTTGTATTTTGATTTTCATTCTTTATTCGCGAAGCGCCTAAAATTTCCTTATGTGGATTTGGCGTAACATAGCCGGAAATAACAAGCAACATGGCACTATTGTCGGCATTGGAAAAAACCGTAATTCCTTTTTCGAACTCTCCGCTTCTTCTCGTGTCGTACGAAACTTCTATAATTCCTTTTTCTCCTGGAGCAACGGGATTTTGCGACCAAGTTGGAATTGTACAACCACACGTACTTTGAACTTCGTTGATTATCAACGTGTCAACACCTGTATTCGTAAACACAAAGCCATACGACGCAGGTTGTCCAAAAATAACTTTGCCAAAGTTATGACTGCCTTCCTTAAATTCTATGTGAGCTTTTGTTGCATGTTTACGCAAAATTTTGGTGCGCGAACACGAAAATGTCAACATACAACAAGCAAAAATTAGAAATATAGAGACAAAACGCTTCATTTTCATATTTTTACAAACATAGCACTTTGATTTCACATTAACAAACAACGCGCAATTGAAAAATACAACAAACAACAAACAATATCATTTGTTGTGGTAACAAACGGACCTGTTGCAATAGCCGGATCAATCTTGCATTTTTCCAATATCAAAGGAACAAATGTCCCGAACAACGAAGCAAAAATAATGATTATCATCAATGAAAAGCTTACAACCGTCGTCAACTCCAATTCATTACCCGACAACCAATTATAGATGAATAAAATCGCCGAGCAAATAATTCCAATACACAAACCACCAAGAAATTCACGCACGATTTTTTTCCAAACCGAAGTCAATTTCAACGTGCCGCCGGCAATACTTTGAACCATAATAGAAGAAGATTGCACACCGACATTTCCTCCCATAGCAGCCAACAACGGCAAGAACAATGTCAAACTAGCATTTTTTGCAATATCGCCTTCAAAAACACCTATAACACGGGAACTTAGAATTCCACCCAACAAACCAATGAACAACCACGGCAACCGAGCCATTGTCTGACGAATCATACTGTCGTTATCATCAACATCCTGCGTCAAACCAGCCTGCATTTGATAGTCTTTCTCTGCTTCTTCACGAATAATATCGACAACGTCGTCAATTGTAATACGACCTTTCAAACGATTGAGTGAATCAACTACCGGAACAACGAACAAATCGTATTTATCCATCAATTTTGCAACATCTTCCGACGGCATACTTGTAGGCACCGACATAACATCTTCATCGAACACATCGCCGATTACAGCGCTCTCTCCAGCCAAAACCAATCGGGCAATCGGCAAAATGCCAACCAAAACGTCTTCATCGTCAACCACGTAAACATTCATCAAATTCTCAACTTCATCGGATTGTTTACGAATTTCAAGAATACATTTTTGTACGTTCCAATTCTTATTGACACGAACCAACTCCGTTGCCATCAAACCACCGGCCGTATTCTCATCGTAGTCCAACAAATCGGCAATATCGCTTGCCTGCTCCTTATCGGACATTTTTGCAAGGACCTCGGTCTTAATCCGCTCCGGCAACGTCTGCAAAATATCTGCAGCATCATCGGAATCCATCTTTTCAATAAGATCTGTCGCAATAATTTCAGCGGGAATAACCGTCAGCAAACGATCAAGCTGCTCATCTTCCAACTCAACAAGGATACTTGCCTCCATATTTGGTTGGAATTGCAAAAAAACGTAATTGGCTTCTTCGTTGGTTAACTGTTCAAGAATATCAGCAATATCAGCAGGGTGAGCATCCGAAAAACAATCTAAAATTTTCTCAACATCCTGAACTTCTATAAGAGATTTCAGGTAGGCGATAAAATCTTTGGTCAATTCGAATTGCATGTCAGCCTCCTTTCATTGTAATTGATACTCTTTACGTTTTGCGTTGCGAAAGAACGAAAAAAAATCCAAAAAGGCAAATATTTTAGAAAACAACGAGGCACATTTTATCAGAAAAATGTGCCTCGCTATTTATTGTTTTTTGTAACGATATTTTATCTTGTAACGTTTACTTTCTCTGCTTTGTCGAAAACGAAATCTTTAATATGTTGTCCACCTTCGTTAAATTCTTGATAACGAACCTCGTTATAATGTTTATACAATCTGTCGTATTCCTCTTTTGTGATTGATTCGTACCAAGTCATCAAAATGCTGCTATAGTCTATACCTGTATTTTCAACAATAGTCGTTACCGGAGCCATTCTTTTGTTTTTAATGAAAAATTGAGCTTTGGAATTGTCATTCCAAGCAGTTTGTTTACCTTCCTGATAATCAGGATAATTATCAAAAACTATCACGTAACAATTTGCACCTTTGTATGGAGTTGTTGTTAACCAGGCATAATACTCTACTCCTGCTGGCGTATAATTCGTTGCTGTACCCAAGGTATAAGCCTGCCCGGTAAAATCACCTTGAGTCTTTATAGAATATAATTCCTCATCTTTTTCACAACTGGCCAAAACCAAGATTGCACTAATCAAAATCAATAACTTTTTCATTTTTTTATTCAATTTAAATAACATACAAACATATATAATTTTGTTGACTCCACCGAACTCATAATGAGTTTTTATTTGACTTTCGTATAAATGCAATTTAAATTTCGGCCTTCGTGAAAATAATCCATTCCGCAACCGACCAGCCACTCTCCCACAGCAACAATCAACGGTTCATTTGCCGTAACCGTTTTATTACCTTCGCGAATGCACAACGCATGGATTTCAACAGTCGAAACACCATTTTCAACCAACCAATTTTTCACGAAATCTATGGTTTTGCCAGAATCAATTATATCTTCAACAATCACAACAACTTTATTTTCGACATCAGTCTTTTGCGGCATGGAAACCAACTTCAATTCTGTTTGGTTCGAACCCGAATAACTCACCAATTGGGCGTATTCTATATGTAGAGATTGTGTTCCAAAACATTCAAACAAACGTTGTGCGAACCAATTTGCACCATTTGCCATAACTAAAAACACAACATTTTCCACGCCATATTTCTGTATGGTAGCCACTAAAACAGATTGTGTTCCACACACAACGGCCGAAATAGAACGCTCGTCTATCAATTTTCTAAAATCTTCGCCGTGAACTTTCAAATAATCCATCGTAAATAATTTCAATCGACATAAAATTACTTTAAAAATCAATTATCAATAATGATTTAGAGAAGAACTTTTCAACCGAAATAAACACGTTGGATACAAAATTATTCTCGCTTTTTTGATTTTTTTCGGTTAGATATTTTTACTTTGCAAAAAATTTAAAAATGAAACTCTCTTATAAATTAGGTATAGCATTTATTCTACTCATCGGAATAGTAGCTTGTGCAATGCCGACAAAAACAGACAAAACAATGAAAAATCCTATCGTAACGTTCGAGACAAACTATGGTGTTATAAAAATCAAACTTTACAACGAAACGCCACTTCACCGCGACAATTTCATTAAATTGGCCGAAGAGCATTATTACGACAGTCTTCTATTCCACCGAGTAATCAAAAACTTTATGATACAAGCTGGTGATCCAAAATCAAAAGGTGCTGCCGCCGGTGTTGCTCTTGGAATGGGCGGACCTGGTTACACAATTCCTGCTGAATTTAATCCTAATTTAATCCATAAAAAAGGTGCTTTGGCAGCCGCTCGTCTTGGAGGCCCACAAAATCCCAAGAAAGAATCTTCTGGCTCACAGTTCTATATTGTAGTAGGTCAACCTGTTCCTGCCGAACAATTAGACGCCATGGTAGCTAATAAAGCAGAACAAGCAAAAGGAGAATTTATTCAAACTCAATTATACAAGCCTGAAAACAAAGTTTATTTGAACGAGTTAATCCAATTACAACAAGCAGGCGATCGTCAAAATTTTATGCAAAAATGGCAAGCTTTCGGCGAAATGTACAAGGATTCGCTTAATGCAATAAAAACATTCACCTATTCCGAAGAACAAAAAAAGATATATAGCACAATCGGCGGAACCCCGCATCTCGACATGGACTACACAGTTTTTGGCGAAGTTGTCGAAGGGTTGGACATTGTTGACAAAATTTCCGTAGTTGCCACCGACCAAGCAAACCGTCCACTTTCAGACGTAATTATTACTAAAGTATCAGTTGAAAAATAAAAGATATGTTGCAGACTATTGAAAAACTTCTTGCAGAAGTTGAAGCATTCAAGGCAGAT
>JAZRXD010000081.1:0-32104 GCA_045600045.1 Bacteroidales bacterium
GTAATTCAATAAAATCATATGGTATTGTTTCCTCAAAAAAGAATAACGGAGCTGTAACATTTATAAGTTGATGACAATCATTTCTGACAAGAAATTTGAGAACTTCACAAAATTCTTCAAAATTGCAACCAATTCTATTTAAAAACAAAAACACTCTGAATATTCCTTGATTTGTGGACATTTGCTCATCTTGTCTTAAATTGTTTATTACAGACGTTTTCATTTGCGCTACAACATCCATTTTCCAAAATCTTTCCATATCACGAATAGAAAGTGCAGCAAACTTTTCACATAAGATTTTAGAATCATCATATGAAATTGGAGTCATATTATATGGTTTGATTTGTTCTCTAATTTTGTCATACAATTTTAATGCTGCATCTCCATGAATTGAATAACGAAATGGTTGATCAGTAAAATATTTACGCATATAACCTTCAAAAGAAACTACATTTCCATAAAAATGACTATAGGTTATTTTTGCGTTGTCATAGTCCAATACTGAGACAATATTTTTGAATCCAAATTTGTTTGATTTTGTTTCACCATCAATAAAAGGTCTATCTAAATGTGCTCCAAAAACATTCAGTAAGCGAAACAGATGGGCAGGATCAATCCTATCCAAATCTTCGATTATAAGTACAGATTGTTGACGATTGTTTATGTGGTTTAAAATCTCTTTTATACAGATTGTATAAACATCATTTTCATATATACCTTTATCATTTTTGAATGATGTTAAATATTTATCTATAGTTTTTGATTTATTGGCATATTCCTGAGCTGTTTTTAAACCAGCTTTTATAACAGTTAGTATTTTTGAAGATACACTTAACCTTTCCACAAAAAAACCAAGTACATCACAAGCATTTTCAAAAGAAAATATAGACTTTCCTAACGATTCCCAATCAATGTCTTCAAATCCATATCCTTTCTGAACCAATTGAACCAAGATGTCACGTTTAATATATTCAAAAATATCCTCATTTGAGGCAACGGAATAATGTATTGGATATAGAGTTATAAAAAAAAAATCCTCTTTATATAATCCTTTGAATTTTGACAAAAAATAAGTTTTCCCCTCCCCGTATTTTGCAGATAGAATAACACGTTCATTAAGTAATAAATGTTGTTTGAAAGCTTCTAATTTTTTGTCAATTGAAATTTTAAATTCGGCATTCTCCATATTTGAACATTTTTATTTCTCCAAATCTACACCCTTTCTCGTATTAATACTAATTAAATTATAAACAAAAGAATGTTTGTATGTTGTTTAAAACGCTTGAGAATCAGTCTGACAACAATAATCCACACGATTCACTCGCAGGGATTAAGCAAGAGGAAGGAGGTTTTTAAAATGCCCCTATTTTTCTAAATTCATTAAATCAGTTACAATTTCCAATACTGATTGATTGTTAATCTGCTCTTTAAACTTAACATTCACGCCATCTTTCTGCATTTGTTCAAAGAATTTCTTTGCGCACTCAATACGATTCTTTTCTTCTAATCGAAGTTGTCCGTTATCATCAACACCTTTGGTTTCAATAATGACATTCAATTCCTGACTTCCATCTGCATTTTTCACGACATACATGAAGTCGGGACTATAAGTGCCATCGATAGTAGGAATTGAAATACTACGACGAGGAATTTTCCCAAACACAACTACTTCATCCACTTTATTTAAGATGTTTTTCTTCTCTAATTCTGAATCAAACACCAACGATTCATAAAGATACGTATCTGGTACTTTTCCATCAGCTGACAACACACCAATATCTGCTTGAGCAACCTCTTTCAACACGTTGCCATTCTCATCGGTTAGCTTTGTGGACAAACTATTATAGTTTGCCTGTTTGTAGTTGATACAACCTAACATTTTGTTTGTCTTCCATTCGTTGAACTTACTTACAAAACGAGCAAGTGTGTTTTCGTTGAAGTATTCATCGGTAAAATCGGTATGTGCTTTGGCGTACTTGCAAATAGCTTCGTGTAGCAGTTTCATCGGAATAGAAGTGACTTTGTTCGCTCTCTTCAAAAATTCATTGTATGGTATTTTCTTGCCAGAAATATAATACTCTACACCACTTTCGTTCACCACCACAGCTTCTCCGTTATCTATTATTACAGATTCCGACTTGCTGGTAATTGTCTGCTTGGCAAACACTTCTGTTGCGATTATTGAATCTATTTCGGACTCAATCTTTTGATTGATCTGCTCATCAAAATAAACAACATACTTCTTATTTAGTTTTTTCCACAAGTCTTTTAGCTCGTTGTATTTCGCCTCACGAACCTTAATCTTGTGAGATTTCCCTTTGTTGCGGTTGATGATCTTACTGCTATTCACTCCGCCTGCTGGCTTGAACTCTGGATAACCAGCATAGAAATCATCAATTTTTGCTATATTTATTTCACGAGTTGTAATGTCTATCACAAATTGAGAAGTAAACAAATCTATTAGCAACTTGTTTTTGTCAACGCCTCTCTTATTGGCAACTTCCTCAATTTGCTCAGGTGTAAGAATGTTCACCACGACATTGCTTGAACTTTCTGTGTTAATTTCAGCCACTAATCTGTCGGCAAAATCCTTTTCGGTAAAATCTACAATATAATTGAGTTGGAACTCTTCATTGCTTATGCGATTGCCGTTCTCGTCAACAGGAAGACGAAGACCACGACCAACTTCCTGCAATTTGGAATTCTCGCTTCCGCTGCTTCGAAGTTTGGCAATGGTAAATACATTTGGATTGTCCCAACCTTCTTTCAGCGTCCATTTGCTAAACAAGAAACGACGGGTTTTCCAATTGCCATCAGCACCTTTAATAGACAGCAATTCAGTTTTGTTTCTCAAAATATCGTCAACCTCTTTTGCTATATCTTCGTCACTATCAGAATTATCTTGTGCGAAATAACCAGCATGACAAGCTCCGATATCTACCTTGCTTGCTTCAAGAAAGTCTTTGTATTCTCCTTGTGCAGTTTTCAACTCTTCGTCTATCGCATCTTTCAACAATCTCTCGAAACAATCTTTCAACCATGGAGTTTTATCGTTTTTTGTATCTCCACGATACGAAATAACATCATCGATGAAGAAGAGAGCCAACGTCTTTATTTTTGGTGAACGGTTGAATTTATTTCTTTCTGTCTCAAAATGTCGGGCAATGGCAAGTTTTATCATCTGCTCCTGATAACTTGAAGCGTATGCATCCACCTCGAACTCTTCGCCTTTTCGTTTTTCAGAGCCATTAGACAACAAAACGGAATTTGTGCCAATTTCATCCACAACCAAGCCATCCATTTCTCTGCTTATTTGAGCCAAAGAGTCTCCTTTCTTCAAAGTATAGGATTTGTCGGAATCCGATAATTTATGTTGGAAAGTGACACTTGTTTTACTCTCAATACACGTTATTTTTATCTTCTCATTTTTCTTATTAGTCGGCTCAAAGTGTTCCTTAGCGATACCCTTTATCAATCCTTGATTGAAGCTCTGGCAAGCATTCAGATTATAAAGCAGATTGATATAATCTTTCTTTGTTACTTTGTTCTTTCCCTTGCCTATGGTAACATCTGGATATGTCGCTCCAAAACGGATGATACATTGTGGTTTAATCTGATTTTGGATGACATCATACGCCTTTTGGTCACGAGAGAAGCGGTGTGGCTCGTCTATAATCAAGAAAGGACGTGTCATGCTTATTGCATTCAAGGGTGTATCAGTTCCTTGAGCACCAAACAATTCCCTGTCATAATTGTCGGTCAGTAATCTTGAATTTCCAGTAAGTAGTTGCGGACTGAGCAAAAGCACATAGATTTTGTTGTTTTGCATGTGTGAACCTCCGAAGAAATTGCTTACCGAGGCAGGATATTGCTTACGACCTTTCTTTGCATTCTTTTGAGGAACGACCTCCTGCAGTTCTATCTCTGTGCCGTATTCGCTTCTGAAATGGTTCAGCACATATTGTGCGCTCATAAACTGCTTTGCACCCGCCTTAATTGAAAGCGTTGGTACAATCACTACAAATTTATTTATTCCGTAGCATTTATGGAGTTCGTAAATTGCATGGGTATAAACGTATGTTTTGCCCGTACCTGTTTCCATTTTAATATCCAAGTGGAGAATATGGGCATCCAGTCTTGTGGAGTGGAAGTCCTTATGGACATTGTTCCTGGTTTCTTTTTGAATTTCTTGAATGTTCTCAAGTAATTTTGCGTCATCGGGTGTAACTATCGGATTCTCGTAAGTCTGGCGATTGGAAGTATCCAACGACACACCATCAAAGACCTTTACAATATCATCAACTGCAATCTGCTGATGTTCCAGTCCGCCAATAAGTTTTAATTCCATTGTTGCCATAGACTAATAGCGTATTTGAACATTAACCTTGATATTCTTTTTGCCGTCTTCTATTGGCATAGCGTTCTTTTTCAGCATTTCCGTTTCGGAGAAATTAAAACCATAGCCGAACAACACCCAATTCTGTGGACAGAAAGTCGGTTCGTTTCCGTACAATTCCACGAGTTTCACTACATCCTCATTGCTTAGGTTTACATCAAGGAAATAAAGGTGTTTGCCACACAAATACGCCGTATAATCCTGTAGTTTAACAGGCTTTATTTCTGCATTCAGTCCATATCCGTCAGCACAAAGCCATGTAGAAAGAATAGTGCTGTTGCCAAAATCTTTTTGAATAAAGTCTGTTGGAATCGTACCGTCAGGATTGAATTCCTCCATCATGTCCAAAGTATTTTGTGCTGGAGTTTTGAGTGTGTAGTGCTTAAAGCCGAAATCCATTTTTTCAAGCCGACCTTTCTTGTCGGCAATTTCCTGTTCCAGGTCGGCTATTTCTTGCTTCTCTTTTTCGCCTAAAGGGATTTCTTCTTTTTTCTTTTTAAGTTCATTTTCTTTCTTTTGAATATCATCCTCCATTTCTTTCTTGATTTTAGCTGCCGCACGGCGAATGCGCTCTTGGCCAATTTCATCAAGGGAATGTGGCTTGTTGATGGAATCAAGGAATTTAATAACTTTCTCAATCTTTTCCCTTTCATCTTTAGAAGATGTATTATAAGTACTATCTAAATTTTCAGGCAACTGAACGCTAACCATCTTTCGTTGCTTGCCATCTTGCTTATTTAGACACATAACCGCATGTGCAGTAGTTGCAGACCCCGAGAAAAAATCCATTACAATGGGCTTTGCATCATCATCTTGAGTTACTATTTGAATTAACCGAGCAATAACTTCCTCATCTTTTGGATGATTAAAAACCTTTGTATTATCCATTAATGTTTCTAATCTTTTAGAAGCACCACGTCCATCCTTATAGAAAACACTTGCAAACACATTATATTCCGTTTCTCTTAAGTAACGTTTAAGGCAAGGAACAGTTTTCTCATCTTTTCCAAATACAATCCTATCACTTGCTAACAATTCAGGCAGTTTATCTTCCGCAAAACGCCACCCTCCAGAAGGAACCTTACATGGCAACTTTGTTATAGGATGAACAATGTCAAATTTCCCACCCGTTCCAGTTCCTTGAGAAATATCACTTGAAAAATACAATCCGTTAGAATCAACACAATTATAATGTTTATGAGCCTTAGACGGATTGTCATCTCTTAGAAAATCATAAAACAATTTTATTCCATCCTCGATTGATTTGAAATCATCCTTATATAACTCCTTAAGCTCATCGTATTTATTGTATATTGCTTCAAGACCTTCTTTTTTTGAGCTCCAGTTGTGAGTGTTTTTATTTCTTTCTATATTGAAAGACTTATCAAAGCAATACACCAAACAATATTCATGATTAACTGCGACTTGTGCAGCCATTGATTTTTTACCAGTTTCCCAAATCAATTGCGCCACGCAATTATCTTCCCCAAACACACTATCACACAACAACTTCAAGTTTGCTTGTTCGTTATCGTCAATAGAAATGAAAATCACGCCATCTTGAGTAAGCAAATCGCGGGCAATGATAAGACGACAAGCCATAAAAGTCAGCCATGCGGAGTGAGAAGAAGAACCTTTTTTTGTAAACGAAAGTATGCGTTCGGCTTGGCTTTCAGAAATGGAAAGTTTTGCAACTAACTCCTCCTTGGTGTAGTTGAACGAATCGTTATAGACAAAGCCGTCAGAACCTGTGTTGTACGGAGGGTCGATATAGATACACTTTATTTGTTCACGATAGCTTTTGCGCAAATGTTTAAGTGCATCAAGATTATCGCCAGAGATATAAATGTTCTGTGAATTCTTATTTTCTGGTTTTGAATTATGTTCCTCATCAGGAACAATCACCGTTTCGCTGTCGGTACTTGAAATCAATCGGGCATAGTTTTTCCCTAGGAAATTTAGGTCGTACCCCTCTTGGGTTATATCAACTTGTTCGCTAACAAGCGATTTGAATCTTTCAATGTCAAATTTTCCCTCTGCGTTGAAGCATTGTGGGAAATCGCGGTGCAAATTTTCGAGTGTGGTTGTATTTGCCTGAACACCCGAATTTGCAGTTTGAATGTCTTTTATCATTTGGCTGTTTGCTTTTTGGGAGCGTTGCCAAAGTCTTACATGAAACCAGAACAAAGAATGTGGACGAATCTCATCCACATTGGCAGCTCTGGAAAAGCTGTTATAAGACGACAAGAAACGCCCACAAATTGCGGACGCTTGCTTTTGTTTTGTCTTATAACTACTTTTTTGAATTTTCCAGATTCCCAATGTATTCGACAAATAGCAAACGCTATGATTAATAAATAGTTAAATAAGTTTTCTGTTTCTTAAATCTAATTTTTTGTTGTTTTAATGTTTCAAAGATACTACATCTTATAAAAATAGCAACACAAAAATGAGCAACCAAAGAGTTACAACCCTTACAAGATTGTAAGCGTACAAGGAAGATTGGCAAATGCTACAAATATGAAAAACTTAATAGAGATTAGAGGTTAGTGATTAGAGATTAACGACCAAAAGCAGACTATTTCCGGCAGAGCTGAGAGGCGTTCTTTTGGTTACTTTTCTTCTGCTGTAGGAAGAAAAGTAACAACAATCAGCAAAACCCCTAATTCCTGATTTCTGACAACTGACTTCTGTTAAATCTCGCTCCAAAAATACCCCCTCCTAACTATACCCTAACGCTACCCCAACGCTAGGGTAAGTTACCCCTGCGATTTTTGCGGTTTCTTCGTATAATATAAAATTCCGGAAAATAAACAATAGTCCTAACACAAACGGACCACACTACAATTCCGAATCTTTGGTTATGTCTTTATACTGTTTGCGGTACAAAATCCATGCTATCACGAAAAACACAGCAACCATTACCCACAAAGCAATCAGTTCCACCCGAACATCGCGAAGCAAGGCACCCATTTCGGTAATCCGCACAAAACCATTCACACCAAACGTACCAGGAAACGCATACGACAATGCCTTCCACACAGCCGGAATGCCCGAACCCGGCCACGATATACCCGACATGAACAACAACGGGACCGACAAGAACACAAATAGCACAATAAATGCCTCCCTATCGCGTGCGAACACCGAAATAACCATACTGAAGAACACACAAGCCAACACAAACGGGAACATAAAGGCAACCAATGTCTGCCATTGCCATATATGCACAAGTCCAAACATATTCGGCACACACACCAAATAGGCTGCAACCACTACATATATGCCAAAATACACTGCTGCTTTACCAACCAATATCTCCAATGGTTTTTTATCGAGCAAATGTACATCCACAATACCACGCAGTTTGCGTTCACGCTCGTCGCCCATAAGCATACCCACACCCAACACCAATGTTTGTTGAATAATCATTATAAGTACCGCAGGAATAATAAACGACGCAAAACCGCTCTGAGTATTGAACATAGGCACATATTGATATTTAATAGGATATGCGAAAGCATCGGCCTGTTCTTTGGTGGCACCAACCAACCGCTGCGCCTTAATATCCTTATTCATAGCCAACGACACCTCGGTGCACGAACTCAGCACGGCTTTATAATACAGCACACCACTCATATCGCTGTACAGTTCCACCACTGCCTGATGTCCCTCAACTATATTGCGATGGAACTCCGCAGGCACATATATTAGGCAGTACGCCTTATGCTGGTGGATTAGTTCAACCGCCTCGTGCATATCGGCACAATGGGCAATAATATTCACATCGCCTGTAGCATCGACATTACGGAGGAATTCGCGACTCATGGAAGAATGGCTGTTATCGACCACCACAGTCGGCACCTCGCGAACCGCCTCGTTGTTGTACAAATAGGCATACAACAGCGGATAGAGCAAAGGAACGGCAAGGAAAAACACCAATACGCCTTCGTCGGTCATGGCACGCTTAAATTCGTGCCACCATATCTCCAATATGTTAGCGAACCATTTCATTGTCTAAATCGTATAGTGATAATCAAGCAAGAATTTCTTCAATCTGCCCATAACGCAAATCGGCAACAACAAGAACGACAACAATAACACATAGAACTGCCACGTATAGCCGAACGACAAGCCATTCAACGCCTGATCAACGTAGATTAGGAAATAATAGCGCATAGGAAACAAGTACGACAATGCCTTGATTGCAGGTGGGAATGCCATCTGCGGAAACGAAAATCCAGATATAGGAATTGAAAGCACGCCCCACAAGGTTGCCAAACTCAGAGCCCAACGCAACGACGGAACCGCCCCGCACAAAAATACCCCAAACCACTGGCACACGAACACAAACACCATCATCAACGCAATCATCGGCATAAACCCGCAGTTCAACGGAAACTTGCAGATGCCATAGAGAATCACCAAATAAACAAAACCCATCAGCACCCATATCACATACTGCGGAAGCAATTTTCCTATCACGGCTTTATAAACATTGTTGTCGGTAAGTGCAAGCCAATTTTTTGACGAATCAAACTTTATCTCAGAATAGATAGAGAAAATGGTAACCTGGAAGATGAGTAGCATCAAAATGGCAGGCAGCAACGAATTCGACAGATAAATAGAATAATTCAACCCCGGATTATTCACAGCGTGCATCTCCATTTTGATTGGCTGAAGCATAGCCATAGCCTGATTCTCAGTGTAGCCCTTGGGATAAGGTGTGCTACGGGTGATGGCACCCGAAGCATATTCCGACATCATCTTCATATCGCGGTATTCCAACGAAGCCGGCACCAAATACGACGCCGACGTGTAGAACGACACCGTAGGCTGTTTACTTGAAAGAGCCAGTTGCGTAGTGCCTTTTGGAATATAATACACCGCATATATTTCGCCACGCTGCATAGCCTGACGTGCTTCGGCAAAATTATCGTAGTGACACACTATCTTAGTTTGTTGAAATGCGTCGAGATTACGCACAATCTGGCGAGTTACCGAAGAATTGTCCTCATCGACCACCCCTGCCGGCAAATCGTATGGCAAACCATCGTCCATAAGCGTTGTGAAGAACACAAACGCAAACAACGGAGCCAGTACCATGCTAAACAAGTAAATCGGCCGACCAAGCAGACGTTTCACCTCACGTTTCGCAACAGCCAATATCATGCTATCAGCCAACATTCCTAATTTCCTGTATTATTTTTCGTTGATTTTGTAAAGAACCGTCATACCAGGACGAAGACCTTCTATTTCCGAAGTTGCCACGGCACGAACCTCGAACGTCTTCAAATCGTATTGTCCTGTTTGTTTTGTAGCCTTCCAAGCAGCATAATCGCCCAAATCCTTCATATAATCAATTCTCATAGTAGCCGTAGTATCCAATGCAGGAATATATGCCTCGAATTCGGAACCCACGCGCAAGGTTTTTAAATAATCCTCACGCACATTGAATGTAGCCCACATATCGTCTATACGCGCAACCGACATAATTGGCGCACCCGTTCCAACCAACTCGCCAACGTGCGGATATATTTCGGTGATTTCGCCATCGGCGTATGCAGTAAGAATAGTTTCGTTCACATAGGAAATAACCTCGGCAACAACACCCTCGGCTTGTTTAACTTGAGCGGCGGCCATTTCCTTATCCTCTTCCTGCACACCGTTCACTGCCATATTATATTGAGCTTTAGCAGCCTTTTCCGTAGAAACAGCTGCATTGTATTGAGCAAGAACCTCGTCGTATTTCTGAGCACTTACTACACCTTCTTTGTACAAATTGCTGATACGGTTGTACGATTTTTCGGTAATCTCGCGGCCGGTCTTTGCTTTTTGCCACATTTCGTACGCAGCCTGTATCTGTTCTTGACGCGCACCCTTTTCTGCTTTGGTGTTTTGAGCCTCGGCGGCAGTCTTTACTGCCTGAGCCTGAGCCATCTTTGCCTCCACTTCGGGAGCTTCTATAATTGCAAGTGTATCGCCAGCTTTAACCATCTGACCTTCGTGCACACGAAACTCCAATATACGGCCAGGTATCTTGCTCGACACACGATATTCATTCACTTCGGCCTGTCCCTGCAATATCTCGTCAGTCTTGCCGAATGTAAGGATTCCCACCACGCATACTATACCCAAAATAACTGCAAGCACACCTAAAGCAGCGAGCGTATTTATTCTTTGTTGTTTGTCTGTTGCCATAACATTATCGTTTTATTTATTTAATATACCAGTTGCTTTCTGCAAATAAACTTTTGCCATAATCCAATCGATTTTTGCATCGATATACTCGGAATGAGCTTGGAGCCACGCCGTTTGCGCCTCGGTCAAACCCGATGACGGAATCACACCTTCGTCGAAACCGAGAGTAGCCATACGCAAGTTTTCCTCTGCGTCGCTCATCTTCTCCTCGGCCATCTTCACACGCGATTTTGCTTCCTCAATCTGACGTTCATATTGATCAACCTGAAGAAGAATCTTTTCCTTTGCATCATCGAGTTTATATTGAGCTATGCGTGCATCAGCCTTTGCCTTACGGATTTTATTTGCACCTTCGCCCCATTGTAATATTGGGATTTTAGCCATCACACCCACACTCCAAAAACCATCAAACTCATTCTGGAATCCATTGGGAAATGAAGGATTGGTAAGCACATAATTGCCGAAAGCGGCAACCGTAGGAAGATAATCGGAACGCGTAAGATTCACATTTTGTTTGTATATCTCGGTTGCGAGATTCAAGCTTTGCAATTCCGGACGATTCTCCATAATTTCCGACTCAGAGTATTGGAGAGTATCATCGAAAATCGTAACATTCTCCAACGACTCGTCATTCAACGTAATGTCAGTG
Organism: Bacteroidales bacterium; assembly: GCA_045600045.1. Taxonomy (GTDB): domain Bacteria; phylum Bacteroidota; class Bacteroidia; order Bacteroidales; family UBA1715; genus UBA1715. Next base: position 11,247 of record JAZRXD010000081.1, read on the forward strand.
TTAATATCAAGACCGCAATGTTGGCAAAGCAACATTTTAGAAAGGGCGAGACCATTCTGAACCTTTAGCAACGTAGTTTCAGCTTGGTTCAACTTAACCTTTACCGACAACTTGTCCGAAGCGGTGGCAACACCCTCGCCAGCCATCTTCTCCACATTGTTTGACATGGTTTGAAGCAATTCCACATATTTTTCAGTCAACACCAATTTATTGGCAAGTGACACTATCTGCCAGTAAAGTTTATCGGTTTCAACAACCGTTTCCTGTTCCTCCGAACGATACTTTGTAGCTTCCAGTTCTTTCTTAGCACTAGCAATTTTGTTGTAAGCGATTATTTTTCCACCAAGGAACAATGGCTCTTCAACCGAAATAACACCCGCAAAAACGTTATTCACCTCCAAAGAAAGATTGTCGGCAACCTCGGCGCCAAGACCATTCAAAGTAGTGGCAGCAGGAGCCAATGTAGCGTTTAAATCAGTAGTTTGAAGCTTCTGCATCAACTGTTGAGCGGTAGGACTATTAGTAAGCAAATTATACATAGCAGGATCGGCTGAAGGATTTGCCATAATTTGCTGGATGGTAGCCATGGCATTTTGCTGACGTTGTTGCAACGCGCCACCCAATTCTGCACCTATATTTGTTCCAAGATTGCGGAGAGCCTCATCCTGCTCGTCGCTCAACAAGCGGATTTCATTGTCGCTATAAGCATACACCCCCGTAATCGACACCTTTGGAAGATAGTTGGCGAAAGCCGTTTTTTTGTCGTAACCAGCTTTGTTAATCTCCTCTTGGGCTATTTTCAACTGCTTATTGTTTGCAAGAGCAAGGTTCCTACAATCCTCCAATGTAAGAATCTGCTGTGCCTGCACAAAGCCAATCGAGCACATCAGCAAGAGCAGAGCAGCTATTATATTCTTGAATGTTGTCATATACCTATTTTTCTTTACGCAGGCGAAATAACAAATGATTTTAATAATTGTAAATGTAATTTCGTTGGAGTGCTAAAAAACGAGATTAAAATGCAAAAGGAAAGTATCAAGAGCAACGTGGAAGCGTATGCAACACATCAGCGACAACTACTCATTCTTCTGATACAATTTCAAAAGAATCTGTTCTTCGAATTCCCAGCATAATTCCTGTGCCGCTAATGAGCAATTTGAACTATAAGTTTGTAATTTTTTTTGGTCCATCAGAAGATTGGAAATCTGTTCGGCCAACAATTGCGGAGTCCTACCATACACAATTTCACCACAGCCATAGTGCGAAACCATTGCCGCCATTTCAGGTAAATCCGACACAAGCACAGGCTTTCCCGCTTGAATATAATCGAACAACTTATTCGGCAACGCATAGCGGTAATTCAAACCAAAATTTTCCTCCAACGAAACGCCTATGGTCGCCAACTGTGTATAGGAAGGCAAATCCTTAAAATCAACCCTACCAACAAACCGTACCGACGACTCCATACCATTACGGCGAGCCCGTTCTTGCAACTCATTGCGACAATCACCATCGCCAACAAGTAACAAACAGGCATTGTTGACCAAAGCCATCGCATCTATCAACAATTCCAATCCTCGCCCCATATTCAACGCACCCTGATACAAAACCACCCTCTCTTGCGGCACATCTATAGGAGCAAGAGCAACTGGCGTCACACAACGATTCGGAACATTCCTCACAACTTCAACCTTAACGCCATATTTTTCACTATACACATCGGCAATGGATTGACAAACCGTCATACAACATCGTAAATTAGGAAATATCTGTCGTTCAATCCACTGCCACACTCGTTGCACACGTCTACGGCCAACTAATTCCGGAACTTCGGTAAAATATTCATGGCTGTCGTACACGCAATCACGACCTTTTATCCTTGAAGCCCAATACACGGCTGGCAACGTATCCAAGTCGTTTGCCGTGGCAATATCAAACGAATGGAACAACAAAAACAAAAAATAGCGGACATTCATCTCCGCATAAAACAAAAAACCTGAATTGAACATAAAACGCATCCGTTTTCGTGCATACTGCACACTCTCCAACGACAGACTATTCCGCAACCTGCGGCCAATCACAAGCACATTAAAGCCCGCATTCGTAAGCGACAACGCCACTTTATGCACTCGATTGTCGCACGACAAATCGTTACTTACAAATAGAATGACCTGTTTTTGAAGATTAGTCATTAAGATTTTTTATTTTTGTAAAAATAGTGAAACAATGCAATTCAACAATTTTTCCCTCAAACAATACAACACTTTCGGCATCGACGCCAAAGCGGAAACATTCTTCTCATACACAACCAATGCGGAGTTACGATTATTTTTAGCCAACAATTTTTGTAAGGAGAAACCATTCTATGTATTGGGAGGCGGAAGCAACATTCTTTTCACCAAAGACTTTGACGGCACCATCATCCATTCCGAAACCAAAGGGATTGAAGTAGTGTGCGAATGCGGCAACGATGTGTTCGTGAAAGTAGCTGCAGGCGAAATTTGGGATGACTTTGTGCAATGGTCGGTTGACCATGACCTACACGGAGCCGAAAACTTATCGTTCATTCCTGGATGTGTGGGTGCAAGTCCCGTACAAAACATTGGTGCCTACGGAGCCGAAGCAAAAGATGTTATTTACGAAGTGTATTGCATCAGTATAAACGACCAAACTGACAAGATTTTCAGCAAAGAAGACTGTAAGTTCGGCTACCGCGACAGCGTGTTCAAACACGAAGCCGCCGGTAAATACATAGTGACCGAAGTCGTTTACAAGCTACAGAAAAATGCACCATTCAACCTCAACTACGGTAGCTTAAAAAATGCCATCGATGAAAACACGGCAACATTGCAGACCGTACGCGACGGAATCATTTCGGTGCGAAAAGAGAAGCTACCCGATCCAAAAGAAATTGGCAGTGCCGGTAGTTTCTTCAAAAACCCAGTAGTACCAAAAGAACAAGCCGACGAATTGCTAAAATCATTTCCAAATATGGTAACCTATCCTGCGGCAAATGGCATAAAAATCGCCGCCGGCTGGCTTATAGACTCTTTGGGATTCAAAGGTCACCAAATAGGCGGAGCAAAAGTCCATGAGAAACAAGCCCTTGTGCTTACCAACAGCGGGAATGCCACAAGTTCCGACGTGGTAAACCTATCGAAGGAAATTCAAAACAGCATTAAAGTGAAATACGGAATAGCAATAGAACCAGAAGTTATATTTCTATAAGCTATTTCAAGCTCGAATATTGATTCTGCCAATCAGGATCCTGAGAATCCTTTACCAAGCGCCACATATCCTCGCCATAAAGGAATTGGTCCATCTTGCTGTAATTGTAGTTACGTTTCAAAAAATTCCATTGAGCTTCGCTCGGAGCATAATCGCGACCAGCCCAACCTTTTTCTTCATTTCCGTCGTAAGGATACTCGGCATAACGCAGTTTCCACAAATTCTCGAAAGACTGCCACATAATTTCTTTTTCTTCAAACAAATTTTTTTTCTCAGGATTGGCTTTAGAAACAACCTGTCCAGAAGCCTGTTGCAAGAATTGGTCACGCGACAACCACGTCATTTGTTGTTCGCCTGTCGATTTAATTTGAATGTAACCGTAGCGTATAAAACCCGTATATGTCGTCATAAGACTTATACCGAAATAGCCCGTAACTGTAACTTTTAGTTCCGGATTGTTCTCTTTTCGAATGAATATATTGTTGTCCTGAGCCATTCCCAAATAAGAAATGCACCCCAACAAAACGACCAATATCACACGTCTGCAAAGCATCCGAAAAAATTTGTACGAAAATAATTAAAAATCAACGCTTTCCAAAGTTTATACCAAAATCTTCAATATTACGACGAAAAAAAACGATATCACACCTAAAAGTCTTCCAAATTTTTTTTATATTTGAGTAATATTAATATTTAAATTATTTTTCATTATGAAAGGAACAGTAAAATTCTTTAACAAATCCAAAGGTTATGGATTTATTAAAGAGGCAGAGACCGACAAAGAATGGTTTGTTCACGTTTCTGGACTAGTTGACAAGATTGCCGACAACGACAATGTTGAATTTGAAATAGATCCAAACGGTAAAAAAGGACCTTGCGCTGTCAACGTTAAAAAAGTAGCAGAGTAAAATTTTTTAACAACATTATTGAAGGCTGGCCATTACTGACCAGCTTTTTTTATATACTTACCTGAAGTAGGCAGTTCAGCTGAAGTTTTCCACCTCCAGAATATAGGTCATACGAATCAGGTAACTCATATTTGTCGGTATATCTAGTACTCGACAATTTTGATTGGAACAGCATCCGTTTAGAAACTTTCCACTTAGCAACCACATACGAATATGTTCCTGCATAGAAATATTGAGAATTAGAAAAGGAATACTGCACATCGTCTTCCCACGAATAAAGACGACAATCGTATGGTGCATCGAATTGTGCAAGCCGTATGCTTAATGACAATGTAGCCAGAGGTTTCCAAACAAAATCACTATAGAACAACACGCCATAACTATCATTGCGCTTTGTGGCAAACATAGCCAATTTCACTGTCAGTCTTTTTGACGTAGGAATAGTAATGTTTATTTTATGTGATTGTTTCCCAAGCATATCGAAACCATCTTCCACTTTTGCAGTTTGAGTACTTTGCGAAAACTGATACGAAGCCATAGTACCGAAATACGTTTTATATACAACCTTAAAACTCAGTACGTCGCCACACGTTGGAACCAAAATTGCTGTACGCTCGCGTGGGAAATAAAATAAATCGTTAGCCACATACAAACTTGTATGTTCATTCATCACAAAACGAAGATTCGACGACCAACCCAATTCGTTACCCACCGAAGACTGTCGCCCGACAGAAGCAGACATAAAACTGATATAATTCGGTTGGAAATATCGCACACTGTTCGATACAAGAACCTCATCGGAAACAGCATACTGCATTCCATGAATTGTGGCAACTCGAAACGATTTATCAAGAGCCAATTCTCCGTACATTCTAACATGCCGATGGAAATAATTATACGACACACTAACGTTCCGAACGACAGCCTGCACTGAATCGCACCCAAACGATTGTTGGACAAAAGCCCCGGCAATACGAAAACGACTTGCGACAAACTGAGAATGAACGCCATACAACATATAATCAACCCGTTGTTTAGCATCAATCTCCGATAAAGTTCTGTGGTAACCAGTTTGCGAAATAGAAAACGGAAAGTCAACATCATCCTTAGTTTTTCCATCTAATTTACGCACCGATACGAACGAAGTTATATTTATATTTCCAAGACCAACAGTAGCAGCCACACCTCGCGAATGGCAAAACTCCGAAGTGGAACTATGCTTCGCTATCACAGCAGAACTTTGCCCTCCTGACTGTTCCATTGAACTACCAGGAAAAACACCTTGCGAAAGAGCCAAACCCTGTCCAATAGACACACGATAATCGCCCACAACCAAATTAGATAACCTACCACGGTTCTTCACCTGCATATACATAGACTGGGAATCAAAACCATTTTTTAAAGACAACGATTCGCCCATATCCTTTTTCAACGTAATTCCCCACAACAAGGAATTGAATGAATCGAAACGATAGCGAAGAATCTCCTTACATGGACCGCCAATATAGTTGTTTGTTTCCTTGTAATCACTGCTATGAATATTCACACATGACGTATTGATTGCAAAAGCATGATTACCCTGAAAAATAAGTTCATCAATGGATTTTTGCTCAGAAACTGGGGCCACAACACAAAACAACGACAAAAGTTTTGCCTTCTCAATCGGCAGTCCCAACACATACTGCAATTCATACAAACTAAACAACGGTCTATTATGCTGCACATAATATAACAGACTGGCCTTTTCAAACTCCGACAAGAATATGAATGCAGAGCAATCCTCATCGGTCAAATCGTTTAGATTGATTTTGTTAGCATATAACTCTTCAAGGAACGAATAATCATCTTCGGAATATTCGTCATCGACATTGTTTTCGACCAACATCAAAACATCATCCCAATCCTGCGAATAGCAGAACAATGGAACACAAAAAAAAACAAAACATAGGTTGATTACAACCAATGATAACTGCGGCAATTTCATACCACAAAAGTAGGTATAAAATCAATAGCAACAAGATGATTAAACAGAAATACTATTCTTCGTCATCTAATTTTTGTTGTTGATACAAATACGTCAACCGCATTAAGATGAACGCCATGAACGGCAAAAGAATAATTCTATAACGAACCAATGCGCCGAAATTGGCTATTGTCAGTCCTATAAAAAAGCCAAAAGCAAGAACGAAGATAGCTATACTGAACAAAAAATTATCCTTCGCAAAAGCTTTGAAGAATTTCATTCTCAACTTAACTAGAACGAAAAATGAAAGGACCAACACAATCAAATTTTCCAAACCTGACAGTATCATGAATGGTGAACCAGCTTCCCACACAAACGGACGGTACAATCCCGCAAGAAGAGCCTGTGGCAATTTCGACAACATGCTCGGAACCGAAGCCTCGAATGCACCAATATCGTGGCTGTTGGTACCATAATAATCACGTTTCAAATCATCTTGGATTATCACCGCTTGTTCCATCATTGAACCTACCGTAGCATATTTTCCTTCCGCCAAATCCGAAACATTGTTCAAGAACACCAAGAATATGCCAACGACCACAATCGCCATAAACGGGAAAAATATTACGCGAACAAAACGATTGTCGAAATTCTGCAACCAATGCAAACCCACCCAAGCAATACTCGTAGCAAACACGGTGTAGAATGCATACGGGCGGATGGATGTAAGAATGTATGCCCAAAAAATATATATAACAATATTCCAACCTATTTTTCGCCGACGCACAAATATCATCCAACAAGACGTATAGATTGAGAGAATTCCTACGAGACACCAAATATCTTTCAACAAACCAGATCCCCAAAAGCCAACCGATGGAATGTAAAACAATGCTATTGCCGAAAACTTCGCGCATTTTGGATATAAACGAATCAACATTTTATAGAAGCGCCAAATCGGCAAAAACAATATAACATTCAGCACCACCGTCATTCCCATATAGGTTCCACAGCCAAGCAAATAGAACGGAACCGAGAAACGGCAAACAGCCCACGAGTTCGCATCCTTAAAATAAGTAGGCCATCCCGTATTATGGTCGAATAACGAAAGTAATTCAGGAGTACGTTCACCCACCATCAAACGGCAGAATGCACCGAAATCTTTTCCCGCCATCTTCACTATAGAACGAGTTCCCGTAAAGTAATACTGAGTATCGCCGCCATCGTAGTAAAATATATACACGCAGGCAAAACAAAAACCAAAGAATATTCGCAACAACAATGCTTTGGTAAAATGCGAATAATATGCATATCGATCGATATTATTTTCCGTAACCTTATGTGCAATCAAATATGCAACGAAAACTAATACAATCGAAACAAGTATATCAACACCAGAGAATAAATCCCGCATTTCTATAAATTATCATTGACCGATGAAATCACAAATTGTCTTCGAGAAACCATTCTGCAAATGATGTCGGAGTTTCGTACAAACGAACACTAAACAATTGCACTTCGTCGGGTAATTTTTCTCGAATTAAATCTGCAATATAAGCCGTCAAATTTTCACACGTAGGCTGAAATGGCACTTCAATAAATTTCCCTTCCTCTTGGAATTGCTTCATACAATTGAACGAACCACCACAAGGAACAATCAAAGAATGGTCAAATTTCTCAACAACAGGTTCCGACACGGCTTTTTTCAGGACACTGAAATCCAAGACCATACCGCATTTTGGCGAACGTTCATCTTCGCAAGGAGTTCCAATCAATGTTACCTGTAACTTATATGTATGTCCATGAATATTTCTGCACTTTCCATCGTATTGAGGAAGAATATGTGCCGCATCAAAAACGAACTCCTTTGTTATCCTGATTTTCGCCATATATCACTTTTTCCGTCAGCTATAAAATAATTGATTCAACAGCTAAGCAACCACAAATTGAATTGGTTCACAAACTTACTTTGTAAAACCAACCAATGTTTTCCAATCTTTTGCATTCATTCCGAACAACAAAGCGTTGCCATTCATTTTGTGGAACGAGAAATAATAAAGATTTCCTTCCATATCCATTACGGCCTTATAGCAACGACCTGGAAGCATTTCTCCTTCCTGAACCATGTCATTATCCGAAGGCCAAACCACATGGACAAACAAAGCTCCAGCATCCTTTTTTCGTGAAGAATTCGACAATGATTTTTCCACAGAAGATTGGGTTTCTTCAATAGAAACAATTGCCTTCGGGTTTATAGCCTTAATCTCCGCAACCTCATCTAACGAAGGATTTTGTTCGTATTTAATCAAATAGATTGTTTTATCGTAAATATTTTTCTTTTGTTTGTTGTAAGTAGTATATTTCTTGTCTTTCAACAACTTAGGATTTGACTGAATATTTTGTACGTGTTTATTGAAAAAAGCAACAACAGCTGGCAATTTATAAGTCATTTCATCTTCGTCAGCACCTTCGTAGCATAGCGGGAAAGTACAAACTTCTGGCAAATCGTTGATTGTTTCATAATTACCACCAATCAATATACTCAAGAATGTATATTTCACCGAATCCTTATCCTCGCCGAACTGCATTGTTACGGGAGCAAGGAACGCATTTGCCGGATTTTGCAACTTTGTGCTATCCAAATCACTTAAATGAATGAATTTGAACGAAGTAAGCGTCCAATTTTTTTCCACTGCGCGTCTAATCGCCGCATTGTAATCACTAAGCGGACTTTCCTCCATCACGACATACATTGTCGCATTTTGAACCATATCATTAACTTGAGCCAAAGTTGCCGTTGGGCGTTGCGCAAACGACGTCACACTCATTACAAAACCTGCAAAAAAGAATAAAAGTTTTTTCATACCTATTTTGTTTTTCACAAAAATAAACTATTAATGCGAAGTATTGAACCAAAATAAAAAATAACTTTTCTATTTTTGTTCTTGTAAATCTTGTAATTATGTCAAATTCAACTATCAAAACAAACTACTCTGCTCTATACACACTAATTATTGTTTTCTTTTTTTGGGGATTTATAGCAGCAAGCAACGGAGTGTTCATTCCATTTTGCAAACATCACTTTTCTCTTGACCAATTTCAATCGCAATTAATTGACTTTGCGTTCTATACCGCATATTACATCGGAGCATTGATTTTATTCATTGTCAGCACATTACGCAAATCAGACATTGTTGGCAAATGGGGTTACAAAAAAAGTATCATCTACGGATTGCTATTTTCTGCAATTGGTGCAATTGCAATGATAATTGGTGTGAAAACCGACGTTTATATTGGTCTGTTGATTGGATTGTTCACTGTTGCATTAGGATATTCGTTGCAGCAAACAGCAGCAAATCCGTTTGCAATTGCATTGGGTGATCCAAAAACCGGCAGCGACCGAATCAATTTAGGAGGAAGCATCAATTCATTCGGAACCACAATCGGCCCAATCATATTGAGTTTGGCCTTATTCGGTGCCGTTGGCGAAATCACCGATGACCAAATCAACAACTTAAACCTCGACAATGTAGTTATTCTATATTCAGTTGTTGGAGTATTATTTTTATTGGCTGCAGCAATTTTTCATTTTTCAAAGAAAGTTCCTGATTGTATTCAAGAATCAGAAGTTGAAACTTCGAGCAAAGCATTGCGTATGTTTCTAATCATCACCGCATTACTAGGCATTTTCATGGTTTCTGTATTCACAAGCTACAGAGAAGACGGTGGTATTTTGCAGAAATTCGGCGACATTGAAATGAACCGAATGTTCTGTTTGATAGCCGCCTTTGCAACAGTGATAATTGCCTTGCTTTTCGCCCACGCAAAAGCCAAGAAAGACAACGCCGGTTGGGGCGCATTGCAATATCCGCAATTAGCATTAGGATTAATCGCTTTATTTTTCTACGTAGGTGTTGAAGTTGCCATAGGAAGCAACTTGGGCGGTTTACTTGGCGAAGAAGAATTTGGAGGTTTTTCGGCTTCGCAAATCGCACCATTTATTTCAATGTACTGGGGAGCCTTAATGATTGGCCGCTGGTGTGGCGCCGTGTTGGTTTTCAACTTTAAGAAGACCACAAAAATCATAGCGATGGTTGCAGCACCGTTGTTGGCATTCGCACTTGTAATTGGTGTCAACACATTGGCAGGACACGACATGACGATTTTGTACTACTTCGTTTTCTGCGTGTTAATCCAAGTTGTAGCATTCATTCTTTGTAAGGAAAAACCAGCATTAACACTATTGGTATTCGCATTACTTGCCATCACAGCAATGGTTATTGGACTTTGCACAAACGGAATGACAGCTGTTTACGCATTCCTTTCGGGCGGATTATTCTGCAGTATTATGTGGTCGAACATTTACACACTTGCCACACTTGGTTTAGGCAAATACACATCGCAAGGTTCGTCGTTCTTGGTAATGATGATTTTAGGCGGTGGAATTATTCCTCCAATTCAAGGAAAATTGGCCGACATTATCGGAATACACAATTCTTATATTATTCCAATCGTATGCTACGCATACATTGCATTCTTCGCAATCGCAGCAAGACAAATTCTAAAGAAACAGAATATCGATATTGAATAAAGATTGACAAATTCCTTTATTTCAACAACAAGCTGTCAATCATGTGACGATAGAATTCTATTGGATATGCTCCATTGGAATATTGAACGTCATTTTTGCTACAAAAAAACACAGTAGGTATTGAATTGATTCTAAAAAAGGCCGATAAGCCACGGGCTTCATCAACATTAACTTTATAGAAATCAACTTTCCCTTTGTATTCCAAAGCCAAAGTATCGAAAAAAGGAGCTATTTTTTTACAAGGACGGCACCAATCCGCATAACAATCGACAATGCATGGTTTTTCTCCTTTGAAAGCCCATTGGTTAGGATTTTTCTCGAAATCAAAAACTTTTTCCTTAAAGTCATTTTCTGACAAACGAATAACTATAGTGTTCTCCACCTGTTCGTTTTTTACATTCGCAGACTGATTTTCTGTTTTTTTGCCATTGTTGCACGCAACCATAAAGCAAAGACATATAGCAAACAAAAATGTTTTTTTCATCACGAAAATATTTTTTTCAAATGTACGTTAAAAAGGCTGATTCACAAGAAAAATTCCTACCTTTGAGAATATGAAAGAACTTTTTTCAGTTAAGATTTTAGGACTTTCCTACAGTCAAACACAAAAAGACTGCAGTGTGCTAACTCTTGTTGAAGAAAAAGAAGGGACACGCATTCCGATAATTATAGGAAACGCCGAAGCCCACTCTATCGCGATGGAATTGGAAAACATAAAAACACCACGTCCTCTCACCCACGATTTATTCAAACAAGTAGCCGACATATTGAATTTTCAAGTAGTGAATGTCATCATCAACAAATACGAAGATGGTATTTTTTATTCACAACTCGAGATTTTTCATAATGGGAAAACTTTCGAAATAGATTCGCGGACATCAGACGCCATTGCGCTGGCAATTCGATTCAAATGTCCTATACATACAACCAAAGATGTTCTTGAATGGGCAGGAATCACCCAAGAAGAGTTCGAAATTTCTGCAATAGAAGAATCTATGAGCGAAGAAGAACTAGAAGCCGAAGAAAAGCGAATGGAATACGTTTTTGACAGCAAGGAAGAACTTGAAAAAAAACTTCTACAAGCAATACAAGACGAAAACTACGAACAAGCTTCGATTATCCGAGATGAGTTGAAAAGCAGAGGAAACACCAATTCTATAGAACCACTGTTTTAACAGCATCCTTGTCAACCAACGACTGTTCGCCAGTTGCCATATTTTTCACCATCACCTTGTTTTGCGCAATTTCATCGCTACCAACAATAGCAACAAAAGGAATATTTCGCTCGTTGGCATATTGCATTTGTTTCTTCATTTTGGCCGCATCAGGATATAATTCACACGCAAAACCAGAAGCACGAAGTCCAGCAATAATTGGCATTATATATGCGACTTCGGTATCGCCAAAATTTACAAACAATAATTTTGTAGCTTCTTTTGTGTCTTTCGGATATGCATCCAATTGATTCAACACATCGTAGATTCTATCGGCGCCGAAAGAAATTCCCACACCCGAAAGTCCAGGCATTCCGAAAATTCCAGTCAAGTTATCATAACGACCACCGCCACAAATACTACCCATTTCCACGTCGTTTGCTTTAACTTCAAGGATTGCACCCGTATAATAATTTAAGCCACGGGCAAGCGTTAAATCCAATTGCAACGTAGCTTTTATGTTTACATTCTTTAACATACCAAAAATGTATTCCATTTCGGCCACGCCTTTCATACCTGTTTCTGAAGAAGCAAGAATTTGTTTCAACTTTGCAAATTTTTCTTCAGTTGTTCCTTGCAACATAATGATTGGCTGCAAAGCTTTGATTTTTTCTTCGGATAGCCCTTTTTCCAACAATTCAGCATTTACGTTTTCAATGCCAATTTTGTCAAGCTTGTCAATTGCAACAGTTATATCAACGATTTTTTCAGGTTCGCCTATTATTTCGGCAATTCCAGTCAAAATTTTTCTATTATTTAATTTCACCGTGATATTGATACCAAACTTATCAAACACGGTATCAATAATTTGCACAAGTTCAACTTCGTTCAACAACGAATCGCTACCAACAATATCGGCATCGCACTGGTAAAATTCGCGATAACGACCTTTCTGAGGACGATCGGCACGCCAAACCGGTTGTAACTGATAGCGCTTGAAAGGCAATTGGATTTCGTTTCTATGCATTACAACGAATCGTGCGAATGGAACAGTCAAATCATAACGAAGTGCCTTCTCACAAAACTTATTTGCCAAAGACAACGACGTTGCATTCGCATAGTCATTAGGTTCTACACTCGTTTTAAAATCACCTGAGTTTAAGATTTTGAAAATCAAACGGTCGCCTTCTTCTCCATATTTTCCCATCAAAGTCTGCATAGTTTCCATAGCAGGCGTTTCGATTGGCAAAAAACCATAGTTTTTGTAAACCGAACGAATTGTGTCGAAAATATAGTTACGTTTCATCATCTCCGAAGGAGTGAAATCACGAGTTCCTTTTGGAATAGAAGGTTGTTGTGCCATAGATTTTTATTTTTTGCAAAAGTAATTTTTATAATTCATAATTCATAATGCATTTATAATATATCTTTGCAACGCAACACGATATTCTTCGAAATTGTGTACTTTCATCTTGTAAATTTTCTTCACGTACTTACTTTTTTGTCTTCAGCGACAAAAAAGTAACAAAAAAATGCCGGCGACGCCGTATCTTCGCTAAAAATCTGTTCATTTCGCTAAACTCTCGAAATGGCTCCACCCACGAGCTTCGCCGCCAAGCCGAGAGTTCTTGACGCTCCATTCGCAGATTTTCTATACGCTCATCTGCGAAGTCGCACCCAAGAGGTGTAATTTTGCATTATGAATTGTACATTGTGCATTATTTAACGATTACCTTAAACGACACGTTTCCAACCTTCACGAAATAAACGCCTGACAAACGAACCGAGAACTCATTTTCTGCTTCCGCATCGTTTTTCTGCAACATGCAACGACCATTATTATCGTAAATAGTAACATCTTTTCCTTCAGCGTTTTTTACGAAAATTGTTTTTTCGATTGCATAAACCTCAACGTCTGATTCCGAAATACCATTGATTGCGGTTTTATTTTCGGCTTCGGCAATATTTGAAAACGCCAACGAGAATGGTCCCGATTCAGCCTTTAAGAATTCTTTTGGATTAATAACGTCGTTCAATTTTATACCAACGTAGTAAAGACTCTTTCCTACCGAAGGTAATTCCGCTGAATACATATCTACATTTGAAGGAACGGTAGTCAATGTGTCAATGAATGTATAACCGCTAACCTTTGTTTCGCGAATGATATAGAATGATTTATAATCTAATCCTTCGTAATAATTCCAACTTAAATCGGCATAACCAGGACGAAGACTTTTTGGCTCATTTACGTGAATTGTTGTATGCGCTTTACTCATTTCGGTTTCGTTACCACAATTGTCTGTTGCCGAAATCTTGTAGCTCCACTGACGATCCATTGCGTCTGCTTCTTCATCTTCGAACACACTAATTTCATTATAATCAACGGTTCCGATTGGATCCCAAGTACCTGTTTCGCTTGTTTCGCGATAAATTGTGTAGTAGTCGATTTGGTCGGTTGCTTCGCGAATCCAAACAATCAAATTATGACCAGTCTCCTTACTGACTGTAACCAAAGAAATTTCTGGTTGTTGAATCGACATTTCCAACTCTTGCGAAAGCGAAACCGTACAACCATTTTCAGGATTTTTGACAGTTACGGTATAAGTGCCGATTTCTGCGCCAATCAAATCTTTTTCGGTCGAGCCGTTGCTCCACAAATATGTGTAGTCGCCGTTTGCATCAAGCTTAATTTCGCTTATTGCGTCGCAACGAGGATTGATAACTTCGGCAACTGTAACTATCATTTCTTCTGGTTGCGAAACAGTGAAAGTTTTTGTTACAGAACATTCGCGTGAATCAGTCACAACAACGGAATAGTTTCCTGCAGTCAAACCAGATACCGAAGCTGTTAAACTATCTATTTCGAGCCATTGGTAAGTAAGTGGTTCAACAGCATTATCCAATGTAAGAGAGATTTTTCCATCAGATAATCCGTAACAACTTGCGTCTGTTATAGTACCGTCAACCAAAATCTGACAATTTTTGGTCCAACGAGCCCAATATTGCTTATTACCATATTCCGTTTCAAGAATTTCAGTCACAGGCAAACCTTCGTAATAAGAGTTGCTGTACCAACCTTTGAACGTATATCCATCTAACTGAACATCGTTTGGCAACGAAGTTTTCGAACCATATACATAGTTTGTTGCAGCACCTTGTGGAATAGTTCCACCATTGGTGTACAACGTAATTTCATAATTTACAGGAGACCATTTTGCTGTATATGTAACATCGCCGATTGTACCACGTTCCACATACATCACTTTATTGTCGTCTGCATCATACCAACCCTCAAAAGTATAGCCCAGACGAGTCACGTCAACAGGAAGAATTGCAAGGACGTCGTAGGTGTAGGTTATGATATTTCCACTATTGATTTTACCTCCATTCACATCCAATGTTACGTCATACATATCCACAATCCACTTTGCATAGAATGATTTATCACCATAATCGGCACTGGTAATTTCGGTAATTGGCTCGCCATCGAAGTTTGAATTTTTGTACCAACCATCGAATGTATAACCTTGACGGGAAATTTCGTCGGTAGTTGGTAAAACTACTGTTTCGCCGTACACATATCCTTCAACGTTTTTAGTATTCAAACCGCCATTCACTTCGAGATTGACAAAATATTCTTTTGGTTCCCATTTAGCCAACAATCGAATATCACCTTCGTCGGTTGGTAAAATTGCAACTTTCGATTGATTTGCGATTAAATTTGAATAAGACACTTCCGCACCAATTTCTTCCAATTCAACTTTTAACGCCTCGCATATCGACAATTCCGCATTTGTCATAATTACAACAGGAGCAGATTCAACTATCGTCTTTGCTTCGCCCAATCCAAGTCCTGTATATTTTCTAACCACCTTAATTGCAGCGATTTTTTGCGAGGCATCTATTGATTGCAAAGTGACATCGCTTGTCTGCAATCCCTGCGAAATTTGACCTCCCTCGATAGTTGTTACAGCACCATTCGAAGCAAATTTTTCTTTCCAATCGTTAGCAGATTTAATATCCATATTTGATTTTAACAAAACAGGTGCGGAATTCAGCAAATCCACTGCGTCGCCTAACCCTAAATTTGTCAAATCACGAATAAGTTTCACTACAGACACTTTAGAAGACGCATCATACGATTCCAAATAAAGAGAACATTCCGTTACTGGGAACCAACCTTTAAACGTATAACCTGTTTTTGTAACATCATTTGGCAAAACGGTATATGTTCCGTATGTATAACTTATAACATCGCCGAATGAGATTTTACCGCCGTCAGGATCTAAATTTACATTGTATTCGTTTGCAGTCCATTTTGCGTAGAAAACTTGATCACCGACAGCATCGGTCGAAACCTCAAAAATTTCGTCGCTCGTACAACTTACATTTGTGTACCAACCATTGAATGTATAACCCTCGCGAGTCACCTCAATCGGCAAAGCCACACCTTCGCGTTCTATATACGAAGTAACATCTTCGCACGTTCCTCCATTTGGATTAAGAATTACCTTATTGATTTTTCTAATTGAACCCACTGTAGCCGATTCTTCGCCAAAACATTTCAAATAAGGATAGTACAAATATTTTTTGGCATCTTTTGTTGAAACAACAGGTTCTTTCAAGCCCCAAACATCTTCGCTAAATTCGTTTTGCAAAGAAAGACAAAGTTCATCGGCAGAACGGACTTCACCGCTACCTTCGGAATCGCCACCCGAAATGCCACCATCGGCAGTACCTTCTTGATAATAATTATTTTGTATTGTTCCCAAAGAAAGATTAGTAATACCACTTGGTGTATTCGCACCCGAAATTACACCTCCATTATAACAATTCTTTACAGACGACAACGTAGCGTTTCCAGCAATACCACCAGCATACGGAGCCGACACCGAACCTAAATTATAACAATTTATAGCACCACCATCACCGCAAATACCACCAGCACTATTACCACTCTTAATTGTTCCCGTATTGTAACTTTGCATTACTTCTACCATTCCCATACCGACAATTCCGCCGGCGTATTGCACCGATGTAATGTCGCCGGAATTTGAGCAATAGTAAGGATTTTTATATGCGACACCTATTATACCTCCCGCATATTTTTGACTCACAACTGTGGTATTCACATTATGGCAATATTTTACCGTACCGTTATACACATATCCTGCAAACGCACCAACATACGCATTACTATTGCTTGACGAAATGTAGCTATCCTTTATCGTTAGATTTGTTACCGAACCATCAATTTGCGAAAACAACCCTACATACGAATTATTACTATTTACATACAATCCCGAAATTGAATGATTGTTTCCATAGAAATTTCCTTTAAATACACCCAGAGGTTGCCATTCCACTTCTGGAATTTCTTTCAGAACACCGTTGGTGAAATTATCACTTTCCTGTATATCCTTCATAAGCACGTAGTTGGCAGACAAATTATTTTTCACATTACTCAAATCATCCATATTGTAGATGGTGAAAAAATTTGTTGTCCATTCAGGATTTTCGATAGTCGCAATGTTGAAATAAGATATTTTGGCAAGTTGAGCTTCGCCTACATTTTTCAATGAAATATACGTTCCTAAAATTTTCTCGCCCAACATTCCATCTTGAGAAACCACATTTTCCGAAGCATTTTCGGTTGTTCCCACATTCCATACATCGGAAGAGAAACTTGCAGGCAACGAAGAACACAATTCCACTACTGTTTTTGACTTCACATTGTTGGCAACATTATCTTCAGAACCATATACCGCTTTGTACGTTCCATTACCAGAATTGTAATAACAATTTTCTACCACTGAAGGATATGAGGAATAATTAGTACTCAAAACGGCACCCACACTAGCTCCATTCAATACGCCGACCGAGAAACAATTTGAAATATAACCAAATTCAAT
Source organism: Bacteroidales bacterium (assembly GCA_045600045.1). Lineage (GTDB taxonomy): Bacteria > Bacteroidota > Bacteroidia > Bacteroidales > UBA1715 > UBA1715. The sequence goes on from JAZRXD010000081.1 coordinate 29,003, forward strand.
ATTTGTTGCTATACCACTTACAGTACCTGATGTCGCAGTAATCGTTCCCGTATTGTAACAATTGGCAATTGTTGGGGAATTTCCAGTAGCTGTTCCAACAATTCCAGCAACAGACGACACAGCCAAAATAGAACCCGTATTGTAACATTTATCAACATTCAAATTACCTTGATAAGAATAGCCAACAATACCACCGACCATTGAAGAACCAGACGGCAAATCTATCGTTCCGTTATTCACACAACGACTGATACTACAATTACTTGTCTCACCAGCAATACCACCAATTGCCATACCGCCATTTATAATATTGGCATTGTTGGTACAATTAGTAAAACTACAATTTTCAGCCATTGCACAAATACAGCCCGACACGCCTAAATCACCACCTATCAAACATCCATCAGTCATACAATCCGACAGTACCGCATTTTTCGCATATCCACAAATTAATGAAGAACCCGCAACGCCACCTTTCACATAAGAATCCGTTAAGGAAACATTTTTCAACGTGGCGCCATTTATTTGTGAGAAAAGTGCGGAATATGGATCTGACGATTGAATATACATTCCCGAAACCGTATATCCATTGCCATCGAAAACACCCATATAGTTTACGTTTTTAGCAAATGGCGTCCAAGTTTTTAAACCAGCACTTCTATAATCACTACGAAGATTTCCATTTGCATCTAAAACCGACTCATTCATAACAATATCGGCGGTAAGTTTTCCGCAAGCCATGGTATAACCTGAATCGACTATACAGCGGAACGAAACCAACGAAACATAATCAGGAATCAAATAAGGAGATTCAGGAGTTCCTTCGCCTTCGAGACTTGCAAGCAATTCTTCGTGCGCAGCAGGTATTTCTTTCGGTTCATTTGAATAATATTGAGTTTCATCAATTCTATATACAGGACGCCGAGTATTATCCAAAACTGGATATGCATCGCTGCCGATAGTTTGATACCAAGTTGTACCGGCATCAGTCGAGCCATTCAACAACCAACAAACTTCGCCACCAACAAATTGACCGTTGGCTTTCTTCATAGGATTTTTATCGGCTGTGGTATAACCAGCTGTTGCATTTCCCACTGCGTTTTGCATCGTAGAACTTCCATCTACAGCAAAACCTTCGACATAATAACAATTATCTATTTCACCTGTTACACTTGATGAGCCAGCAAGAGCTCCAACCAAAGATTGTCCCGTAACCGTTCCTGTATTATAACTATTTTGAATAGTAAAAGCGTCAGTACCTTCTCCTACAAGCCCTCCAACTCTCTGACCAGAAGCAGTAACAGATCCATTATTATAAACAGAGTTTACACTTCCTTTCATAGATCCAACAACACCACCTACTGAAGACGAGCCAGATACCGCAGCTGTATTATAACTATAAGAAATCGAATTTTTTGAGTATCCGCAAATTCCGCCAATTATGGAACTACCCTCCACAACAGCTTTGTTACAACAATTAGAAATTTCACCACCATTACTACCACAAATGCCTCCCACAGTTCCAGTAGCAGAAATCACACACCTTTCATCCAAAACAGAACATTTTTTTATTTCTCCCTCATTAATTCCACTAATACCACCTACATAATTCATTCCCGAAATAGAAGAATATCCGCCATACGAATCATAGTTAACGTAACATTCGGAAACAGTTCCCCCATTATAACCACAAATTCCGCCGACATAGTAATTTCCTTCTACTTTCAAGCGACAGACACTACAATTTTTTATTGTACCTTTATTGTAGGCACAAATTCCACCAACATAGTTTAATCCCGAAAACGTACAATCATAATCTCCCGACACATAAACTTTCGAAACAGTACCCGAAGTTCCTATATAACCAAACAAACCGTTATAGCTAGTTGTTGGCGTATTCTCAAAATAAATCTTGTAATTTTGTCCTTCGAAAGTCCCGCTATATGGATTTGAAGATGTTCCGATTGGTTCAAAAAGAGCCTGTGGTACAGAAAATGCACTGTTTATTTTAGCATTATAAGTCGTGCTTCCCGTATTAACTTTTCGAGCCAACCATTTCAATTCAAGAGCATCGTCTATCAAATAATAACCGTCGGTGAATGTTGGCGTTGAATATGAAAAACGTATAACAGGCCGGTGTGTTGTCAAAGTATAATTACTCATATTGGTTCCGTCACAATACGTAGTACTACCATCAGCTCGTCTATACAAACACATATTGTTTTTTTCGTTATACAATGCATAATACAAACCGCCATTATAACTTGATGATGTTTTACGAGTCACCATCACGACAATATTGCTGGAACCATTGTAATAAAAACTCTTATCAAAGAAAATTTCCTCCCATTCTTTGTTGGCACCTAACGTAATTGTACCCGAAAAAACTTGTGTTAAATTAGTTGATGAAAATGCATCGCTCGTACTCGAAAATGAACTCAACGAAGTTGTTCCCATATAAACGGTAACTTCTTGTCCAGCAAAAGCCGAAGGTTGTTGAACATAGAAAGCTAATGATGTTATATTTCCAGAAGTCATATTTGTACCAAGTTCCGATTTAGTATAAATCATTTGCGAAGTACTATAATTATAAAAATTTCCAAACGGAGCCGCATCTCGAGATGTATCAGTATAAGAATAATAATTACGATTTATTACTTTTTTAGAAGAAGCGAATGAAACCATCGTCATAAGACAAGCAACCATTACGGGTACTACGATACGAAATAGATTTTTAACACTCATTGGATTATTTTTTTATATTTTTCACGTGGCAAATTTATAAAAATCATTGAGTTTCTCCATTACAAACACGCATTTTATATACTGCATAAAAACGAAAAAGGGTTAGAAATCTAACCCTTTTTTCGTTTTTAATTTCAAGAATTTTATCGAACCAACGTAACGCTTCCGAACTTGGTCTTTTTGCCGTTTCCAGCGTCAAATCCCTGCCATTTTTGACCATCGAGGAACGTTGCCTCCATTTGCCAAATGTAAACGTCGGATTTCATCATCTTGCCGTCGTACGTTCCATCCCAGTAGCCTACGAACTTGCCGTCCTCTACCTCATCGGAATACCACAACAAGTTACCCCACTTGTCG
>JAZRXD010000082.1:0-53038 GCA_045600045.1 Bacteroidales bacterium
GAAGTTGCCAAATAAAAACATATCGTAAAACAAAAATCACAACAGATCGAAATCTGCTGTGATTTTATTAATTAATTTTGTCCTATAAAAAACTGTAACGCTATTTTAGGACTAGACAAAAAGTGTTTTTTTTTACACTAAGCCACGAATTAATTGTTCTCTGTCGCCAGCTAGTAAATCCATCATTGGAACTTCAGGCAACGTGTAGGCACCTGCAGATTGTTTTAATGTAGCACGAGCTGCGCCGACCATTATTTGTGCAGTTAAGGCAGGGTTATTGATTGTCATTTCGAATTTGAAACGTTGGTTTTGAGTCTTTCCGGAAACACCTTTACGTTCCAAAAGAACACCATGTCCCATATCGCGGCAATTGTCAACACTGTCAACAGGAATCACGTGGAGTTCATCGTGAGCGAAATAATCATCTGCTTTTAATTCATCGTACACTTGTTGTGCAGTGAAACCATCTTCCAATTCAACGTAAACCATACGGCTGTGAATGCCGGCACCTTGTGGCATTGTCATCGACAATGCATTTTTAACACCTTTTTTAGAACGAGCGACAACAGAGTGTCCCATGCTCATACCAGGGCCGAAGTTTGTCCATGTAAGACCTTTAGGAGCGGCAGCTTGTAACAATGTACGGATAACCGAGTCGCTTCCTGGATCCCATCCTGCAGAAATGATAGAAACAGCATTGTTGGCTTTGGCTATTTTATCAAGAGTTTCGTGCAAATCCCAAATATTTCCGTGAATGTCGAAGCTATCGACTGTATTGATACCCATAGCAAGATAGTTCTTTGCGTTTTCTTCGACGCTTCGGCTTGGAGTTGCTAGGATAGCAACATCAACTTTGCCAAGTTCCTTAATGTCCGAAACAACTTTATATGCTGTTAGTTCCAATGGCATTTCGCCAGAAACCGAACGACGTACAACACCTGCAATTTCGAAATCAGGTGCAACTTCTAATGCTTCCAATACGTACTTCCCAATGTTTCCGTATCCTATAATAGCTACTCTTTTCATATACTGAAATATTTAATCTGTTTTGTTTTTTGACAAAACAAAAATAAAAAGTTCTCGAATTTCTTACGTAAGGAGTGGAAAATTTCTATATAGAAACGTGAAAAATACGTTATTTACGTAATTCGATTTTTACGCTAAAGTTCATCGGTTTTGCCCAATTAAACTGTTTTCTGACAACTGAAATATTACACTTTTTTTATAGCGATTCGTTTATTTTGTTGCTTAAATCCTGACCTCGCAGACCTTTGGCAACGACCTTTCCGTTTCTATCAATAAGGATGGTGAATGGAATGGAAGAAACTGCGTATTTGTTGCTGTATATTTTTTGGTCGTCGCGAACATTTGCCCATGGCATATTTTCTTGGGCTAAAGCTTTTTTCCATGCTAGTGCATCGTTATCAACCGAGATGGAATAGATTTCGAAACCTGCATCGTGGTATGCTTCGTACATTTTCTTGAAATTAGGAATCTCCATACGGCATGGACGGCACCAGCTTGCCCAAAAGTCAATCAATACAACTTTGCCGCGAAGCGACTCAAGATTGATCATTTTTCCATTTTCGTCCGCCAAAATAATGTCAGGCAATATCATACCTTCGCGAAGAACTAAAATTTTTGATAATTGAGCATGGAAGTCTAACACGAGTTCATTGGTAGGATAAGCCGATAACAAGGCTGTGTCAAGCAATTGATATACATCAAGATAATCGTCAGGCAAGATGTTTACGATTGTGAGATTGCTTAACAAATAGGGATTGTTGCGTATGATTTTTGCAGTTTCATCGAATTTCGCTTTTTCCAATGAATCAATGCGGTATTCATATACTTTTCGGAGATTTTCCTCCTCGCTCTTATATCCGTTAATCATACGGGTATTTTTATAGAACGCATCGGTTTGAACTGAACCAACACATGCGGCTTCGCTAAGTTTCTTTGTTGCATCAAAAGCAATCGACACCATTTCGCCCGTACTTAAAAATAATAGCAAATTGTCGCTTGGATTTTTTTCGAAAAACAATTCGCAGAAATTCGTAGAGTTTTCGGTGTATTTAAATTCAAATTCTCCTTTTTTATTTATTGGAGCTTTCAACAGAATTGGTTGTGAGAACGATGAATGAATTTGCAACGAAATAGTATCGGCCGTTTTATTATTTAATATTTTACCTTTAATTTGTACTTGTTGAGCGAACAAATATTGAGTAGCAAACATTAAAGCAAGAATTGTAAGAAAACGTTTCATATTCAAATATTTTTATGGCGGAAAGATACAATAAAATCATTGAATTCGAAGAACTTTCTTCGACTAACGATTATGCGATGGAGTTAGCACATAATGGAACGTTGGATGATTTCACAGTTGTTCGTACTCAATTTCAGACAAAAGGACGAGGACAAATTGGTAACCATTGGGTTTCCAACAAAGGCGAGAATCTGTTGTTTTCCTTAATTCTTTATCCCAAAAACATGCAGGCGAATAGTCAATTTATATTGTCGCAGATGGTATCGTTTGCTCTTCGCGATGTTGTTTCCGAATATTGTGAGAATGTCACGATAAAATGGCCAAATGATATTTATGTTGGGAATAAGAAAATAGCTGGAATACTGATAGAGAACCTTTTAGTTGGTAAGACGATAGAAACATCAATAATTGGCATAGGGCTCAATGTGAATCAGTTGGAATTTGACGGAGCGCCAAATCCAACATCTTTTGTAAAGGAGTGTGGAATGTCGTTTGATTGCACAACAATATTGAATCAATTTCTGTTGACATTTTCCACGTATTATGAATCAAGCGAGCAGGAAGCTATACGACAAAAGTATCTTTCTCAATTATATTTATTGAATACGCAGAGCAAATTTAAAGATTCAGTAGGTTTGTTTGAGGGCATGATAGTTTCCGTTGAAAACGACGGAAAATTGATGATAGAAGATACCGAAGGGAATCGACGGGGATATTATTTTAAGGAAGTGGAATATGTGCTATAAAAAAGCAAAGGTGTTAGTTCACCTTTGCCATTGGATGTTTTACGCCTGAATATTCAAGTAAGTCGCATTTGATTGAGCCAATCAACACATTAAATTCCGCACGGAGAGGAAGAAGATTTTCATCGTCGCTTACCCAGAAGTTTACATCATCTTCGTGTCTGAATACACGGCCAACTTCTACAACAGGTTGGAATTTCAATGCTCTAAAAGTTCCCAATTTGGTAGTTATTTTTTCTTTTCCTTTGTATATAACTTGAAATTCGAACAACTCGTCGCCAAAGAAAATAGTGGTGGTAAGTGTGTCGTTGACTTTCATTTTCCCAAATCCATTGCTTCTCATTTGATACAAACTTGAAACAATATCGAGCGTGTTTTTAGGAACAGAAACATTTCCGTTTTTTTTGCTACTTACTGTATTGTCCTGACGATTGTAAACAACTTCGTCGTAGTATTTGTATGAGTTTTCTTTTATATTACGAATAGCTTTTGAAGGCATACACGTGGTTGGATTGAAAAAGCTTTCATACACATCGTTCATATCAAGGAACCATTTCACCATTCCCACTGTTTTGGCAACAGCCTTTGAATGATATTCGCCGGTTTTTGTTTTTTCGAGGGAAATAGTTGCTTCGCCTCCATCCATAATACCATAATAGAGACTGAATTTCAAACGTTCACCTGGAGCGTAGGGAAGTTTCGTGTTCTGAGAAATTGCTGCTGAGCAAAACAGAACCAAAGCTGCGAATGAGAATACTAACCGTTTCATAATCTTTCTTTTTTTTCGACTTATTCCAAGTATTGTGCCAAGTTAGATTTTCAGTTAGATTTGAATAGGGACGTTATTATATTTTTGAGTGAAAGTTTATTTCCATAAAGCAACATTCCAGAACGGTACAATTTTGCCGAGAATGCAACCGTTGCAAAACAAGTAAGAAGTAGTATCGCAGCCGATAGTCCAATTTCCCAATATTGAACGCCAAAAGGCAAACGAGCCATCATAGCGATAGGCGATGTGAACGGAATTTGCGACAACCAACACGACAAAGAACCATTAGGATCGGAAACAATCAATGGTAACAAAACGAATGGCAACAATAATGGAATTGTTACTGGAATAACGAATTGTTGTGTTTCGGTATCTTGATCGGACAGGGCACCAATACTGGCGAAAATAGCTGCATAGAGTAAATAACCAAACACGAAAAAAAATAGAAAAGCAGTTAGCATGACAGTCCAATTCACACCACCTAATGTTTGGAATAAATCTATTGCATAATCCATTGTAAGCGTTTCGGGTACAATTACTTTTGCCGAAGTTGTCGATGCTCCAAGTGTTTCGGCCATTTCCGGTAATTGGGTAGGAACGTATGGTTCAGGGAATAACAGGAATTGAGCTCCGGCAACCAAACCAAATGTGAGAAGCACCCATAAAAAGAATTGCAACAATCCAACACAACCAATGCCGAGAATTTTCCCCGCCATGAATTGCACTGGTTTCACTGAAGAAACAATAATTTCGACGACACGGTTACTTTTTTCTTCGATAACACCACGAAGAACCAAGATGCCGTACATAAGGATGAAAAGATAAATAACGGTAACGAATCCCGTTGCCACGATATTCTTTTTCTCCATTGACGATTCATTTTCAATAGTTTCGCCGTCGGCATTCCATTTCTGTACGCCAACAAAAATGGGTGTAGTTACTTTTCCGATTGTTTCTGGAGCGACATCTTCTTTAAGCAAAGCCATATATTCCAAATCGCGGCGAAGCGTGTATCCAACGTATGCTTTGAGCGCATCGTCAACCCAAACATTGGAGTACAGAATAACGGAATTTGAATTGTAGATGTTGTTTGGAATGAACAATACCGCATCGAAACCAGAATTAGCGAAATCTTTTCCTAAATCGTCAACTGTGGCATCTTCAACTACAGTGAACGTATAGGATTCAAAATCTTGAATTGTTTGCCCCAATACATTTGATTCATCAATTATGGCAACACGTTTTTCGCTCTTTTGATTGTATTTTTCAATCAAAAGAGGAACAATCAGCACACTTGCGAGGAAAATAGGTCCAAGCAAAGTCATAAGAATGAACGATTTGTTGCGGATACGAGATAAAAACTCGCGTTTAAATATGTTAGCAGTTTTCCCCATGTTGCAATTGTTCGTTATGCTTTTGTACGGCTTGAATAAAAATGTCGTTCATACTTGGCAGTATTTGCGTGAACGACACAATATTGCCGGAATTCATTAGATATTGAATGACGTTGTTTGTTGCGACATTTTGTGTTAATTCTATTTGAATTGTTGTTTTGTCTCCTTCGCACGATTGGCTTAGTATTTCGAACGATGGAGTAAGTGTCGTCAGTAATTTGTTGTAGTAGCCTGAGAAAACGACTTCGAATTTGTTTCCTGCAAATGAATTCCGAATTTCGCTTACGGAACCATTCAGAATTTGTTCCGATTTATGGATGAGAGAAATATTGTCGCACAATTCTTCAACGGAATTCATATTGTGTGTTGACAACAGAACTGTAGTACCTTCGTTTTTAAGGCGAAGGATTTCATTTTTAATGATTTGTGCATTTACGGGATCGAATCCGCTAAAAGGCTCGTCGAGAATAAGCAAAGACGGTTTGTGCAACACCGTTGCGATAAACTGTATTTTTTGCTGCATACCTTTAGATAATTCCTCAACGTGTTTTTTTCTCCAACCACCAATTTCAAGTCTGTCAATCCAAGAATCCAATTCCTGTTTTGCGATTTTTGTCTTCATTCCTTTGAGCGAAGCGAAATAGAGAATTTGTTCCTCAACACGCATTTTTTTATAAAGTCCACGTTCTTCCGGGAGATAACCAATACGCTCCACATCCGATTCGCGAAGCGGCTTTCCGTCGATAGTAATTTCGCCGGAATCAGGTCGAATCATTTGATTTAGGATTCGAATAAACGTTGTTTTTCCCGCACCGTTAGGTCCGAGAATGCCAAAAATCTTGCCTTCGGGAATTTCCAAAGACACATCGGAAAGAGCTTTTGTTCCGACAAAGGATTTTGTAATATGTTGTGCAGAAACAATCATTATTGCAAAAATAGAAATATCTGCGTTATTGAAAGAATTTTCTTGTATCAGAAGTATAAATTCATAAAAAAAAACTCATTCTGAATATTGTAAAAATAAATTTACTATTTTTGCAAGGTTTGAGGATTTCCCTCAAGCATAAGTAGTTAATATTAATTCATTTATAAACGTCAACAAAATGGCAAATTTAGATTTAACAAAGTACGGCATTACTGGTGCAACAGTAATCGCACACAACCCTTCTTACGAAATGCTTTTCGAAGAAGAAACTAAAGCTGGTCTTACAGGTTTCGACAAAGGTCAAGAAACAGAACTTGGTGCTGTAAACGTAATGACAGGTGTTTACACAGGTCGTTCTCCTAAAGACAAATACATTGTTATGGATGAAAATTCTAAAAACACTGTATGGTGGACTTCTGACGAATACAAAAACGACAACCACCCAATGTCTGAAGAAGTTTGGGCTCAAGTAAAAGAAATCGCTAAGAAAGAACTTTGCAACAAAAATCTTTATGTAGTTGACGCTTTTTGTGGTGCTAACAAAGATACTCGTATGGCTGTTCGTTTCATCGTTGAAGTTGCATGGCAAGCTCACTTTGTAAAGAACATGTTCATCCAACCTTCAGCTGAAGAATTGGCTAACTTCGAACCTAACTTCGTTATCTACAATGCTTCAAAAGCAAAAGTTGAAAACTACAAAGAATTAGGTTTGAACTCTGAAACTTGCGTTGCTTTCAACGTAACTTCTCGTGAACAAGTTATCATCAACACTTGGTATGGTGGTGAAATGAAAAAAGGTATGTTCTCTATGATGAACTACTATTTGCCACTTAAAGGTATTGCTTCTATGCACTGTTCTGCAAACTGCAATATGGAAGGTAAAGAAACAGCTATCTTCTTCGGTTTGTCAGGTACAGGTAAAACAACTTTGTCAACAGATCCAAAACGTAAATTGATTGGTGATGACGAACATGGATGAGATGACAATGGCGTATTCAACTTTGAAGGTGGTTGCTATGCAAAAGTTATCGGTCTTTCTAAAGAAAATGAACCAGATATCTATGGCGCAATCAAACGTAACGCTTTGTTGGAAAATGTAACAGTTGCTGCTGATGGAAAAATTGATTTCAACGATAAATCGGTTACAGAAAACACTCGTGTTTCTTATCCAATCAACCACATCAAGAACATTCAAACTCCAATTTCTGCAGCTCCAGCAGCTAAGAATGTTATCTTCTTGTCGGCTGACGCATTCGGAGTTCTTCCTCCAGTATCAATCTTGACTCCAGAACAAACTAAATACTATTTCTTGAGTGGTTTCACAGCTAAATTGGCTGGTACTGAACGTGGTATTACTGAACCAACTCCAACATTCTCTGCATGTTTCGGTCAAGCATTCTTGGAATTGCACCCAACAAAATATGCTGAAGAATTGGTTAAGAAAATGGAAAAATCTGGTGCTAAAGCATACTTGGTTAACACAGGTTGGAATGGTACAGGAAAACGTATTTCTATTCCTGATACAAGAGGTATCATCGATGCAATCCTTGATGGTTCTATCCTTAAAGCTGAAACAAAACAAATCCCAATGTTCAACTTTACAGTTCCAACATCTTTACCAAATGTTAACCCAGCAATTCTTGACCCACGCGATACTTACGATTGCGCATGCAAATGGGAAGAAAAAGCAAAAGATCTTGCAGGTCGTTTCATCAAGAACTTCGTTAAATACACAGGTAACGAAGCTGGTAAAGCATTGGTTTCTGCTGGTCCACAACTATAATTCGAATAATATAGTTATTTCATACGAAAAGGCTCTGACTGACGTCAGGGCCTTTTTTATTTTAAGGTTATTTTTGACTATGATTAAACCAACTGCCAGGCACTCTGACATTGACCAGGCTTTTGGCGACAAGTACTGTATTAGGAAGTTTTTATGTGAAGTCGATTTACATCAGACTAGAATACACGTCCATAGTCTGTTTTGCGAAGTTTTCGAGAGTAAATTTCTTTACTTGTTCAAATCCTTCTTCAATTAAATGGTTACGAAGATTAGGATTTGTATGTAAGTCAAGCATTGCTTGGGAAATACTTTCGGTTTTGTATGGGTCTATGTAGTAGCCAGCCGATCCACCAACTTCAGGAAGCGAAGTAGTATTACTTAAAATAACCGGCGTTCCGCTTTTAAAAGCTTCTAGAATTGGAATACCAAAGCCTTCATAACGTGAAGGATATAAGAAGAATTCCGCACATTGATAAATGATAGGAAGTGTATCGTTTCCTATGTCGCTATGGATAAAAATTTTATCCGTTAGATTGTGTTTTTCAATAAAAGCAACAAGTTGGCGATAGTAATTACGTCCTTTTCCTACAATTATCAATGGAATTTCAATGTCATTCTGTATTTCGTTATATGCTTCAACCAAACTCATCACATTCTTTCTGTCGGTAATTGCGCCCACATACAGCATATATTGTTTTGGAAATGCAAGTCGTTCAAGAACCTCTCGTTTTTCTTGATCGGTATATTGTTTATCGAAAATATTGCTGCACGTTTGATAAACCACATGGATTTTTTGTGGATCGATATTGAAATTCGAGATAATATCTTGTTTTGTTGCTTCGCTGGTTGCAATTATTGCATTTGCGTTGTTGCAGGAATTACGCCATTTAATGTCGTATATTTTCTTGTCAATCAAGGGAAAGTCTGCAGGGAACAACTTGTAAATCAAATCGTGGATTGTTACAACCGATTTGATTGAGGTGTTTTCTATGCCGACAGGTAATTCGTGGCTCAATCCGTGATAAATATCAATGTCGTGTTCAATCAACGAATTGAGTATAAGTTTTGTCCTCCAGATTGATTTTGAAGAAAATAAACTTGGTGTAACTGTCTCAAACTCTTGAGTATAATAGAAACTTTCATCGTTGTATGCAATCTTGGGTGAGAACAAAACGTAATTATTCTCGGGGTAGTAGTTTTTCAAACTGCGTACAAGACTACGGCTGTAATTTCCTAGTCCAGTCCCGTTTAGAAATAATCGTTTTGCATCGAACCCAATTTTGTACATACTAGAATTGAGATAAAATATTCACAATGTGAATAGGTTTAATGTTTATCTTGTTTCTTTCAATATATGCGTTGATGTTCATCAAACACGAAAATTCCGTACCTGTAATATATTCAGCACCCGATTCAACAGCAAAGCGAACTTTTTGTTCAACCATAGCAGAAGAAATGTCTTTTTGTTTCATGGAAAAGGTGCCACCAAATCCACAACACGTTGTGCTGTCTTCCATTTCAACGATTTCAAGACCTTTCACGTTTTGCAATAAAGTACGAGGTTCTGTTGTCAAGCCATATTCGCGAAGAGCTGAACAAGAATCATGAACAGTAACTTTTCCATTGAAAGTTGCTCCTAAATCGGTAATTTTTACAACATTTACAAGAAAATCGCAGATATCAAAAATTCTATTTGACAATTTTTCGGCAGCTTGTTTTTCCGAAGCATCATCAAACAACGAGGCATATCGACGTTTGATAAAACCGGTGCACGATCCGCCTGGACTTACTATCATTCTGTCTCCGTCAAAATCTTTTAGGAATTTTCGAGCTAATTCTTGCGTTTCTTTGGTATAACCGCTATTGAATTGTGGTTGCCCGCAACACGTTTGATTAGGATTGTAGTGAACGGTACAACCAACATGTTCAAGAATCTTAACAAGATTTTTCCCAATTTCAGGTTCTATCTGGTCAACAAAGCAAGGTATAAATAAGTCAACTTCCATACAGAAACTTTTGTTTACAAAAGTAGTGTTTTATACTGAAATATTTTGAGTTGGCATTAAAAACTTCCGATTAACTATTAAGGATTTCTGTTTGAATATTGATTGATTCCTGGTGGATTGCCTTGAATGTTTTCTCAATGAATTCCTCGCTCAAACCAGAAGATTGTGCTTTTGCTTTCACTTTTTCAATAATTTGAGACCAACGTCCTGTCTGCAAAACTTGGATATTGTTTGCCTTTTTATTCTTGCCAATTTCGCGTGCAACATTCATTCTTTGTTGAAGAATGCGTAGCAGTTCGTTGTCCAACACGTCGATTTGTGCACGAAGTTCATCCAATGATTGTTTGAATTCCTGATTATTTGAATTTACGTCGCGGACTGAAAGTTTGTCCAACATTTCCTTCAATGCAGATGGCGTAAGTTGTTGTTTGCTGTCGCTCAAAGCAACATCTGGATTGCAGTGCGATTCAATAATAAGACCGTCAGTTCCAAGGTCCATTGCTTTTTGAGCAATTTCAAAAATATATTCGCGTTTTCCAGCGATGTGGCTCGGATCGCAGAAAATTGGTAAATCAGGCAATTGGCGACGAAGTTCGATAGGAACTTGCCATTGAGGATTGTTTCTGTAGCTCATTTTTTCGTATGCCGAGAAACCACGATGAATTGCACCTAATTTTGTAATTCCTGCGCCAGCAAGACGTTCGATTGCACCAATCCAAAGTTCCAAATCTGGATTTATAGGATTTTTTACCAAAACAGGCATATCAACACCTTGCAAAGCATCGGCAATTTCTTGCACAGCGAATGGATTTGCCGATGTACGAGCACCAACCCAAAGGATATCTATGCCCATTTTCAAGGCTTCGTACACATGTTTTGCCGTAGCAACTTCGGTAGCAGTAAGCATTCCAGTTTCCTGTTTTACGGTTTTCATCCATTTCAAACCTGTAGAACCAACGCCTTCGAATGTATTTGGGTGAGTACGAGGTTTCCAAATTCCTGCACGGAAAATTTTTATACCATTGTCGGAAAGAGCTTTTGCGGTTTCCAACATTTGTTCTTCAGATTCTGCGCTACAAGGTCCAGAAATAATGATTGGACGAGTTGCGTCAATTCCCCACGATGATAATGTATCTATTTTCATAACTAAGTATTTTATATTTATTTATTGTCCAAAACTTTCTTGATTTTGTTTGCCTCGCCGATTAAGTTGAATAATTCATCGGTTTTATCTTCGGCTATTAATTGTTTGAATTGATTAAGAATATCTATGTATTTATCAATTGATTTGGTTAAATATTGAGAATTCTGGCGGAAAATCGGTGTCCACATTGTTGACGAACTTTTCGCGATTCTGACAGTTGATGCGAAACCACTACCAGCCATTTCAAAGATTTTCTTTTCCTCATTTTTCTCAATTTCCTGAACGGTCAAACTCAATGCATAAGCAATAACGTGAGTTAAATGCGAAACGTATGCAATGTGTTTGTCGTGGTCGGTAGAATTCATAAATAGGATTGACATTCCCAACATTTTGTACAATGTTTTTGCTTGTTTCAACGCAAAATCGCTACTTAATTCCGACTCACAAATAATTGTTTTCTTTCCTCTGAAAAGGTCTGCGAAAGCAGCTTCCGGACCAGAATATTCCGTACCTGCCATAGGGTGAGAGGCAACGAAATTTTTACGTTTCGGGTGATTACGGATTTTATCGCAAATACCAGCTTTAGTAGAACCTGTATCTATCACTATTGTATCTTCGCGTATGGAATCAAGGATTTTTGGAACCATTTCGCGGGCTGCATCAACAGGAATGGAAAGAATAATCAAATCGGCAATCAATACGGCTTGTTCCAACGGCATTGCCATATCAATTATGCCTAATTCTATTGCTTTTTTAAGATTTTCTTCTTTGGCATCAACGCCAATGATTTTTGTTTCGAAGCCACGGATGGCCATTGCCATTGAGCCACCGATAAGACCTGTTCCAATTATAACTATATTCATTTTCTTTAGTTTAATATTTCGTAATTAAATTTTTCATCTCTTTTGTATTCACCCAAGACCGAAAGATTTGAAACTAACGGAAGAACGCGAGCCAGCGACAAGTCGAATTTTGTTCTGTCTTTCCATTCCACGTCAATGTAGAATGTATATTGATACGGACTGCCAAGAATCGGCAACGACTGTATTTTTGTAAGATTGACATCCAATTTTTTGAAAACTGAAAGAACATCAACCAATGAACCAGGCTGATGAGTGAGTTCAAAACAAATCGATGCTTTGTTGTTTTCTGGAGAATCAACTGCGATTCTACTCAAAGCTAAAAATCGCGTGTAATTCTTTTTGTGTGTTTGTATTTGTCGTGCAAGAATTTCCAATCCGTACAATTCCGCAGCATATTCGCTTGCGATTGCAGCTGTGTTTTGCAAACGTTCTTCTGCAATTTTGCGGGCGCTCGAAGCCGTGTCATCCCAGTTAATGATTTTCATTTTTGGATAATTGCTCAGAAAATCCTTGCTCTGTAAAATTGCCATTGGATGGGAATACACTTCGTGTATATCTTCGATTTTTGTCCCAGGTAATGCCATTAAATTTTGGGTAATGTGCAGACTTATTTCTCCTATTACTTTCAATTTTGAGCGTTTGAGCAACGAATAGTTTTCAAGAATGCTTCCAGCTATGGTATTTTCGATAGCGACAATACCATAGTCCGCCGTTCCACGTTCAACAGCATCGAACAAGTCTTTGAACTGTTCGCAGTTGAGAGTTTCGATATTTTTATCGAAAAATTCCCGTGCCGCTATTTCGTGGAATGCTCCGTTAACACCTTGAATTGCAATTTTCATATTCATATAAAATAAAAAAGCCCCGACTTACATCGAGGCTTTCGTTTATCAATTAAATTTTAATTACATACACACAGCCTCGTTATTACTCTTGGTAATAAAAGTAATAGAAGAAGTAATATGCGTATGAATAAATATTTCTCATCTCGTTCTTAAAACAGGGCAAATATATCACATTTTTGAAAAAACGAATATAATCCACCTGATTTTTAATGAATTTCCTATTTTTTGAAATACCTGTTGTATAAACCTTCGAAACCTTTTCCGTGACGTGCTTCGTCTTTAGCCATTTCGTGAACAGTGTCGTGGATTGCGTCAAGATCTTTTGCTTTTGCATTTTTAGCAATACGCATTTTATCTTCGCAAGCACCGGCTTCCGCCATCATTCTTTTTTCAAGGTTTGTTTTGGTATCCCATACACATTCGCCCAAAAGTTCAGCGAATTTTGCTGCGTGTTCAGCTTCTTCAAAAGCATATCGTTTGAAAGCTTCAGCGATTTCAGGATAGCCTTCGCGGTCGGCTTGTCGGCTCATAGCAAGGTACATACCTACTTCCGAGCATTCGCCGTTGAAGTGGGCGTTAAGATCTTTCTTCATTTCGGCATCACAATCTTTGGCAATGCCAATAACGTGTTCCGTAACAAAATTCAATCCTGAATTTTCATCAACAACTTTCCATGTTACAACTTGTTTACATTGTGGACAGCGTTCTGGAGCTTCGTCGCCTTCGTGAACATAGCCACATACTGGACAGATGAATTTTTTAGACATAATTGTAATTTTTAAAGATTATTAAGTTCCTTTTGATTTTTTCTGCATTTAGGACAAAGTCCTTTGTAATAGATTTGTGCTTCTTTAACGTAAAAACCTTCTTCTATTGTATTGACAGGGACCTCGTTTTTTAAGGGAACATCAAAAATTTTACGACAGTTTGTACATAAAAAATGAGCATGTTCGCTTATGTCGCCATCGTAGTGAGTCATTTTGTCGTCGATGTTGATAGAAAGAATTGCTCCATTTGTTTCCAAAAGCGACAACGTATTGTACACTGTTGTTTTTGAAAGAGTTGGAATTCTCGGAAACAATTTATTATAAATATCGTCAATAGAAGGGTGAACGGGATGTTCCAAAAGATATTTAAGAATCTCAATTCTTTGAATGGAAGGTTTTATGTTGCTTTGTTGCAACCGCTCAATAACTTCCTCTTTTGTATAACTCGTTTTCATTCGAAATGTAATTCCTACAAATTTGTAATAATTACAAATAAAATACAAGTATTTCCACGTTTTTTATTTTGGTTTTATACTGAAATGCGTTTTCACTTCATTTAAATTCCTATCTTTGCCAAGTAACAAAAAAGATAAAAAATGAAAGGAAAGTATTCTAAACTTGTAATTATTGGCATAGTTGCTGTGTTTTTCTTAATTATTTTTGGCAACAGTATGTTTATTAAATTGGAAGCAACCGAACGTGGTGTGATTTTCCGTCAGTTCACAACTGGTTTGGACAAGGAAAATGTGTATGAACCAGGATTCCATATTATAGCTCCATGGAACGATATGTATGTGTTCAATGTGGCAGAACAGAAAGTTGAAGAAACAATGGACGTTCTTGATAAAAACGGACTTTCAATCAATATTGAAATCACAGTTCGTTTCTATCCAATCTACAATCGTGTGGGTTATTTGTACGAAGCATTTAGAACTGATTACGCAAATGTGTTGGTAATTCCGGAAGTTCGTTCGTCGGTTCGTCAGGTTGCTGGTCGTTACACAGCCGAAGAAATTTATTCAACAAAACGTTCCGAAGTTGAGACAACAATTATTGAAGAAGCAGGCAAAAAATTGTTGGCGAATAATATAGAAATGAAAGCATTGTTGATTCGTTCTATCAATTTGCCACAAGATATTCGTTCTGCTATCGAAAGCAAATTGAAGCAAGAACAAGAAGCTCTTGCTTACCAATTCCGTTTGGAAAAGGAAAAATCCGAAGCCGATCGTAAAAGAATTGAAGCTGAAGGTGTTGCAAAAGCAAACAACATCATCAACAATAGTTTGACACCAAACTTGTTGAAAATGCGTGGAATTGAAGCCACATTGGAATTGAGTAAATCTCAAAATTCAAAAACTGTGATAGTTGGTAGCGCAGGTAGTAATGGATTACCATTAATTTTGGGTTCGGAAAAATAATTTTTATTCTAAAGAATAGGAAACGACAACTCGAAAGGGTTGTCGTTTTTTATTTAAAAACATATATTTGTAAATACATTGAAAATCTATTCGAATGGATTATAAATCAGTATTTCAGAATTCTGAATCGAAAGCAATAATGGTTGTTGGCGACGTTATGCTTGATTCATATATATGGGGAAGTGTTGACAGAATTTCGCCTGAAGCTCCTGTTCCGGTTGTGAATGTTGCCTCAACCGAAGATAGACTTGGTGGTGCGGCAAATGTGGTGAAAAATATCGCTTCGCTTGGTATGGAACCAATTATTTGTAGTGTTGTGGGGAATGACGAAGCGGGAAATAAATTCTTTTCGATTCTGAAAAAAAGACATATCGATGCTCAATATTGCGTGGTAGATTCGTCACGTAAAACCACAGTGAAAACACGTGTGATTTGCGGCAAGCAACAAATGCTTCGTGTTGATAGCGAGCAAACTAACGAATTGAGCGAAGACGTTTTGGATAAACTAAAAGTCTGTATTCGTCGTGCGATAGAAGAACAAAAAGTTTCCGCAATCATTCTTCAGGACTACGATAAAGGTGTGTTTTCAAAAGAATTGATTGACTTTGTTGTGGCAGAAGCAAATAAATTGAGTATTCCTGTTTTGGTTGACCCTAAAAAACGGAATTTCAACAACTTCAAAAATGTAACTTTGTTTAAGCCTAACTTTAAGGAATTTACTGAAGGTTTGGGAAAATCGTGCAGAAAAGATGATACTGAAGCATTATTTGCGTTAGCAAAAGAATTTATGCAGAAACAGAACATTGCGACAATGATGATAACCTTGTCGGAATTGGGAATTTTTGTAGCAGATAAAAACCGATACGTCCAAATTCCAACACAAGTTCGACATGTGGCAGACGTTTCTGGTGCAGGCGATACGGTAATAAGTACGGCTTCGGTTTGCTATGTGCTTGGATTTCCGATGGAGGAAATCGCGCGGATTTCAAATATCGCGGGAGGTTTGGTATGCGAGCAACCAGGAGTTGTTACCATTGAAAAAGAACAATTAATTCAAAAAATATAATGGCTTCGATTTTAGTTGTTGATGATGAACGTGCTATCCGCAATTCGTTGAAAGAAATTCTTGAATATGAGGATTACAAGGTTGATATTGCCGAAAATGGTGTAGAAGCGTTGCAAAAAGTTCAAAATGGCAAATTTGATTTGATATTTTCCGACATCAAAATGCCTGAAATGGACGGAATGGCTTTCTTGGAAGCCGTTTTGAAAGAACGTGGAGATTTGCCGGTGATTATGATGTCGGGTCACGCAGAAATCGATATAGCCGTAAAATCTATTAAAATTGGTGCTTACGATTTTATTTCCAAACCACTGGATATGAATCGTATTTTGGTTACGGTTCGTAACGCGTTGGACAAGAAAAATCTTGTTCAGGAAACCACAATGTTGAAGAAGAAGGTTGCCTCGAAATATCAGATGATTGGTCAATCGGAACCATTAAAAAAGATTTTCGAGATTGTGGGTAAAGTTGCTCCAACTGATGCACGTGTTTTGATAACTGGTCCGAATGGTTCAGGAAAGGAACTTGTTGCTCGCGCGCTTCACGAACAAAGCAATAGAAAAAATGCTCCGTTCATCGAAGTCAATTGTGCGGCAATTCCTTCGGAATTAATTGAAAGTGAATTGTTTGGACACGAAAAAGGAGCTTTTACGTCAGCAATAAAAACTCGCATAGGTAAATTTGAGCAGGCCGACGGCGGAACGTTGTTCCTTGACGAAATTGGCGATATGAGTTTACCTGCACAAGCAAAAGTTTTGCGTGCTTTGCAAGAACAAAAAATCACCCGTGTTGGTAGCGATAAGGATATTTCAGTAGATGTGCGCGTGTTGGCAGCTACCAATAAAAATATGAAGGAAGAAATTGAGGAAAAACGTTTCCGTGAAGATTTATATCATCGTTTGAGCGTAATTCTTATAAAAGTTCCTTCGTTGAGCGAACGTATCGACGATATTCCATTGTTGGCCGAACATTTTGTGAATGAGTCGTGTAAGGAAATGGGCGTGCCGAAAAAAGAATTGTCGGCGGCTGCGATTAAAAAATTGCAAACATATCCGTGGACGGGAAATATTCGTGAGTTCCGCAACGTAATAGAGCGTTTGGTTATTTTGAGTGGAAAGACAATAGAAGAATCCGACGTGGAACTTTACACGCAACCTTTGGGATAGCGATTTATTCAAAAACCATTTTCAATATTTCGAACGATTTGATATTCTGCGTTTTGCAAATGTGAATATCGTAGTATTGTAGTAGAACGTTTAGTAAAATTTGTCGTTCTTGTTGAGTTAATTGTACAAAATCGGTTAAACTTGTTGTGTTGAGAATCGTGCGGAATAACTGGCTTGTTTGTTCCGACAATGTTCCAGATTCATCATTTGAATTTACGAATTGACCATGAACGAGCGAGAAAAAATTTTGTTCTTGCGAGTAATTGTTTTTTGGAAAAACACCCAGAAATTTTGTCATGTGAAGCAAAAAAAGAATGTGAAGATTTGCATAATGCGTTTCACTTTCTTCCAGTAAATTGACGAATGACTTAAAAAACTCGAAAAAGCTTGTGTTTTGTTCTTCTTCGGCGAATACATGGTCAATAATTTCGCCTGCGAATACGGCCATTGAAGTTTTGACGATGTTATTCGTTATGCTTTTAGGAATTTGTAAAAATGAAATGTTGGAAATTCTATGAATTTGTTGCGGCTCTTTTTTTCTGTAAACTGAAATATGCACTAACGAAAGAGGTTGGAACATTGCCATTTTAGAACGATTCGTCCGCACATTGTTCATTATATACGACCCGTTTCCGAATTGTTCCGTATAGATGTGGGCAATAATGCTCGTTTCCGAGAATTTTATGGTATGAAGGATTATTGCATCGGTTTCGGCAAGCATATTATTCAGATAGTTGATTTTCCTCCAAACGATTATAATCCACAGTCATTTTAATTGCCCATTCCTGTGGGTATGGATTATTTGCCCGGTTGCCGATATTTTTTACAAAACCAATAGATGTGTTTTTATAATGCAGATTCAACCAACCCTTTTCGGCTTGCGGAAGAGTTAGAGGTTCTTTTTTGAAATAGCGGATAGCGTTTTCTAAATCAACAGCAAAAGAAGGAAATTTTTGTTTGTTGAATGTTGTTGCAAATGCCAGTCCCGGTTGAGGATTTGTTTTGTTTCCAATGACTTCTACAAGGGGAGTACCGGAATGTACAATGTTGCAACGTGAACTTATTTCGAACAAAACATTACCGAATTGTTGTGGAAATGTCCAGATAAGATTTTTCTTGTCTTGAAAAATCAATTGATTTTCATTTGAAAGAAAATCAGCATATTGAGCAGAATTTTTTGCTGAAAGAGTCAAAAATCCTTTGGGTTGTTGTATGCGTTTAGGGGTAGAATATTCGTTTCCGTCGTTTTTTCGGATAACCGAAACAGAAAAACCTTCGCCTTTCGTTTTGTGTGGGAAAAATCTGTATGAAAAAGCATTGTCCTTGTTTCGTTCCGTGATGTTCCATTCTGCTTGAAGCGGAATTTGTTCGCAAGTTGCATCATTTTCTGCAATAAAGCGGGAAACAACATCTTCGTTTTCCATTTCGTTGAATGTGCATGTGCTGTAGATGAGCTTCCCGTCGGGAGCAAGGCAGTCCCAAATATCATACAAAATACGAAGTTGTCGTTTGCTGCATAAATCAACATTTTCGGGCGACCATTCCGAAATCGCGTCACTATCTTTTCGAAACATTCCTTCGCCCGAACAAGGAGCGTCAACGAGAATCAAATCGAAAAAACCTTTTAGAAATCCAAAATCTTTTGGATCGTTATTGGTTATAATGCAATTGGAATATCCCCATTTTATAAGATTTTCCGATAAAATTTGAGCTCGGCTACGAATAACTTCGTTTGCCACCAAAAGACTTCCTTCGGGCAACAATGACAACGTAAGAGTTGTTTTTCCTCCTGGGGCCGCACACAAATCCAACACTTTGAGAGGTTTTGTCGCAAAAGGTTTTATGATTTGTTCCAAAAACATTGACGATGCTTCCTGCACATAAAAAGCTCCGGCGTGAAATAGAGGATTCAATGTAAAAATCGGTCGATTTTCCAAATAATAACCATAGTAGCACCATGGAATTTTTGGCAAGGATAATTCGTTTATTTTCAACGGATTAATTCTAACGCTTGTTTGCCGTTCTGTTTGTAGGGCCGCAAGTAACGCGTCGGCATCGGTGATTGATGCGATGGAATTTTTGAATATTTGTAAAATAGAATCTTCCATAATCAACAGCGACAAATGTAAGGTGTTTTTTAATATTGGCAAAAACCATATATTTGCAACGTATAGTCACGGATATGAGAAACTTACGGAAAATATTTTTAATCTTTTTCTCTTGTTTGACGTTTGGGTTGACGCCATGCTTGTCGCAGCAACTTGCTGAAGTTCCGAATGTTATGCCACTTACACGTGTGTTGTTCATATTTGACGGTTCGTACAGTATGTTGGGTGTTTGGGAACGAAACACCAAAATGGAAGTAGCCAAAAGTATTTTAATTCCGTTTATCGATAGTGTGTCGAAAATTCCGAATGTTGAAGTTGCGCTTCGTGTATATGGAAATAGAAGTCCGTTTCCGCCCCAAGATTGTAAGGATTCTCATTTGGAAGTTCCGTTTGGAAAAAATAATTTGCCGGAAATTGTACGTGTAATCACGAATTTGACTCCGCATGGAACCACACCGATAGCATATTCTATTGAACAAGGAGCAAAAGATTTTCCGCCAGACACAACTGCCCGAAACATTGTGTTTTTGATTACCGATGGTGTTGAAGCTTGTGATGGCGATCCATGTGCAATTTCGCGTGAATTGCAGGCAAAAGGAGTTATTCTCAAGCCTTTCATAATTGGTGTTGGTAGAGAGGTTGATTTCAATAAATTGTTTGATTGCGCAGGTCAGGTTTTTAGTGCAAAAAACGAATTGGATTTTCATCCTATTTTAAATCAAGCAATGGAACGTGCGTTGATGAGCACTCCATTGCAAGTTTATTTGCTTGATGCGTATAAAAAGCCACGAGAGACAGATGTCCCAATGACTTTTTACGACAACACCACAGGTTTCATTCATTATAATTTTGTTCATTCTGTTATAAAACCTGGCGAACCAGACATTTTGTTTTTGGATCCGCTTGTGTCGTATAAAATAAAAGTCCACACAATGCCGCCAGTTTATGCCGACAATATCAATCTTGAACCTGGGAAACATACGATTGTGAAGATTGATGCTCCACAAGGTTATTTAGTTGTTGAACGTCCGTATGGTTTTAATATGAGCGTTCCAATCGAGACAATTGTTCGCCAACAAGGCGACATGAATACGTTGAATGTGCAACAAGCAGGAGAAAAGGTTAAATACATCACTGGAAAATATGATTTGGAAATTTTAACATTGCCTCGCACGTATTTTTATGATGTAGAAATAAAACCCGATGAGGTTAAAACAATAAAAATTGCCCAACCGGGACACGTTACGTTCAATCGTCCACAACTTGGTGTAGGTGCAATTTATTTGGATAGAAATACAGACTTGGAATTTGTAACGAATTTGAGTCCCGACAGCAGAAAACCTGATGTATTTACACTACAACCTGGTAAATATGTAGTTATTTGGCGCGACAAATTCGAAACCGATACGGAGAAATCTATATCAAAATCGTTTGAAGTTACGTCAGGTGGAAATTTGTATATTCAGTTGACGGGAAACAAGTAAGAATTAGAATTCCTCCCAGAAAAGGCTATTTTCCCATTCTGCCTTAATCGTAACTTTTTCTTTGAAGAAATAGATTTTTTCAGGTTGACGTTTAATCTCAATGCAACCAGAATCCCATTTATTGTTTGCGTTTTCATCAACTATGGAGTAGAGCATATACGAACCTGCAGGCAAATTCTCAAATCGAATGCCTTCAGGCAATTTCGAACCGATAAACGTTTGTGGTTCTTTTGCATTTTCTGATTCAAGGAAGAACACCAATTTATCGGAAGGGAATCCAAGTGTGTTTTTCACAAGAAGATTGCCGACTTCATCTTTCTTCGGGCATTGGAACGCAAAAGCGACAGAGTCGTTTGCGTCATTATAAATGTCGGTGAACGTACTGTCGGGAATCACAAGTTTATAATTTGAATTAATATTCCAGTTCGCAGTAATTGCAAAGGAACGTTCGCTGTCATTTTGTTTTGAAATTGAGCAAGGAACTTCGTGGGCGTAGAAATGGTCGATAGTCTCAGTTTGAAGTTCATGGAACAATTCACGGTTTATTGAACCAAACGTGTCAATTAAAGCACCTTTTCGTATTTCAAAATTGTATGATTTCCCTTCGCTTGCGGAATGGCTTATTTCGATAATGCGGGAAGAACCTTTCGACAACGAAACATTTGTAATGATTGATGTTTCTAAAGAGTCGTCGGCGGCAACAAGCGAGAACAAACTATCGGTAATTGTGTGGATAGGATTGTTACAATATATGCGGATAGGTTCATTAGTTTTAATTGTAGTTTTTTGATTTTCTGCTATTTGGAGCAATAATTTTTTGTTTGACGTAGGTGTTTTATACATTTTTTGTACAGGGACATCTTTTTTTGAGTTAAAATTTGTTTTGACTATTTTCCCATCCAAATCCTTGTATTCAACAGTAATTGCCTGATTTTTAAGTTTTAGAGCATCGGTTGTTGGTTTTATCCAAAACAAAATCGAATTTGATTTTTCATCGCACTCTGCATAATACCAATCAGTTACGTTAGGTAAGCCATCCAATGTTATTTTTATATCTTTTGGATTGATTGGTTTGCTAAAATACAAGGCAAATCTATCGTTAGATTCTTTGTGTTTCAAAATGCGTTGTCCGTCGTAGTGATATTTTGGACGAAAATGATAATCGGATAAAGCGAGTAATTCGTCGCATTTGGTTTTCGATGTGTCGCATTCTTCGTAAAGTTTTATTTTTTGCAAATCGAAGTTCGACAATAATCGCGAAACTGTAATTATGAGCGTGTCGCCAGGATAGATTTTGTTATTTTTTTCGGTTGACGATGAACATTTTAATCGTTCAGGCAAATCTTTTGCGATTTCCATTGCGATTGTATCGGTTATAATTTTAGGATTATTGTGGTTTTTCGTGTATGAGATAAGGATTTTGGCAGAATCGCATTTTTGCAAAATAGTGTCGTTCAACCAAATTATAAGACTATCATTTCCAATCTCTTCTTTTTGAATTTGACCTTCGGGAATTGTGGAAATTGCTGTAGGAAAGTTGTTTTTTGCGGCTAATTTGCATGCAAGAGCATAGGTAGAAAGTCGTTTGTTCGTAAGAATTTCTTGATTCCAAACCTCATTTTCAAAAATAGTCAATTTCACGTCTTGATCAGACCAACGAGTTTTTCCCACAAGATTGAATGAATCTTTTACTTGCGTGATTTGAATGCTGTCGTCGTATTCTTCGAAACGAATGGTGTCGTTGTGAGAGAACCAAATCGTGTCGATATAGCGTTCGGCAGTTGGATTGAAAATTGTGTCGAGAAACGCAATTTTTTCCGAAGCTTGGTTGAATGTAAAATCTTTGTCGGAATCTTCCAAAGCATAGATTTTATAGGATTTTGCTTCGATGTTGGAAAAAGCAAATTCACCTTTTTTCGAAATCTGCGTAATATATCGAGGTTTTTGCGTTTGGAAAGCAGTATCGCTCAAATCGTCGTATAGCAGAATGTAGGCATGTTCCGGAATCTTTCCATCTTTTGCATAGGAAACTGTTCCTGCAAGTTTCATGGTGTCGATGCCTGTTCCCGAAGAAAACGCGTACAAATATTGGCTTGTTAGATTATCTTCGGTTAAATCTTTTATTGCATTGTTGAAATTGAAACTGTAGGTTGTTCCAGGTTGCAGTTTCTGTTTCGACAAGTCGATTATCATTTTTTTCTTTTTCACTGTGATTTCCGGTTTTTCTTCCATCACGGGCGAAATCATGCAATTGTCTTCAATATTGTCGAGCGCAATATATTCATTGAATTTTACTACAATTTTTTGAGGATTGCAGTTTTGGGAATTGTTTTCGGGTTTTTCAAAAACTGCGTATGGTGCAATTGTGTCAACAGGGCCGCCTGTTGGTGCCGATTCGCGGGCACAGTTCATCAATGTGAAAGGGAACGGTAATGCCAGCAATAGCGGGAAAAGTAGTTGAAAAAACGATAATTTATGTTTTTTGCTCATAGCAATTCTAATTGCGTCAAAAGTACGTTTTTAATTGGTAATTGACAATTGAAAACTAAGAATTGTTTTCGTTGTGATGGGCTTGTGAATCAAAAAATTAATTACGTATTTTTGTAAAAAGCTTTTGCGTATGGCAGATAACAAATACAAACTACAAGTTGCCGATGTTCAGGATTTAGTGAAACCAATGGGTTATTGCATAGCGTCGGACAGAATTACTGTTGACGGAGAAAAAGTTGGTTTTATGTACCGCGAAGATAAAGAAGATGAAGAAGATAGTGGTTGGCGTTTTCTTGCAGGTGACGAAACCGAGGAATATCTTGACGATCAACAACATTTTATGATGTTCGATGTGAATTATATTGCAAATCTCGACGCCGCTATTATTCCATATTTAAAAGCTAAGAAAGGTTCGGAATACGAACGCGTGGAAGGAACCGATGAGTTCAAAAAATATTAATTCCGTCGGAATCGTAATTTCTTAAAGACATTGTTTGCCATGTCGTTCACATCTTCTGAAAGATGTAGAATGTAAACCAACACGCAAAAAACAATTGTCAAAATGCCACTTTTTATAAGAATATTTGCAACTAAACTTTGGGTTTCGGGAATTATAAATGCAATTCCAAATGCAAGTAATCCAATAAGAAGGATTATGATGTGTTTGAATGAATATGGTTGCAGTTTGTATTTTCTATTGACGTATGCGAAGGCAACAATATTGTAGCAAATTCTGGCTATGCACGATGAAATCGCCGCTCCGTTGATTCCGTACGAAGGAATGAAAATGAGGTTTAGGGCGATAATTACGAAAATAAGCGCAACAGTCCAATGCGACAATTTTTTGTATTGTGGGGAATTTGCAACAATGTCTTTGTTTACGCCAGTTGCCATGTCGCTTAAATAAAAAACGCCGAAAAATACGATAACCCATCGACCGCTACTATATTCTTCGGGAATAATTTCGAAAATATAGTCGAGGTTTATGCACAATCCAAAGAACACAAGAGTGCCGACAATCAATTGTGTGATTGTACTTTTTTGATATAAAACTTGCAATTGGTTTGTGTCGTTTTTGCGCCAAGCTTCGGCAACTAAAGTAGATGTGATTTTTTGCAACGCACGGTTTGGCATAATCACCATTGTTGCGAAATACGTACATGTAGTGTAAATTCCAACTTGGGCAAGTGGATTGTCAATCATCAACTTTTCAATCATAATTCTATCAATGTTGATGACAATAATGTTTGCCGAAGTAATTATGATTCCGTATAAACTGACTTGGAAAAGTTCTCCGGCCATTTTTCTGTCGATTAGCGAAAAATCCGGTTGCAGAAAGATTTGTTTTTCGCCAATCAATGCAATAATCATATATACGCAAATAATTGCGTAGCAGATGACATACCAATACACAAAAGAATGAAAATCAACAAGTTGAAATATGTAGCATACAATTAGCAGAAGAGTGAGAATTCGTAGAGCTACTTCTTTTTGGAAAATTCCCCGAGTGGCGTTCATCAACGCTTTTGTATAGCTGTCGAAAATGTTGAAAAACGCCATGAAAATGAACATTGGAATAATCATCAATGCGTATTCCTGCAGCAAATTTCCGCCATCGGAATTGTTTTGCGTGATGTACGGATATAAGGCGAAGAACGTGCCAATTGCCACCAATGTAGCAATGCAAACCACAACTATGGTAAGAAACAAAAATCCGTTGTGCTTTTTGCATTCATCCTTAAAATACGGAAACATTCTGGTGATTGTACTCACAAAACCCGCAGAACAAATTTGAGCGAATAATGTTCCGTATGTCACCAATAGATTTAGAAGTCCAATTTGCTCAGCATCAAGATAATACGGGAACAAAAGCGCACTTGTCACAAAACCAAAGGCAGCTCCGAGATAAACCCAGACAGAACCGATAATTGACTGAGTGCGGACGATACCCATTATGCGGCGACGTTTTGTTTTGGCAAAATTCGATAGATTTCAAATCCTGCAATTCCAATAAATCCGAGAATCAATAGGATTGAAAATATGTACGAAACTTTGTCGGCTGAAGCGAACATTGTTGGTTCAAATTTGAATGTGATTTCGTGTGAACCAGCAGGAATTTCAAGACCACGAAGAACGTAGTTTGCACGGAAATGCGGTGTTAATTCCCCGTCGATATAGGCGTTCCAACCTTTTGCATAGAATATTTCGGAGAAGATTGCTACACTTTTTTGAGCGTTGTCCGAGGTGTAATGCAATTCAATTGGAGCATACGATGTCAGTTTTATTGATGCCGCAGAATCTATTGTAAACACCGTATCGGAAATTGTAAATCGTTCGTCAACAAAAGCTTCATCCGAAGGATTGAAATCTTTCAACGCTGCGATTTCCGCGTCGGCGTTAGGAACCATATGGATATTTTTAACGAACCACGCATTTCCCAAAGCTTCTGGATTAAGTTGGGCAATTGGATAATTGTCTTTTCCGTTCACGATGAAATATTTGGTATTCAACATATTATAAACGTTCCAATTTTGTTTTGCTAGACAGGAATCTATCAATTCTTGGTAGCGTTTTAGTTTTGCGCCGTGGTAACCGCCAACAGATTTGTGGAAATATGAAGTGGTTGCATCGTTGAATGGACTTACCGTGAAGTTCATTACACGGAAGTTTGGATCAGTATCTTTTTTAATCATTTTGTCGGCTCTTGTTGGTTGGAACAACATTTTTGTTGGTTTTTTGAAATCGTCGGCATTCAAATAACGTTTGTTTACTGGGAACATATCAACAACGACTATACAACCCAAAAGGACAATGGCAACGGTTGGTTTTAGTTTTTCGAAATGTAGCAAGGCAAGTACGACAAAAGTTGCCAACACAATCAACAAAGAACGCCACAAATCCGACATCATCATTGCTTTTCTATCGGCTTGCAAAGCTGGCAGAAGCCAATCAGGCAATAATTCAGCATCGTGTTCAGCTTGAAATGACCAACATCCGGCTGTAAAAATTAGCAGTAACAATAAACCTGCTGTTATTCCCAATGCAATTGCCAATTTTTTGAATGCGAATTCTTTGTTTTCGTCGGTGAAGAATTTTTTCAACGCTAAAATTCCTAGCAACGGCATGGTGAATTCCACCATAATTAAAATCATGGAAACCGTACGGAATTTATTGTAACCAGGGAAATAATCGAGGAAAAAGTCTGTCAATGGCATGAAATTATGTCCCCAAGCTAATGTTATGGAAAGCACTGATACGATGACAATCCACCATTTTATAGGTCCTGTAATGTAAAGCAAACCAAAGATGAAAAGGAAAACTACAATTGCGCCAATGTAAACAGGTCCTGATGTAACAGGTTGTTCGCCCCAATACGTTGGCATATTTTTAATGATTTTGTTTGCATTAGGAACGCCGTTCTGTTTCAAAGTCTTGTAAACTTCGGAATCTGTTCCTAGGTCGCCGGAAGACGCGCCACCTTTCATATTTGGTACAAGCAAATCCAACGTTTCGTCGATTCCGTAACTCCAAGCAGTTGCGTAATCTTTGTCGAGACCTTTGGTTTTTATATTGCTATTGTCGGACAATTCCGATTTCCCACGAATGGAATCTTTCCCGTAGTCGTATGCGCTGTAAATTCTACTGAAATCGGAACCGACGGCAAAAATCAATCCGATGAGAATGTATAAACTTGGTTTGATAAATTCGTCTTTCAACGATTTTTCCTTAATTGCTCTTGTAAAGGCAAAACAAACTAAAATCAGGCACATGATTGCCGTGTAGTATGTGATTTGCAAGTGGTTTGCAACGAGCTGAAGAGCCAATGTCATAGAGAATACAGCCGCCCATAGAACTTTTCTATTTTGCCAAAACGCAGCGTAAAGCGTTGCCATAATAAGTGGCATATAACCCAAAGCGATTGCTTTGGTAATGTGTCCAGCTTCAACAATTATGTAGAAATATGTTGAAAGTCCGTAGAACAAACCACCTAAAGCAGCCAAACCAACCGGAACTTTCACTATAAGCAATGCGATAAATGCCCATATAAAATACATAAGAACAATCATTTCCGGATGTTCTATCGACGTATGGAAAATATTATAGATTGGTATAATCAGGTTGTCGCTTGCAATGTGGATTAAGTATGTTGGCATACCGCAAAACAAAGAATTTGTCCATAGCGGAGTTTCGCCGTTTGTTTTTTCGTATTGGAACGATTCCTCCACCGTCCCCAAATATTGAAGCACATCGTGTTGACGAAGTACTTTTCCTTCGAATGCAGGACTAAAATATACAAAGGAAATAATTGCGAAACATACGATAGCAATGATACTCGCAATAATTGGCTTATAGTTGAAAGCCTTGAAATTGATATTCATAATCTTAAAAATAAAATTTATGCAAAAATAGACTTTTTATTGTATTTAAAATGCCTCACGCATGGTCATATATACACCCGAATCGCCAAAACTTCCGCGACCATAATCTAAGCGGAGGTTTATTTCGTTTTTCGTGTCGCTTTGGAAACGAATGCCTGCGCCGTAAACATATTTCATATTTACTAATCGAATGTCCATTAACTCACGGTAGGTGTTTCCCAAACCTCCAAAAGCAACCACGCTGAATCGGCTCCAAATGTGCTTGCGAAGTTCACATTGCGCATAATAGACATTTTTGTTGATATACATATATTTGTTTGAAATACCGCGAAGTCGGGTTTGCCCGCCTAATTGATACAAACTGTAGAATGGAATATCGCCATCGCTCATTCCGCTGAATAGTTGTGTACCGAAAATAAAATCTTTGTAAAGTGTGAAATATTTTCGTGCATCAAATTCAAAACAATAGAATGAATAGGCATTTTTACTGTGAGGAGCAAAATATTTAAAACCGACCGTAATATATTCTCCGCGGGAAGGATAGTTTATGTTGTTTCGTCGGTCGAATGTGAAATGTGGACCGAAACCAATCAACCATTTATTTTGTTGTGCAGGCAAATCCAAACCTTTGTGATTTGCACCTTGGGAGTCGCAATCGCGGTAGGAAATGTCGAAAAAGAATCCAAGAAAACATGTTTGCGTAAGGTTTTTCGAAAAATTTCCGCTGATTCTCAAATCGTTCATATCGAATTTCACGGGATCGGTGTTCAACGTGTCGTTGCCGATTCCGTAATATTTATCGGGCGAGACTTGGTATTGAATGAGCGTGTTTAGCACGAGCCCATTGTTTCCATAAATCACTATGTCGGAGCGGAAATTAATCCATTTTTTTGTGGAATATGAAAGAGCTGTTGAAATGGATGTCGGGCGGTAGAATTTGATTTTTTTTTCCTTTGGCTCTATCGACACAAGCGACAATAGTCCGAGCGAAATTCCGCTGGCCGGATCGATTCCCATTGATGGATAATATTTCACTGACGTCCTGCCATGATTGTATTCAAAATGGCTCATCACGCGGTCTATTATATTTTGTTTTGGAAGGGAATCTGTATCTGCTTTTGCGGTGCTGTCCTCTTGGGCAATGCACATACCCGAGACGAAAATCAGTATGAATAGCAGTCGGAATTTCATTAAGTCCAATCCGTTGTTTTGTTTTTTGCAAAGATGTGAAAAAAACAATTATCGGCAGAGGAAATTTGTATAAAACAAAAAAGCCCCTAGCGATGTTAGGGGCTTTGAGAATTATGTAGCAAGTATTTTGTTTATTTTTTTAATTCGTATACTAATACAACATAGTCAATTTCTTCTTCTAATAGCTTGTTGAAAATAGCATCGGAAACATCCAAGTCAACAATGTCAATTTTAACACCAAAGGTTAACTTTTTAGATGATTCTTCAAATAAGCCATTATACATTGCATTTTCAAGTTCTGCCACGTCATATCCAGAAATGGTTACGTCGTCACTTGTCGTTTGCGTTTTAATGTCAAATGTGAAACCATTTTTTGCAGCTTCCACATGGGTACATTGATATTTGTCTCCAACATTGATTATTATAGAATTGTATGCTGAACCTTTTTCTACATATGCCGTTGCTGTTAATTGTGGTTCTTTCCCGAATATGTCTTCACGAGAAACCAATTTCCCTTCAAAATCTAAGGCGTACATTGTCACATCGCCCGTGTAACTTCCAACAGCTGGATCGCAAATAGAAACTTCTTCGTCACTTCCGCATGCTGTGAATAGTAATACGCTACTTAATAGCGCTCCTAATGCAAATAAAAATTTCTTTTTCATTTTTTTTAAGTTTAAGTTTAATAAATAATTTGATTGCACAAATATATAAACTTTTAGTTTCTGCAATATGTAAAATTAACAATTTATAGTTAAATATAGATTCGGGCTGGTTTGTAATTTCATAATGTTAAAAATTGCATTATGGATTTACGAGAAATTGGAGATACAATACGAGAATTGAGAAAAAAGAAAAAAATTGCTCAGGCTGATATTGCAGCCGAATTGGATATCTCCGTTACAGCAATGTCTAAGATTGAGCGTGGACAAACGAATATTTCAATTCTTCGTTTGGAGCAAATTGCCAATGTTTTGGGAACTTCTATCTTCACTTTGCTTGGTGTGCAACAAACAGATGTTTCGGCAATTTCGGAATCTCAAGAGATTGAAACTTTACAAAGAGAATTGCAAATGACGAAAGAGTTATTGAAAGCAAAAGATGAGATTATAAGTTTGTTAAAAAATAAACTTTCAGTTTAATTTTTGGATTTACTATTTTTGTTTCGAAAAATTTTCAGAAATGACACGACCTCAAGTTAATCATGTATTGGTATTTCTATACCGTATTGCGATAGTCTATATTTTAATGACCGTCACCAGAATAACGTTTTATTTGTTTAATGCAGATTTGTTTCCAAACATTTCGTGCGGCGATTTTCTCACGATTCTTCGTGGTGGATTGAAATTCGACACCGCGTCGATTATTTATCTCAACATTGCGTTTATTGTAATGAATATCATTCCGTTTCGATTTGTGTATAATAAAGTATATCAACAAGTTGCAAAATGGATATATATTATAACGAACTCAATTGGTTTGTTGGCGAATTGCGCCGACACAGCATATTATCCATTTACCGTAAAGCGAACAACTTCGCTTGTATTCTCGCAATTTTCGAACGAAGAAAATATGTTGCCGCTTATCGGTCAATTTTTGATTGATTGGTGGTATATGTTGTTGTTGTTCATTGTGTTGGTTGTTGCATTGGTGTTTTTGTACGATAGGTTTTCGGCAGCTAAGCCGACAGGGAAAAAATGGCGTTTTTATGTTTCTTCGATAGTGACGATGTGCCTTGTGTTGTTTCTTTGTTTTGGCGGCGTGCGTGGTGGATTTCGTCACAGTACTCGGCCGATTTCGCTTGCCGATGCCGGCGAATATGTGAAACAACCGAACGAAATGGCTATTGTTCAGAACACGCCGTTTACTTTGATTCGTACAATCGGTAAGTCCGGGCTTCCACGCATGCACTATTTTGACGAAAATGAATCCGAAAAATATTTTTCGATTTATCATTCTGCATCGCAAAACGAAATGAAGAAGTGTAATGTCGTGATCTTTATTTTGGAAAGTTGGAGTCGTGAATATGTTGGCTTTTTGAATCACGACATTCCTGGTTATAAAGGTTATACGCCGTTTATAGATTCGCTTATGGAACATAGTCTTGTGTTTAAGTATGCGTATGCAAACGGTCGAAAATCAATCGATGCAATTCCTTCGGTTATTGCTGGCATTCCGTATGTGAAGGTGCCGTATGTTTTGTCGCATTATTCAAGCAACAAAACGTGCAGTTTGGCGCAATATCTTGGCCACGAAGGTTATTATTCGGCATTTTTCCACGGTGCGCCAAATGGTTCTATGGGATTTCAGTCTTTTACGCATTTGGCTGGTTTCGACGATTATTTTGGCAAAGATGAATATAACAATGACGCTGATTTTGACGGAATGTGGGGAATTTGGGATGAGGAATTTTTCCATTTCTATGCCGAAAAAATGAGCACGTTCAAAGAACCATTTTTTACGAGTTTGTTTTCACTTTCGTCGCATCATCCGTTTAAAGTTCCTGCTCGTTACGAAGGCAAATTCCCGAAAGGCCCGCTCCCTGTCCACGAATGTATTGGCTATACCGACAATGCGTTACGTCAATTTTTCAATTATGCGAAAACGCAACCGTGGTACGAAAACACATTGTTTGTCTTTTCTGCCGACCATGCTTCGGTTGCCGATTTGGAGGAATACAAAAATACGCCGGGAGCATTTGCAATTCCTATTTTCTTCTATAAGCCCGATAATTCTTTGCAGAAATTCGACACAACGGCAATTGCTCAGCAAATCGATATTTTGCCGTCCGTATTATCATACTTGAATTATCCGTCGGATTTTTGTGCTTTCGGAAAAAATCTCTTCGACACAACAAAATCGCAAATGGCTATCAATTACACAAACGTAAATTTTCAATGTTTCTACAAAGATTTTGTACTTCAATTCGACGAAAAGAAATCGGTGAATATGTACAATTTCAAATCAGATAGATATTTTAAAAACGACATTTTAAATCTCGGGCTTGAGGAACAAGTTGAAATGGAAAATTATTCAAAGGCATTCATTCAAGAATACACAAATCGTATGATTGATAATAGAATGTGTGAATAATTATTATTTTTGTAGGAACTCTAAAAATAATTTTATGAAAAAATTTTTTATTCCTTCTCTTTTACTTTGTGGATTATTGATTGCCTCGTGTTCGCAAAGTGACAAAAAGGCAACAAAAGAACAAATTGCAACCGATACAACGTGGAAACAATTGACGTTGCGCGAAAAAATCGGTCAAACAATGATGATTACTTCCGATATGTATGCGCATAAGCAAATTGGTGAAGGCAGTCTTGAAAAGTTTTTTGAACAATATCCAGTTGGGGGAATTTTTATGGCTCAATGGCATTTCACATACCAAAAGCCTGATACTCTGATATTTGAAAGATTTATTCCGAATATTATAAAAGATTACAACCGAGCATCGAAATTACCGCTTTTCATAAGTGAAGATTTTGAGCGTGGCGCTGGCTACAATTATAACACAGCCACTAAAATGCCTGTGGAAATGGCGATTGGAGCAGCAAACGACACAGCACTTGCCTACGCACACGGAAAAATTCTGGGCGTTGAAGCTCGCGAAATGGGTTTCAACTGGGTGCTTGCTCCTGTGAGCGATTTGAATTTCAATCCTTTGCATCCTCTTGTAATTGAACGTTCCGTTTCCGATGATGCAGATCGTGCAATTCCTCTTTTGGAAAGCCAAATGAAAGGTTTGCAAGACCAAAATGTTATCACAACAGTAAAGCATTTTCCTGGCGACGGAGCAACAATTTGCGACCAACACTTGGTTACATCGGCGAATAATCTTTCGTGGGTTGATTGGCAAAGAAGCTATGGCAAGATTTTCAAAAAATTCATTGCTGACAAAACACCATCAATTATGGTTGGTCATCTTCGTTTCCCTGCTTATCAAAAAGCAGATACATTGAACGGAGATTTTCTTCCTGCAACACTTTCTAAAGAGTTGATGCAGAAACTTTTGAAGGACGAAATGGGCTACAAAGGCGTGGTTATTTCCGATGCGTTGAATATGGGTGGCGGCTATGGTTTTTATGAATCGGAGCTTGAAACGGCAGTACAATGTTTTGTGGCTGGTGCCGATGTGGTTTTGTGGCCTCCACTTGGCTATATGGACACAATTGAAGCCCGTATTAACCGCGGTGAAATTTCTATGGAACGTCTTGACGATGCTGTTGAACGTGTGTGGGCGTTGCGCGAACGCTACAATTTAATTAGCAAAGAAAATCGTACTCCTATTTCGGCTCCAAAGCCTGAAGGTTTTAATGCGTATGCACAAGAACAATTGACAAATCTTGCCGAAAAGGCAGTAACTATCGTGCAAAACAAAGGTGGACAAATACCTTTGGATACGAATACAACAAAGAAAATTTTGTTGGCTAACATCAGCCACAACGATTATACGGCAACGTTTGAGCCAATGAAACAGGAACTTGAAAAACGTGGTTTCCAAGTTGATGTACGCCACGATTTGCACAAAGACGAATGGGAATGGCAATGGCACAGAATTTTGGAATACGACAAAGTGATTGTTTGTTTCGAAAACCATTATTTTGCACCAATCGGTTCGCCACTTTTGAAGGATTACGAGGCTTATTGCTTGTGGACAATGGTGAAATTACCGAAAGAAAAAGTTATTGGCGTTTCGTTCAGCAATCCGTATTACAACAAATATTATTTGAACAAAAATTCATTGTTGATTAACGCATACAGCAGCGATGAATGGATGCAAAAAGCCGTTGTAAAAGTTTTGATGGGAGAAATTGAAGCAACTGCAACATCGCCAGTTAATTTGGACAATGAGATAATGAAATAGTTCTAAACAAAGTTTGGAAACGTACGAAATTAATACAGAGCAAATTTTAAGAAAGCAGAGAAATAAAGTTTAATTAACATATTACAATTCACTCGTTCAGAGTCTGTCATTTAAAATTTCCGAAAAATTTAACTACACAGATAATGACTGGGGTGCCCACAACGTGGGCTTCTTGTGTCTGTGTAGTAAGGTCCTCGGAAAACCCTAAATGGCGGACAATTTATAGAAGTCCACGTTTTTTATGCAACAAACCGAGAAAATCCATATTGGCAAAATCATACACGAAACGCTTATTTCGCAAGGAAGAAGTGTTGCTTGGCTGGCAAAACAACTGAACTACACTCGGGAAAATATGTACAATATTTTCAAAAAATCGTGGATAGACACCGAAACCCTTATGAAAATCTCGTTGGCAATGGATTTCAACTTTTTCCGCATTTATCAGGATTATTACATAAAGTGTAAAGAAAAAATTACGGAAATGTGATTTTTCTTTTACGATTAAAAACTTTCCTTTTAACGATTATGTTTTTAATTGCATGTGATTTTCAACGTTTAATTAAAAAATATTTTTATGAAAAGGAACTTGTTTTTTGGAAGCATTTTTGCTTGTGTGATTTTGTTTACTGGTTGTGGAGGAAACAAAAAGATTGATCTTTTCCCGGTTGTAGCATCTGATGGAAAGTATCAGTATGTTGATCGTGATGGTAATATTGTGATTAATCCTCAATTTGCGGATGCAACGGTTTTTAGAGATGGATTAGCTCTTGTAAGGACTTTTGGAGAAGATTCTAAATTTGGATATATTGATGAGATGGGTAATTTTGTGATAAATCCTCAATATATAGATGCAACGCCTTTTTATGATGGTTTGGCATGGGTTGTTTCTAAAGATGCCGCTCCAGTCGCAATATCGACAAAAGGAGAGTTGAAGTTTACTCTGCAACAAGCCGAAAAGGTGCATCGTTTCTCGGACGAAATGGCAGCTTTTTCAGTTTATGACGAAGAAGGAAATGAAAAGTGGGGATTTGTTGACAAAAAAGGTGAGGTGGTGATTGTTCCGCAATTTTCAGAATGTGGACGTTTTAGTGATGGTTTGTGTGCAGTGAGCAACGAAGAAGGGGATTGGGGTTACATAGATAAAAAAGGTAGCTATAAAGTAAATCCTCAATTTAAGAAAGCAGGCTGTTTTTCTGAAGGAGTAGCAATAGTGAAAAATTCGGAATCGTATGGTGCAATAGATAAGGATGGAAAATTTGTTGTAAACCCTCAATTTGAAGAAATGTTTGCTGATGGGGATAAGTTTTTGGTAAAGATGTCTGGAAAGTGGGGGTGGACGGATAAGAAGGGTTCTGTTCTTATAAATCCACAGTTTGATTATGCTTTACCCTTTATGAAAAACAAATTGGCTCCTGTTTATTCGTCAAATAAAATGGGTTATGTAAACGACGAAGGGAAATATGTGATAAATCCACAATTTGAATCTGGATTAGGATTCAATGGTGATTTGGCTGTTGTTGAATCAGGAAACAAAATAGGATTTATTGATGAATCTGGAAAATTTATTGTGAATCCACAATTTAAGGGAATTTCAGATGATGTCGAATCTATATTGATAAATGTAGATGATTGTTCAGTAACAACGGATTTTGTGGATATTGCATCTATTGTTGCACCTGTTGATTTTGAAGTATCTGTAGATGAAACTTTTGATAATCTTAAAGCAAAATACGGAATAGAGGAATTCAAGGGTGGAACCTATGGATATAGTTTAAAAGAAACCGCTATTTCTAAGATAGCAAAAGTTGTTTTATTATGTAAAGGAAATCCATATACTACAACATATCGTGAAGAAGTAAAAAGAGAATACGATTATTGGTATGGGTGGTATAATAAAACGGTAAAGGTGCCATCAAAGAATTACACAGGATCAAATAAAATAGATGGGTATGTGTATAAAATTGAGTTACATGGAAAAGCGAATGGAAAAGGTGAATCTGTGGTTTCTTCCTTAAAAAGTAAACTGTCTGGATATAAATTAGAAAGCAAAGAAGATGCAAGTGAACTCCTTTATTCTAATACAAAACAAAATGTAACTATTTTATCAAGTAATTGGAACGTGATAGTAAAAATAGATAAAAAGATTACTAGTGATGTGGTTGCAGAAACTGAAGAAGAAATTGACGAATACCTTGATGAAGAAAATTGATGCAGAACAACTAAATATATTATATTATGGAACAGCAAAAAGTTGATTTATTTATAGCTACAAATAGTGAAAATTTCGAGGCTACTCAGTTGCCTTCAATTCGTCAAAAATTGTTAGAACTATCAGATGATAAGTTTATTGCAATTCAAGCTACAGAATACAAGAATCCAACGACACTGTTGATTGTCAGTATTCTAGTGGGCTCTCTAGGTGTTGATAGATTTATGCTTGGAGAAACAGGTATGGGCGTTTTAAAATTATTAACCTGTGGAGTTTGTGGAATTTTAACAATAATCGACTGGTTTACTATTCGAAAAAAAGCAAGAGAAAAGAACTATCAAAAGTTTTTGCTTTCAATACAAATGTTTTAATTCTGTTGAGTGTCTTTTATGAAATTTTTGCAAAAAAGCAGTGTATGTATGGTTGTTCTTTTTCTTGCAGTGCAAGTTTGTTTTGCACAAAAGAAATCAGAACTGATGCAACACATATATGATCAAGATAGTTGCATACGTGCATACAAAGATACAGTAGTAGCTTTAGGGGATACGATAAATGCTCTTCAGTTAAGATGTTCTGATTTGTCTTTGGTTGTTGAACAACGTGAGGGTAAAATAGCCCAACAAAATTGGAAAATAGAGCAGCTTAATCTATCAATTGATTCTTTGATAAAAATGAATTCTCAAGCGACTACTGAAATAGAAGTGTTGAGACAGCTAATAGATAGTTTAAATTCGATTAATCCGTATGGTGAAGGTGCGATTCCGGCGGAATTCTCTGTGGGTAAAAACAAAAAAATCGTGTTTTCTAGAGGTAACTTACAATACCAAGCAAGTACACAAACATGGCGTTTCGCTGAACATCAATACGATATAATTGGAAAGGATAATGCTAAAGCTTCTGACACATATGTTGGTTGGGTAGACTTATTTGAATGGGCTTCAAGTGGTTATACTTTGCCTCAAGAACAAATGACAACCATAGCAGGTACAAACTATGATTGGGGCGTATATAATAAAATCAGTAATGGTGGTGTTATAGGTCAATGGCGAACATTAACAACGGCCGAATGGGTTTGTTTATTCAATGAGAGGGAAAATGCTTCAAATTTGTATGGTTTTGCTACAGTTAATGGTGTGGAAGGTATAATATTATTGCCTGACAATTGGACTATGCCAGAAGGATGCTCGTTCAAAGGAGGTGAAAACGACTTCTCTGTCAACACTTACGCAACAAATCAGTGGGAAAAAATAGAAGAAATGGGTGCCGTATTTCTTCCTGCTGCAGGTTATTTAAGCTATGAAGATGAGGAGGCAGATCCTTTCAATAGTGGAGTTTGTTATTGGTCTTCGTCAGCTTCTGAACCGGACTATGGAAGTGATTGCACGACGTTTGAGCCTGGTGGATTTGCTATGAGTTACAGTTATGGAATGAGTGCGGTACGTTTAGTAAAAGATGCTAAATAATTCGACAAACAAACCGTATGTCTAAGTATAAACTTTTTATTATAACAGCAAGCTCATTAATGCTTGCTGTTATTATTTTCCTTATATTGGATTTACCACTCCGATGTCCTTTTAAACTGATTACAGGAATACCATGTCCGGGATGTGGTGGTGTTAGAGTTGCAAAATTACTTATGCAAGGAGAATTATTGTGTGCTATAGAAACTAATCCACTTTCGTTATTGTTGATTTTTACGACACCTATTGCTTTATACGTCCTATATTTTGATTGCAAAAATGGAACATCAAGATTGAAAAACTTCTTCACTACGGAATATCCTGTTTATATAAAAATAATTATTGGAGTCGTAATTGTGGCTAATTGGGTATGGAATATTTATAAAGGATTGTAGTTTTATTGTGAATCTATATTTCAAGACTAAACTCAACAAAAGAGAAATATTTATCGCTTTATGATAAAATTTCTTCGAATATAATATTTCAACGAGTTAATTCCCCGAAAATTATAATATTCGGGGAATTGATTCTCCGAATATTATAGTTTGTCGTATATGTAACATAAAACTACGATTATTTGTGTTTTTGCCACACACTAACTAGTTATATGAAAAATGATAAAACAACAATTACCAGAAGTTGCACAAATTGCTACTATTCAAACAAAGATTTATGATATTCGTGGGAAACACGTTATGTTGGATAAGGATATTGCCATTTTATATGGTGTAGAAACGTATTAATGAACAAGTTCGTAGAAACATAGAACGTTTCCCTGATGATTTTATGTTTCAATTATCAAAGGAAGAATGTTCAAGGTCGCAATTTGCGACCTTGAATAAAAAACAAGGGGGAAACATAAAATATCTTCCATACGCATTTACCGAACTTGGTGTTGCAATGCTCGGTAGCGTACTACGTTCACCAACGGCAATACAAGTAAAAATTAAAAGGAATCTATATTTTGTCATTTTTCGTCCTAATTCGAATAGATTGTTTAGGCAAATAGACAATCATGATAATCATTTTATGATAATTGGGTATATTTGCAAAAAACAAAACTGCTATGAAAAACATTATTCTCTGGAACAACAATCTTCTCGATATTCTAATTTCTTTGGCTATTATTGTCGGGGGTTTCTTTGTTGCCAAGTTGATTTATTTGATTTTTACAAAAGTATTCGGAAAACTTGCTGCTAAAACCGAATCGGAATTAGATGATTTGATTGTTGACAAATTCCGCGCTCCGTTTATGTTTGCCGCCATTTTGGCGTCTATTTGGTATGCAATTCAGCGATTAAACATAACGGAACACGTTGAAACTTCGGTTGGTAAAATTTACACGGTTCTTGTTGTAATCAACTTTACGTGGGCGTTTTCTCGTTTGTTCAGCGCTATTTTACAGAATGTGTTGAACAAATTCTCGCAAAAAAACGATGCCAAAATGAACAACAATATGGTTGACATTTTACAACGTTCGGTCACCTACGTTGTTTGGGCTTTGGGTATTTTGGTTGCAATGCACAACGTAGGAATCGAAATCGGCACACTTATCGCCGGTCTTGGTATTGGTGGTGTTGCCGTGGCATTGGCTGCTCAAGATACTATCAAAAACTTGTTTGGTGGATTTATGTTGTTCTTTGACAGACCCTTCAATCTTGGTGATAGAATTATGTTCTCGGGAATCGATGGTTATGTTATGAATATTGGTCTTCGTAGTTTACGTATTCGCCAGCTTGACGGACGTATTGTTACTATTCCGAACTCTCAGGTCGTTGACAATGCGATTATAAATGTGAATTCCGAGCCTTCAACAAAAATTGTTTTGAATTTGGGCTTGACATACGACACCACTCCTGAAAAAATGGAATTGGCAATGAATTTGCTTCGTAATTTACCGAAATCAATTAGTGAAATTGAGGAAGAAACAACGGTAAGTTTTATGACTTATGGTGATTTTTCGATGCAGATAATGTTTGCATATTACATTAAGAAAACGGGTAATTATTTTGGGACACAATCCGATGTGAATATGGAAATTCTCCGTCAATTCAATGCAAACGGTTTAGAATTCGCATTCCCAACGCAGACGATTTATGCAAAAACGGAGGAATAATAACACGGTTCGTTAAACAATTAATTGATATATTTGCCCAATAAAATTCAACAACAATGGCAAACAAAATTTATTTTAACAACGCAAGCATTGGATATTCCGTGGAAAGTCCAATTTTGACAGACGTGTCGTTTTCGATTGGCGAAGGAGAAATTGTCTATCTTATCGGAAAAACTGCTGCTGGAAAATCAAGTTTGCTAAAAACCATGTATGCCGAAATTCCATTGATGGACGGCGAAGCTGTTGTTGCTGATTATGATTTGACAAACCTTAAGCCAAAGAAAATTCCTTATTTGCGTCGAAAAGTGTCGGTTGTATTTCAGGATTTTCAATTGTTGTCGGATAGGAATGTTCACGAGAACTTGGTTTTTGTGTTGAAAGCAACGGGATGGACGAAAAATACGCAAATAAAAGCTCGAATTTTGGAAGTTTTGAATCAAGTTGGTTTGACCGAAAAGGAATTTGCTATGCCTCATCAACTTTCGGGCGGTGAACAACAACGCGTTGCAATTGCCCGTGCTTTGTTGAACGATCCTGAAATAATTTTGGCTGACGAACCGACAGGAAA
Organism: Bacteroidales bacterium; assembly: GCA_045600045.1. Classification (GTDB taxonomy): domain Bacteria; phylum Bacteroidota; class Bacteroidia; order Bacteroidales; family UBA1715; genus UBA1715. The sequence continues at coordinate 40,028 of JAZRXD010000082.1, forward strand.
TTTGGATCCGGAATCATCCGATGAGATTTTCCAATTATTCCATTCTATTGCAAAAAGCGGTTGTTCCATATTTTTGATTACTCACAACACGCAAATGGTGAATCGTTATCCGGCACGTATTTTACAATGTGTTGATGGAACGATAAAAGATGCTCCACAATGCGATGAAGCTCCAATTGATTTTGAAACTTTAATGCAGTAGCAATGGCAGATCAGGATGTTCTTGACAATCTAGAATCCGAAGAATACAAATACGGATTTACTTCGAATGTTGCGACTGATATTTTTCCTCCAGGATTAAATGAGGATATAATCCGACAGATTTCCGCCATAAAAAATGAACCGGAATGGTTGCTGGATTTTCGTTTGAAGGCATATCGCCACTGGATTACGTTAAAGCATCCAACATGGGGACATTTGAAATTTGACATTCCTGACTTTCAGAGTATCAGCTATTATGCACAGCCAAAGGATAAGGCGAAATACGAGTCGCTTGACGAGGTTGATCCTGAAATTATAGACACGTTCAACAAATTGGGAATTCCTTTGGAGGAACAAAAAATGCTGTCGGGAGTTGCTGTCGATGCAGTGTTTGATAGTGTTTCGGTTCATACACAGTTCCGCGACCAATTGAACGCAAAAGGAATCATTTTCTGTTCGTTCAGCGAGGCTGCCAAAAACTATCCTGATTTAGTACAAAACTATTTGGGTTCGGTTGTCCCTTATACCGACAATTACTATGCTGCATTGAATGCGGCTGTATTCAGCGACGGCTCGTTCGTTTATATTCCGAAGGGCGTCCGTTGTCCGGTGGAATTGTCGACATATTTCCGTATTAACGCATCGAAAACCGGACAGTTTGAGCGAACACTGATTGTGGCCGACGACGATGCGTATGTAAGTTATTTGGAAGGTTGTACCGCTCCCATGCGTGATGAAAACCAATTGCACGCCGCTGTGGTTGAATTAGTTGCACATGAAAATGCCGAAATAAAATATTCAACTGTACAAAACTGGTACGCAGGCGACAAAGATGGGAACGGTGGTATTTACAACTTCGTCACAAAACGTGGACTGTGCAAAGGAAACAATTCAAAAATTTCGTGGACGCAGGTGGAAACTGGTTCGGCAATTACGTGGAAATATCCAAGCACAATATTGAAAGGCGATAATTCCGTTTCGGAATTTTATTCGGTTGCAGTTACCCGCAATCATCAGCAGGCCGACACAGGAACCAAGATGATTCACATTGGCAAGAATACCAAAAGCACCATCATTTCGAAAGGTATTTCTCTTGGCGAAAGCAATAATTCATACAGAGGTTTGGTTCGTATGAGCAAATCTGCCGAAAACGCACACAATTTTTCTCAGTGCGATTCACTGCTGATTGGTTCAAAATGTGGTGCCCACACCTTCCCTGTTATCGATATTCAAAACAATACGGCAACGGTAGAGCACGAAGCAACGACATCAAAAATTGCCGACGACCAAATCTTTTATTGCAATCAACGAGGCATTTCCACCGAAAGTGCAATGAGTTTGATTGTGAACGGATTTGCAAAAGAAGTGCTTACCCATCTTCCTATGGAATTCGCTGTTGAAGCACACAAATTGATTGCTCTTTCTATGGAAGGAAGTGTGGGTTGATGACGAGACAAGACTTCATACACAAAATTACCACAGAAGGCATCAATATGAATATGTCGGGAATGGTTGCGTTGATCGAAAACGGTGACATTTCCATAGAAACAGTTTTTCATATTGTAACCGAGAATATCGACCCACAATCGTGGTTTGCATGTTGGATTCTCAATCATTATGCAGACAATCATCCATCGGCAGCAGAACCGTATCTGGACGAAATCGTTTTGCTGTTGCCGCAGGTTTCACGGACAGGCTTGCTCCGTTTGCTGCTTCGTTTGGTTATTCTTGCTCCCAATTGGAAGATTGAAAAACTTGGTCTTTTATTGGATTTTTGCTGTAATACACTGACGAATATGTCCATTCCAGTTGGCGTAAAAGCCAACGCAATGTCAATTATCGACCGGATTGCCGAAACAGAACCCGACATCCGTGAGGAAGTTCTTATGATTGTAGAGGAACAGTTGCCATATCTCTCTGCTGGCGGACAAAGTCGTGCGAAAAAATTGATTCACAAATATTCAAAATAATTGTTTTGACAGGCAAACAGAGAACTATTCGTAAAATAAACTGTTTCAATATGTTTATTTATCGTACTTTTGCGAGTGAAAGAAAATAGATATGCTAACAATTAAAAATTTACATGCTTCGGTTGATGGCAAAGAGATTCTGAAAGGAATCAATTTGACGGTAAATCCTGGTGAAATTCATGCAATAATGGGACCGAATGGTTCCGGGAAAAGTACGTTGTCGAGTGTGTTGGCTGGTCGCGACATTTACGAAGTGACCGATGGCGAAGTTCTTTTTAACGGAAAAGATTTGTTAAAACTTTCGGCCGACCAACGTGCGTGCGAAGGTTTATTCTTGGCATTTCAATATCCAGTTGAAATTCCTGGAATTACAATGACGAATTTCATGAAAGCGGCAATTGAGGCAAAATGTAAATATCTCGGTATAGAACCGCCTTCGCCGACTGAGTTTCTGAAGTTGATGAAGAAAAACAGCGAACTTGTTGGGCTTCCAAATAAACTTTCCGGACGTTCGGTAAACGAAGGTTTTTCTGGTGGCGAAAAGAAGAAAAATGACATCTTCCAGATGGCAATGCTCGATCCGAAACTTGCCATTCTCGATGAAACCGATAGCGGTTTGGATATTGATGCGTTAAGAATTGTTTCCGAAGGTGTGAACAAATTGAAAACTCCTGACAATTCTTACATCGTTATTACGCACTATCAACGTTTGCTTGACTATATTGTGCCTGATGTTGTTCATATTTTATATGACGGGCGTATTATCAAAACTGGTGACAAATCGTTGGCTTTGGAATTGGAAGAAAAAGGCTACGAATGGATTACCAAAAATAGTTCTGAATGGGAAATCTAAGTTCGCAAATAGAAGAATATGCGGCAAAGCAGTACGATGGTTCCGTAAAGTTTGATTCGTGTTATCTTTTTGAAAAAGGACAAATCAACGGACAAACGAATTCCCTTTCGCTCAAAGGACGACAGACCGTATGTTTTTGTTTTGTTGATGTATCGCCGGAAAAATACAACGTTACAGTTGAAAAAGGTTCAGAAGTATCTATTTACACTTGTTTTATAGAAAATTCAGCATCGGAAATCTATATTGATTGTGAAGAAGATACTTCCTGCGAACATATTGTGATGCAGCAAAATACTTCGTCGCAACAAATTTTTGTTGTACAAAAGTGTAATTCCGTTTATAATGCGAGATTTTTCCAATTGAAAGGAAAGAACGATTCTATTAAGTTGGATGTGAAGAAAGATGGAGAATTTGCTCAAACGGAACTTTCAGGTGTGTTTTTCCCAAAAAGTGATGAGCAGTTTTCAATTTTAACAAAAGTTAGCCACGAAAAGCCAAATTGCGAAACACAGGAATTGTTCCGTGGGATTGCCGATGAAAACGGAAGTGGTTCGTTTTCGGGTTTGATTTATGTGGCAAAAGATGCTCAAAAAACGAGTGCCCGTCAACAAAATAGAAATATACTTTTGTCGAAAAATGCGCACATTCACAGCGAACCACAATTGGAAATCTATGCCGACGATGTGGTATGTAACCACGGAAGCAGTACGGGACAAATTGATGAGGAGGCTTTGTGGTATATGCAAACTCGTGGGATCAACAAAACAACAGCAATAAAATTGCTTGTTTCTGGTTTTGCAAACGATGTTTTAGAAAAAATTTCTAACGAAAATTTTAGAAATTTGGTTGCAAAAAGAATCTGCGAACGATTGCAAAACGCTTAATTCTTTTTTACAGGATCACACGTAAAATCAACGCCAAGTTTTTGGAAAATTTTGCGGTCAACTTCGCTTAACATTGCAGTTGTATGTAATTGACATCCTTGTAATTTTGGCAATTGTGCGATAGCTTTTTTGCAATTATCATCTTGCAAACTCAACATGGCCAATGCAACCAAGACTTCATCGGTGTGCAATCGAGGATTTTTTCCGTGTAAATAGCTAACTTTCATGTTTTGAATTGGTTCAATCATTTCGGCAGGAATCAATTTCACTTTGTGATCGATGCCAGCCAAATGTTTAGTCGCGTTCAAAATAAGAGCTGCGCTTGTTCCCAATAATTCACTTGTTTTCGACGTGATGATTGTCCCGTCTGGCAATTCTATTGCGGCAGCAGGACTTTTTGCCTTGTCGCCTTTTGCTTTTGCTGCAATTGTGGTTTTTCTGTCGGCAGTCGTGATTTTTGCCTGTTGCATCAAAAGGGCGATTTTGTTCACCTCGTTTTCTTCGCTTTTACCTTCGGCAAAGTTGTTCAACGATTTGTAGTAACGACGTATAATTTCTTGATTCGAAGCATATTTGCACGCTTCGTCGTCGAAAATACAATTTCCCGCCATGTTCACGCCCATATCTGTTGGCGATTTATATGGATTTTCGCCATAAATGCCTTCGAAAATGGCGTTTAGCACAGGGAAAATTTCAATATCTCGGTTGTAATTTATTGTTGTTTTGCCGTAAGCTTCCAAGTGGAACGGGTCAATCATGTTTACATCGTTTAAGTCGGCTGTGGCAGCTTCGTAAGCAATGTTTACAGGATGTTTTAACGGAAGATTCCAAATTGGGAATGTTTCGAATTTGGCATAACCTGCCTTAATACCTTTTTTGTTGTCTTGGTATAATTGGCTCAAGCAAACGGCCATTTTCCCGCTGCCAGGTCCCGGAGCGGTCACAACAACCAAAGGTCTAGAGGTTTCAACGTAGTCGTTTTTACCAAAACCTTCGTCGGAATCTATCAATGCCACATTCGACGGATAACCTTCGATTGTGTAATGATAGTATGTTTTTATATTGAGTCGTTTTAGTCGGTTACGGAACAATTTCGCACTTTCTTGTCCTTTGAAGTGGGTGATTACAACGGAACCAACCATCAATCCTCGTTTTTCAAATTCATCTTTCAAACGAAGCACATCTTTGTCGTATGTAATTCCAAGGTCGCTTCTAACTTTGTTTTTTTCGATGTCGATTGCACTGATTACGATGATGATTTCGGCATAATCACTTAGTTGCATCAACATTTTTAGTTTACTATCGGGTTGGAAACCTGGTAAGACACGGCTTGCATGGAAATCATCGAATAGTTTCCCTCCGAATTCCAAATACAGTTTATTTCCGAATTTGGCAATTCGTTCCTTTATATGTTCCGATTGGATTTTTAAATATTTTTCGTTGTCAAATCCAAGTTTCATATTGTTTCGGAATTTATTTCGGATTGAGTTTCTTGTTGTTGAACTGGCTCTGCAGGAGCAGTTTCAGTTTCTTCTTTTAATCCTTTGTTTAATATAGCGGAAATAACATTTCTCGAAGGGAAAATTGCAACTTGCCATACAAAGGAAAAAACAATGAAAACGAAGTAATAGAGATTTTCTGTAATAAACGAAAAAGCAACGCCAATCAAAACTATACCAATCAAAGTGAAATAACGTGCGTAAGTTGTCGATTGAAAGATTTGTTTGCGTGTATCTTCGTCGGAAGTTTTGTTTAAATGTCTTTTTCGACTTACCAGTAAAACGATATTCCAAATCGAAAGAATTATGGTTGAAATCAACATAATCCATCCAAACAAGCCTGTTGCCGCATCTAATTCAAAATGGAAATCTCTTCGTAGGTACAATATAATGAAGATGACAAACAGCTGTGCGAGAAACATCACGCCTACCAAAGCCTGCATCGGCAAGGAATATTTTTTACTTATTTCCATTAGCTCCATAGTTTTTCTAATTGTTCAGCATATTTTGCTTGAACAGCCTTACGTTTCACTTTTAATGTAGGCGACAAAAGACCGTTTTGCGGAGTCCATTCATCGGCAATCAAAGTATAACGTTTAACTTGTTCGTAGTCGGCGAAGAATTCATTCATTTTCTTTACTTCTTTTTGGATTCTCGCAATCACGTCAGGTTGTTTAATAACTTCTTGGTCGGAAACGTATGGTACTTTGTGTGAAGAACACCAGGTTCTTAGTACTGAAAAATCTGGTATAATCAATGCAACTGGATATTGACGGTTTTCTCCACAAACAACTATTGTATTGATGAATGTTGAGGTAACAAATCTTGCCTCAATCAATTCTGGATTTACGTATTTTCCGAATGAAGTCTTGAATAAGCTTTTCAAACGCCCTGTAATTTTCACCAAACCTCTATCGGTTATAATTGCCGTGTCGCCAGTGTGGAACCAGCCATCTGCATCGATAACTTCTTTTGTTTTTTCATCATCGTTGTAATAGCCCAACATTACGTTGTGTCCACGGCAGATTAGTTCATCGTTTTCACCAATTTTCACTTCGACTCCAGGCAAAGGCAAGCCTACAGAGCCTGGTTCGTGTGTAAATGGTTCGTAGCTTGCAACTGCAATAACAGGAGAAGTTTCCGACAATCCGTAGCCTTCGAAAATCAACATTCCTATAGCTTGGAAAAATGCAGCCATTTGTGGTTGCAAAGCCGAACCTCCAGAAACAACTTCGCTAATTCGTTGTGCACCAAGAGCTTCGCGGAATTGAGAATAAATTAATTTATCGGCGATTTTAAAACGGATATTGTACCACAATGTTCTTTTTTGTGGATCGATGTTATATTGTTTTGCTAAATGAATTGCCCAATAGTAAAGTTGTTTTTTCGCACCGGAAAGTTTTTTACCAGCCGAAAATAATTTGTCGTAGATTTTTTCCAACAAACGAGGCACAACGCACATAATTGTAGGTTGAATTTCCTTCATGTTATCGTTTATCAACGCCAAATTCGAATAGTAAATAGAACAAGCATTGTAATGATAAACATACATCATCATTCGTTCGTAGGCATGGCACAATGGCAAGAAACTCAATGCAGTGTGGCTATGTGCGTGCATTAAATCGTGAACGCCTTTGATTTGTTGCACAATATTATTATGCGAAAGCATTACACCTTTGGGATTTCCCGTTGTCCCCGAAGTATAAATGATAGTTGCCAAATCGTTTGGTTTGATTGACGCTTTGATTTCGGCAAGTTTTTCTGGTTGTGCGTTTTCTTTTCCTAAATCAACAAGTTTTTGGAAGAAACGATATTCGTTTTGTTGGTCTACGAAAGTGAAAACTTCCTGCAAATATTTAAGTTCGGGAAGGATTGGTTCAATTTTCTTTCGAAGTTCCTTACCTTCGATGAACAAAACCTTCATTTCTGCATGGTTCAGAATATAGCGGTAATCTTCCTGGCTGATTGTTGGATAAATTGGAATAGGTACAATTCCGGCTTGCATGGCACCCATGTCAAGAAAATTCCATTCGGGGCGGTTGCCGCTTACGATTCCAATTTTATCGCCAGGTTTCAAACCCAACGCCATCAATCCGTAGCTGACATTGTTAGCGTAGTCTATATATTCATCTATGTTGTAGGTAACCCATTTGCCATCAACTTTGTGAGCCAAAGCAACATTTGGATTTGCTGTTGAATTCTTTATTGTTTGAACCTTTGGGAGCTCTTCTTTATATCGATCCAGAAGGTCAAATATACGTGATACTTCCATATCAAATTTACTTTTAATGTATGGCAAATGTATGTAAAATCAATGAAAAAAAAAGATTTTGCGTTGTCTATGTTTATAAATTGCCAAGGTTGTTTGATTTATGAGTAGCATTTGTACTATGCGAATATGCAAGTCTGTTCCTATTTGCCTTTCTTCGCTTTTTTTAAAATCAACTCTAAAATTCTCAAAATCTTATATATAAGATAAAAGAAATTTCTACATTTGTAGAAAATGTAAAGATATGCCATATCGGAGACTTCCAAATACAGATGCAGCACGTGTTCGTGCTTTACAAACAGCAATTGATAAATGTTCTGGATTGCCAATTAACGAGAGTCCTATCCCTTACGATCTTTTGTTGCGTGCGAAGTTTTATCTTCCTTCGTTACGAAGTGGAATACTTCAATGTCGATCGTCGTATTCGCAATCGGTTGAGAAAGGTGCGAATTTTTCTCATTTGCAAAAACGTGCGAAAATGTACATTTCCCATTTCATTCAAGTTTTGAATATGGCAATTGCGCGTGGCGAAATAAAACCGGGTGCACGTGAATTTTATGGGCTAGAAGGGAAATATTTGCCAAGTTTGGAAACGGTTGACGAACTTTTGGATTGGGGGAAAAAACTTATTGACGGCGAGGCGAAACGTGTTGCTAATGGTGGAACATATATGACGAATCCTCGTATTTCGATGGTAAAAATCGAATACGAAAAATTTGCGGCAGCTGCCCGAACAAATGAATTCCGTATAACAAACGACCAACGTACGGCTGAATATATTGATGATTTACGTAAACGTGGCGACGCTATTATTGTGGAGATTTGGAACGAGGTGGAAAATCATTTTGCAGGTTTGGAACCTGAAAAACGTCGTGAGGTTTGTGCGGAATATGGTATTTCCTATGTGTGGAGAAAATCAGAATTAGAACAAAAAGGTCAGGAGAATGCTGAAAATTCAGCAGGGGGATTTGGTATAAACACTAATGAATAACGTCTATGAAAAAGATTTTTCTTTCCGTGTTTATTGCAGTTATTGCATTGTGCGGATGTAACAAAAACAAATTCGACGAAGCCGATTTGATTGGTCGTTGGAAGTCTGGTACGCTTTGGGAAAGATATTCGTCAAGTGGCTCGGGCGCAACTTGGGACACTTCCGACGATGTTGACGAAGACGAAGCACAAACATTTACTTGGACTTTGGATGGAGAAACTCTTACTCAATATCATCAAATGGAAATGGGAGGAACGGTTCCCAAAACTTATAAAATCACTACATTAACCGCAACTACGTTGGTTTATACGGCAAACGGAAAAACATACACATTTACAAAACAATAATGTTATGAAAAAGGCCTTAAAAATTATTGGAATATCCCTCGGTTCGGTTGTTGGAATTGCTCTTATTGCGGTTTGCATTGCTGTGTGGTTTGTTTTTACTCCAGCAAAATTAACGCCGATTGTGAAAAAATATATACCAGAATTCGTTACGTGTCAGGCTGAATTGGACACCGTTGATTTAACGTTTTTCAGTTCCTTCCCGCGCTTTGGTTTGCGTTTACACAACGTCGCTCTCATCAATCCAATGGAAGGGGCACCGTCTGATACGGTCGCATTTATTGAAGATTTGGTTGCCACGGTTGACGTTGACGAATATCTTTCGAACGAAAATATCATTGTGAATGGCGTGTATTTGTACAATACGAAGGCAAGTATTTATGTGAATAAAGACAGCGTTGCGAATTACGATATTTTTGTGAGCGACACAATTGCCGAAGAAGACACAACGTCAAGTTCGTTGTTTAATGCTCTGGCTATCAAGGATGTTGAATTGAAAAAGATCACGGCTACGTATGTTGATGTTCCGTCAAAAATGAATGCATCCATAAAAGATATCAATTTAAGTGCTGATGTGTTGATGGAAGATGATGCCATAGCAACTGATTTGAAAATGACTTCGGGGGCTATTGATTTTGCTTTGACTGATTCCACGCAATTGGTTGCCACAATCAATAATCTTGAAACGAAATTTTCGGGCGGAATTGAAAGCTACAGCGACATAAAGGGAAATTTAAAATTGTTTCTAACTGGTGTTTCTGCTACAATGGGCGAAACGCAATATGCTGATTCATTGAATGTACAAGCAGAATTACCTTTAGAAGCTTCTCTTGATTCTTTAAAATTTGCGTTGACTGATGCTTTGATTGGTATTAATGAACACCAAATTTCATTGACTGGCGATACGGAAATTGGCGACGACATTCGCATGAATATGAATTTTTCAACGAACAATATTGCACTGAACAAATTGTTCCCATTAGTGCCAGAGGAAATGATGAAAGAATATCTCGACGGAATAAATCTCGACGGAGTAATTCAATTGACCGGAAATGTCCGTGGAATTATGAACGATACGTTGATGCCATTGTTTTCTGTTGATGCTGCTTATTCCGAAGGTACTGTTGTGGTTGATGGACTTGGCCACGATTTGTACGACGTTGTCGCAAATGCACACGTAAATATTGATTTGAACGAAGAGAAAAATTCGGCAATAAAAATAAATTCTTTGTCGGCAAAAACGGGAAAATCTTCGGTTACTGCAACTGGCGACATTCTCGATTTGATGAACGAGATGAACTTCAATCTTAAACTCAACGCTCGCTTGTGGTTGCTTGACTTGAAAAATGACATACCGGATTATATTTTTGCGACTGGTTGGGCTGATGCAGCTCTTACCGCTCAATGTAATATGGACGCATTGACAAATGTTGATTTGAAACGTATAAAAGCAAACGGAACAATCAGTTTGTCTGATTTTGATGCTGTGTATGAGGATTCCACATTCGTAAATAGTAAGAAAATGTCAATCGACATTGCATTGCCAAGTACGCACACTACAAACGAATTTAAGGAGTTGTTGGATTTGGGTATCAAGAGCGATAAGCTAAATCTTATTATGACGGATTTCTTCAAAGCAGATCTTGGAAACGCAAATCTTCGTCTTGGTCTTTCCGACGTAATGGATACAACTCAAGATGTTGCTCTTGCTTGCGATTTTGATATTAAAAATGTTAATTACGTGATGGAAGCCGATACTATTTCGGCAATGGTTCGTCATCCGCAAGGAACAGCAAAAATGTATCCGAAAGGCAAAAATACAGGTTATGTTTGTTTGTTCAATTGCGATAGTATTTATGCAAGAGTTGCCGAAGATCTTTCGGCGCGCACAGGGGTTGTCAATATTGATGCGAAGGCAGAATACGACGAAAGTCAGGAAGATATGATTCTCCAATGGAATCCTGATGTGAAATTGAATTTCAATCAAGGACAGATTGCCATTAGTGCTATAGAAACGCCAATAAAGATTTCGAAAATCAAATGCGATTTCAATAAAAATCGTTTCAATATCGACCAAAGTAAGGTCATTCTTGGTAATTCGGATTTTCAATTAACAGGTATTATAAAAAATATTGCCGACTATATTAATGGCGAGGATTTGTTGAAAGGCGAACTTGAATTCACATCGGATTATACTGATATAATGGAATTGATGGACATTGTGAGTGGAGTTGGCGACACAACGGAAGTGGCAGATGACCAAGCTTTAAGAAACGACCAGCCACAAGAACAAGTTGAAACCGTTGTGGATTCCGCAAATATCGAAGAAGATAATCCATTTATGGTTCCGCTTGGTGTAGATATTGTTTTGAAAACCGACATTAAAAAAGCGTTGGTTGGAAAAACAATTATAGAACACGCTGGTGGAGGTGTAACAATCCGCGATGGTGTTTTGGTTATTGAAGAAATGGGTTTTACGTGCGATGCAGCGCAAATGCAGTTGACGGCAATGTATCGTTCCGCACGAAAAAATCACTTGTTTGCAGGACTTGATTTCCACTTAATCGACATTAGTGTTGCAGATTTGATAGAAATGATTCCCGATATCGATACTATCGTGCCAATGTTGAAATCATTCTCGGGGAAAGCAGAATTCCATTTGGCAGCCGAAACATATTTGAAATCGAATTACGATCCGAAATTTTCAACACTTCGTGGAGCTGCTGCAATCAAAGGAAAAGATCTTGTTGTAATGGATAGTGAGACATTCGAACAAATTTCAAAATTATTGTTGTTCAACAAGAAAAAGACGAAAAATGTAGTAGATAGTCTTGATGTTGAAATGACAGTATTCCGCAACGAAGTTGATTTGTATCCGTTTGTGGTTTCAATGGACAAATATCAGGCGGTGTTGTCGGGTTATCACAATCTCGATATGACGTACAATTATCATATTTCGTTGACAAAGAGCCCGTTGTTCTTTAAACTGGGTCTGAATATTTTGGGAAATCTCGATGATTTGAAATTCAAATTGGCTAAGTGTCAATACAAGAAATTGTATAAACCAGAAAAACGAGGCGTAGTTGACGAACAAATATTGTCGTTGAAGAAGACAATCAGTTCTTCTTTACAAGCCAACGTAAAAGATCAAGATGTATTGATTAAAGATTAATACCATTCGTCGACTGAGAAACAATGTTTTCAGTTATGGGGGGATGGACTGTTGCGTCATATAGGTACTCTTTGGGAATGGGCTTGTTGGCAAACAAGGTTTCGGCAATTCCCTAGTTACAGGATTAAAGGATTGTTTTATTTCAGGAACTTCGGGAGCGTTGATAGGGGGGATTATTGGTGGTATAGATGCTATTAGGGATAAAAGAAATTTTTGGGATGGAACAATTTGTAAATCAAAAATGAAAATACCTCAGTATAATCAATATGGTCCGTATGACTGTAGATATGAAGTTTTTAAAAGTTTTGATAAGTGTTTTAATGGATCAACAAAAAGTACAGGTTCTTTAAGAATGACATATCCTCATGTTGAAGTTGACCAGAATATGATGAGAGATATGTATGCCGCAAGAAGATTCAATTTGAAAAAAATCAGTGCCGATGATATACAAGACTTGGTTGCGATAATGAAACAAGGAAAAGGAATCTCTTTGGAAACTCTGGTGGATGGGACAAATGGTCATGCGGTTGGAGTTAAAAGTATTAAGGTTTATCCAAACAAGTGGGTTATCCGAGTAATGAATCCAGAGGTGAGTGGTTACAAAAAATTATATAATTTTGACAAAATTATAAATGCCTGGCAAATTACACATTATTAGACAGATGCTTATGAAGAAAATAATTATCATAACGATTATTCTATTTCAATGTCAATTTCTATTTGCGCAATTTGATACGGTTGCGTTCGAAAGACAAGCAATTAAATGTTTTGTTGATTATCAAGAAAAGACCTATAAATATGGTTGTAATAAATGAGGAAAGAAATCAC
>JAZRXD010000083.1:0-19124 GCA_045600045.1 Bacteroidales bacterium
AAAAAAATATTGCAACTCCGTGCAGTCTTTCCGTTTTTTCGAGACTATATATACAGAAATGATTAACAAATTATGTAGTATTATGAAAAAGGTATTTTTTATGATAGCGGCAACATTGTTGTTTGCATCATGCAACAAAAACGACGAAGTGGTAAAAAGTGAACAAGACCCGATTCCGTCATCTATAATCACTCTCAAATCAACCGATGGCGAAACAGGAGACATTTGTATTACGCTAAAAGATTCACTACTTGGAACGGAATATGACTCTTGCTTTTCGGTAGGTGTTCCTTTCGACCAAGTTAGCATAGTTGTCGATAAAATATATGTGACGGTTGATAAAGGAAGCGAAAACGAACACGATTCACTTGTATATGTGTACAAAACAGAAGCAAAACTGTCGAAAAAGGAAACTCCAAAGGATAGGTTCTATGTTTCTCCTTCTCGGAGAGAATGGGTGCTTTCGTCTATTAGATGCGTAAAAATAAATACTCCACAAATAAATATATCCACCAACGAATATATTCTTGTTTTTACCAGCGATACGTCGTTTAAATTCAACACAAGCGTAAACGAGGCTGGTGGCTCTTACAAAAGAATTAACGACCAAACGATTTATATCTCATCATATCAAGAAAAAGCAACCGACAATCCTGCGCCAAAACAAATTGACAAATTGTTGCTGGAGGAATTTAGAGGTTCAATGACGGTTGAACGTGAAAAAAACAAGTTGGTTTTGTATAATCAGACAAGTGAATTTGTTTTCTATTTGCCTGATTGGGATATTTAAAATGGCTACTATCAGGAAAATGAAGAGACGTTGTGTTCGGCGTCTCTTTTTTTGTTTGTGATTTTTGCTATCAACTTCCGTATTCCCATCGACGGATAACCATAGACAATAGCCAATAGGCAAAGCAGTGTGTTCAGCAAACTGATGCGTACGCCGTCCCACGTTGGTCTATAATGCGAAACGCGTTCTTCCTTTGGCGGATAATATACGTCGATTGGTATTGGAACGAGCGGAATGTTTTTCCATGCGCTGCGTACCAATATTTCCAATTCGGCTTCGTAGCGGTTGTTTATAGGACCTTTATAATTTAAATTCTTGAGTGGATAAGCCCGGAATCCGGTTTGTGTGTCGGGAAGATTGTGGGCAGTTTGCAGACAAAACCAGAAATTCGAAAATTTGTTTGCAAAACTATTTTTCGCCGGCATATTCGGTAAGTCAAATTGTCGGCTTCCTATAATGAATGCGTCGTTGTGTTTCGCAATTGCTTCGGCAAACAGTGGCAAGTCGGTTGCTTTGTGCTGACCGTCGGCATCGAGTGTAATGGCGTAGGTGTAGTTGTGTTTTTGGGCTTCCTTAAATGCGGTTTTTAAGGCAAAGCCTTTTCCGCGGTTTGGTGCATACGAAACAAGCGTGATTTTGTCTTGTAATTGGGCGAGAATGTCGGTCGTGGAATCTGTGGAGCCGTCATTTACGACTATCACATTTTGTGAATATGGCAAAACCGATTCAACAACCGATTTGATTGTTTTTTCGTTGTTGTAGGTTGGAATTACAATGCAGGTTGTTTCGCTTAATTCCATTATGCTAATTCAAAACTGATTTTTGAACAAATATTTCCGTCCGATAAAATCTGGACTTTTGCGGAAATGGTGCTTTCGTTCATAGAAAACGAAAATTTGAATTTCAGAAATTCATTTTCAATTGGCGTAATCAGGCTGATGAATTTTACGTTTTTGATGCTTTTTATGCAAAGTTGGCGTTCAAAATGCTTTTCGCATAATTCTTTCGCTATTTCAATCAGACAAGCTCCCGGCGTAATTGGATTTCCCGGAAAATGAGCTTTGAAAATTTCGTTGCTTTTGTTTTGACGGATGGAATACACCACGTCGTTGTCGTTGACTTCTTTGTGCTCTATGAGATATAGTTTACTTTCTAGCATTGCTTATTTTGTCTTGAACAGTTTTGAATCTAAAGTTTGGTTTGTTTTGTGGTTGGAGAATGTAATCGTCATTGAATCTCCGTTTGTTTCGAACATTGCTATGGAATTTGCAAGTTTTGTCTGTTTGTTTACCTTCAATTGTATTGATTTATAGACACTTGCTATTCGCTTGTTTGTCGGAATGAGTTTCACTAAATATTCTGTATCGCTTTGGCTGACCGATGTTGTGAAATTTTTGCTGTCGTTTAGGCCCGAACCGTCTATCGTGCTCATTATGATGTTTGCCAATTCTTTGAACACACGTGGGTTGTTGGCTTGCGAAATCGCGCCTTTGGAGTCAATCACAACGACTTCGTCGTTATTTACAATCAATCCGTATGAATTGGTGTATTCCCAACGGAGACAGCGTGGATTTTGAAAATACATTTTCCCATTGGAAATTGCTTTGTCGGCAACAAGCGTACTTGTTTTTTCCTGAACGAAGTTGCAGGTTAGCGTTTTGTTTTGCTTTGATGCGTTGGTAATGCTTTGAATGATTTCGGGTTTCTTATCGTCGGAAACTATTGTGAATTTTGATTGGCAGAATGCCGTGCCGCATACGAACAACCCAATAATCAACGAAATGGTATGTGTTAGTTTCATAGTAATTCGATTTTATTTTGCAACGAAGCAAACACCAACAATAATTATTCCAACTCCAATCCAACGAGTGAGCGGAATAGATTCGCCTAAAAATATCCAAGCTGCCAACAGTCCAAATACGAAACTCATGCACGTCATTGGATAAGCCGACGAAAGAGGATAGTTTTTAAGAATGTGTAACCACAAAACTGTTGCACTGCCCATTGTGATTCCAACAAGCAAAAACCACCAATTTGTGAGTAACGAATAGAAATAGTTCCACGACCACGCAAATTTCTCCATTTTCACCATGGCAATTTTCAGGAATACTTGTCCCGAAGCGAGACAAAGAGATTGAAATATGGATAAAATGACGAGTTTTAGCATTTTGACAAAAGTATCAAAGAATGGTCTTTGTTTTGGAAGTGGTTGTAAATCAATATGTTTTGTGGATTTTTAAGGGCTTCCTCATTTGTGTATAGCAAATTTGCTGGTATGATTTTTTTTGCCAAACATTCCGCTGCGGCATAAACGCCAAAAGCCGATGCTGTAAACGATTCGCCAAAAATATGCTTGTACCATGCAATTGGAGTTTGTGGAAAATTTTTCTGGGCAAATTCTTTATAGATTGTGTCGTTTTCGCCATCTCCGCTTACACCAAGCATAATCGCATCGAGGTCGGAATATTGCAGATTTGCTTGCTTGAGCATATTTTGAATTGTTTCGGACATTTTTTCTGCCGAAGGTTTGTACAACAGTTCCACATCGCGAAGTCTGCACAATGATTTCTCCGTTTTGTTTGTGCCTAAAAATAAGGATACTGCGGTTTCGCCGGCAAACGAACCTTCCGAATTCGATTGTTTGAGAATGGTTGCGTTTATTTCGTCCTTTTTCCAATAACCAATTTTCCCAAGCATATTAAAATAATCGGGAGTCATTTCATCGTGACCGCCGATAAGTGCGTTGGAAATTCTGCCTAACTGCATTTGCAACAAAGCATCGGAAAGTCCACATTCAAACGAAGTCCCGCGATGCGAGTAAGTACAGTTGTAACCGTTGCATTTTTGGTTGAGTGCGATTTGCGAACTAATCGTGTTGTGTGTTGACTGCATAAAATAGGTTGGTTGCAGAAGTTGTTCACCTTCTTTAACCATGGCAGACAAGAATTTTTCTGTATTTTCGATGCAACCAAGACCTGTTCCAGTAATAATTGCGTCAACTTTTTCCGCGTCAGCTTGTTGGATAGCGGAAATAGAAGTTGCGATAGCTCTTTTTATGATTTTGCCCATTCGACGTGCCGCCATAGGATTTATGAACGGCTTGTAATCTGGCTCGATGGAACGATTGTAGCCTTCGGTGTGTACAATAGGATTTTCAAACCAATCTTCGCAAAGTGGATTTTGAATCGAAATTTGTGCTGCCGATTGAATGAAAATGTCCATATTATTTGATTTTTGAGAAGATACAAGATGAATCGTTACCGCCGAATCCAAACGAATTGTTCATAACGTGATTCAATTCTTTGTGTTTTGTTTTTGTGACAGGAACAACTTTCACTTCTTCCATTTGAGCCGAGAAATTCAAATTTGCAGGAATAAAATTATTTTGCAAAGCCAATATTGAAATTACCGATTCCACGCTTCCTGCAGCACTTGTAGTGTGACCTGTAAATGCTTTTGTAGAAGAAAAATCGGGAACATTTTCTCCAAAAACGCGAGTGATTGCAATACCTTCGGTTGTGTCGTTGTTTCCCGTTCCAGTTCCGTGGGCGCTGATAAAATCAATGTCGGTTGGTTGCAAATTTGCGTCGGCGAGCGCACCTTGCATTGCTAAAAAAGGACCTTGTCCGTTTGGCGAAGTAGCCGTTTGATGAAATGCGTCGCAAAAATTAGCATAGCCGCTCAATTCGCATAACGTTTCAGCACCACGTTTTTCCGCATCTTCGGCTTTTTCTATAACCAAATAAGCAGCGCCTTCGCCCAAATTAAGCCCAACGTGGTTTTGAGAGAACGGTTTGCACGTTTCTCTGTCAAGAATCATCAATGTGTTGAAACCATTGAGGTGAAATTTGCTTAAACCTTCGGTTCCACCAACAACAGCGGCGTCAACTTTGCCCGTTTTTATGAGATTTGCACCAAGAATCAGAGCATTTATGGCAGACGAGCACGCTGTGGAAATTGTCGATGTCATATCAAAAATGCCGAAATAATCGGCTACATCGTCGGTTCCTGCACCACAATCGTGTGCTGCAATATATTCTTTGTGGTTTTCGTTTTCAAGAAAATCAATGTAGAATTGCTCGCTTTTTTCCATTCCGCCAACGGTCGTGCCGTTTATGAATGCAATGCGTTTCGGCTTTTTTTCTTGTAGTTTAGCTTGTTCAATTGCTTCTTTTGCAGCAATGATTGCCATAAGAGGCGTGCGTGTAACGAGTTGTTTTTGAGGAATGTTGAGAAACGATTTCATTTCCTCGTCGCTCATAGGAACTTCGGAAACTGGAATATCGGTATGCGTTGTCTGCAAATACTTGATTTTCCCTACAGAAGATTTTTCCGCAAGTAAAGCCTCCAAAGTTTTTTCTTTCCCTATTCCCAATCCCGAAATGATGCCCATTCCGGTTACAACTAAATTGCTCATTATTCAAAAAGAGTTTTGCTCCTGTTGCAAAGATAGAAAAATCTTAAAGAAATAAGCGATAACGAGAAAATAACTAAAGAACGGTTGTTGAACCATTCACTCAAAATCGAACAAGGTTTTATATTAGTCGTTTACAACAGATTTTTCTACCCAAAACTATCAAAACGCGCGCCGATACCACAGTCTCACTAAACAACTTCTTTCGTACAACGAGTAGATTTTTAGGGGAGAAGGTCCGTCTTGAACTTTTATTTTCCCAAAATCGTTGTTACGTGTAAAAAAGCACGATAAAGCCTACTAGTTCAAACTGCATAGTTATGTAGTTCAAACTCCCTAACTATGTAGAAAAAATGCCATTTTTTGAGCTGTTTGAAAAACAAACTCTTTTTTGTGAAAAACAAAAAAAGTGACAATTGTTTACGGAATTATGCACTTAGTCTTGTAAAATATTTGCACGTATCGGTTGTTCTTTTCTCCCAATAGCTGAAAAAACAAAGAAAGCCACCTCTGTACCTGCTTCGCTAATTTGGGGATGTGTTTTGTGTAGCTAAAATATTGTTATTCAATTTGATATAGGACTTTTAAAGATTTTTTACTGTCGTTTTTCTGTAGTAAATTGATTTTGTTTATTTTTGTAAAAGCCCACGAGGGACATTTTTGTTTTGGGTGGGCAGACATAAATAAAAGGCGTCATCAACGCTTGGGTTAGAAGTTTGCGACAGTGTCGCAATATTGTTTGAAGATGGCAAAAAAAATCAGTGACATAAAATCAACAACTAATTGCTCATTACTTCCCCAAAATGGAGAGTTTGAAGATGTATGTACGATTATTGACAAACATACAGCGCGTGCCTTATCGTGTGTGAATGCGGAGCATATCTTTACCTGTTGGGAAATCGGACGTTATCTTTCTGACCGACTAAAAGGTGGAAAATGGGGAGATAAGATTGTAAGAGAATAGTCTGATTATATAAAGCTTCATAGACCGAATTATCGTGGATATGGGAGAAGTAGCCTTTATAATATGGTTCGTTTTTATGAAACGTATTCTTCTCTTAAATTTGTCCAATCAGTGAATGGACAATTACAAGAATTTGTCCAATCAGTGAATGGACAATTGCCTAAAATATTGACGATCACTACATTTACGCATCATGTTATTATCTTGAATCGTTGCGATACTTATATAGAACGTATGTTTTATATGATTTATTCTTCTCGACAAAATCTTAATACAAGAGAATTGGATATTTGTATTGGAAACGACACATTTGAGAATTTATTAGGCAATTCTAAACAGAATATGTCAAAAATGTTGCTTGAGATGTATCCGCAAGCACCGATAATGTTCAAAGATAAAATGATGCTTGAGTCGTTAGGATTACCTCCTATACATGATGAACCGCTTTTGCACAAAGAAATATTGGCTCATATGCGAGATTTTTTACTTGAATTAGGAAAAGAGGATTTCTTTTTTGTTCAGGACGAATATCCGATTCAAGTTGGAGGAGAAACATATCATCTTGATTTATTGTTCTACCATCGAGTGCTGCGATGTTATGTAGGAATTGAGTTAAAAGCAGGGAAATTCCAACCTAAGGATGTCGGACAATTGGAATTTTATTTGGAAGCATTGGATCGAAACAAAAAGAGGGATGACGAAAACCCTTCTGTCGGAATGTTATTGTGTAAAGATGCCAATAAAATGGTTGTTGAATATGCTTTATCTCGTTCTATGAGTCCAATAATGGTATCACAATACAAACAAAAAATGATACCGCAAGAAGTTTTGCAAAAAGCATTTGATGAATATGTTGAATTTAATGGTAAAAAACTATTAGATGAATTGCCATCGAAAGAGTGAAATCAATTTTAAATTGTACTTTTTGCGATGAAAATATATCCGCCCATTGCACACATGGCGGAAAGAACCAGATTTAGGCACTTAGTCTTGTAAAATATTTGTACGTATCTGCTGTTCCTTTCTCCCAATATCTGAAAAAACAAAGGAAGCCACCTCTGTACCTGCTTCGCTAAATTCGGGAAATGTTTTTTTGTGTTGTTAAAATGTTGTTATTCAGTTTGATACAGGAATTTTAATGATTTTTCACTATCGTTTTTCTGTAGGAAATTGATTTTTTTTATTTTTGTAATCCGCACATTGCTTTCAAGGAGGAAGACCAAAGGTCAAATTGTTGGAGCAAATGAATTGTTAGTATGTATAATTTACGAGACATAGTAGAATATATGGTTATGTTGATTGGCTCGTTTGCTAAGAGATATAACATTAGTTACCAGGAAGCTCAGTCTTACTTGAGTAGTTATGGTGCTTTAGATATGATTCAATCTCATTATGGTATTATGCATACGCAACGATTTGAGGATATGGTGGAAGGCTTGTCTGCTTTCTGTAAAAGAAAGGGAGGAAATTTGTCGTGAAACTATATCATGGTTCAAATATGGTTATTGACAAGATATGAATGTTACAAAGCAGGAGTTTGATTTTATGGTTCAATCGCTTACAACCGATCTGATAACCATATTGACAGAAGAAAATCATCTTTCTGTTAGCAAGGCTTTTGATATTTTGTATCAGTCTAATACCTTTGCCAAACTTTGCGATGCAAATACAGGTTTGTATTATCAGTCTGCAAGGTATGTTTATAGTTATCTTGTAGAAGAAAGAAAAGAAGTGATTGCCCAAGCCTTGATTTGTTAATTATATCCGCCCATTGCACACATGGCGCAAAGGACCGGATTTAGGCACTTAGTCTTGTAAAATATTTGTACGTATCTGCTGTTCCTTTCTCCCAATAGCAAAAAAACAAAGAAAGCCACCTCTGTACCTGCTTCGCTAAATTCGGGAAATGTTTTTTGTGTTGTTAAAATGTTGTTATTCAGTTTGATACAGGAATTTTAATGATTTTTCACTATCGTTTTTCTGTAGGAAATTGAATTTTTTTATTTTTGTAAAAGCCCACGAGGGACATTTTTTTGTTTTGGGTGGGCAGACATAGAAAGGCGTTTATCTAACGCTTGTTTTGACGCTCTGAAATCTCGCAAATTTCAAACTCAAGTCGGAACAAAGCAGTAACGATGAATGTCCTCGGGTTGTGATATATAGGATAGCCATATCCTTATCATAACAGCGTGGGCTTTTGAGTTGCTTGTTTTACTTGAGTGGGCAATGCGAGAGCCTAAGAGCGTGGAACAAGTAACAGATATGGGTTCCACGCTTTTTTATTTAATCATGTTTTATATTGCTTTGGAATCGGGCAGATTGTAGAAATGTATGAAAAGATTTCTATTCTGTTTGGGTAGTGTTTTATTCTCATTAGTTGGAATGTCTCAAATAGTGTCTTCTGATGCGATTGTTACCTCGGGAGATAACTACGAAAACCGATATGCGACTATGCAAGTTACTATTGGTGAATTAATTACGGAAACAATAGCAAGTAATGGTATTACTCTTACACAAGGTTTTCAGCAAACCGACATCATTGTCAAACCAACATCAATCAGTAATATACAAATAGCCGTTGTCAATGTTTATCCTAACCCAACAGAAAATTCCATAAAAATTAATTTTCAAGCAAATTCATACGAGAGTTGCATATATGAACTTTTTGACAATAATGGTCAAAAACTTATGCAAGAAAAGATTAAAGATAATATCACTGATATTCCTTTGACTCAATTTGTAGCTGGAATATATATACTCAAAGTATATTCAACAAAATCAAACATAAATCAATCTTTTGTTATTGAAAAACAATGAAACGGATTTTGTACATAGTATTATTGTTTGTGTTTGTCTCGTGTCAGAAACTAGATTTTGAACGCGTGGATAAAATTTCGGCAACTGATATACAAATAAACGACACTTGGGTTACTGCCTCATCATCTCTTGTTGATATTAATAAAAAAGGGATTTCAAGTTATGGACATTGTTGGAGTTTGTCGAAAAATCCTACTATTAACGACAATCACACTACAAATACAAGCACTTTCCAAAAATCGGAATTTATCGACACTTTGTTGCTTTTGCAGCCAGAACAAACATATTACATTCGTTCGTATGTTAATGCTGACAACAAAATAATCTATGGAGAAGAAAATACATTCGTTGCTCCGAATTCGATTACGATTGAATGTAAAAGTGTCAATGTAACGAGAAAAGATGCTGTCGTAACGTTTTCAACGATTGCAAATCTTGGCTCATTACAAATTTCAGAATATGGCACTTTGATTTCCAAAAATATAGCAGAATTGCAAAACGGAGAAAAACGTATAAAATCAGCGACATCAATACAAGATGATTTTTCTGAAACTTTTACACAATTAAATGAAGGTGAATGTTATTTCATTCAAGTTTATGCCAAATTATCGACCACGAATACAATTTACAGCAATATTATAGAAGTGAAAATGCCTAAATTAGTTGTAGTCACAGGTTCGTACGATGTACTTGGTTCTCAAGCTGTACGATTGTATGCGACGGTTGAAAGTCTTTCGTTTGACAATGTTACATCTTATGGATTTTGTTGGTCAGAAACTACGGCCCAACCGAATTACAATTCCAGCAAAATAACATTTGAAAAAACTCCAACTGTCGGTTTATATGATGCACAAATAACTGGACTTAATTCTTCGCAAACATATTATTACCGTTCGTTTGCTATTTGCAATAATGTAGTTGTGTATGGGGATATTAAAACATTCAAAATCAAATAACTATGGGTACACGACTAAGATATATATTGACAATTCTTTCATTTGGGTTAATTTCATTTTGTTCGTTTTCTCAAAATTTGGATAAAGTTGAATTGTCAGCAGCAAAAGATGAATTGTCTATTTCTGTGAAAGTAAAAGATTGTAAAACAAATCAAACTTTTTTTCCAACTGCCGAATTCTATTACGAAAATGGAGAAAGAATAGGAACAAGCAATATAGCTTTTAAATCGGGAAATAACTCTTTGGGTTGTGGTTCTTCTGACGTTATATTGTGGAAACCAAGCAACGATAATATTACAATCAATCAGGCAGTTTACGCTACGGTTTTTGTGAAATCAAATTTGGACATAAAACTTGCACCCCATGTGGTGAAGTCATTAGTTTTTCCTGGGTTAGGTGATTATCGTCTAAGAAACGGAAACTTTTATTTCATGTATGGTCTTGCAGGATATGGCTTAATTGCGTCAGCATTGGTTTTGCAAAATAAGGCAACACAAAATTATGATTCATATAAATCGAGTTTCGACATTTCAGAAAGTGATAATTTATACGACAAAGCAGTGAAACAAAGAAATTTATCGTACGTTGCCCTTGCTTCAGCTGCAGTTGTATGGACAATTGACATTGCGTCACTTACAAAAAAATATAAATCGGTAAAGCTCAATCCTTCTACAAGTAATTATTATACTGCTCTTGCGAACAAAACATTTCAAGCAAAGTCCAATGTTATTCATTTCGACAACCGTACGGATTTTGATATTGCAATGGATAACGGGAAATTGTTGACACAAAGAGCTGATGATATATTGGCAACAAACGAAAATTCCGCCCTTTCAATATATCAACAAGCTGAAGTTGAATATACAAAGGCTGTAAAACATACAGAATCGGAAAAAGCAAAGGTTGAATTGGAATCTGTTCAGCAAAAAATATCAGCAATTGAACAACGACAAAATAAATACAACCAACTTATTGCCGATGCCGAAGTTCAAATGCAAAATATAGAATACGACAAGGCTCAAAACACCTATTATCAAGCTTTGGCATTATATCCCGACAAAGAATATCCAAAATCGAAAATAAAAGAAATAGAAAATGCCAAGGCTAATCAAAAAATACAAAACAACTACAACGATTTAATAGCCAAGGCCGACAGATGTTTGAATGAAAAAAAATACGATGAAGCCAAAGCATTGTATAATCAAGCATTAACACTGAAAACAAACGAAGTATATCCAAAAACACAAATAGAAAACTGTGAAAAATTGAAAGTGCAATCACAATATGACGCAATTATTGTCAAGGCTGATGCTCAATTTAATGCGAAAAACTATGAGGAAGCAGAACGTTTATATAACGATGCATTGTTGGTAAAAACAAACGAAAGTTATCCAGTGTCACAAATAGAAAAATGTAAACAATTGCAAAAACAAAACATTTGTGATTCATACATACAAAAAGCAAATGTGGCCTACAATACAAAGAAATATAAAGAAGCAAAATCGTATTACGAAGAAGCGTATGCAATGCTTCCTTCGGTTGAAATTAAAAACAAAATTGATTTGTGTCAGCAAAAGTTGAATGACATTGAGTGGGACAATTTAATGCAAAAAGCAAATATTGCTTTTGCCAATGATGATTACGAAACTGCGTTGAAACTATATCAACAAGCCGATGGCGTAAAGCCTAATCAGCCAAAAACTATTGAGCAAATTATTGAATGTAAGAAGGAATTAAAAAAGACCGAAGAAATTGATTTGGTGACGTTATATGAACAATGCAAAAAGGCTGTTTTCTTTATTATCAGTGCCGACAAGCAAGGTGTTGGTCAAGGATCGGGATTTTTTATCACATCCGATGGCATAGCTGTAACGAACTATCACGTGTATAGTGGAGATTATTGGTCTATGGCGAAAGTTTATACCGAAGATGGCAATTCTTACAATATTGACAAAGTAATTGCATCCGATAAGGAAAAAGATTATATGATATTTAAGGTTTCCAATAACGGACATACTTTCCCTACCGTAAAACTTGCATCAACACAATCAAAAATTGGAGAAAAAGCCTTTGCTATTGGTAATCCCGAAGGATTAACCCAAACTCTTTCCGAAGGTATTATCAGTGCATATAGAACCTGGGATGGCGTACCCGATGATTTTTTGATACAAACAACTGTTGGCATTACTCATGGAAGTAGTGGCGGTGCATTGTTCAATATGAAGGGTGAAGTTATTGGCATTACATCGGCAGGTTTCGATGATGTAGCAAGCGCCAATCTCAATTTTGCCATTAATACTTTAAAAATTAGTGCATTAAATAAATACAGATAACTATGAAAAAACTATTTTCTACAATGATTGGTATTGTGCTTGCAACAATAGTGTTGGCACAAAGTCCACAAGCGTTTAAGTACCAAGCAGTAATCCGAAACAATCAAGGCAAGGTTTTGGTAAGCCAATTGGTTTCGTTGCAAATAAGCATATTACAAGACAGCCCTATGGGCGACGTGGTGTATATGGAAACGCACCAAGTTGCAACCAACGATTATGGAATTGCAAATATCACAATCGGCGAAGGAGAAGTTGTAATAGGTGTTTTTGCCGACATTCCGTGGGGAACCAATACACACTTTGTAAAAACCGAGTTGGACATTACAGGCAACCGTAACTATGAATTTATAGGGACATCACAACTTTTGAGCGTTCCGTATGCCCTTTATGCTGAACGCGCAGGAGTTTCCGACAATGCTTCTGACGATTTTGATAAAGACCCTTCAAACGAACTTCAGGTCTTATCCCTTGATGGAAATATTTTAACCTTGAGTAATGGAAACACTATTGATTTAAGCAAATACCTCGACAACACCGACAATCAGGAACTATTGCTTGAAGGAAATAGGTTGACAATTTCAGGCGGAAATACGGTAGTTATTGATGCCAACAACACGGACGAATTGCAAGTGTTGCAATTTTTTAACGATACTTTGTATTTAAGCGATGTAAACGATTATGGAAAGGTATATTTAGGAGCATACAAAGACAATACCGACAACCAAACATTGAGTATTGTAGGCAATAAATTGGTTATTAGTGGCGGTAATTCCGTACAATTCGACACGGACAGCACTAATGAAATACAAGCAATTAGTTTTTCAAACGACACATTGTATTTAAGCAACGGCGGCAAAGTTTATTTAGGAGCATACAGAGACAATACCGACAACCAAACATTGAGTATTGTGGGCAATGAATTGGTTATTAGTGGCGGTAACTCCGTTGTGTTATCTGGAAATATGGATTTAGATGCAGATCCAATAAACGAGTTACAGGTGCTTTCGTATGGAAATGATACAATCTATCTGTCTCAAGGTAATTACATTGTGTTGCCACATAATAATGACAATGATACAACAAACGAATTACAATTTTTGTCTAAAAAAGGTTCCCTTGTAACCCTATCTACAGATGGAGGTTCCATTGAATTAAACGACGATGATCCCCAAAATGAAATTCAAAAAATATCGTTTGATAATGGTGAAATTATATTGGATAAAAACGGAGGTCGCATTTCCTTGAATGATTATATTCAAGAACTGTGTTTAAATGAGGTGGAAAAAGTAAAAAAAACATTGGAAAAATCTGGTATTGTTGTAAATGAAGATGGTAATGGAATAGATAGTTTAGGCTGTTTATATAAGGGATATTATTCTGTCAATGCTACGGATAAAGTTTGTTTTGGTTGTGCAGACATTGAACGTTCTTCAATAGAAGGAAAGTATATATATACGTATAATGATATTGTGGATACAACATATAGAGAATTAACAACATCAGAGATGAGCTATATTCTCAATGGAAGAAAAAATGCAAACTCATTACATTTTTGGGCAACAATAAATGGTTCTTTTGGATTGGTATTATTGCCCGATAATTTGACGAACCTATCAGGTATTACATATGGCGTTGATGGTTATAATAAAAATATCATTTCCGACACATATTGGTTATCGCTACAAGCGTTAGGTGCGGTTTTCCTTCCATCTGTGTTTTCTGACATAAACCCCTCACAAACGGGTTCATATAATGCACAATGTGGTTGTTATCCAGGTTATGGTTCCACATCAAAATATGTGTATTATTCATTAAATGGAGGTTCTTTAAAAACAGGTATTAATACCTCTTTTCATGCGATAAGCGTTAATACATTTTCATTTACAATAAGTAATGTCACCCGTACTGAATCTTTGGAAGTGAGTTCTCAACAGGCAGGACTTCCAATGCAATTTGTAAAAAGTTATAAATAACTAATAAAAGCATCCAATGAACGAATTTAATAAATTTGAAAAATTATATCATTACACATCGTTTGAAAATGCATTACTAATATTAACGTCAAAAAAATTGAAATTTTCGAATATTCAAAATGTAAATGATATAAATGAATCATATAGACCGATTTATACAAAAGATAGTTTTGAAAAAATAGATTTAGCTGCTAAAGAAATAAAAAAATATCGTCAAATTAGTTTTTGTAAAGATACCCCCCGAAAAGGATATGCAATTGCCCCAATGTGGGGACATTATGCTCAAAAAGGTAATGGCGTATGTTTGTGTTTTGATAAAAACAAGCTGTTAAATAACCATAAATCTAACGAATTTAAATATTCTTCCATAAAATATAAAAAGTCATATAATCCAGATGTAGTGCTGAATAGTGATGATGTTGAAAATGAAATTTTTAAACAAACTGAAAATATATTTTTCAAAAAAGAAAAATCATGGTCATACGAACAAGAATTCAGACTAATAAAACGATGTGGGAAAGATGAATACGAATACCTTGATATTGAAGATTCATTATTATGTATCATTATTTATAAGTATAGGGACATTGATTTGTATTCTTCTCAAAATATTGTTTTAAATTCAACATACCACAAAATTTTAGAGAAGATAACCAATCCTATATACGAGTTAGGACAATGGAACGGAAAATGGAATCTTAGAGATTCTGAAGGTAACGAAATTGATGCTGAAAACTCTCTAATGAGCCAAATCAAAGATGGAACCATAACTCTGGGTAAATAAAGATATAATCAATTTGAATATTATTAGTTCTAGGTTCAATAATGATGTAGTAATGATTATGTCTATAGTCAAAAAAGTACTCAAAATCTTTGTAAATAAGTGGAGAGAAGTCGATGTTTCGAATTAAAGCTGGTGAATTATAGTTGATATATTTAAATAAAAAGAGAAGAGTAAAATTATGGGTTCCGTAGGTGTGTGTATAGAAAATTATTTAAATAACTAGTTGTTGTAAATATAGCTTTATGAAAAAAATATTAATAATAATTGTCGCGGTAGTTTTATCCGCTTGTTGTGAACAGACTCAAAGTACAAAGCAGGCTGATGGTGATAGTCTGTCTGTCCCTCAAGAAGTTGAACAAACTTCTGTGCAAGCGTTTGAAGAAAAACAAGAAGTCGTTGATAGTATGTCTGTTCCTCAAGGAGTTGAACAAAGTTCTGCGCAGTATGTAGATTTAGGTCTTTCAGTAAAATGGGCAACGTGCAATGTCGGAGCCAAATCGTCATGGGAATATGGAAATTATTATGCATGGGGCGAAACAAAACCTAAAAAGACATACGATTGGAGTACATACAAATATTGTTGCTATGGCAGTGACATTACTCTAACCAAATATTGTACGAAAAGTTCCAACGGGACAGTTGATAACAAAACAGTGCTCGAAAAAAGTGACGATGTTGCGTACGCCACCTTTGGTGGCAAATGGCGTATGCCAACAGAAGCGGAATGGACAGAGTTGAGAACAAAATGTAACTGGACTTGGGTAACGTATAATGGGGTGACAGGATATAAAGTTGAGGCATCCAATGGTAACTCCATATTCCTTCCTGCTGCGGGTTGTCGTTACGAGTCGAGTATTTACGACCCTGTTGTCAACGGGTATTACTGGTCTTCGTCGCTCTACGAGAGCGATCCGAACGGCGCGTGGGGCGTAATCTTCGATTCTTACGACGTGCTCAGGGTAAACGGCTTCCGTTACTACGGTCAATCGGTTCGTCTTGTTCATGGGTCGTAGAATTTACCAGAAAGAATTAAGAAATAAGAGTCAAGAGATGCTTCGAGATAAGAATTAAAAACTCCGTAGTAGTTTCATATCAATAGAAAAAAACATACCAACACAAAACAACAACCCCTGCGGGGTTGCATTTTTGTTAGCTATTCATTTTGTGCAACCCATACAGGGTTGAATCGTCGAGAATTGTACATGTTCTATTGATATGAAAGCCCGGCGGGCTTTTAACGAGTTTATAAAACAGAAAAGAAAATAGATTTTTCGTACAAACATCATTGCCGCCAATTCAAGGAATCTTATATAACGTACAGAATGAATTAAGAAAATTGTAAATGCAGACTCTTGGCAACGGTTTTTTAATGCACAAATCATAATATGCCGTTAGGCATTTGCTGTTGGTAAGAATATAATTTCGTTATATTTGCGGCATCAAAAGCCGTAAATAATGAACATAGAAAACAAAGGGGAGATTGTGCTCTATCAACCAAATGAAGAATTGAAATTAGACGTTCGTGTGGAAAACGAAACAGTTTGGCTTTCGCAAATACAAATGGCGGAACTTTTTGCATCTAGTAAACAAAATATTAGTTTACATATTAACAATATATATAGGGAATCTGAATTGGAATGTTTATCAACTGTCAAGGAATACTTGACAGTTCAAAAAGAAGGAAATCGTACGATTAAGCGAACGGTTAAATACTATAATTTAGATGTTATTATCTCTGTTGGGTATCGGGTGAAGTCTATTCAGGGTACACGTTTTCGTCAATGGGCAAATACAATTCTAAAAGATTATATCTTAAAGGGGTATTCGGTTAATCAACGATTCGAGGCTTTGGAAGAACGTGTTTATGAAACTGAAAAGAAAATAGATTTTTTCGTACAAACATCATTGCCTCCAGTACAGGGAATATTCTATAACGGACAAATATTCGATGCGTATAAATTTGCCAACGATTTAATTCGCTCGGCAAATAAACGAATCATGTTGATAGACAATTATATAGACGATACGGTTCTTACGATGTTTGACAAACGAAAAGAACAAGTTGAGGCAACAATCTACACCGCTCAAATTCCCAAACTGTTGCAGTTGGATATTGCCAAACATAACGAACAATATCGTCCAGTTGAGGTCCAAATTTTCCGTCAGTCGCACGACAGATTTCTCATAATTGACGACGTTGTTTACCTAATTGGCGCAAGTTTAAAAGATTTAGGCAAGAAAATGTTCGCATTCAGCAAATTGGAGATTTGCGCAGAGGAATTTATCAATCAATTGCAAATCGGCGAAGGAGAGAAGAGTTAAGAATTAAGAGATTTGTAAATACAGACTCTTGGCAATGGTTTTTAATGCTCAATTCGGCTTAATGGTCAAAACGGTACCTAAAATCTTTGTAAATAGGTGGAAATTACATGTTTACAATGTTTTTTTGTTAAACATTCATTTTAGTATTTGAAATAGTTTTCATAATGCAGCCTATTGCATAGAGCGGCACAACGGAAATGTCACCATATTGAGAGAAATTTTCCAATGAGACACGCCAACCTTGTGTCAATTTTTTTTGTGTAAGAAACAACCGCAAACTCTGCATAGAACCTCGTGTTCCAGACTTAACCTCAATTGGCAACACGTTTCCATCAAATTCCGTTACATAGTCAATTTCGGCATTCCCGGTTTTGTCTTCTCTATGCCAGCAATATAATTCCGCCTGACTGTCGAATGGCGCAGATTTTATAAGCTCCGTACCTACAAAAACCTCGGCTAACGCACCTTTGTTTATGGTTGAAAAATCCTTTGCCAATAAAAATTCTGTTAAATTAAGATTGAGTAGCCGTTGCATTATACCTGTATCAAGCATTATCATTCTGCTATATTTTCTATTCACTTCCGCTCCCAAAGGTAAACCGTTGGAAGAAGAATGCACAACAGGGTAAACAAGTCCCGCCAATACAAGGGTTTGCAATGCCTGACGAATCGTTTCGGAACGAAGTTCACGATTTACCAACGAATATACAAATTTCCCATGTCCTTGTTCTGCAACCGACATCCAAACGTCATTAATTAATGTCGGATCAATACGTTTGCGGTATTTTACAAAATCAGTTTTATATGAATTGATAAGCGTATTCAGAACTTTTTGACAATCGAATAGATTTTTGTTTTTGACATACATTGCAACAACTTCGGGCATACCACCAATAGAAAGAAATATTTTGAGCAAATCTATTGCCTGTTCGTGTATCACAGGCAATAAAGGATTTTGAAAAGACGCCGTTTTTATTGCATCAAACAACAAATTGTTATTAGTTGCACCAGCAAATTCCTCAAAAGAAAATGGATACATATACAACGATTCTATTCTTCCTACACCAAACGAAGGAAGGTTTTCAAGGGTAAACTCCAACAATGAACCTGTTGCCACTAAGTGTAGTTCCGGAAATTTTTCGTAAAAATAACGGAGTTTATTTATAGCCTCTGGACAAGCCTGAATCTCGTCGAGAAATAACAAAGTTGTTCCTGCTGTTATTTTTTCCCCTGTTGCTATACTCAATCCATCGCAAATTTGTTGAGGAGATAATTGAGGAGCAAACAACGAATGTAAATCTGTCCGCTCGTTGAGGTCTATTTCCACGAATTTTTCAAATGTTTCGCCTAAATGACGAACAGCACTTGTCTTTCCAACCTGTCTGGCTCCACGCAATAGCAAAGGTTTCCTATCTGTTGATTTAGCCCAACTTAAAAGTGCTTCATCAATACGTCTCTTGAAATATTTCATAATCAATTGTTTATATACAGCAAAGATATGAATATCGAGAAAATTATACCCAAACAATGATGAAAAATTGTAAAAATCATACCCAAACAATTGCCAAATTTTGAGAAAATCGTAGCCAAACAAGATGTGTTTTCCGCAATAATCGCACCCAAACGATTCCTGTGAAGATGGTTCCAAACAATAATCACCAATCGTTATTTTACTATCCTTTCAGTCCCCCAAATAACAAATCAAAAGAAGTGAATAGGGAAATGCAGTCGGCAAGTACAGGTGAGATTATTTTCTACAATGCAAATGAAA
>JAZRXD010000084.1:0-7643 GCA_045600045.1 Bacteroidales bacterium
TTTTCTTCTGTTTCTGTTTTTGATGCTTCAAGACTTTCATCATACAGATATTCCCATGTCGAAGTAAAATTCAAACGAGAAGTTGTATGATTCAGTAATTCTATTTTTGAACGAACACAATACGAATTTGATTTCGGAGCAAAAGACACATTAGGCTGAGATGCGGATATGTATTTTTCTAAAGTTTTTGTCCCTATGCATCCAAGATTATCTGTCACTTGCAAGGAGACATCATAATCATCATCGTTATAATAAGTATGTGAAATGGAATTTTCCGCAGTCGTTTCGTATTCACCATCACCAAATCCCCATTTATATGATGTGAAATCATCATTTGAACAGCTAAAATTAACTATTGTCCCTTCTTGTATCGCACAAAATGTGGTTTTATCTGCTTCAAATACTATTTCTGGTGATAAAACTGGAATTATTTTTTGAGTTATCGATTCACAACCAATATGATTAACCGCTTTCAACGATATTTCATAATTCTGTTTATTTACAAACTGAATGTTTGTTTTTTTATCCGTCGAAACATCTCCGTTTCCAAAATTCCAACTCCATGAAATCATAGGAGAATTAGCATTACAATCAACCGCAAAATCCAAATTTTGACAAGCATAATCAGCAGAGATAATGTCGGCTTCAAACGTATTAATCTTTACATATTTCTCAACCTTTTTTGTTGTTGCACAACCAGTCGATGTTTTTACCGTCAACGCAATATCATAAAATCCATCATTTATAAATGTATGCGATGGATGTTCTTCCGTTGACGTTTCTCCGTCACCAAAATTCCAAAGAAATTCCGCCACATCACCATTATGCGTGGTTGATTGAAATGTTGTTATTAACGGAGCTTCGCAAGCTTCTGTTTCTTCTGCATCAAACGAAATATTCAAAGGTTCTGTAACTTGTACGGAACTGTCTTTGCTAATTGTTGCACGACAACCTTTGGCATCAGTAACTGTCAATGCCACTGTATAAAAGCCAGATTCGGCATACGAATGCAATGGGTTTGCACTTACGGAGCTACCGCCATCACCAAATGCCCATAAGTATTTTTCAATTTCTGAATCAGAGGTCGTTTTATCAGAAAACGTTACATCGGAATGAGTACAGCCATCAAATGATTTAATTTCAAAATCTGGATTTGGCAAAGGATTAATTGTGATTTGCAAGCTGGTTTCATCAGTTTGTGTGCCTCGAGAAACTTTCAATGAAACCGTATACGTTCCTGGTTGATAAATAAATTTATATGATTTCGACTCTGATTCCGTTCTCTTCACTCCATTACCGAAATCCCATATCCATTCCGTTGGCGAACCTGTTGATTCATCAATGAATTCAATTTCGGTATTTCCACAACTTGTGATTTTAGAGGAAGAAAATTTAGCGGTTACTTGTGCAAAAACCGATGTTTCAATACCACATAACAAAATGACTATCAGCCATTTGTAAATAATATGCATATTAAAACCCCTATCTTTTGACATAAATCCCGTCTCTATTAAATCTAAATGTGGAAAATTAGTGAAAATCTGCAAATTATCAATTTTCAAAAGCAAATTAGTTTTTTACAAGTTACACACATTTTTGTTATTGTTTTTCCCGCAAAACAATGGGTTATTTTTACTATTTTGCAGAAAAATTATGTATGCTCTCAATTCTAATTCCAGTCTATAATTGTTTTTTAGGAAAGCTCGTAAACGACTTGCACACACAATGTTCCCGACTCGGTATAGAATTCGAAATTATTGTTTTTGACGATTGTTCTTTAGAGAATTTCAAAATCGGAAATGCAACAATTTCCAATCAGAACAACGTCATTTATAAAGAATTACATCAAAATATTGGTCGGGCAAAAATTCGTAATGAATTAGCTGAAAAAGCAAAATATCCCTATTTGCTTTTTATTGATTGCGATGCCGAAGTCATTTCCGATGATTTTATACAATCATACATAAACAATTGTAACAAAAACACCGTAATCTGCGGTGGAATTTCGTATTCACCAGTTTCTCCTACTTCTAACCAAAAATTAAGATGGGAATATGGCCGAAGACGAGAAATGACTTCTGCGCAAGACAGAGCTGTACATCCTTACAAATCATTTACCCCGTTTAATTTTCTTGTTCCCAAAATATTATTTAAAAAGATTAAATTTAACGAAGACATTCAATCGTATGGCCACGAAGATACGTTGTTCGGCTTCAACTTAAAAAAGAAAAACATACAAATAAAACATATCAATAATCCCCTCCAACACAATGGATTGGACACAAACGAGAAGTTTTTAATAAAAACGCAAGACGCATTGCGAAATCTTTACAAAATAAAGCTATCACAAGAAATCGACTCAACGGAGTTCGTAAAAGAAATTAAACTTCTTCGTTATCACAAAAACATCAAAACGTTAAAACTGGACTCACTCTTGGCTGGAATCTATAATAAATTCGGCGAATTTTTAGCTCAAATGGCTATAAAAACCCAATGGTTGTGTTTGTTTGATTTCTACAAGCTCTGTTTTTATTGCAATTTTGAGAAAAATCAAGCCAGATAACGTTTCCACCACGATTGGAATACTATCAGCGCCCAAATTTGAGCTGGAGCATCGCAAGGCGAAGGGCTTTTCGCGATAGTTTTCAAACTGTCAATCGCAGCATAGTCGAATATGTTTTGTTGTTCAATAAACGATTTAGACAACAAATCCTCCTGCAATCCTAAAAGTGTTGTTTTACACCATTGCCGTAACGGTACTTCAAAACCTTGTTTAGGTCGATTATATAATTCTTCAGGCAAAACATTTCGAAAGGCATCCTGCAAAAGTATCTTTTTTTGCTTACCATTTATTTTAAATTCCGATGGTAAACTATTCACAAATTCAACAAACGTATGGTCCAAAAATGGCGTACGAACTTCCAAACTATTATCCATTGACATTCTATCAACTTTCGTCAACATATCATTAGGAAGGACAAGCATTTGATCGGCTAGCAAAATATCATTTATGTCGGATTGAGCAGAAAAAATAGATAAATATTTTTTACGTATCTCCTCAATATCATAATCGGATTTCAACAATTCATTCCGAGCCCCATCTTCTTGCATAAAGCAACACCATTTCCAATAAACATCAGCCAAAGGAAGTCTTGCACATTCCGCATATTTAGAAATTTTTCGAAATGTGTCAAACAACCTATTCGTTCGTGATTGCGGCAATTTTTTCAATAACGGATAACAAAATGACAAACTTACGTTCAAATATTTTTGATTCATTTGTTTGTAGTGTGCAAAATGTTTGCGATATCCGGCGAACAGTTCATCGGCACCATCTCCAGACAAAGCAACGGTAACATGAGGCTTTACGAATTTACACAGAACATGCACAGCTATAGCCGACGAATCGGCAAATGGTTCGTCGATGTTTTGCAAAATTGAAAACAACGATTCTTTAAGCATCGCATCGTCGATTTGTATTTCCGTATGTTGAGAATGTATTTTTTTTGCCACTAATTGTGCATAATACGTTTCATCAATAAACGGATTGTCTTTAAAACCTATAGAAAAAGTTTGCAGATTATCAACATTGCGACTTGCAATTGTACTGATAACCGACGAATCAATGCCCCCACTCAAGAATGTTCCAAGCGGAACGTCCGAAATCAATCTTTTTTGAACAGAATCCGTCAATCGTTGTACCAACTGTTGCTGTGCATCCTGATATGAAATGTTCAATATTTTGTGATTTTCCTTTTTGAGAGAAAAATATCGTTCTTGCAGAACATCATTTTTTGTTATCCACAACGAGCAACCCGGTTCCAATTTTTCTACATTTTCAAGCATTGTCAACGGAGCCGGAACGTACATAAGTTGCAAATACGCAAACAATGCGTTTTTGTTCAACCTACGTTTAAAAGGAAATTCCAAAACTCCTTTCAATTCCGAAGAAAAGCCAATGAAAGAATCTGTTTTCACAAAATACAATGGTTTTATTCCCATTCTATCTCTAGCCACAAACAATGTTTGTTCTTGTGCATCGTAAATGGCAAATGCAAAAAATCCGTTAATCTTTTGCAAACAAGATTTTCCGTACTTTATGTACAAATACAATAAGACTTCCGTGTCGGACGTAGAACGAAACGAGAATCCACTTTCCCGCAATTCATCGTAATAATCCCGATAGTTATAAAATTCGCCGTTATAAATTATCGTATATCGACCACTTTCATCACTAAAAGGTTGATTTCCTGCCGAAGATGTATCCAAAATAGCTAAACGAGCATGAGCCAAAACACACCTCCCTATCAATTGTGTGTTTTGAACCTCTGGACCACGCAGTTTTAACGTTTGCACGGAACTTTCCACACAATTCCGAAATTGTTCGGTATTGTCAACAAACGAATATATTCCACTAATTCCGCACATAACAAAAAAGGTGTCTAAAAATATGAATTTTCAGACACCTTTCGTAAGATTTTGTTCGTAAAAAACTATTTCAATTTATCCAAAGCAACTTTAATTCGACCAGCTGCTTTTTTCAACAAATCGTCGGAGGTTGCGAATGAAAATCTAATACATTCAGGATTACCAAAACCTTCACCCGAAACAGATGCGACCAAACCTTCCGTCAACAAGTACATAGCTAAGTCGCCAGATTTTTTAATAACCGTACCGTCAGGGGCTGTTTTTCCTAAGAAAGCACTAACTTCTGCAAATACATAGAATGCACCATCAGGAATATGAACCTTCAAACCATCAATTTTAGCCAATTCTGCAGTAAACATATTGCGACGACGCAAATAAGCCGCAGTCATTTGTTTTGGATAATCAAGCCCTCCATTTAAAGCCGCAACAGCTGCTTTTTGAGCAACCGAACAAACTCCCGAAGTTACTTGTCCTTGTAATTTAACGCAAGCTTTCGCAATCCATTCAGGAGCAGCAACATAACCAATTCTCCACCCTGTCATTGCATATGCTTTAGAAACACCATTTACAATAATTACTTGATTCTTTATTTCTTCGAATTGAGCGATTGATTGATGTTCTCCTACATAATTTATATGTTCATAGATTTCGTCGGCTACAACAAAGATTTGAGGATTCTTGGCAAATACGTTTGCCAAATCAGCTAATTCTTGTTTCGTATAAACAGCTCCACAAGGATTTGATGGAGAACTGAACACGAACATTCTTGTTTTTGAGGTAATTGTCTTTTCTACTTGTGCAGCAGTTACTTTAAAACCAGATTGAATATTGGTAGGAATGAAAATAGGCTTTGCTTCTGCCAATTTCACCATTTCTGGATAACTTACCCAATATGGAGTTGGAATAAGAACTTCGTCACCAGGATTCAAAATGCTTAAGAACACATTCGACAATGCGTGTTTTGCACCAGCCGAAACAGCAATTTGATTTGGCGTAAAGGTAAGATTGTTTTCTCTTTTAAATTTAGCACAAATTGCTTCCAACAAATCTTTGTAACCTCCTACTGGAGAATAGAAAGAAAAATTGTCGTCAATTGCTTTTTTTGCTGCTTCCTTTACGTAATCCGGCGTATTGAAATCAGGTTCTCCAATACTCAAATTGATTACATCCTTTCCGGCTGCTTTCAACTCATTACTTTTCTGAGACATAGCAAGCGTTTGCGATGCGGCTAATGCAGCCAGTCTTTTTGAAATTTGTTCCATTCAGTTTACTTTCTTTAAAAACCGCACAAAGGTAGAAGAAAATTTGAATTAGAGGCGCAATAAGTGTTTTTTTTATCAACAAAAAAAAAGAGAGGAAACTTCTTTCGAAACTTCCTCTCTCAAGTGGGCGCTAAGGGATTCGAACCCCTGACCCTCTGGGTGTAAACCAGATGCTCTGAACCAACTGAGCTAAGCGCCCTTTTGATTACATTTGCTTTTCAAATGCGATGCAAAGATAGATACTTTTTAATTACCTCCAAACATTTAGTAATTTTTTTTTGATAAAAATTCAGCCACGACATAGGAACTACCGCCAACGTAGATTATAGTATCGTTCGTAACTTGTTCTTTTGCCGCAAGATACGCTTTCCTAACGGTTTTGTAGGTAGTATGTTTTTTTTCTGAAAAATATTTTTCCAAACGTTCCATTGGCATTGCTCGTTCTATGTTTGGCTCACATAAATAATAAGTAGCACTATCCGGCAACAGCGATTTAATGGAATCAATATCCTTATCACCCACCATTCCCCACACTATACGGACATCTTTTTTGTTCAACGACATCAATTGTGGCATTGTATAGGATATACCATCATAATTATGTCCAGTGTCGCAGATAACCAACGGATTTTCACTTATTTTTTGCCATCTGCCCTGCAATTTTGTATTTGCAACAACATTCTTGTAGCCATTTTTTATTGCTTGAACTGGAATTTTTATCCCTCGCGCCTTCAACTGCTCAATTGCTGCATAAACAGTAACGACATTCTTCTTTTGATATGTGCCAAGTAATCCAGATTGTGCAGCCAAAACATTTTTACCATTTCTTTGTAATGAAAATTCACCGTTCCATAAAGGTTTTTCATCCGAAAAAAAGTTTGAAAACTGCTGTGCAAAAACAATGCACGAACCTTTCCCCTTTGCTTCTTGTTCAAAAACAACAGAGGTTTCTTCATTCCATTCTCCAATAACGACGGGAACACCAGGTTTAATAATGCCGGCTTTTTCTTTTGCAATCTTAGGCAACGTGTCGCCCAGAATCTGCATGTGATCGAAACCGATATTTGTAATTACTGACACTAATGGAGTTATTACATTTGTGGAATCCATACGGCCACCCAACCCCACTTCTACCACTGCAATATCAACCTTTTTGTACCGAAAATAATCAAATGCCATTGCTGTTGTTACTTCAAACAACGAAGCATTCATTTGTTCCAATTTATGTTTATGTTTCTCTAAAAACGAACAAACATATTTTTTCGATGCAGAAACACCATTTACACGCATACGTTCCGTAAAATCAACTAAATGCGGCGATGTGTACAAACCAACCGTATAGCCGGCTTCTTGCAAAATAGATGCAATAAAATGCGATGTGGAACCTTTCCCATTTGTTCCTGCAACGTGTACACACGGCATTGATTGTTCTGGATTTCCTAAATAGGCCAACAAATCCTTTGTATTTTGCAACGAAGGAACGTACGCAGTCTTCCCCACATGCTGAAAGCATGGGAAATGAGCATACAAATAATCTATAGTATCAGAATAATTCATGTTCTTACATTAAATCGAACACGAATGTAATAATTTATTCGGGATAGGATTCAGAAAACGTCTTATCTGTGTAAAAAGTTACGATTTTTTCTATTTGCTTTCGTGGAGCAGGCGGTACAACAGTTTGAGAAACAGTTGGTTGAACTAATACATCTTGTTTTGGTTGTTTAGCTTCTTCAACCTCAGAAATAAACAAATCTTGTTGGATTGGTTCAATTTGCGGCCCCGAAAACGATTGATTTTCCGATTTGATTCCCGTCAACAGCCATTTTGCGTCAATATTTTTATATACGGTCAACACTTTTTGAATAAAATCCAATCCTGGTTTATTTCGTTCTGCTGCTAATTGAGAAATAGAAGAAGACTGCACACCAATTTTTTCGGCAAATGCCTTAT
>JAZRXD010000085.1:0-14785 GCA_045600045.1 Bacteroidales bacterium
GTTTTCCGACAAGTCACTTAATGCTTGGTTCGCTTCAGAAAAGCCCATTCCTAAGTCTTTGTAAAACCAAATCAAAAGGAATATCATACAAAGAAACATTATCACAGCTTGCAAGGCATCGGTGTACATAACACCTTTCATGCCACCGGCAATAACATACGAAGCAATGATGATTGTGAACACCAACAAAGCCAAATCGAAACTGATTCCGAAAATCTCCTGCATGAAAAATACACCTCCACGCATTACCGCAGCGGCATACAGAGGCATCCAAATAAAAATCATTGCTGCCACAAACAAACGAATTTTGTCTGATTTATAGCAAGAACCTAAAAATTCAGCAAATGTAGAAGATTTGAATTTCGCACCAATTTGACGAGTTTTTCTACCAAAAAATATGAATGCAATCACAACACCGACAAACATATTCAAAAAGCAAAGCCATTGAATACCCATACCGAATGTTGCTGCGACCCCACCAAAACCAACAATGGCCGAAGCCGAAATAAATGTCGCACCATACGACAATGCCATCACAATTGGATTCATTTTTCCTCCACCGATAAGAAAATCACTGGAGTCTTTTGTCTTTTTATATCCAAGATAGCCTAAAAAAGCGATTGTCAAAAAATAAACAACGACAACCGCATACATTGCAAATCCGTCCATTATTTCTTCTTATTTTTTTTCTTCCAAGGCAAACTTGAAATTTCACCATTTACATCATCTTCTTCATTCCAATATTTAATGCCAAACCATGCCGCGAAAATCACGCACACTATCGACAATAAATATACTATCCAAATTTGAGGATCCGATATTCCGAACATATTGTTTATAAATTAATTAATTCTGCTTCTGAAAGCGTGTTCATGTTGTTTTTGCGGGCAACTTCGTTTGCTTCCTTCATATTGTTGGAACGAAGTACCAAAACAGATTTCTGATTGAAAGAAAAGCTGTACATATATTCTATTGTGATTCCTGCTTGAGTGAATTTTTCGATTGAAGTCGATAATTGTCCAATCTTAGAATCCATTGTAATTGCCAAAACTTCGTTCATGTTGGCAGAAACTTTGTTTTGAATCAATGTTTGATATGCCTTTTGCTGATTTGTCGTGATAATTCTTAAAATACCATAATCAGACGTGTCGGCAACAGTAGAGGCAATTACGCGGATGTTTTCTTCGCGAAGAATTGCAAAAACTTCATTTAATCTTCCAAATTTATTTTCAAGGAAAATAGATATTTGATTGATAGTCATACGTTTCTTATTAATGGTTTTTTCTAAAATCTTTAACTCTGACAGCTTTACCTTCTGATTGAGGAATGGAACCTTTTTCAACCAATTTGACACGTGGAGTTAAAAGAATTTCGTCTTTTAATTGACGAGTTATTTCTTTTGTAAGATTTTGCAAGGTTGGATAATCGTCAATTTTCAAATTGTCGCCTATTTCAACTTCAACTTGCATTTCATCGTTGTTTCCAACCGTGTCAATTGTTATCAAGTAATTCATACCCAATTCTTTGAATCCCATTAAGATACGTTCTATTTGAATTGGGAAGATGTTTACGCCTTTCACAATAATCATATCATCGCTACGGCCTTGGAAACGAGCCAAACGACGGTGTGTTCTACCGCAAGGACATTGTCCTGGAATAAATCTCGTCAAATCTCTTGTACGATAACGGAACAATGGCATAGCTTCACGGTTAATTGTAGTCAAAACCAATTCTCCAATTTCTCCTTCAGGAACAGGTTTTAATGTAACAGGATCAAGAATTTCAGGAATAACAAAATCTTCCCAAATATGAAGACCATTTTGTTCCTTACATTCAAATGCAACGCCAGGTCCGTTCATTTCAGACATACCAAAACAGTTGTAAGCTTTTATGCCAAACAATTGTTGAATGCGTTGACGTTGTTCTTCAGAATGAGGTTCTGCTCCAAGACAGAAAATTTTAAGTTTAGTATCTTTTTTAGGATCAATTCCCATTTCGTAGAATACTTCGGCCAAACGAGTTGCGTAACTTGGAATTGAGTGCACCACTGTTGTGCCAAAATCCATAATGAACTTAATTTGACGTTTACTGTTTCCTGCTGCCGCGGGAACTGTAACGGCACCAAGACGTTCAGCACCATATTGATAACCAAGTCCACCTGTGAACATTCCATATCCTGAAGTGTTTTGGAACACATCGGTGTTTCTACAGCCAACCATATACATACAACGAGCTACTTGTTCTGCCCATTGATCCAAATCTTTTTGTGAGTGAGCGACTACGGTTGGATTACCAGTTGTTCCACTTGATGAATGAACACGGACAACTTTCTCCATTGGTACAGAAACCAATCCGAATGGATAATGGCTACGCAAATCGTCCTTTGTCGTAAATGGGAATCGTTGCAAATCCTCTAACGACTTGATACTTTCCGGTGTAATGTTGTTTTCTTTAAATACTTTGCTGTAGTATGGCGAATTCATTGCTATTTCTACAGTCTTACGCAATCTTTCTACTTGCAATTTTTCCAAATCGGGACGTTTCATTGTCTCGATTTCTTCATTCCAATATTCGTTTGAAGTCATTATTTTAAATCTTTGTAGAGTAAACCTCTTGTTCTAAAAACATACAAAAGTAGTGATTTTTGACGGAAACCCAAAGGAAAAATCTTGATATAAACAAAAAAGGGAGATGAAAACGTCATCTCCCTTTTAACTTGAATCACAAATAATTATAGAGAATATAATTTTTCTTGTTGAGCCGCAACTTTTTCATCGGTAATATAATCGTCGTAATCCATTTTCTTATCGATAATTCCATTAGGAGTTAATTCGATAATACGGTTACAAACGGTTTGGATGAATTCGTGGTCGTGCGATGTAAACAACACGATTTCAGGGAATTGCATCAACGAGTTGTTAAATGCCTGTATTGATTCCAAGTCCAAATGGTTTGTTGGAGAATCCAAAATCAACGCATTTGCATCTTTCAACATCATTCTCGAAATCATACAACGCATTTTCTCGCCTCCAGAAAGAACTTTTACCTGTTTGTAAACTTCTTCGTTCGAGAACAACATTCTTCCCAAATAGCCACGCAAAAATACTTCGTGGGTGTCTTCGGAGAATTGGCCAAGCCAATCAATCAACGACATGTCGGTATTAAAGAATTTTGAATTGTCGACAGGTAAATAAGCTGTTGTGATAGTTGTACCCCATTCAAAATTACCACCGTCAGATTTTCTATTTCCAGTAATAATTTCAAACAATGCGGTAATTGCACGTGGATCGCGGGCAAGAAAAACGATTTTGTCGCCTTTTTCAACCGTGAATTCAATGTTTTTGAAAAGAACTTCGCCATCAATGTTTGCAGACAAACCTCTTACCTCCAATATTTTATTACCAACTTCACGGTTTGGTTTGAAAATAATTCCCGGATAACGGCGTGTTGATGGTTGGATTTCTTCCACATTTAGTTTTTCAAGCATTTTCTTACGGCTGGTAGTCTGTTTTGACTTTGCCACATTTGCACTGAATCGAGCAATAAATTCCATCAATTCTTTACGTTTTTCTTCTGCTTTTTTGTTCTGTTGAGCTTGCTGACGTAAAGCTAATTGGCTACTTTGGTACCAGAACGAATAGTTTCCTGCGTATAATTGAATTTTTCCGTAATCAATATCGACAGTGTGCGTACAAACCGAATCAAGAAAGTGTCGGTCGTGGGAAACAACCAAAACGGTTTTTTCGAAATTAGACAAGAAATTTTCCAACCAAGTTATTGTTGTTAAATCCAAGTCGTTTGTCGGTTCATCGAGCAATAGATTGTCTGGATTTCCAAACAAAGCTTGTGCAAGCATTACACGCACTTTTTCCTTACCACTCAAATCCTTCATAAGCTTTTGGTGCAAATCTTCTGCAATACCCAATCCGCTTAATAATGTTGCCGCATCGCTTTCGGCATTCCAGCCATCCATCTCGGCGAATTTTTCCTCCAATTCTGCGGCACGAATGCCATCTTCGTCGCCAAAATCAGGTTTTGCGTACAATGCATCTTTTTCCTGCATTATATCCCATAATTGTTTGTAGCCCATCAATACAGTATTGAGAACTGTACATTCGTCGTATTCGAAGTGGTTTTGGCGCAAGACAGACAAACGTTCGTTTGAGCCAAGCGAAATAGTTCCTCTCGTGGAATCCAAATCACCGGAAAGCAATCGTAAAAACGTTGTTTTGCCAGCTCCATTAGCACCAATAACACCATATATGTTACCTGGCGTGAATTTTAAATTTACATCTTGAAAAAGTGTTCGTTTTCCGAACTGAATAGCCAAATTATCTACACTTATCATATTTGATTGTTTAGTGGTCTCCCGACCTTGATTTGCGTGCAAAAATAGTCTTTTTTTGCAAACACCCAAAACAATCGAGGAAGTACCTTTTTATTTGATTTGTTCCCCCAGCATTACCCCGTCCGTGTAATGCAATTTAATTGCAACGATTTGATTCTTAGCATTAAATGGTAATTTTGCCTGAACACGGATGTAGTTGTCGGTAAAACCAACTTGGAATCCATCTTTTGTTTTGGTTTCAAATAAGACCGAACGAATCTGTCCGTCAAATTTTTTATAAAAATCTTGGTGAA
This sequence comes from Bacteroidales bacterium, assembly GCA_045600045.1. Lineage (GTDB taxonomy): Bacteria > Bacteroidota > Bacteroidia > Bacteroidales > UBA1715 > UBA1715. Next base: position 4,642 of record JAZRXD010000085.1, read on the forward strand.
GTTTTTCCGAAAGTTTATGCAGTTCAACACTTCTCTCCGTTCTTACAGATTCCTGAATATGTGGCGTAATTTTCAAAGCATCGGTGTTTTCTCGTTCCGAATATGTAAATACGTGTACAAAACCCACACCCAAAGATTCTATGAAATCATACGATTTTTTAAAATATTCATCTGTTTCTCCCATGGAACCAACCATTACGTCCATGCCAATAAAAGCATCAGGAATTTTTGTGTGAACCTCTTCTATTTTCTTTCTGAAAAAATCTGTGTTGTAACGACGGCGCATCAATCGTAAAACTTCGTCGCATCCGCATTGTAAAGGAATATGGAAATGAGGCATGAAAGCCCTTGATTGTGCAACATAATCAATTATTTCGGAAGTAATCAAATTTGGCTCTATTGATGATATTCTATATCGTTCTATGCCTTGTACGGCATCCAATGCTTTTACTAAATCTATAAACTTTTCTCCTGTTGACTGGCCAAAATCGCCAATGTTGATTCCGCTTAATACGATTTCTTTTACGCCTCGTGCGGCTATTTCTTCGGCTTGTTTTACCAACGAAGAAATATCGGTGTTTCTGCTTTTCCCACGAGCTAATGGAATAGTACAGTACGAGCATCGATAATTACATCCATCTTGCACTTTCAAAAAAGAGCGTGTTCGTTCCGAACAAGAATATGCTCCGGAAAATTCTTCTACTTTTTCAATAGGCGTTACTTGTAACGATGCTTTGGGTTCTGATTTAGATTCAACATCTTTCAGTAATTCAATTATGTTGAATTTTTCTTTTGCACCTAGAACCAACGAAACACCTTCTATAGCACCGACTTCTTCGGATTTTAACTGTGCATAGCAACCTGTCACCACTATTTTTGCTTGCGGATTTCTTCGATGTGCCGCACGAACGGCTTGTCGGCTTTTTTTATTGGCCGATTCTGTAACCGAGCAGGAATTTATAACATAATAATCGGCTACGTCGGTGAATTTCACGTGCGAAAATCCATTGTTTTCCATTTTTCGCAAAAGTGTTTCGGTTTCTGCGTAATTCATTTTGCAGCCAAGAGTATAAAAACCTACAGTTTTTGCCATTTTAATCGTGATGATAAGGTAAATCGTTAATTATTGTAAACGCTCTATAAAATTGTTCCACCACAAAAACGCGTATCATTTGATGAGAAAACGTCATTTTCGAGAATGAAACTTTATTTGGAACAGCATTGTAAACATCCTGCGAAAATCCATACGGCCCTCCTATCACAAAGCACAAATCCCGCGAATTGTCTTTGTTTGTTTCAATGACTTTCGCAAATTGCCGTGAAGTGTATTCCTGGCCATTTTCATCCAATAAATAACATTGAGCATTTTGTGGTAATTTAGCCAAAATGGCAAAGCCTTCTTTTTTCTTTATTTCATCGAAACTCGTCTTGCTTGAAGATTTGTATTCGGGAATTTCAACAATTGAGAATTGGCAATAATGTTTCAGTCTGTCGGTGTACTCCTTAATTCCTTCCGACAAATACGAAGCATTTGTTTTCGCAACCCAAATAAGTGTGATTTTCATTATTCCTTTTGTCCTGCAAATGAGAACGATACTCCTAACAAAAAGTTCGCACGTTGTGTTGGATAATCCAAATATCGTTCGTTGTTTACACCTAAAATGTTATTTACATCAAGGAAGAACAACAAAATATTATTATAGTGGTATTTCGCTTCGAAACCAAGATCAAGAATGACGCAATTGTTGGCCAAATCCTCGTTTTTATACATCATAAAATATAATTGTGGCTCAACTGTTAGTTTTGTCTTGTTTGAATTTGGATTAATTATGTTAAAACGAGCAGATGCAGTTACATCAACAATTGGCTTATACCAAGCGCAATTTATCGAATCCATTTGCCATTTATAATAATTTGCGTCTAAATCGACATTTACTTTTCTGAACAAAAATCCTAAGTCTCCATGAAGTTTCATCAATGTTGTTTTGTCGTAAAATGGCTTGTACGTTGTGTAAAACTCATCATCAACAGCACCATTCCAATATCTTTTGTCTTCAAAATATCTAATAGAATATGCGTGCCAGAAGTACATGTTTTCGTATGCATTCACGGAAAAGTCGGCATTGTAAGTGATTAGTTTTTTAACACGTCCATCTATTCCAATTTGAAAGCCCAAATTGTTGATTGTAGGTTTCACCATTATCGAATCACCTAAGTATGGATTTTCGCACAACATTTCGTTCATGGAATTGAAATCAACATTTCCGTTGAATTTAAAATAAGGAATCATCTTTAGTTTTGGTATTGCATACGAAAATGCCACATCTGGAAGGATTTTGAACGTATTAAAACCACCAAAAACTGGCGAAGCCTTTATTCCTGCTTGTAAAACCCAGTTATTCGCACCGACTTTCACAAACGGCATCACACTCGCAACACCTTGGATATTTGTTTGTGTTGAATCTATGTCTTTAGGTGTGAAGTTCAATGCACTCAGCTGACAATCAGCGGTTAAGCCAAGTGAAAGTTTTTCTAATTTCTTTTCCAAACCTCTTTGCAAACCAATCAAACTTTCGAGATTTGTAGGGTTACTGGCATACGTTACATCATAATCCATATTTAAATTGTAACGCAAAGCATCAACATCGGTATCATTTGAAACAATACCCAATTTTGCGTTAGCTCCGAGTATGTTTCGATGAGCGTCTTTCAATCCTTTTCTTGTTGAAAAATCAAGATCTGGACCGTCATATCCATACAACTCTTTTTTACCATATCGGTAAATACTTTTATATTCAGGTTTTACAGAAACATAAAACGTGGAATTTTCATAAAAACGTTTCCAATATGCGCTAATATAATCAGTTGAATAACCTGCATACGCCTTTTGGTCACTAACGGTTTTTACTTTCCCTGCAGAACCTAAATGGTACACTTCTACACCCGACTGTTTCAATCGTGAGCGTTCGGTATTGTAACGAAAAGCAAGCAAACCAGTCCAATAATTTCCGGCTCCTGCAACAAATTCACCTTTGTATAATTCCTGAAGTTTATCGCCTTTTACACTAACGGCTTTAAGAGGAATGATGTGATAATCTGTTTTGAGTGGCGTGGCGTTTACGTTGTATTTCAAATTAACTTGAATATCAAGCGTATCGTATACTTTAGGATTTACGGAAATACGACTTGCATCGGATATTTGAGGTTTGTATTCCGAATAAACCTGAATGTTTTTCTGCAATTCGGGAGTTTCCTCCGTTTGTGCCGACAGTGTGAACGGCAACACTATGGCTAAGCATGCTATCAAGTTGCGAATGTCTAAAACTGACTTGTATTTCATAATCATATATCTTAAAATCTATATAATTTCTACTTGTTTTCCTCCTCCATGTTGACTTCAACCGATTGTGACTCCTGGGCTTTTTGCTGCATTTCCAAATCGGTAATTTCGTCAAGGGTGTCGTTTACTTCGTTGATGATTCCGTCGTCTTCAATTTTATAATGTTGAAGTACATTTTGTAATGTGTAACGAGCTTGGAACAATTCGTTTCGAGCCATAAAGATTCTAGCCCACAAAATGTAAGATTTTCCTAACCAATATTGATGAGGAGAACTCTTTTCCAAAAAATCAAGAATTTCACGTTCGGAATCTTCGTAACGGTTTTGATTGAATAAAATTGATTCAACACGATATTTTGCTTCGGAACCTTCTGCTGTGGAATATTCCAACGCAACTGTACGATATTTAACCAAAGCATTAGTCGTGTCGCCCAACGAATCATAGGCCATTGCAGCATTCATATTAGCCCAACGTTTATCGTTTTCGGTAACTTTTTCTGTCACGATGAAATTTTCAACTGTTGCAACCAATTTGCTGTATTCTTTCAATTTTGCATAAGCTTCGATTTGTAATTTGCGCGACAACAGTACATTCGGTTTTGCTTCGGCCGAAGTTTCAAGTTCAACCAAATACGGAACTGCTTTGTCGTATTGGAAATAATTCATCAAAATCTGCGAAGCATATACCAAAGATTGTTCGGTATAATTGTTTTTTGACTGTTGCAAAACGTATTCAAAATGAGGCAACGCTTCGGTTTGATATCCTCTATTATATAAGCAATCGCCAAGATAATAATGTACGTTGATTTTGAAGAATCCATCGCCGTATTTCTGTAAATAACTCTTGAACAGCGGCATAGCTTTTTCACAATTTCCATCCAAATACAATTCTTGTGCAACTTCAAAACTCAATGAATCAAGCTGGGCTTCGGTAATGTTGTCGTAACCGCCAATTTGTTTCAAATACGAAGAAAATGCATCTATATCATTCTTTTTACGATAAATATTTTGAATCATATTTAATGCCGTTAGAGCTTCTTGTGAACCTGGATATTGGTCAACAATGCCTTTGTATTTCACCAAAGCTTCGTCAATTTTCGAATCGTTGTATTCAATTAGAGCGTATTGAAGCAAGGCACGTTTTACGTAAGAGCTTGATTTATAGTTTTCTATGATGTTTTTGTAATTTTCTATAGCCAAATCATTTTTTCCAACTTTCATATACGCTTCGGCTTGTTCGTACAATGCATCGTCGTAGTATGCGGAATTGACATAGGTTTTAAGGAAAGCCGATAATGTTCCGATTTTTTCTTGTTGTTTTCCGTCCAAACCTTGACAGAACGCTTCTTGGAACAACGCATATTCAACATCGAAACGGCCAATCTTTTCTGCTTGATTGTAATATTTCACAGCCGCAGCGAAATCTTTCATCATATAATAACTGTCGCCCGTACGAATCAACGCATCGGTATAGATATCGGACTTTTTATCTTTCGCCATGTCAATATATTTACGGTACCACATTGCAGCTGACGGATATTCTTCGTTTTCGAAATATGTGTATGCAATATTATAGTGAGAACGTTCATATTCCTGCGTTCCAAAAGCACCTTGCATTATAATATAGTCTTTGTAAAGCTTTTGTGCATCTTCGTATTTGTTCAATTTGTAGTTCGATTCAGCTTTCCAATACGTGCAATAAGAATTGATTGCGCGGTCGTAAATGCCATATTCCATTGATTTGTCAAGCATTTGAATCGCAGCTTCATAATCAAGGTTGTTGAATAATTCCAAGCCACGATAATATGCAATTTGTTGATATGCCATTTTCAAATCGCTTGTAAGCGTACCTATGCTTTCCAATGATTTCAATGCTTCGCCGTAGTTTTTCGATGACATATAAATTTTAACCAACAAACTATTTGCTTCGTCTTTGTATTTCGACTTTGGATATGTCTGCATGAAATTTTGCATTGCAGTAATTGCCTCATTGAATGGTGCAAACGACAATTCGTAGGTCAATTTCGCATAGCAAAACATTGCATCCTCTTTAATGTTTGGAAACACATCGTAGCCCATGCAAGCATAGAATACATTACGCGCTTTTTCTTTTATTCCCAGCTTCAAATAACAGTCTGCCATGTGATAATAGGCATTTTGCGCGATTGTATCGTTTTCGGAAGTAACCATTTGGAATTTGTCAACTGCATTTTGATATTCGCCCAAACGGTAGTATAACTGCCCCATTTCGTAATATTCCACTTTTGTGGGAGCTGGTGATGAATTGAAATATTTCTCATAATATGGCAATGCTTGTTGGTATTGCATTGTTTTGTAATACGCACCAGCCATCACACGATACACATCGCCCAAATATTTCGGATTGATTGTCAGCTCAACCTTTTTTCCATATTGAATCAACTTGTCGTAGTCTTCGTTTTGATAATAAATTTGGCAAATATATGGAGCCACTACTGGCGAAAACATTGAAGAATCAGCTAATTTTTCGAAACCGATCATTGCCGATTCGTAATTACCGTCAACATACTCGAGATAGGAATAATAAAACAACGCATTTTCGGCGTATGGCGATTTAGTCGCGTCTTTTACTTCGTTGAACAACGGCTTTGCTAATTCCAAATATGAGGTTTTTTGGGCGTAAATTGATTTTGAATTAGCTTCGTTTGTGCCGTTTTCCAAATCATTCATTTTGTAGTAGCAATATCCTTCTTTGTAGAAAAGTTCAAGGACTTCGTAATTCGTAAAGCGTTGCATGTCAGTTTTTTGGTACATTTCAAGCGCTTCTTTGTATTGCTGTTCGTGAAACAAATAATTTCCCAATTCAAAAAATGCTTTGTACATACGTGGATATTCCGGATATTCTGCAATGAAATTCTTCACAGCGCCCACACCATCGGGATTGAACAATCGCAATGCACAAATCGCCGAATAAAATTTTGCATCGATTTTCTGTTCACGTGTCGCAGAAGACTGTGAAACAGCATTGAAATGCTGCTGTGCGGCACTGTATTTTTGATTTTCAAACAAATTTTCGGCTAACGCAAATTCGTTCCCCGACATATTATATTTTTGGGCTGTTGCGACCACGCAACTACCTAAAAATAAGGCTAATAAAGATACCTTTAACTTGTTCATATTACTATACACTATAACGCACAAATTTGAAGAAAAAAAGCACTTGTTTTTTAGTGTGTAATTGTAAGTTTTCAAAAACTTATAAACCTTTTTGCGTTATCGGTTATTGAACTTGCTTCAAACAAAATTTTCAAAATCTAAAAAGTGTTGAAATAGTGTTAGTCAAAATTTCAGTTTCGTTACTTGTGTATAAGAATAATTTTTACCTTTGAAAAAACAATTTTTGAATTTAAACAATTAACAAATGGATCAAGAAATACTAAACAAAGCAAAACAATGGCTTACTGGAAATTACGATGAAAAAACAAAGAAAGAAATCCAGTATTTAATCGACAACAACGACCCTGAATTGGAAAATGCATTCTACCAAAACCTTGAATTCGGAACTGGTGGTTTGCGCGGTGTAATCGGTGTTGGAACCAACAAAATGAACATCTACACTGTTGGTATGGCAACACAAGGATTTGCTAACTACATTAAGAAAGCATATCCAAACGAAAAAGAAATTAAGGTTGCCGTTATTCACGACTGTCGTCTTCGTAGCCGTTTGTTTGCTGAAACTACTGCAAACATTTTTGCTGCCAATGGTTTCAAAGTATATCTTTCGAAAGAATTGCGTCCAACTCCTGAATTGTCGTTCGCAATCCGCCATTTGGGCTGCCAAGCTGGTGTAAACATCACAGCTTCGCACAATCCTGTTAAATACAATGGTTACAAAGCATATTGGAACGATGGTTGCCAATTGGTTCCACCACACGACACGAACGTAATTGCCGAAGTAAACAAAATCGCATCTATCGACGACGTGAAATGGAAAGGTAACGAAGAAAACATCATTCTTTGGGACGAATTGATTGACCGTCCATATATCGACGCAATCAAGAGCCTTTCAATCAACGGCGACATTATTAAGAAACAAAAAGACCTCAAAATAGTTTACACTCCTATCCACGGAACTGGCGGACGTTTGGTGCCAAGAGTTTTGAATGAATTAGGTTTCGAAAACGTAAACGTAATCGAAGAACAAGCAGTTGTTTCTGGAGAATTCCCTTCACTTCGTAAACCAGGTGTTGGCGAAATTAAAGAAGAAGATTTTGTAACAGAAAAAGATTGGTTGAACAAACTTCACGAAGTTACAGGCTCTCCTAACCCAGAAAAAGAATCAGCAATGAAGATGGCCATTGCAAAAGGTAAGGAAATGAACGCCGACATTATTATGGCAACCGACCCAGATGGCGACCGTGTTGGTATTGTTGTTAAGAATTCCGAAGGTAACTATGTAATAATGAATGGTAACCAAACAGCAACTATTCTTACTCAATATTTACTTTCTGCATGGCAAAAAGCTGGAAAACTTAAAGGAAAAGAATTCGTTGTTAAAACCATCGTTACTACAGAATTGATTACAGATATGTGTAAGAAATTCGGCGTAGAAATGTTCGACGTATTGACAGGCTTCAAATACATTGGTGAAAAAATCCGTGAATTGGAAGGCAAAAAACAATACATCGGTGGTGGCGAGGAAAGTTTCGGTTACTTGGCTGGCGATTTCGTACGCGACAAAGACGCTGTTATTGCATGTACACTTGTTGCTGAAGCAGCTGCAGTTGCTAAAAACGAAGGAAAAAGTTTGTACGATGTTTTGATGGAAACATACGTTGAATACGGATTGTACAAAGAAACACTTTGTTCTATTGAAAAAGAAGGTAAAGCTGGTAAAGAAGCTATCCAAGCAATGATGGAAGCATTCAGAAACAATCCTCCAAAAGAATTGAACGGTTCTCCTGTTGCATACGTTAAAGATTACGGAAAACAAATCACAACATATCAAGATGGCAGAACAGAACCTATCAACTTGCCAAAATCAAATGTATTACAATTCTTTGCAGAAGACGGCTCGAAAGTAACAGCAAGACCTTCGGGAACTGAACCACTTATCAAGTTCTACTTCGGAGTAAAGACAACAATTGCCAACAAAGGCGAATTGAAAGCTGCCGAAGCTGAATTAGACAAGAAAATCGAAGGTTTGAAAAAATCATTGGGAATTTAAGAATCAACGAGATAGAGACGCAAAAAAGCGTCTCTTCTTTTTTACATTAAAAATATAGTAGCATGGATTTCGTAAAGTATTTCAAAGAAAAAGCAAAGTCAAACATTCAAAGAATAGTTTTGGCTGAAGGTACAGAAGAACGTACATTGAAAGCTGCCGACATCGTTTTAGGTGAAGGTTTCGCAGATTTAATCATTCTTTCAAAACCTGAATTCATTAAGGATTTCGCAGAAAAGAATGGTCTAAAGAATTTGTGCAAAGCAACGGTTATAGACCCAGAAAACCATCCAAAGATGGAAGAATATGCGAATTTGATTTACGAACTTCGCAAGAACAAAGGTATGGATTTGGAAACTGCCCGCAAAACAGTTAAAAACCCATTATATTTAGCGTCAATAATGATTAAAGCTGGTGATGCCGACGGCGAAGTTGCTGGTGCAGAAAACTCTACAGGAAATGTACTTCGTCCTGCCCTACAACTTATTAAAACAATGCCTGGCATTTCTGTTGTTTCTGGAGCATTCATCATCATTTTGAAAGACAAGGAATTTGGCGATGACGGAGTGTTCTTGTTCGCAGACTGTGCAGTAACACCTGTGCCAGACGAAAAACAACTTGCTGAAATTGCTGTAACAAGTGCAAAATCTGCAAAAGATTTGCTTGATATGGACGCACGCATTGCAATGTTGAGTTTCTCAACTCACGGAAGTGCAAGCCACGAAGTAATTGACAAAGTTGTAAACGCAACTAAACTTGCAAAAGAATTGAATCCAAACCTTGTAATTGATGGCGAATTGCAATTTGACGCTGCTGTTGTACCTAACGTCGCAGAAAAGAAAGCGCCAAAGAGCGAAATTAAAGGTCGTGCTAACGTATTGGTATTCCCAGACTTACAAGCAGGTAACATCGCTTACAAAATGGCACAACGATTTGGTCATGCCGAAGCATACGGTCCTATCCTACAAGGTATGGCAGCTCCAGTAAACGACCTTTCTCGTGGTTGCTATGTTTCCGATATTGTTAATGTGATTGCAATTACAGCAACACAAGCTATTGGTAGAAAAAGCAAATAGAAAATAACTAATGCAACAATATTGCATTATTATATGAAAGTCCGTTAGGCACAATGCTTAACGGACTTTTTTATTCAACTTACTATTTGGTTGAATAATACAATTCCAGGTCTAATGGTCAAAAAAGTACCTAAAAACCTTGTAATTACTTGAATTTTATATATTTACAGCATTTTTAAGAAAATGAGTAAAAATCTGCTTTTATTGCGAGGGGAAAAATGTAATCAAAAAAGGTATCCAAAGAGGGTTGCAACGTTTGTATTGTAAAGATTGCCGTCGTTTTTTCACAAGGACAGATCAAATATCAAAAGAACAGCTATATGAAGAGTATACAAGAGGAAAACAAACATTAAAACAACTTTCAGACTCTCATAAAATATCAATTAGTACAATCCAACGTCGTTTTAAAACAATACACCACAAGCGTTTGGTGTCAAAAGAGAAAGATGTGGTTGTCTTGATGGACGCCACGTATTGGGGACACAGATTCGGTGTATTGGTGTTTAAAGATGTGCATAGAAATAAA
>JAZRXD010000086.1:0-3137 GCA_045600045.1 Bacteroidales bacterium
GATTACGCCTGTCTCAAATTCTTTTACGACTGACATTTTAAAAGACATTGGATAGTCTTTTTGTGTACGTTTAACGTACTGTTTTTCTTTTACTTCCATTTTACGTTACTTTTTTTGTAACGCTATTTTAGGACGGGATAGGCTTGGGATAAAAAAAGCGGAATCATTTCTGGTTCCGCTTTTTAATGAAATAGGAGTTTTTAGAATACTTCTGAATTTGCTTTCATAAATGCTATAACTTCGTCAACTTGGCAGAAAGCCAAAGCTGTGAATGTGTCGGCTGCTCCGTAATAAATACAGATGCGTCCTGTTGCAGCGTCATATAAATTAGCGCATGGGAAAACAACGTTTGGTACAAATCCGCGTGTTTCGTAATCAACTTCTGGTGTTAATAGATAATCGCGTGTTCTGTACAACACTTTCGATGGTTCGTTGATGTCTAACAAAACGGCACCGTAGCTATAAACATAGCCATTGCATGTACTAGAAACACCGTGATAGAACAAAAGCCAACCTTCTGTGGTTTCAATTGGAACAGGTCCTGCACCAACTTTCATACCTTGCCACCATCCTTGTCCGCCGTTTGTCATAACAAGTTTATGATGTCCCCAATGTTCCATATCGGGACTTTCGCTGATGTAAATGTTTCCGAAAGGAGTGTGGCCGGTGTCGCTTGGACGGCTCAACAACATATATTTCCCGTTGATTTTTCGAGGAAATAAAACTCCATTACGGTTGTATGGCATAAGAGGATTTGGCAAACGATAGAATGTCTTGAAATCTTTTGTATAACCTAAACCAATAGAAGGACCTTTCATATCGTCGCACCAAGTAACGAAATATTTATCTTCAATTTTTACAACACGTGGGTCATACGCGTAGCTCGTTGGATTTGGCGTTCCGTCTTCGTTTACCCATTTGATTGGTTCTGGATTTAATTCGATGTTAATGCCATCTTTGCTGAAACCAGCGAATAATGTCGCACGGCCGTTGCGTTGGTCGCCACGGAAAACTCCAGCAAATGCGCCGTTGAAAGGCACAACTGCACTATTGTAAACACGCGCTGCAGTTGGAATTGGATTCCAGTTGATGATAGGATTCTTGCTGTAACGCCACAAAATGTCTTTGCATCCAGCAGGTTTTTCTTCCCATGGAATGTTTGGAAGATTGTTACCGATTATTGTTGCCATAAAAAAATAGTTAAATTTTTTTGTTTCGTAATATGGACAAAGATAACAAAATAGTGATTAGAGTTTAGAGTTTGGCGATAAATAAAAGAGCATAATTAATTGAATTGCTAAATTTCAATAATCATTGTTTAGAAACAATGTCGTCTTGATTCTTTGCTCCTGAATTTTGATTATTAGCTATTCTTGCAACAATTCCGTCTGCCGAAAGTTCCATTTTGTAAAATGCGAACCATTTCTTTCCTAAGTCTTTTAGCGAAGCACCTACCATATACACAGAATCGTCAATCAACAAAAATCTGTCGTGGGATTGTTTGAATTCGTTTATTGTTATAGGTCGATATTGATTATTATGTTTTTCAATGTCAAGTTGTAGTTGTTTAGAAATCTGTTTCGTGTAAATTGTTGCCGAAACATTGTCGTTTCGTTTGTCGAGCATTGTGAGAACTGTATCATCCACAAAATTGTCTATTAAAACAATACGTTTTCGTGCTAAGCGAATTATATCGTTGATGAACTTATAGGCTTCGAATATTTGTCCGTCAAATAATATACCTTGTTGCGGCGGCAACGATGTTTGAATAAAAAAATCTATTCTTTCTTCTGCATGGGTCATTCGTTGTTCCAAATGCTCGAATCGTTGGTTGGCAGAAAATCCATTCAATAAAATTTCTTTTAACTTAGCTGTTGCCCATTGCCTGAAAAAAGTTCCTTGAACACTTTTTACCCTATAACCAACAGAAATAATAACGTCAAGATTGTAATATTCAACATTATATATTTTCCCATCCGACGCAGTTGTTGCAATTTTTGCAACAACTGATTGCTGAATTAATTCATTTTCTGCAAAAACATTACGGATATGTCTGGAAATAACCGATTTATCTCTTCCAAACAACAATGTCATTTGATTTAAATTGAGCCACACTGTTTCTTTCTCGAACCGAACATCTAATTTGATTTCCTCGTTCGGTTGATACAAAATTATTTCACCTGAATTTTGTTCCATTTTGCGCTATTTTCATTAATTGGTTACGCAAAGATAACAAAATAGTGTTTAGAGTTTGGCGATAAATAAAAAACCTCCGAAGCTCTCGCCCCGAAGGTTTAATTGTGAATTATGCGTTGTGCATTATTTCACTGCCACTCCTTGCATTTCGTTTCCTACTTGCACGAAATATACACCTGCTTGTAAGTTTTGATTTGCAATTTTCTGACCAAGACTTGTAAATACAAATTCTGGTGCTTCGCCATTTACGAAAATTTGATTGTTGACGATAGAAATTGCGTTTGAAAGTTCCACATTTTCAATTGCTGTTGTTGTACTTCCGCCAGTGCCATCTGCATTTTTAGTTGTGAACGAGCCTGTATATTCTTTTAAAACCGATTTACTTTTATTCAATGCCTTGAAAGAATAATTGTAGCCTGTTGATGCAGAAAGACCCGTAACTGTGAATTGATAGCCTTCTACGGCTGCTTTGAGTTGCGAGTTAGAAAAATCTATATTTGCCAACTGCCCTTGATTGTTGAACGTAAGTGTGCAGAATGTTACGCCATTGTTTTGGATTGTAAGCGTATAGGAATTTGCCGAAGCATTTGTTGGCATTGAAAATACTGCCTCGTTGATTTCTGGTTCCACTACAACCTCGTCTTTTGCCAACTCTGTTGATTCGGCAGAAATACATTCTATGTGTTTAAAGGAGCCCCATACAGGATGAATATCGTATGCCTCGAAATTATCACACGGAATTGTTAAATACCCATTGTAATTGCTGAATGACGAAGCATCTACATCTGGTGGATTAACCGCATAACAAGTTACTCTTGAAAGTGCAGAACAATCTGAAAACGCTTTTTTTCCAATTGTGGTTACGTTTTCTCCAAGAACAACACTTTTCAAATTTGAACAACCAGAAAACGCATTTTCGCCAATTGATGTAACACTTGATG
>JAZRXD010000087.1:0-30898 GCA_045600045.1 Bacteroidales bacterium
ATTAGTGGTTAATACTTTGGTTTTGAAACAAAATCTGTTTGATTTTACCTTGGTTTTGGAACAAAATTCGTTTAACTTTACCTTGGTTTTGGAACAAAATTTATATTTTTGTGTTTGAAAAACAATGTATTATGTTTTATAGAAAAATAGTTAAGGAAATGGAGCGTTGGGCGGCTTCGCAAGACCATAGACCTTTGGTGTTGCGTGGGGCTCGTCAGGTAGGCAAGTCAACGGCTGTGGATTTGCTATCGCAACAGTTCGATAATTATTTAAGTGTCAATTTGGAACGTTCCTCTGCCTTGCAACTGATGGAGTCGTCCGACGATGTCTCGGAACTTGTATCGCAGTTGTTCTTACTCTGCGGTAAGCAACCAAAACAAGGACGAACATTAATCTTTATTGATGAGATTCAAAATTCACCGAAATCGGTAGCACTGCTGCGATATTTCTACGAAGATCGTCCTGATTTGTATGTGATTGCAGCAGGTTCGTTGCTTGAAACCATGCTTGGAAAGCAAATATCGTTCCCTGTTGGTAGAGTTGATTTTATGTTAATGCATCCATGCTCGTTTTCAGAATTTTTGGATGCAATAGGTGAAAGTAGGTTTGTTCCATTTGTTGAACAAACCAATCTGCCAGATGTCTTTCATCAACAGTTGATGAAACTCTATTCAACGTATATGTTGGTAGGGGGAATGCCCGAAGCAGTGGCGCAATACGCCGAGACAAGAGATGTGGTTGGGTTAGGGAAAATATATGGTCGTATAGTTGAATCGTACGTTAATGATGCCGAAAAATATGCGACCAACCGAACGCAGTCGGAAGTGATACGCTACATATTGAGTGAAGGTTGGCAATTGGCAGGCGAAACAATAACTCTTGGCGGATTTGCACACTCAAGCTACAAGGCGCGTGAGGTATCCGAGTCGTTACGTGCATTGGAAAAAGCTATGCTACTTGAACTTTGTTATCCTATCACATCAGCACAACTGCCTGCTTTGTCAAATTTGGCACGTAGCCCTAAATTATTTTGGCTAGACATAGGTTTAGTTAACTTTGTGGCGAAAATTCAACGTGACTATCTGTTCTCCAATCAATTGATGGATGTGTGGAAGGGTAGGGCTGTGGAGCAAATGGTGGCGCAAAATTTACATGCACTTACTTTCGATGTGAATTACAAAAATCGTTTTTGGGTACGCAATAAAAAAAGTAGTTCAGCAGAGGTCGATTTTGTATATCAAATAGATAATCATTTGATACCTATCGAAGTAAAGAGTGGGCATAACGCCCATTTGAAATCATTGCATCTATTTATGGACGAAAGTAACGAAACTGTTGCCGTGCGTGTATGGTCTCAACCGTATACTGTTGATGTTGTAAAAACTCAAACTGGGAAAGAGTTTTTGCTTTATAATATACCGTTTTATTATATCGAATCGTTGCCGAAAATATTGCAACGAGCAATTTATACTGAATAATGAAAACTCTCATATTTCTTTGCTCTGGCTACCCTCATACGAGTGAGTATTTTATTGATGATGAAATGCGTGTTGCACAATCGCATTTTGAACATATTTATGTTGTTACTCGGAAATCAGAATCGAAGGACTCAAATCGTTTTTTACCAAACAATGCATCTTTAATAGAATATAATCCAAAGGTCTCAAAATTACAGATGCTCGCAGCTTTCTCTATGATACTTTGTCCTTTCTTTTTGAAAGAAATGTGGCTTGTTGTGCGGAAGCATTCGCCAAGATATTGGTGGAAAATCTTCAAAATTCAGATAGTTGCATTGGCGCAAGCTCGAGCAGTGCAACCGATTTTGACAAAATTTTCAGTAGAAAATAGTGTTTTTTATTCCTATTGGCATGATGAGAAAGCGTTGGCACTTGCATTATTTAAACAAAAAAATCCAGGAATAAAATGTGTTGCTCGTGCACATCGTTGGGATATATATGCAGAAACGCATTCCATACCATATCTTCCGTTTAAGTGTTTCATATTTAGTAAGTTAGATAGAACTTTTTCTATTTCGCAAAATGGGAAAGATTATTTTGAGCAAAACTATTCTGCAAGTTGTGGAAAGATTACCGTTTCTCGATTGGGAAGATTTAATAATCGAACACCTTTGTTTGTAAAACCAAATACGGAAGAAATTCTAATATGTACATGTAGTCGTATTAGTTATGAAAAACGATTACTTTTAATGGTTGATATAGTTGCGGTATTAGCTCAAACGATGCCTTTGAAGTGGGTTCACTTTGGAGATGGGCCTATGAGAAAAAAAGTTGAGCGCTATGCAAAGACAAAACTAAAACCGAGTCAGGTTGAGTTTAGAGGACTGGTTCCTACAAACGAAATTCTTGATTTTTATGCTACAAATTATGTGGATGTGTTTGTGAATGTAAGTTCTTCCGAAGGAATTCCAGTAAGTATAATGGAAGCAATTTCAGCAGGAATTCCGACTGTTGCTACAGCTGTAGGTGGAACTCCTGAGATAGTTTGCAATGAAACAGGTTATTTGATAGATGCTGTTTGTAATCCGGTAGATGCAGCAAGAATAATTGCAAAACATCTGTCATTACCTGCTGCCGTGCAAGAAAAGAAACGAAAATCGGCATATTCTTTTTGGCAAGAAAATTACGAGGCAGGTAGGAACTATACTAAATTTATGAAAATATTGTTTTCGTAGTAGGTATAATTATACCAAAAAAGGTTACCTAAAATAGGTAAAAACTTCGGTTATCCTCTATAATCTTTTCTCCCAGTTAGTATTCTATAGATTGCATAGATAAATTTTAGTTTTTTCTCATCGTTAGGGTAATCCCAATAGTATTTTGGAGCTTGATTCATATATGTTTCAAATTCATCAATGCTAATATTGAGTTTGTCGCAAATTTCTTTTTTCTCGATTTCAATAGTTGATTCGTTATATGGAGTTTTGGCCAATTCTTCAAGTGCTTGTTCTCTGCTGATTGAACCAGCACATATTTGTGTAGAAAGTGTTGCACGGCGATAGTCAATATTGAATTTTTTAGGTAAAATATAAGCCTGCTCAAATCCGGTGTATTTTGATTCGTAATGCTTTCCTCCGTAATATTTCCACCCAATTTTTTCTTCTAGTATTTTTATTGCTTCATCTTTTGAATAGGGCAAATAGTTTAAAAAGTAAACTTGTTTTATTCCGCGAACCACTTTATAATACGCTTCCTCTTTCCATCCAAAGAATTTGAATTTTTTGATTTTAATAGGACAGTATTTTTGAAGTATAGCTTTGACGTATGTTGTGTCTTTTGCGTTGTAGAACCAAGAATTCGGGAGAATACCTTCCGTGGTAAAATTCCCGCCTGAAACAATATATTTGACATTGTGCTTTGCAGCAAAATAGTGCAATACAGCAGGTATGGCCATGTCTGTAGGGGCTTCTATGTCTGGTACAGAGGCACGTAAAAAGGCAATTTGCATTTGGCGGAATTCTTCCCAGTCTAACGTGTATGATTCAAAATCAAAATTGAGAAGTTTCGCAATGTTTTTTACATTTTCATTTGAAATAGGTGAATTCCAGCCGTTATCCAAATGTACAAGTAACACTCGTAATCCTTGCTCTTTTGCTAAATAAGCAACGTAACTACTGTCAACACCGCCGCTAATACCAATCACACAGTCATATGTACTTCGCTTTCCTTTACGTTTCATTTCGGAAATTAATGCTGCAAATTCAGTTTCGGATTTTCCTTTTTGATATGCTAGATTGACAATATTGTTGTGGTAATTGTTACAATGATAGCAGTGTCCTTTTTCGTCAAAAGAAATTTCACAATCTGATGTGTCCATTACGCATCGATTACAGATTCGGTATGTGGAATTTTCACTCATTTAAATAGATTTTCAAATAGAGAAGTGACGTTCGAAATGTGATATTGTTCTATGTTGTCAATTTTAAGTTCGTGAGAATAATCATCGTTCATAAATTCATCAATTATTGTCTTATTAGGATTAGAAGGATTTATGTTTAATACAGGACGTCTGGTTATGCCGTAATCAATTAATTTGCTCGGTAATTGGTTTGGACCATTCTCATTTTTTAGATTAACAAGAAAATCCATAGTCTTTAATTCTTCGATCAAATCTTTTCTTGGTATGGAATTACGTATTTCTAGTTTTGCTCCAAGTTTTTCTTTGTATTCTTTTATAAGGTTGTCGTATCGTGTAAATACAATGAATTTAAATGGCTTGTCTATGGTACACAAATAGTCAAGAAACAATTTAGGATTGCGTATGTCGGAATAGAACATTCCTGCGTAGGCAAAAGTAGGAATGGGATTTTGCACTTCTTTGCGTTTAAGATTGTTGAGGTCGAAGTTGAATCCTTGTGGAATTACTCGAAATTTCTCTTTGTATTCGGGATAATATGCCTCAACAGCTTGTTGGATGGGAACGGTTATGTATGAACATTCTTGGCAGAACAAATGTTCGTATTTTGCAAAAAAATTAAGATGTTTTTGGCTTTTCCCGTTCTTCATGAATGGATCTCCGCAGTCGGCAATCCACGTTTTAGGAAATTTATTTGGAAACTCTTTTTTTGCTTTAGTACACCCCCAATGAATGTGATGTGGATCGGCGATAGAAATAAGGACATCGTATTGCTCCTCGTTTTTTATGATTTCAGGAACACGATAATAAAATTCAAATAGAGGAAATTCAAATTTATATAAAAGTTTTCCTAAAACCTTATCTATAAAGGTCCGGTTGTTTATTCCATCACTATTGTAAGGATGTAATTCCCATTTTATAGGAATATTCTTTACTTTGATACCATATTTATTTTTGAAATCGGAGTAATCGTATTTGCCTAATACGGCATAAACCGTTACTTCATGTCCTCGTCGAGCCAATTCTTGTATTAGTTCCGTGCTACGTATGGAACGGGGGGTTTGAATGGGGAAAATATGTTGGGTTATGACGAGAATTTTCATCGATTCCTATTTAAATCTTTTCAATTCGTGCGGGGTGAATGTCCATTCTGGAAATTTGATTTCCAAGTCTTTTTCGTTCACAATGTACCAAGGTGAAGTGGTTGGATTGTTGAGGTTTTTTACGATTTCAATTTCTTGGGCCGGCAAAAAACTTTGTGCAACAATAAATGCTTTTTGATTTGTTTTGGAGTTTGTTACAACGTCAACAACAATCATCGCATGACCTGGATTTCCGCCGTGAATAAATACATCGCCAGGTTGGATGTTTGTAAATGGTACAGCCATCAATTCTTTTGAGAGCGAAGCTGTTCCTGCATACATAAACACTTTGTCCAAATATTTTCTGAATGTTATGTACGAGTAATCTTTGTTGGCTTTTTTCTCCCATGTGATTTTGCTTCCGAGTACTTTAAGTCGGTTGCCTTCGGCCCATTTCACATATTCGATTTTATCCCCCGATGTGAAATTGAAATGAATGTCGGAGTATCTTTTTTGCTTCCAAAGCCATTCCGCGCGAAGTCTCATAACGGCATCGGCACATTGTTGGAGGTCGGTATTGCCGATTTCCATATCAACAACGGCGAAAGTTCCATTCTGATTTGTTTTAACGGCATTGTTGTATAAATGAACTTTTGCACCTTGGGCTTTCAATGGTAAGTTCCGTAAGTAATAGGTAAATGAATTTGTCTCGCATTTTTCACGTACAAAACCGTTGGGGGGTAAAATTCTGGTTTCAACGGTTGTTCCCGTTGCGTTTACCGTGCTTTGGTTGTTGCTTGAAGTGAAAAACGTAAGCAAACTAAATACTAAAAGCCAGAATATCGTTTTCTTCATAATATTCAAATTTTTACAAATATAAGAATTTAATGTTTAGCTATGTTTTAATGGCTTTATAATCTTTTCCCTTTTATGATTCAATCCTTATTAGAAGACAGCTTGAACATTTGGTTCGTAACAACTAATATGTAAATTTGCCGCGTTTTTATTGAAGTTTTAGATGGGCTCTCGTATTGTTCGCTTCGTGAAAGATTGGTCGTTGCCAATAGCAATGGTTACGGGAATTTTGTCGTACTTCATATTTCATTGGCTTCATTTTTCGGCTAATGTGCGTGGGTTTGCGAATGATTTTGTTGCAATTGTTCAGCCTGTTTTGTTGTTTTTTATGTTGTTTTTGTCTTTTTGCAAAATCGATCCGAAAAAAATACGTGTTTGCCGATGGCATATATGGTTGGCAATTTTGCAGGCTGGAAGCTTTACGTTGCTTGCGTTGTTGGTTACGTTTTTTTCGAATGTCAATTCTCAAATTGTGATTGAGTGCGCGATGTGCTGTATGATTTGTCCGACAGCAACGGCAGCCGTCGTGATAGTGGACAAGTTGGGTGGAAATAAGTTGTCTTTGGTTGCATATACCATCATTTCTAATATTGTTACGTCGATTGTGGTTCCGTTGGTTGTTCCGATTGTAAATCCGAATATTGGAATGTCTTTTATCCACTCTTTTTTCATCATCATAAAACAAGTCTTTCCGTTGCTGGTATTCCCATTTTTCTTGGCTTGGGGAATGAGAATTTTCTTTCCTAATATTCTTGCTATGTTATTGAAAGTGCGTGATTTGGCCTTCTATTTATGGTTGATTGCTTTGCCACTTGCTTTGGCGGTGACAACAAGAGCATTGGTGCATAGTTCGGTTTCGTTGTCTTGTTTTGTTGGAATGTCGTTGGTTACGATTTTTTGTTGTTTGTTTCAATTTTATTTTGGAAAGACAATTGGCACGCGCTATAATGATAGAATTAGCGGGGGACAGGCATTAGGACAAAAAAGTACGGTTTTTATGATTTGGATGGGAGCGACATTTATGAATCCGGTGACTGCTGTAGCCGGAGGTTTGTACAGTATTTGTCATAATACCGTCAATTCATATCAGTTGTATAAAAAACGGAAAAAATAAAAAACGCAGAACTATTCAAGCACTGCGTTTCTTTCTGATGTATTGAATTTTATTCGTTGTCTCCGTCAACTTCTCGGTCACGGAATCCAAGCATATATAAAATACCATCCAAACCGATTGTGCAGATTTTGTTTTCGGCACGTTCCTGAACTTTGGGTTTTGCATGGAACGCAATTCCTAATCCGGCAATATTAATCATTGGAAGGTCGTTTGCACCATCACCAACAGCAATAACTTGTTCAAGGTGAATGTCTTCCTTGAATGCGATTTTACGAAGTAATTCCGCTTTCATTTGACCATCGACTATTTCTCCAACATAATTTCCAGTTAATTTCCCATCAACAATTTCAAGTTCGTTGGCAAACACATAATCGATTCCCAGTTTTGTCTGCAAATAACGTCCGAAGAATGTGAATCCTCCTGAAAGAATTGCAACTTTGTAACCAAAACGTTTCAATGTTCGAATCAAACGGTCGGCGCCTTCGGTCATTGGCAATTTGCGTGCAATGTCGTCGAGGACGTTCTCGTCGATTCCTTTGAGCAATTTTATGCGGCGGCGGAAACTTTCTTTGAAGTCGATTTCACCACGCATTGCAGATTCGGTGATTTCTGCAACTTCTTTTTCAACACCGGCATATTTCGCCAATTCAACAATAACCTCGGTTTGTATCAACGTGGAATCCATATCGAAGCATATCAAACGGCGGTTACGACGGAAAGCGTTGTCTTCTTGGAATGCAATATCGAATCCGATTTTCTTTGAAATTTCCATGAAATCGGCTTTCATTTTTTTCTCGTCGATAGGAGTTCCACGAACCGATAATTCCACGCAGGCACGGTTGTTTGATTCCAATTCTTTCTTGAACGAAACACGACCGCTCAAACGTGTAATGTTATCTATATTAAGATGTTGCTCAAAAAGAACCGATGTAATTTCTGATAAATATCGAGCTTCTATGTGGCGACCGAAAAGTGTAAGAATGTATCGCTTTTTTCCTTGATTTTGAACCCAATCTTCGTATGTGTTATAATCGATTGGGGTAAATCTTGCATTGATGTCGAATTCGTATGCTTTGAAAAGTAATTCTTTCAAAACTGGTCCGCTGATGCCGGTTTTGGGCAATCGAAACAATATACCAAGTGAAAGAGTGTCGTGGATAACAGCTTGACCAATATCAAGAATGTCTGCTTTGTATTGTGATAGAATTGTTGTGAGTGCTGCGGTTACACCAGCTTTGTCTTTTCCCGAGATACTAAGTAGTATCACGTCTTCGCTCATATCTTTCATTTCAATTTTTTTTTGCAAAAGAACATAAAAACGGAGAATTAACAAGTATCAGGGGCTTTTTTTTACATTTTTATTGTTGTATAAACAAAATTCCTCCGCCGTCGTACAGGTTTCCGTCATGTAATTCCACAATGTCGAGTCCGTGTTTATGTATGAAGTTTTCTATTGCTTTCCCTTCGGAATGGTTTGCGAGAGAGCCGTTTATGTAAATTGTATTGCCGTGTTTTCCCATGCAACCTCCAATAAATCCGTATTGATAGGGTGGTAATTCTATTCCTCGTGGACTGACGAATAAACATTTGCAATTATTTGATTCTAAGTTCTTTTGAATGTTTGCGTCGGATGTTATAAATGCATTTTCTGTTATTGCAATCAGATTGCATCTTGTGTATGCTTGGCTTACAGAAATATAGTTTTTTCTTTCGTTTGTTCGCAATATTTGTTTGTCGGTGTGTCCCGGTTTGTGGATAATATAAGATTTTGTTACAACGCAATTGTATGGCGTAGAATTGATTACATCGCTGCCAACGGGTGTTTCTCCAACAGTGTAAGATATTGAATCCAATTCTTTCATAATTGCTTTGGGTGTGTTGGGAGCTACGACCAATATGTTTCCTTGACAGAAAAATATATCTGGATGTCCGGCTATTGCATCGTATGTGATTCCTTCGGTTAAGAATGGAATCACACGGAACTGCTCGGAAAGTTTGTCTATGGCTTCCTGTGGACTGCGTGCATCAATTATGGCAATAGGTGAATTCATATCCGTGCAGAATTGGATCGGTTTTGAAGGTTACCGAATGGAATGTTTTGAGTAATTCATTCCGGTTCTTTGAATTGTAACCTATGGCGTTGTTTATTTCTTCTTTGCTGATGAATATTGTGAGATTTGTGTCAACGTATTGCGTTTGCATTAACGGGGATAGCTTGTCAAACCATATCTCTGACAATACTAGTTCTTTGAACGAAGGATGGAAAGGGCCGGCTAGTAAATATTTATTGGATGCAAAATCTTTGTTGGGATGTAAGCCGACTTTGAGAACGGTTACATTTTTTTGAATGAATAAAGAATAAATTTCTTTTGTCCATTGAATTGCTTCGTCAAGTGATAGTGCTTGATATTTTCCTTGTTTGTACAATGTGGCGAGTGGCGTGTCGGTAACGACCAATGTAGGATAAATTCTGGTTGTTTTTGCTCCGAATGCAATAATGTCTTGTGCTGTTTGCAGTGCAATTTCGTGTGTGTCGCCGGGAAGTCCGAGCATCATCTGTAAACCGAGATTGAAGCCGTTTTCATTTATTTTTTGTGACGCAATTCGTATGGCTTCTCTGTTATGACCACGGCCAGAACGTTGCAGTACAGTGTCATTTGTGGATTGTGCGCCCAATTCTATGTCGCGCACTTTGTAGTGTTTCAATAATTGCAAGATTTCGTCGGTGATATAATCTGGTCGGGTAGAAAGTCGTATTCCGGAAACTTGTCCCGATTCAATATATGGTTGTGCAACACGCAGATAAGATTCCTGAACATCTATTGGTAAGCCCGTGAAACTTCCACCGAAAAAAGCAATTTGTACGTCGTAATTTTGGGGAATTGTTTTAAGATTCCTTTTGATTATTTCATCGGTTTCTTGTAGAGTGGGAACGTGATCCTGCGAACTAATGTGGTTTTGGTTGCAGAAAATACAACGATGCGGACAAGCCAACTGTGGCAAAAAAATAGGAATGTTTGCGTGGCGATCGTTCATCGTTGGTTATTCTTCGCAAATGAAATTTGAATAAGATCTATAGTTTGAAGAGAAAGATATTTTGAATTTTTCAAGTTCGTCATTTCCTTTTGTATGTGTCTTTTCAACATAAATACTGTCTATTCCATATTTGTTTAAATCATTCATAGTCACTAAATCTCCTTCCTTTTTGTGTAGGATTTTCCTTAAAATCCATTCACCTAAAGCTTTGTTTGGGTTTGACATTAATGCTTTCCCTCCTTCTTGGCAAATTTTTGCTGATAAAATTGTACCGTCTGGCAAAGAAAGTGAAAATGGTGTTTCTCGTTTAGGAAAGAAGTTAGGATAAAATTTGTGTATTGCTTTGGGAATAGGAATATAAACTTCGTTTATATCTCGTTTTCGCCCATCTGCATTCCATTGGTTTAGTTGCGATTTTTCGGGAACTTTATTTTGTCTTACAGAATAAAGTGGAAGTATTACAAAATCAACACCTTTTTGCAAGGCTTTTGGCGCCAAAGTGATTTTTCTGTTATTGTTGATTAATTCTTCTAAAATCAATAATGGATTGTCAATTATTTCAATATCAATGTCTTTGAAATCATTAGGTACAACAAATCGTTTCATCAAAACACTTTTACTTTTGTTAAACGTGTATTCGTTGATGCCGTCATTAAATGATAGTGATTTGTCGGTATCTTTATCTAACTTAATTGATTGTATGTTGATTTTTTCATAAGGAGAATTGAAAATTCTTAGGAATCCTTTTTTTCTTCCTACGATATGGTATTGTGTTTCTGTTACGTTGAACGTATCATTTGCGAATTGCATTCGGTCGTTCCTAAATGTTGCAAGTTTTATGGCTAATTCTTTTCCTGAATATTTGTTTAATTCCGTTTTTAATTTGTTGAATTCCGCAATTTTTTCAAGTGACGAATTGTTGTCTATAATAAAGGTTTTTATTCCAATTCCTAAATTATTGATTCTGGCATCATAAGCCGTGCAGGATCTTGCGTCATTCAGGGCTTGAAAGTAAAGGCAAAACAAATTTTCTGTTAGTCGGTAATCTAAATAAGGAACCTCGTTTTCGGAAAACAATTTTGAAAGTTTAGCCATTAATTCCAGCATTTGGAAATATTTGTCATTTTGTTTCCAATTGCTTAAAAAGGTTTGCAGATTATTGAAGTTATTTGTTTGCATACTTTTGAAATTAATGGTACAACAACTGAATTGCCTGCTTGTTTGTATTTTGCAGAGTCAGGTATAGAAGATGGAAATACGAAATTTTTAGGATAACCTTGAAAGTTTAAACACTCTTTGGGTGAAAGTTTTCGTATTCCTTTGTCTGTTAATATTAAGGGTACGTTGTGTCCACCAGTACCCATATTCGCAGTTAGTGTTGGACAAACTTTACTTTTGTTTTCTCGTACGTATTGTCTTCTCCATTGATAAATGGTGTCTTTGGATGTAATTCCATTTCGTAATTCTGTTATATGCGACATTTTGTCCGTGTAAAATAGTTTTTCGTTATTCTCTTCGTTGTTGATGCACGAATGAATGTCGTTTTTTAGTGTTTCTTTTTCCGGGAATGAAAATTCTTTGCTTAAAGCAACTTGTTGAGGATCAAAGCATACAATGAAAATACGTTCTCTGTTTTGTGGAACATTTGCGTATTCCATTGCATTCATTACTTTGTAGTTTACATTGTAACCTAATGATTCTAATGTATTTTTTATTACGGTAAATGTTTTACCGTTGTCGTGGGTGCATAAATTCTTTACGTTTTCAAGAAAAACAACTTTGGGCTTTTTTCTTTTTATAATTTCTGCAACATCAAAGAATAAAGTCCCTCTTGTATCTGCAAATCCTTTCCTGTAGCCAGCAATAGAGAATGCTTGGCAAGGAAATCCGGCGCATAGAATGTCGAATCCGTCAGGGATTTGTTGTTTTGTGCTTTCTTTGGTTATGTCGCCAAAAGGCACTTCTCCAAAATTTTCCAAATATGTTTTTTGTGCTTGCTCATCCCATTCTGATGAAAACACACATTCACCTCCTAAATTTTGTAAGGCAATTCTAAATCCACCAATGCCTGCGAAAAGGTCAATAAATGTGAATTTCGGATTCACGGGTGAAGGGAATGGTACATTGAATAATTCGGAAAACAAGCCGTATTGTACGTTCGGTTCTGATGCCACGGATTTTTTTGCCTCTTTTTTGGGGTGGGTGAACAAAGCCATTTTTTCATTAATGGGTATTGCTGAAGGGTCTTTCTTCTCAACAAATTCTTTTAATAAATCCCATTTTGTTGCAACAGTATTTTTAGGTGTCATTACATGATATTTTTCTCAAAAATACTTTTTTTATAAATCCAAGGTGAAATTATCTAATTCTAGTTTTTTACTTTTTGTGAACAAAATCAAAAAAGTTTCACTATTGTTATTCCGTCGCCACCCATTTCTATTGGTGCATCTTCGCACGATTCAACAAAACTGACGGTGTTTAAATATTCGCGGATAAGTTTCCGCAAAATGCCGTAGCCTTTGCCGTGCAATATTTCCACGTGTTTTATTTGAAGCATGTTGGCTGTTTCAATAAAATCTTTTACTTGGTATAAGGCTTCATCTCCGCGTATGCCGCGCAAATCAAGATGTGGTTTGAACGTTTTTCGTTTTTCCGCAATGTTTTGTATGGTTGAGGCAACGACAACTGTTTGTGTGTTGATTTTGGGCTTGCTTGCTGGTTCTAGTGTGTTGATTTTTACGGTCATTTTTAGGTTCCCGAATAAAACTACTGCTTGTTTGCCGTCAATTTCCAATATTTCTCCCGAAGTCGTTTGTCCTTTAATTTTGACAAAACTTCCGATTGCCAATTCTTTGTTGTTCAATGGTTTATTGGAACTTTGTGTCTTGTTCGCATTGTGAATGTTGGCAGTCTTTTGTCGCGTTTTGTCTATAAATGTGTGTAATTCTTCTCTCGCTTGTTTTGTTGTTTCTTTTTCGGCTTGCGATTCCTTAATAACACGGATGGTTTGTTCAATTTGTTTGTTTGCAGAATCTAAAACGGCATTGATTTCTCGTTCGGTGTTTTCAATGATTTCTTGTCGCTTTTCGTTGATTTTCTTGAGTTTGAGCGAATATTCCGTTTTGAGGTTTTCTAGTTGTATTTCTTGCTTTTTGAGTTCGTCTTTTTTCTTATAGACGTATTGTTTTTCAATTTCAAGTTTCTTCAAGTTTTCGTCAAAATCAATATGTTCTTGTTTGATTTTTGTTTTCGCTTTGTCTAGTGTGCTTTGTGGCAATCCGATTGAGCGTGCAATTTCAAAAGCAAACGAGTTTCCTGCCGATCCCATACGAAGTTTGTAGAGTGGCTTCATATTTTCCATGTCAAACAGCATTGCGCCGTTTATCAGTCCTTTGAGCGACGATGCGGTGTGTTTCAGGTTGCTGTAGTGGGTGGTGATTATGCCGAATGCTCCTTTTGCGTTGAGTGTTTCCAACACGCTTTCTGCGATTGCGCCACCTAAAATCGGTTCGGTTCCGGTTCCGAATTCATCTATCGCAAGCATTGTTTTGCTGTTTGCCCGCTCAAGAAATATTTTCATGTTGAGCAAATGCGATGAATATGTACTGAGGTCATTTTCAATTGATTGCTCGTCGCCAATGTCTATGAGCAGATTGTTGAATATGCTCATTTTACTTTGACTTTCGGCAGGAATAGGCAATCCGCATTGAAACATATATTGCAATAAAATGACAGTTTTCATGCACACAGATTTTCCGCCCGCATTTGGGCCGGAAATGACAATGATTCTCTGTGATTTGTTTAGTACAATATGAAGTGGAATAACATCTTTGTTGCTTTTCTTGAATGCCAAAAACAGCAACGGATGTCGCGCCCGTACGAGTGAAAGTTCCTGTTCGTTGGAAATTTCTGGAATTTGTGCTTCAATATCTATTGAAAATCGTGCTTTCGCACTAATTGCATCGATTGTCCCAAGAAAACCGTACGCGCACTCAACGTCGGTAAGGTACGGACGGATTTCCGCAGTTGCTTCTCGAAGTATGCGAATAATCTCTTTTTGCTCCTCAAACTCTAAATTCGCAATTGCGTTGTTCGTCTCGAATGCTTCAACGGGTTCTACAAACGATGTCTTTCCCGTAGATGATTCGTCGTGTACAATTCCTTGAATTTTACGTTTGTATGTGCTATTGAGTGGAAGTACCAATCGGCCGTCGCGAACTGAAAGTTCAGAATCTTGTTCAATCCAGCCTTCCTGACGGGCGATTGCTAATTTTTGCGACATGATTTTACTGATTATGCGTCGCTTTTGGGAAATTTCGTTACGGATTTCCACCAATTTAGGTGATGCGTTATCTTTGAGATTACCGTTGGAATCGACAATTCTGTTGATTGTTTTGCAAATTTCTTTTGAAACTTCTATCGGCTCGGACAAAGCAAAAAGTGCAGGAAATCGTTCTTGATTCTTATTGAAAAACGAGGTTATTTCCTGAATTTCCAGCAATGATTTTCGAAGAACGTGTAATTCGTTTGCCAGCAGGTATGTTCCCTCTGGTTTTATTCGTGCAATTGCGTCGTAAATGTTTGAAAATGATGGAGTAGGAAAGTCTTGCTCGGTCACAATGATTTCCATCATTTCTTTGACTTGTTGCAGCCTGTCTTGAATTTCGTACTTATCTATCGAAAATGATAATTCCGAAATCTGTTTTTTCCCAATTCCGCAATGACATTTGGAAATGAGTATTTCACGGATTTCAGAAAAACCGATTTTTTGTTCAATTGATTCCGGATAAACCATACTATTTCTTTTCTAACAACACAACATTTTCAACGTGTTGTGTGTGTGGAAACATATCAACCGAATGTGATTTTTTTATGTTGTATGCAATCGAAAGTAATTGTAAATCACGTGCTTGCGTTGCAGGATTGCAGCTTACATATACAATACGTTGAGGCATTGCTCGTAAAATAGTGTCAACAACATCTTGATGCATTCCGGCACGTGGAGGATCGGTGATTATCACATCAGGTTTTCCATGTTTTGCGATAAATTCATCGTTCAGAATGTCTTTCATATCGCCGGCATAAAATAACGTGTTGTCAATTTTATTGAATTGGGAATTGACTTTCGCATCTTCGATTGCTTCTGGAACGTATTCAATACCAATGACTTGGTGTGCTTTCTTGGCGACAAAGTTTGCGATTGTTCCGGTTCCGGTGTACAAGTCGTACACTAATTCGTTTCCGCTTAATTGGGCGAATTCCCGTGCTATTTTGTATAATTCGTAGGCTTGGGTGGAATTTGTTTGGTAGAATGATTTCGGTCCGATTTTGAATTGCAAATCTTCCATGTTTTCGATAATGAAATCTTTACCGAAAAATGTTTTTACTTCTTGATCGCTGATTGTGTCGTTTGCTTTTTGATTGATAATGTATAACAATGAAGTGATTTGCGGAAATTCATTGTGAAGCGCAGTCAACAATGTTTGTATTTGTTCTTCGTTGTTTTCGTAAAATACAACAATAGTCATACATTCGCCTGTTGTTGTCGTTCTTATAATCAAATTGCGAAGCAATCCTGCGTGATTTCTAATGTCGAAAAATGTATAGTTGTGTTCCAATGCGAAAGTTCGGATGAAATTACGAATTTCGTTGCTTGGCGAGTTTTGTAAATGACAGTCTTCAATATCGACAACTTTATCGAACAAATGTGGCACATGGAATCCAACCGCGTTCGATTCCTTGATTTCCGAACTGCTTTTTACTTCTTCAAATGTAATCCAACGTTTGTTTGAAAACGTATATTCCAATTTGTTTCGGTAATATTGTGTGTGTAGCGAACCTAAAATCGGTAGGAATTCTTCAACTTCAACGTGCCCGATTCGTTCTAATTGGTCTTTCGATTGTTTTTCTTTGTAGAATAATTGTTTTTCGTACGGAAGAATTTGCCATTTACATCCTCCGCATGTTCCGAAATGTTTACAAAAAGCAGGCAATCTGTCTGGACTTGGGGTTATAAGTTCTAAAACTCGTCCTTCACAATATCTTTTTCTTTTTTTTGTGATTTGAATGTTCACAATATCGCCGGGAATTACACCTTCGACGAATACGACCATGTCTTCGATTTTAGCAATAGCATTGCCTTCGGCGGCAACATCTGTAATCAACACATTTTCGAATGTTGGTAATTTTTTATTCCTACTCACTGTTCAAATTTATTTTTCGTGCAAATATTCATACATTTGCAAAAATAAACCAAAAAGATGAATATAATTTCACAATTTGTTTTAGGTGCTGCAGTTGGAAGTCTTATCGGTTCGAAAAAAATCGGGAACAAGGCTTTGCTTTTTGGTGGATTGTGTGCAATAATTCCGTCAATAGACTGGTTTATCGCACTTTTTTTTGAAATAACACAGGCTGTTTATATTTATGGGGGGATTACTCATTCAATTGTTTTTTGTGTGTTGCTCGCTCCGATTTTAGGGTGGTTGCTGCACAAATTTGTCAGAAATGAGTGCACGGTTGTCAGTTGCTCTTTTATTGCATTTTGTTGCATGTTGATCCATTGTTTGGTTGATGTGTTCTCAATACAAGGGGTAGGCTTGTTGGAGCCGTTTTCGCATAAAAGATTTTCGTTGTCGGTTTTGTCGGATACCGATTGGTTGGGTTCCTTGCCTTTGGTTGCCGCTGTTGTTGCATCGTGGTTGCTTTCCGATCGCCGCCATAAAGGAATGGTTTCATGGTTCGGTATTTTCTTGTTTTTCTTATACGTTGCATTTGCGTTTTTGAATAAAATTTCGGTCCAATCTCAATTCGAGCAAAAGCTTGATGAACAAAATCTTCGTTATTCGCGAGTGGAAGTTTTTCCCGTGTCGGGTTCTTTGTTCATGTGGAATTGTCTTGCTCAAGATCGTGATGGATTTTGGGTGTGCTACCAATCAAATTTGAGCAAAAACGATTTTGAAATGAATCTTGTGCTACGAAACGATTACTATTTGTTTGAATTGGAAAACAATCCTGAAATTAATCGTTTGGAGGCTTATACTCGTATGTTTTATGTGGTTCAGCCACAAACCGAACATTCTGTTTTGCTGTACGATTTGCGATTTGGCAAACGTAGTTTGAAATCGGACGATAAATTTCGTAAAGCGTATTGTATTGATTTTACCAATCGAAATGATATTGCGGTTTCTCGGTTCAGCGAAAAACATTAATCTTCTTTCAAAGAACCATAATCTTTTTTATTTTTGTGAAAATTTAAATGATTATGATTCAATCAATGACAGGCTACGGTAGAGCTGTGGCGGAATTAGCTGATAAAAATATTATTGTTGAAGTAAAGTCTCTCAATAGTAAACAGTTGGATTTGAACTCAAAAGTCACCTCTTTATATCGGGATAAGGATTTGGAAATCCGCAATTACATTTCATCAAAATTAGTTCGAGGAAAAGTTGATGTGTTTGTGTTTGTCGAAGCCAAAGAAAGCACCACCGAACGCACATTACAAGAATCGCTGTTCAAATCGTATTTCGAAAAAATCAATACTTTGGCAAAAGAATTAAATGCTGAAAATTTTTCGGCAATGGATGCGGTTTTGAGATTACCTGATGTTTGGTCGGTTGAGAATCAATCACTAGCAAGTGAAGATGAATGGAGCAAAGTTTTTCCTGCTGTTGTGGCTGCAACAGAAAAAATAGTTACTTATCGCAAACAAGAAGGCGAGGCGTTGGATCGTGATTTACGTGGAAATATCAAAACAATTACCGATTTGCTTGCAAGTATTGAACCGTTTGAGAAAAATCGTGTTCCAAAAATTCGAGAACGAATAGAGTCTGGTCTGCAAGATTTGATTGCGTCTGATAAAATAGACAAAAATCGATTAGAACAGGAAATGATTTTTTATTTGGAAAAACTTGATATCAACGAAGAAAAAGTTCGTTTGGCTCAACATTGCAAATATTTTATCGACACAATGGATTCAGAAGAATTTGCAGGTAAAAAATTGAATTTCATTGCTCAGGAAATGGGACGTGAAATCAATACAATGGGCTCGAAATCAAATGATGCCGATATGCAACGTATTGTTGTTCAAATGAAAGATAATCTTGAAAAAATCAAAGAACAAGTTCTTAACGTTTTGTAGTTATGGCGGAAAATAAAATGATAATATTGTCGGCTCCGTCTGGATCGGGAAAATCGACAATTATCCAATATTTGTTGCAAAAAGGATTTCCGTTGGAGTTTTCTATTTCTGCTACAACTCGTTCTCCACGGGGCTCGGAGAAAAATGGCGTGGAATATTATTTCTATTCCGTTGATGAATTTAAACAGAAAATTCAAAACAACGAATTCGTTGAATATGAGGAAGTTTACGAAAATAGATTTTATGGAACGTTAAAAGCAGAATGTGATAGAATTTGGCAAAAAGGAAACGTTATTGTGTTTGATGTTGATGTTGCCGGTGGAATGCGACTGAAAAAGTTATTTGGCGACAAGGCATTGTCGTTATTTATAAAGGCTCCGTCGGTGGAGGTGTTGCGGAAACGTTTGGAAGGTCGTAAAACCGATTCAGCGGAGGAAATTCAGAAAAGATTAGATAAAGCGGCTTACGAAATGCAATTTGCCGACAAATTCGATAAAATTGTCGTGAACGATGATTTGAAGCGTGCTTGCAGCGACGCAGAACGTTTGCTAATTGATTTTTTGAAATAAAAAAACATTTTCTTATTTTTGTATAAATTTAAAAACTAATAAAAATGAAGAAATTACTACTTATTCCAATGTTTGTTTTATTCGCAACTTCTGCAATTTTCGCACAAGGAACGATAAAAAACAATTCTTATTTCAATTTAACCTGGGTTCGCCCAATTTCTGACTATGGAACTATTGTAGATCAAGCTGCTCCTAATAATCTTCTTAAATATTATAAGAATAAGGCTGGCGATGATTTGCAACATTATAGTGGAGCATTGAATGTTGGTGCGAATTTCTATATTCACCCAATAGGTTGGGTTATCGAAGGTTTCAAAGCTGGTTTGTGTGTTGATTTCATTGACTTAGGTGTAGATTATTATCGTTTTTCCGATGCGATATTCGAAAACGGAAAGGCTGATACCACAAAATTTCAAGATTTGACAGCATCTTATTCGTTAAATGTTGGTGTTGTTGCAACTATTAGTCCGGCAAAGAATTTCTATATTGATTTGACGGCTAAACTTTGTCCAACTTTTGCTGTCAACTATTTTAGAATTCCTGCTTATGTAAAATATGGTTCAATAGCAACAAATGAAGTATTTGAATATAGAAATCCTAACTCGATTTGGAATGGTTACGACATTACTCCTGTTGATGCAGAAGATCCAATACCAGAGGCTTTCTATCCATCAAAAGAAGCCGAAGATACAGGTATAGGTTTGGGGTTGGATTATGCATTTGGTTTCAATATCCGTTATTCAAAAATTTCACTTGGTTGCGAATGGGTTTTAGGAAATATTAAATATTCATATGATTCTTGGAATGACCAAAAGGTTTACAATCAACGTTTGAAAGTAAAAATTGGTTTGTCTTTTGAATAATTTGTGAAAATAAAATGGCATGATGTTTGCATTAGGTCGTTTTGTTTTTATAAAATTTAAAGTTATGAAAAAATTATCTGTTTTATTTGCTTTTGCATTGTTTGGTTTTGTCTCATGCAATATTGGTGAAGATGGTCTTGATGGCGATGCGTATTTATGTTTAAATTGGAGTGACATAGAACCGTCGTATGTTGACGCTGGCGGCGTTGTCCCTTATGATTTTATATGGGATACTTATTACCGAACTAGACCAGGTATTTATACAATCCATTTTGAGTATAAGTATAAACATTCTTACAGTGATGTGATAGTTCCTTATGATGTTGATATTGAAGTTTGGATTGTTGAAGGCGAACCAGGAAGAACTAATAATCGTAATGGAAAAGATGCCCGTGATGATGTGTTCTTTGATGTAACTTTGTATCCTGATGGCGAGATAGATTTCTTCGACAAAAAGGTTCGAAAAAGCGATTTAGAGGTATATAAACGTGATTTGCCAGAAACAAAATCGTTGGTTCTTGAAAAATCGGAAGTTCAAGGTAAATATGGAATAAAATATTCCGTTTATCAATTACCTGGATATGAGGTAGAAAAATAAAATCAAATAGTGATAACAAAAAAGGCGATGAATTTTCATCGCCTTTTTTGTTTTATATCAAATTTTGTATTTATGCGATATTCGTAAAAACGGCTTGAACGTCGTCGTCTTCTTCCAATCTGTCAATTAATTTGTCAATGTCAACCATTTGCTCTTCTGTGAATTCTTGGACATCGTTTGGAATACGTTGAAGTTCGGCTTTTAATAATTCAACCTTACTGTCTTCCAATGCTTTTGCCATATTTCCAAAGTCTTTGAAATCAGCATAGATGATTGCTATTCCTTCTTCGTCGTCGCTTTCGATAGTTTCAAGACCTGCGTCAATAAGATTTAGTTCTAATTCTTCTAAATCAAGTCCTTCTGTTTTTTTAATTTGAAAAACAGCTTTACGTGTAAACATATATTCAAAAGAACCAGTAGGAGCAAGTGAGCCACCTAATTTGTTGAAATATGATTTTACATTTGCTACAGTTCTTGTATTGTTGTCTGTTGCGCATTCAACAACTATTAAAACGCCGTGAGGGCCTTTGCCTTCATATACGATTTCAGTATAGTTTTCAACGTCTTTACTTGTTGCACGTTTGATGGCTGCATCAATATTTGCTTTCGGCATGTTTTGTGCCTTTGCTGTCATGATTACAGTACGAAGTTTTGAATTCATTGAAGGATCTGGTCCTCCTTCTTTCGCTGCGATTGTTATACTTTTTGCCAATCGTGGAAATACACGTGACATTGTTCCCCAACGTTTTTCTTTTGCTGCTCGTCTATATTCAAAAGCTCTTCCCATAAAAAATCTATTAATTATTCAACATCATCTTCTTCGTCTTCTTCCGATTCTTCATCTGCGATGTTTTCTAGATCGTCATCGTCGTCATCATCTTCAGAATCGTCGAATTTAGGTTTTTTAACTTCGTCATCTTCCTCTTCTTCTTCGTCGTCTTCTTCCATTTTTAAATCGGCAGGTTTGTCCATATTGTCCAAACCAAGATTCATTAAGTCTGAATCTTTAGAGAAGTCGTCGTCGTCAGCTGCACCGCTGTCGGTATCAATATATTCGTCCATACGAATCATGTAGTAACGATCTTCCGTTTCGTAAGGCAAAGCGAATCGCTCTTGACCTGTTTTAGGGTCTGTGTACGAAATTAAAGAGTCTGCGAATCCATTTGGATATAATTGGATAACTTGTTCCTGCAAAGCTTTGTCAAGTTTATCGAAATCTTTAATTACACGAGGTTTAGATTTTGATTGCATATTATTTAATTTTATCAAATTGTGCCCAAAAATATAAAATACTATTCAAAAACAAATAGTATGTGAAAATTATCTCTGAATATTATTCATTATTTGTTTAGCAAGTGCGTTTGCTGCATCCAAAGTTGAACTTTCTGCATAAATTCTAATGATAGGTTCGGTGTTGGATTTTCGTAAATGTACCCAACCTTCTGCAAAATCAATTTTTACGCCGTCAATAGTGTTCACTTTTTCGTTTTTGTAAAGATTTGCGATGTTTGCTAAAATAGCATCAACATTTGTTTCTTGGGTAAGTTGAATTTTATTTTTGGAAATAACGTATTCTGGATAATTCTTACGTAATTCAGAACATTTCTTTCCTGATTTTGCCAACAAACTCAAGAATAAAGCGATTCCAACAAGTGCATCGCGTCCGTAATGGATTTCAGGATAAATTACACCGCCATTTCCTTCGCCACCGATAACGGCGTTCGTTTCTTTCATTTTTGTAACAACATTTACTTCGCCAACAGCGGCGGCGTTGTATTCTTTGCCGTATTTTTTTGTTACATCAGATAAGGCTCTGGTTGATGATAGATTGCTTACGGTATTGCCAGGAGTGTGTTGTAATACGTAGTCGGAAATGGAAACTAATGTGTATTCTTCGCCGAACATTGTTCCGTCTTCGTTTATGATTGCAAGTCGGTCAACGTCAGGATCAACAACAAATCCAACATCAACTTTGTTGTTTTTGATTGCAGCTGCAGTATCCACTAAATTTTCAGGGATTGGTTCCGGAGTGTGGGCGAATTTACCGGTTGCTTCGCAGTTAAGTTTTAGAATGTTTTTAACTCCTAATTTTTCTAATAATTCAGGAAGAATTAATCCACCAACTGAATTTACGCAGTCTATGGCAACCGTGAAGTTAGCTTTTTTTATTGCTTCCACGTCAACTAATGGCAAAGCAAGAACTTTTTCAATATGTCTTGTGTTGTATGTGTTGTTTGGTTCTATGGAACCAATCGAATCGATTTCGGAATATAGAAATTCGCTTTTTGCGGCCCGTTCCAAAACGTCTTTGCCTTCTTGGGCATTAAGGAATTCACCTTTGTTGTTTAATAATTTTAAGGCATTCCATTGCTTTGGATTGTGGCTTGCAGTAATAATGATTCCGCCGTCTGCTTTTTCTTCCGTTACAGCAATTTCAGTTGTAGGAGTTGTGGCTAAACCAATGTTGACAACATTGAAACCAAGTGCAACAAGGGTTTGCATAACAAGATTGCTTACCATATCGCCGGAAAGGCGGGCGTCGCGTCCAACTACCACTTTGTTAGAACCATTTTTTGTGTTGTCTTTTAACCAAGAACCGTAAGCTGATGCAAATGCAACAATGTCAACAGGAGTGAGGTTGTCCGATGTTTTCCCTCCAATTGTTCCTCTAATTCCAGAAATAGATTTTATTAAACTCATATACTTGCAATTTTGTTGGCAAAAATGATAAATAAATTCATTTAACAATGAAAATCTCTATAAAAAATGCAGAATTGTTGATAAGCTTTTATTGTAGGAAGAAAAATTCAATTAATTCCGACAATTCCTTACTTGTAAAGTTGCTACCTGGTCCGGCTTCGGTACCTTCGTCAAAGAATGTGTTGATTGTATTCAAAAGTTCTGTCAAATCAATGTAATCGTTGTTGTCGGTGTCGCAAACTTTGAATTTCTTAGGAATTCGTTTGTAGAATTGTTTGATAAGTGTTCCGCCGTTCAATAATTCTGGATAGAAACGGTATAGTTCGGCTTGTGAAAGTTTTTCACCTTTTGTTATACGTTCACGTAGTTCTGCTTCGGTCATACCTTTACCTTCCTCGTCGTGCCAAAAAGAACGTGTCATTCTTTCCTTGTCTTTGTAGTTCGGAATACCGTCGTTGTCATCGTCGAACGGACAACCATTGGCAAAAACATCTACACCTTTAGGTGTGTAAGGACAGTCGTCTTCTGTCTCATCAATACCATCTTCGTCGGCATCCCAATAAACTTTGTAGTTTTCGTGGTTCATGTCGTCGAATTTTGATTTTCTTGGGAAATTTTCGATGTCAACAGTTACGCTGGCATACGCATATGAATATCCGTCGGGTAATTTTGAACCTTTACGTTTTCCTTCACCTTTGCTGGTAATGTCATCCAATGTGTTTGTGGCTGCAATATGATATTGGTAACCAATGTTGATTTTTGTTCCTTTTCCAATA
This sequence comes from Bacteroidales bacterium, assembly GCA_045600045.1. Classification (GTDB taxonomy): domain Bacteria; phylum Bacteroidota; class Bacteroidia; order Bacteroidales; family UBA1715; genus UBA1715. Next base: position 23,607 of record JAZRXD010000087.1, read on the forward strand.
TTATATGTAATACCAAGTTCCAACGGAATAGTTGCAATAATAGGAGTGTAGTAATCTTTTTGATCGATGTTTTCAACTTGCAGTGCAGTTTCGTAATCGTAGTCGTGGTAAACTATAGAAGCTTGCGAAGCATTGTATTTTGATTCTGCCTGGTTTCGGAAGCTTCCGTCGCTCCACAAATAAAGCTTTTCTCCATTGGAAAACCAATCACCGCGTGCTTCAGGACGTTGTAGAATAGAAACACCTAAACTTACGTATGGACTTAGAATTTTACTTCTACTTGAAACTGCTTGAATATTTGAAAAATCATATTTCAAAAAAGCCCCGAATGAATTTACTTCTGTTTTGAAATCGAAATATGTTTGAATTTCAGGGTAGTAGCTGCTTCCTCGAAGTTCGCTGCGCAAATATCTAATTCCGAATTTCAGGAATGGAGTCATTTCTTGTAACATTTCGAAATGAACTGCGTTGCATCCAACCGAAAAGTTTGCTGGTTCGTTGTTTACAATATCACCGTGGTACGAAACAACGCCAAGTCCAAGATTCATTACAGGCAGTCGTAATTGACTTGGAAGGGGAGATTTGTCTAGTTGGATTATTTTATCAAATTGCGAAAATTCTTCTTGCTTTTCTTGGGAAAAAGTAAGAAAAGGAGCGAAAAACAATATGGCAAATAAAATCTTGTTTTTCATAATTTCGTAAAACACTTACAAATGTAGTGTTTTCCCTAGAAAAATACAACTTACTTAACCCATTTTTGATTAGAAAGCATTAATGCTTCCTGCACTGTGATACGTTGTTTGCCATTGTATGCAACAACAAATGCACCTTTTATTGGAGTTTGTTCCCAAATTGAGTTTCTGAAATCGCGTGCGCCAACGTATTTGTCGAAGCTGTTTGTCATTGTGTATTTGTACCAATTCCCGATTTTTTCGACATCAACTTTCTCCGTTATGTTGCGTTTAGCAAAAAAGTTTTGTTGGTTCTTTATTTGTTTGTGAGAAGCTGCTACTTGAACTCTAAACGAAACTTTGTTTGACTTGGCAGTTGATGTTTTCACTTCGTTCGCTTTGTTAGTCAAAGTTGGCTTTGTAGTAGTCGTTTGAGCTGTAGCTGTACGATTTGTGCTAGAAAGAGTCTTTGGTCTTAATTTCGGAGCTTCTGATTTTGGTTGAAGTGTAGCTGTTTGCGCTGTTTCTTGTTTTACGGCTGTATTGTCGATTGGTTTTATAGTCGTTGTTGTTGTTGTGACTTGAGTTGTTGTTTGTGTCGTCGTTTGTGTTATATGGCCTGGTTCGGCATCAATTGTCGTCATTGTTGGTTTTGTTGCCGATGGCGACAAAATATTATTGATTAAATCAGGTTCTTTTGAGGAAATGACTTGTGTGGTTGTTTCAGTTGTTTTTGTTACTTCAAAATCTGTACCGTCAAGATTACCAACTTCAAATAATTGATCTGCTTTTCCTGTGCTTTCATTTACTGAAGTTTCGTTTTGGGCAAGAGGAATTTCGTCGGCACCGTTTGTAACTCTTACGTTTACTGGAGTTAATTCAGCAAAACGCTTTTCGTTGTCTTGAACGTAGCCGAATTTTGCAGAAAACGTGAATGGTCTTGTTTTATCAGGCACTGTAATGTTGAAATCGAAAGAGAACGTACTGCTTTGTGGAAGTTTTACCCAAAGAAACGTTACTGTATTATCGCTGAAAGAAAAGTTTTGGTTGTTTGATGTAGCAACAAAATCTTTTGGTAAAGTACAAGTGAAACGGCCGAATCCGTCGATGTTTCCTTTGTCAATAGTGATTGTTACTGGGATTGTTGCACCTGGTCGAACGGCTTTGGGCATATTCGAAGAAAGGGTAACCACATTGGCCATATACAAATTATATGATGTGATTATTAAAAAGAAGCTTGCAATTACAAAAATGATTTTTTTGAATGAGTAGTTGGTAACTGTATTCATAAAACACTATTTTATAAAGAATTACACAAAATTATATAGCATTTTTTAGAAATGCAAATAAAATGCATGAAATTGTTGATAAAATTGTTGATAAAGTGTTAGTCTATAAATGGTATTTTTTATAAATTATTGATAGTAAATAATTTACATTGTTGGTTTCAATTGTTAATAAGTACTGATCAAAAATAAAAAAACATTTTTTGCAATGACAACAACTAACATATAAACCACTTTTGTCTGTCAATTTTAACTTATTTGACAAATCGTTGAAAGCTGTCGGAGGCAAAAAAAACGGAAATCCATTTCTAGATTTCCGTTTTTACTTGCAAACTGCGAAATATCGCGTTTAGAATTTATTTTATCAAATTCTTTCCTGTCATATCTTTCGGTTGTGCAACACCAAGAATGTGGCATATTGAAGGAGCAACGTCAGCCAAAATACCGTTTTCAACTTGTGCGTTTTTGTTTTCGCTGATGTAAACAAATGGTACAGGATTCAAAGAGTGCGCTGTATTTGGTGTACCATCAGCATTGATTGCGTTGTCGGCATTGCCGTGGTCTGCAATAATGATTGTTTCGTAGTTCATTGATTTTGCAGCATCAACAACTTCGTTTACACATTGGTCAACAGCAACTACAGCTTTTTCTATTGCTGAATAAATTCCTGTATGTCCAACCGTATCACCGTTTGCGAAATTCACAACTATGAAATCGTATTTGTCTGTTTTTATAGCCTCAACCAATTTGTCTTTTACTTCAAAAGCACTCATTTCTGGTTTCAAATCGTATGTTGCAACTTTGGGAGAAGGAACCAAAATTCTGTCTTCGTTGTCGTATGGAGTTTCGCGGCCACCGTTGAAGAAGAATGTTACGTGTGCATATTTTTCTGTTTCTGCAATATGTAACTGGTTCTTGCCAAGACTTGACACATATTCGCCAAGAGTGTTTTGTACGTTTTCTTTGTCGAATAAAATGTGAACGCCTGTAAACGAAGCATCGTATGGAGTCATACAGAAATATTGAAGTCCAGGGATTGTATTCATTCCTGCTTCAGGCATATCTTTTTGAGTAAGAACGATTGTCAATTCTTTTGCACGGTCATTACGGTAGTTGAAGAAAATGATAACGTCACCCTCTTTTATACGTCCGTCAACGTTTGCGTTAACGATTGGTTCTATGAATTCGTCTGTTCCTTTGTGTTCTGCACAATCGGAATCGTAACTTTCCTGCATTGCCTGAACCATGTTAGTTGCTTTTTTACCAACACCATTCACCAACAAATCGTAAGCGATTTTAATACGTTCCCAGCGTTTGTCGCGGTCCATTGCATAGAAACGACCGATGATAGAAGCAATACTACCAGTATTTTTTGCTAATTGAGCTTCCAACTGTTCTATGAAACCTTTACCAGACTTAGGATCGGTGTCACGGCCATCCATAAAGCAGTGAACAAATGTATTGTCTATGCCGTAAAGTTTGGCGATTTCAATCAATTTGAACAAGTGGTCCAAAGAGCTGTGAACGCCACCATTTGAAACCAAACCCATCAAATGAATTTGTTTTCCTTTTTCTTTTGCGTAAGAAAAAGCATTCTTAATTTCTTTGTTTTCCAAAATGGAATTGTCGGCACATGCACGGTTGATTTTTACCAAGTCTTGATACACAACGCGACCGGCACCAATATTCAAGTGACCAACTTCGGAGTTACCCATTTGTCCGTCTGGCAAACCAACATTTTCGCCAGAAGCTTGTAGTTGTGAATATGGATAGTTTTTCAACAAAGAATCCCAATATGGAGTTGGAGTTGAAGAAATTACGTCGGATTTTGTTTTATTTCCGAAACCCCATCCGTCAAGAATCATTAATAATGCTTTCTTTCTCATTTTCAATGTTTTTAATTAAACGATTTTCTATTTGCGTGCAAAGGTAAAATTATTTTTGAATATGTATTTTCACGTTTCGTAAAATTCAGTCTTTGTCTCTGCTATTTCAGTCAAATTCGTCGGTTTTGTTGTCTGGCTATTGGGTAAATTTATATTTTTGCAAAAAAAAGAAATGAAAAGATTCGTTTTGGCAATGGTTTCGTGTTTGTTTTGCGGATTGTTGTTCGCGCAAGCAGAAGAAGGAGTGTGGGAAACTTTTGACAATAAGAGGAATAAACCAATGTCGCACGTTCAAATTTATAAAAAGGACGGAAAATTGTACGGCAAGGTTGTCAAGGTTTTAGATGAATCGTATGCTGTTTGTACCCGTTGTTCCGGCGAGGATAAAGATAAACCCGTTGTTGGTTTGATGGTTATTCGTGGTTTGGAAAAATCGGGCAATAAATGGGAAAAAGACGATGGAATACTCGATCCGATAAGTGGATTTATAATTGACGGTGAATTGTGGATGGACGGTCCCGACAAATTGAAAGTGAAAGGTTCGTTGGCGTTTCTTTCCGATACGCAGACGTGGAAACGCGTTAAATAATCCAATCCAATAAATACGGCACAAAAATCAAGCAACCGATAATTGCTGCTGAAATTGCACAAATCAGAACTGCACCTGCTGCAATGTCTTTAACATAGGCAATTCGTTTGTCTTGTTGTGGCGAAACCACATCGGATAATTTTTCTATTGCGGTATTTATTGCTTCCAATCCAATAACAATGCCGATTGTTAAAATCACAATTAGCCATTCTGTTTTAGAAATGTGGAAAAACAATCCCGCGGCAACAACAAAAATTGTTGCAATACAATGGAATTTTGCATGGCGCTCGTTGCTAATTAGTTGCCGAATACCATGAAATGCGTATCCGAAACTTTTGAATTCTTTTGTTAGAAGAGTCATTTTTTTGTTTTTTCAAAAGTATGAAATATTGTTGAAAACATCGCGTTAAATCTTTGCCGATACGTTTCGTTCAATGGAATACATTCGTATTTTTGTGTAAAATTAATTCAAAATGTCCCATTTGCCTGCTTTAGTATATGATTTAGCCTTAATTATGATTATGGCGGGGATTGTAACCTTGTTGTTCAAAAAGTTGAAACAACCTTTAGTCTTGGGTTACATTGTCGTGGGAATCATTGCAGGGCCGTATATAGAATTGTTTCCGTCGGTTTCGGACAAAACGAATATTTCCACATGGGCGGAAGTCGGAGTTATATTTTTGCTGTTTGCGTTGGGATTGGAATTCAGCATCAAGAAATTGATGAAGGTCGGTGCATCGGCGTTTATTACGGCGTTTACCGAAGTTATTTCCATGATGATTATTGGATTTATTTTTGGGAAAATAGTGGGTTGGGGCAATGTGGAAAGTTTATTTTTAGGGGGAATGTTGTCGATGTCGTCCACTACTATTATTATTAAGGCTTTTGATGATTTGAATTTGAAAGGACAGAAGTTCACTGGCGTTGTGTTTGGTACGTTGGTGGTTGAAGATATTGTGGCAATTTTGATGATGGTGCTGTTGCCTACAATTGCCGTCAGTCAACAATTTGCCGGCATGGAGATGATTGAAAGTTTCTTCAAGCTTGGTTTTTTCATGGTTTTGTGGTTTTTGGTCGGAATTTTTGTTTTGCCGTCTTTTTTCAAAAAAGTAAAACATTTGCTGACCGACGAAATGCTGTTGGTGATTTCGTTGGGATTGTGTTTGGGAATGGTGGTTTTCGCTGTTCAAATTGGATTTTCCGCACCGCTGGGGGCATTTATGATGGGTTCTATTTTGTCCGAAACATTGGAAGGACCGAAAATAGAACACTTGATTAAAAGTTTAAAAGACTTTTTTGGCGCAGTTTTTTTCGTGTCGGTTGGAATGTTGGTCGATCCCAATATTTTGTTGGAATATTGGGGAACGATAGTCATTATTACATTGGTTGTGATTTTATTCAAACCGATATGTTCCGCTTTGGGTGTTTTGTTGTCGGGGCAGGATTTGAAGATTGCAGTTCAGTCGGGAATGAGTTTGGCTCAAATTGGCGAATTTGCGTTCATCATTGCATCGGTGGGCGTTTCTATGAACGTGATAAGTCCTCAAATTTATCCGATTATTGTGGCGGTTTCGGTTATCACGACATTTACAACACCTTATTTTATTCGTTTGGCTGATCCGTTGTTCGTGTTGTTGCAACAAAAGGCATCTCCTGAATTTTTGGGAAAATTGGAACGTATTTCTCAGGGAACGCGTGTGTTGAACAAAGAGTCAGATTGGAAATTGTTGTTGAAAAAAACGATTGGCCGTGACATTATTTATTGTGTAATAATGCTTACGATTAATGTGGTTGCGTTTAATTTTTTGACTCCGTTTTTTGCGAAAATCGTTCCAGAAAAATGGGTAAAAATCAGTGCGGGCGTGATTTCGTTGATAGTCATGGCTCCGTTTTTGCGGGTTATGTTGTTGAATAAAGGTAATGTTGAATTGTTCCAAAAACTATGGAGCCAGAATTATTTTAATAAAGGTGGATTGATTTGTGTTGTGATTTTTCAGGCAGGATTGGCAATCTTCTTTATTTGTACGATTTTGGCGAAAATGTTTAATATGTCGCAACGCGTTGAAATTTTTGTTGCGTTGGGTGTGTTTGTGTTGATAGGTTTGTCGAGACACATTTTGCGTGGTTACAATAGGATTGAACGTCGTTTTGTTGATAATTTGAATGAACGCGAAGGCTTGCAGGAAAAACAAAATCCGTTAAAACATAGTTTCGACACTCATTTGATCGACAGAAATATTCACATGGCCGAAATGACGATTCCTGAAACTTCCGAATTTATAGGGAAATCGTTGGTAGAATCTACAATCAAGCAACGTTTTGGTGTTACGGTTGTGAAGATAATTCGAGGAAATTTGGAAATTGATATACCCGACGCTACAGAAATAGTTTATCCGCAAGATATTTTGGTGGTTTTAGGAAACGACGAACAAATCGCAGCTTTTTCTACCACATTAGATCAGGAAAGGTTGCAAATATCCTCATCGCGGAAATCGTATGTTACGTTGGAGTCGATTTTGATAGAGAAGAATTCAATTTTATGTGGAAAAAATATTTTGCAGTCGGGTTTGAAAGATGAAGTTCGTTGTTTAGTCGTTGGAATCGAACGTAAGGGGCAGGCAATAATGAATCCGCCGACGTCGGAGATGTTTGAGGCTGGGGACTTGGTGTGGATTGTTGGTGATAAACAAAAATTACACGATTTTTTAAAAAAACATTGATGTGTGATTTGAAATTGAAAAGTGAGGAAATAAGATTTTTTAGTTCGAAAAAGATCATTCTAAATAATTTTTGTTTCAACTCTTGCTTTTGACGAAATTTTTTGAGCTAAACAATAGTTAATGTTAAAGAAAATTCTATT
>JAZRXD010000088.1:0-17539 GCA_045600045.1 Bacteroidales bacterium
TTACGACTGACATTTTAAAAGACATTGGATAGTCTTTTTGTGTACGTTTAACGTACTGTTTTTCTTTTACTTCCATTTTACGTTACTTTTTTTGTAACGCTATTTTAGGACGGGATAAACAGGTAATAAAAAGAAAGGCGAATCCTTACGGGTTCGCCTTTCTTTTTGTGCGGAAAAGTAGCTTTGTAGGGAATCGAACCCTAATCACTAGTTCCGGAAACTACTATTCTATCCATTGAACTACAAAGCCAACTCAGCAAATATACGTTTTTTAACACTTACAGGAGAAATCATCAAGTTAATTTATTACTTTTGCCGTAAATGAATAACTGAGATTCTCGAGGAAATAAATGCGAAAATCAATAATTATTTTAATAGCATTCTTTATTTCGTATACTGTATATTCGCAAACAGCAACTATCATTGGATGTAATGAAGAATATGCGAATCAAACTATCAGTGTTTATCAGTATTCCGACTACTTTACAAAAAATGAAGAACAGATAGGCACATTTACAACCGATGCGAGCGGTTATTTTTCGTTTACTTTCGATTGTAAAACTACGCGTGAGATTTATATGTATTTAGGTATTTATAAAGCCTTTTTGTTTGTTTCTCCTGGTAAGGAATATGAATTAGCAATGCCGCCATATCAAGAGAAAACATTGGCTGAGGAACTCAATCCGTATTATGAACCAAGTGATATTAGTCTTGGCGTAATCAACAGTGAATCGGAGCGCGATATCAATATTCTTATTTTGTCTTTCAATTCGATTTATGAGAATTTTTTGAATGAACATGGACAAGAGGCATTTCTCTATCGTGACAAAAACTTGATTGAAGAATTTGAACGTCTGCTCGATAGTACTTTTTCGCGTTACGAGGATGATATATTCTTTAAAATTTATAAGAATTATCGTTTGTATTCACTTCGTTACATGGTTTACCAACGCGATAATATGAGTGTGACAAGAAAGCATTATTTGAACAAGAATTTTTACTATTATAATCCTTCCTACATGAATTTGTTTAAGATGATGTGGAAAGATTACATAATCAACAATCACACTCGTGATATGGGTAAAAATCTGAAAATTGATATTATTTATGGCAAAAGTCCTACAATGTTTAAAAAAACTCTGGAAAAGAATATGGCTTTCCGCAACGATACGCTTAAAGAATTGTTTTTGTTGCAATGTTTGGACGACTGTCTTCGCGATCCGGATGTTTTTCCACCAGCTCCAGTTTATCAAACACTTGATTCGATGATTATTATTTCATCAATTCCTGAACATAGAAGTATTGCGGAGAATATCAAGAAAAAGTATACAGCATTGGAATTTCACGATAATGCTCCATATTTTGAATTATACAATCAAGACAGCGTGTTGTATACTTTGGATAAATTCAAAGGAAAATATGTGTATCTAAACTTCTGTCGTTCTGAAAATTATGCTTGTATAAAAGATTACAAAGTTCTTAAGAAAATGAACGAAAAAACGAAACGTGATTTGAGTATAGTGACACTTAGTTACGAGAAAACGTTTGAGGATTTTAGATCGTTCCGAAAAGCCAATCCGCAATACAACTGGACATTCCTTTATGCTGGCGACAATCCGGAAATTGGAAGGCAATATAAATTACGTGGAATGCCAACGTATATGTTGCTTGACAAAACGGGAAAAATAGAAATGATTTCCGCGCCAACTCCAGCCGACAATTTCCAAGATACGTTTACTAAAATGATGGTTAAGAAACGTAAAGAGGAAGCTGCCAAGAAAAAACGTCAGACGCAAAGTAAAGGAAGAACGTGGTAAACTAATTTGTTCTTCCCGTTGTTTGTAAATATTCCAAACGTTTTATTTGATATTGAGTCCAGGCATCTACGTATTTGTCATGACTTTGTTGATTGAGCGATTGAGCTTGTAGCAATTCGCTCATTGTTGCTGTTCCAGCAGAATAATAATCGCGTTCCAAACGAAGATTTTCGTCTGATTGTTCAATGTTGCGTTTTGCAATGTTGACTTGTTGCCAAGCGTCTCGTAAATTAGTTTCCGCAACATGGATTCCTATCAATAATTTTTGTTGAATATCTTGAAAATCCATTTCGGCCGTTTTTTTTGCATTTTTTTCTCGTTTGATAGCATATGAACCACCCCACCAATCGGTGATTGGAATGCTCATTGTTGCGAAAATCATTCCGTTGGTTTCGTCATTGTCCATTAAATCGTCATAATAATAGCAGCCACCAATTGCTACAGTTGGAAGGTGCTTGCCAATTTCCATTTTGTATTGAAGTTTTTTCGCTAAAAGATTTTGTAGTAGCATTTCGGATTCAATGGTAGAATTTACAGCTTCATCGGCGTTTATAATCAAATCTTCGGGACTTGGAATCTCGCTATTTAGATTTTTAAGTGAAGAAAGCGAATCGATTTGCAAAGTGAATAGTGTGTCGAGTCCTAAACCAATATATTGAGACAATAACATTCTGCAAATGTTGTAGTTGCTTTGAAGTGTGACCAACCCGCTTTCGACTTGACCTTGTTGCAGTTGCACTTGCAATAAATCGTTGCGTGTAGCTAAACCAGCATTAACAGCTGTTTGTACGTCAGATTCGATGCTTTTTAGTAACTCTTGCATAGAACGAACCGTGTTCAATTTTTCATCCAGGCTGATTACTTGCCAATAATATTGTTCGGCTGTTAATTTGATTTCTCGTTCTGTTTGTTGCATTTGTAATTCTAAAACATTGTATCCAACTTGTGCCAATCTGGTTCCGTTAAAAATCCTTCCGCCGGCAAAAATTGGCCAAGTTGCCATAATTGCACCGACTACTCCGTCGTTTACGGCAGAAATTTCTTCTGGAATTTCCATGCCCGATAACATGGCACCCATTTCTGGCATCATTGTTCCAACGGCCATCATCATTGGCGTGATTTGATCGGTAGGAACCGAAATATTGACTAAATCGTTGTGGGCTTTAAACGCCATTCCCGTTGCGTTAACCGACGGAAACATATGCGTGATTGCTTCTTTTTTCTGTAAAGAGGCATTTTCAAGATTTAGTTGCTGTTGTTGCATTTTTACGTTGTTTTTTAATGCCATTGAACGACAATCATCCAATGTGAGTGTTTGCTGTGCCATATTTGGCAGGGCAATAATCAGTAACAATATGTAGGAGAAAAAACGTTTCATGATTATTTCTTTTTATCCATTACTTTCCAATACGCTACAGGTAAAACGGTTACAACAAGAATAAGAGCTCCAATTCCTCCAAAACAAATGGTTAAACCAACAGGCATCCAGAACGATGTTCCTGCAAGTATCATTGGAATGACACCAACAGCTGTGGTTGCTGTTGTTAGGAATATTGGAACCATGCGTCGACGTCCGGCGTCAAAGGCTGCATCGTGGGCGTTCCAACCTTTTGACACAAGGTTTTCCGCATGTTCAAAAATTAAAATCTCATTCCTCATTATAATTCCCATCAATGTGATTAAACCGAATAAAGCTGTCAGTCCGAGCATTTTGTCAACCGATGAAAGACCGAATAAAGCTCCAGGAATTAGTAATCCCAATGCTGCCATACTTAAAGCTGTTAGTCCGAAATTGTGGAAATTGAACAATAAGAAAAAGAAGATAATCAAAACAGCAATGGAAATGATGATGATGATTTGTTCAACAAGATTGTTGTTGTATTCCGTGATTCCTCCAATTTCCACACGTACGCCGGCAGGAATTGTTAAGTTGTTCGCTATATAGTTTTCAAGATGGTTCTCGATTGTTGCTGGAAGAACATTTCGTTGTGTTTCGGCTGAAACTGTCACGCAACGCAATCCGTTTCTATGGACTATAGAAGCTTCTTTCCACGTTGGTTCTATGCTGGCGATTTGGCGAAGAGGAACGGTTGAAGTCCCTGTTGAAACAAGTAAATCTCCGATGCTTTCGAGAGTGAGGTCTTCGGATCCTTTGTTGTGTACCACAATCGGAACTTCGTAATCGCCTTCCCAAATACTGCCGACGGTTATATCGTTTGTGTTCATCATAAGTTGCAATGCGGCCGTTGTTCTGTTAATTCCTTGTTGCGCCGAAATGATAGGATTTAAAACGACTTCTTGATTTACTATTGGATTGTCGAAATTAGAATGTACCCATTCCACACCGTCGATTTTTCGCATGTAATCCATCAAACTGTCGGCGGTGGTTTTTATCGCTTCAATGTCTTCGCCGTAAATATGGAATTCATAGTCTGGAAGATTTTGGTAATCCAATTGTTTGAATTTTATGTATGCTTCGGGAAAGGCGTATGACCATTTAGGGGCATATTCGTTCAAAATATCAACGGTTTTTTCAATAGAAACAGTGTTGACGATAAATTGAGCGAAGTTTTTCCCTCCCATTTGCGGAGCGTAACTCATTTGGAATCTTGGTGAAGAACAACCATAAAATTGTGTGATTCCAACAATCCGATCATCGTTTTTCAATACATTGTACATTGAATCGGCAACGAATTTGGTGTCTTCTAAACTTTTACCTTGTGGAAGGAAAATTTCAACTGCAAACTGGTTTCTGTCGGCAAAAGGCATGGCTCTAAATTTGATTTTAGGGATGCAAATCAAAATACTGGCTATAATTATGAGTATTCCTAAACAAATAGTTGTCCAAGGATATTTAAATGTCACATTGAGTATTTTGTCGTATCCTATTTGAACCCAATCTGTCAATGAATGTTTTCCATCTTCCTTGGTTTTGATTTTTTTGATAAGCGAGTTTTCCAAAATCGGAATGACAACAACGGCCAATAACAACGATACCATCAAATTAATTGTCAGTGTGAATGGAAATGTTTCCATAAATTCGGCGATTTGCCCGTCGAAAACTACTAAGCAAGGATAGAAAATAGCACAAATACAAAGAGTTGCAAGCATCATTGGTGGAAAATAATGTTGGGCACTTTCTGCGGCGGAATACCAACGGCTCATTCCTTTCCGTCGATTTTCGAGATAACCGTCAAGAACAACAATGGAATTGTCAACCACCATTCCAAGCACGATAACCAAACCTGCTAACGAAATAGTATTTAGTTGTATTCCGTAGAGATACATTATTCCAACAGAAATGAATGTCGTTAATGGAATTGTTATTGCCGCAACAATTGCGGTTCGTAGCGGGAATAAAATTATCATTACCACGATGATGATAAGCATTGAAACGAGAAGATCACGGAGAAAATCGTTCACACTGGTTTCGACAACACGTGGTTGGTCGGCAATTCGTGTGATTTTTACATCGTCAGGTAAATTCGTGTTTCTGTATGCCTCAAGAACTTTTTCTACATCTTTGCCGTAATGTACAATGTTGCAATCCGGTTTCATTTCCAAAGAAAGCAAAATACATTGGTGTCCGTCTTGTTGAATGTAACTTTTTGAAAGATCATAGCCTCGTTCGATTGTTGCAATATCTTTTATGCGAACAACATTGTTGTTCATGTCGTAGTGAATGATTTGGTTTGCCAATTCTTCTTCGCTATGCAATAATGTGGAAACATGGATAGGTGTGTTTTGTTGCGATGTGATGATGTTTCCCGCCATCGTTGTGAATCCTTGTGCCTGCAATATTGCAAATAGTTCTTTGTCGCTCAGACCGTATGCGGCCAATCGTTTCCTATCTATATTAAGTGTGATTTGCTCGCGAACATCGCCAAATACACGTACGTTGCTTACGGTTTTTACTTGTCGAAGTTGGTCGCAAAGACCTTCGGAATATTGGTGTAATTCTTTGTAGGAACGTAGGTCGCTTTCAACGGCAATCAATAGGGCTGAAGTGTCGCCAAAATCGTCTTGAACAATTACTGCAAGAACTCCGGCAGGCAAACTCGCCGATTTAAAACTATTTAATCCGTGGCGAATTTTGCTCCAAACTTCATCTTTGTTTGTAACCCAATCTTCCAATTCCACCATCATAAAGCACATTCCGTTACTGCTTGTGGATGTCGTTGCGGAACGTTTTACTTCGGGAAATGTGAACAGATACCGTTCCAAAGGTCGGGCAACTTGTACTTCCACTTCTTCCGAAGAAGCTCCGGGATATACCGCTACAACAACACCTTGACGAATGGTGAAATCAGGAAATTCGGCTTTCGGCATCATGTCGAGACCGTAAAAACCAAATACAAAAAGAATACCTATCAATAAAAATGTGATGCGGTAGTTCCGCATAAGGGCTGCAACCCAATTATTTCGTTTCATAGTATTTCAACTTTTGAGCCCTCGCTTATTTTTTGGAATCCGTCGGTGATAATTTTGTCGCCTTCGTTTAATCCGTTATTTATTGAAATTCTGTTTCCTATAGTTGAACCTGTGGTGATGATGGTTCTGTGGGCAATTGAATCGGTGTCGGTTGTCCAAACGAATTTTTCGCCCGAGTTTAATTGTTGTACAGCGGATATAGGAATTGTTATATTTTCCGATTTTGTACCGTTGATATATGTTTTTGCAACCATTCCAGGCAATAATAGTTTGTCTTCGTTAGCTAGTTTTATTCTTACGGCATACGTATGTGTCATTGGATCTGCTTGTACGCCTTTTTCAACGCAAATTCCGTTGAATGTTTTCCCTTCTATTGCATCAACCCAAATTGTTGTTTCCGAAGTATCGGAAATCATTGCCATTTCTCGTTCTGGAACAGAAATCTTGATTTTTACTGTATCAATGTCCAAAATGGTAACAACTGGTTGCGAAGGTAGGGCTGTTTCTCCAGTATTTAAACTTCGCTTGCCAATTACTCCACTGCAAGGTGCTTTTAATCGACAGTCGGCAACTTGTTTTTGTGCGATTGCATATGTTGAACGTGCTTGTTCCAATTTGCTTTGGGCTTCAACCCAATTTGCTTCGGAAAGCGAACCTTTGTCGTACAATTGCTTGTAACGCGAAATGGCGTCTTCTGCTTGTTTGCACGAGGCTTCTGCGGCTTTGAGCATATTACGTGCGTCAGTTTCGTCTATTCGTGCTAAAAAATCTCCTTTATTGACTGATTGTCCTTCGGCTATAAGTTGTTGAATTATTCCCATTGTTGTGAAACTAACAGCTGTTGATTGGCCTTCTTCTACAACTCCAACGTATGAAAGTTGTCCTATGTTGTTTTGAGTTTTCACTTGTTCTACTTTTACGCGAACAGGGGTTTTGCTCATGTTAACAGTTTTTTGCTGACAACTGGTAAAAACGGTAAGTGTCAACATTAAGATGGAAATAACGTTCTGTTTCATATCAGTCATTTTTTACGTCACAAAAATCTAAATTATATTTAACATTTTTTTGAAAAAATCGCCTAAATGGCATTTTATTTTGTCAAGACTACTTTTCGCTTACTTGAAGAATGTTGTTGTATAAATTCCTGTCTGCTAATACTTTCTGCGCATCTTGAATGAATTTGTCATCTTGTAGGAGATAGATACATTGTCCTTTCTCAAAATAGATATTTCGAATGATGAAAGAACCTAATTCTTTTTTTATTTCGTCTTTGTTGCGTTCAAACAATTTTTCTTGCTTTGCGTCAATATATTTCGCTATGTCAATGATGCTTTCGCTCTTTATGTCAAGTTGTTCTTTTTCGGCTTCCTTTGTAAATTTCTCTAACAACAATTCGCTTTCCGAAGTGTATTTGTAATTTGATAGGTTGCAGTATTCAATAAATTTTTGATAGTCTGCATCGCTAAAACTATATGTTTCAGGTTTGATGTCCGTTGTATCGGCGTAAGAATAGTTTTTGTTAATGAAATCAAAAAACACAAACTCTTTTTTCAGATTTTTAAGTAATGCCGACGTGGAATCTTGAGATATAATTCTGTCGGGAATGATTCCTCCTCCATCTTTTACTGGTCGGTGATTTCGTGTGTAAAACGTTTTTTGCAGAGAATCGGGAATTATTGTTGGATTTCCATCGGTGTCTTTGTGCGAATAATCTAGTTTTTGAATACATCGTCCGCTTGGAATGTAGTATTTCGATGTTGTGATTTTTAGCAAGCAATTGTGTGCCAATTCTTTACGTGCTTGGACCAAACCTTTGCCAAATGTCTTTTGTCCGATGACAACGGCTCTGTCTAAGTCTTGTAATGCACCGGAAACAATTTCCGCAGCCGATGCGGAATGCTCGTTTACTAGAATCACAAGTGGAATTTCGGTGTCAAAAGGGTCTGCTATCGTTGAAAATTTTGAGTTCTCGGTAGTTTTTTGTCCTTTTGTATAAACGATTCGTTCGCCTTTCGGCACAAACATATTTACGATTTTTATTGCTTCGATGAGCAAACCGCCAGGATTGTCGCGTAAGTCAATAATTAATCCTTTTGCTTGTTTGTTGTATTTCAAATCGGAGCATGCGTTAAAAAACTCATTTGAGCAATCTTGCGAAAATTCGTTCAATTTAACATAGCCGTATTTCGAATCAATCATTCCATAGTAAGGTACACTTCCGATTTTGACATTTGTACGTTCTATTGCAAAATCCAATCTTTTCCCGTCTCTTAAAATTCCTAATTTAAGTGTCGTGCCAGCTTGTCCTTGCAGTAATTGTCGGCTTTCTTCCGTTGGCTCGTTTATAATTGAGTGACCGTCAACTTCAACTATATAGTCGCCGAGCAACAGACCGCTTTTTTGTGCAGGTGAATTTTCCCTAATGTCAATAATCATTAAGGAATTGTTTCGGTCGGCAACGGATGCGCCAATACCTCCGTATTCGCCTTTTGTCATAATTGTGTATCGTTCAACGTCCGATTCGGGAATGAAATTGGTGTAGGGATCAAGTGTTTTCAGTAATTCGGTTATTGTTCGTTCCATAATGTCACCTGGTGCAAGTTCATCGACATAGGAATTTGATATTTCTGTGAATAGAGAATAAAAAATGTCAAGATTCTTTGCTGTTTCAAAATCTTTTGTGTCGTCGTAACTCATTAAACCAAGCGGAGCTACAAATAGCAATGCTAAAGCGACAATTCGGAGAATTTTTTTTGCTTTTTCCATGATCTCATATTGGTATAAAGAATATTTCAAGGAACAGGATCGTAGCCCGAACCTCCCCAAGGATTGCATCGGAGAAGTCTTTTCAGCAACAGCCATCCGCCTTTGAAAATCCCATATTTTTTTATTGCTTCAATTCCATATTGCGAACATGTTGGCGTATATCGACAAGCATTAGGCAAAAATGGAGAAATGCACCATTGGTACAATTTAATCGGTAAGATAAAAATGTAGCCGATGATTTTACGCATTGTCTAAAATTTTTTTGAAGCCGTATTCTATTATTGATTCAATCTTGCTTTGTGGAAAAAATGAGCTGTCGTTGTAAACAATGAGGATTCTGATAGCTGAATTTTCAAATTCTAAATTGTTGTACACGTGGCGAATACCTTCGCGGATACGTCGTTTCATTAAATTTCTGTCGACTGCGTGGTGAAATTTTTTTTTAGGAACGCTAATGGCTACTTGAAACGATTTCGTCTCAGCGTTTTCTATAGTATATAAAAATCTAAGGGGGTGACTTGTAAAAGTTCTACCCCCTTTTAGTAACGCATGAAAATCGTTTTCGTGCGAAAGTTTATGTTCGTGAAGAAACCCCACGATTATTTTAGTTTTTTTACAAAATCTTCAAGTGCCGAAGTCATTGATGAACATTTGATTGTTGGAGCAGGAATGTCTAAACGGAATCCTGCGTCAACAACAGCTTTCCCTGTTGTTGTTCCAAATGCACCAATATATGTTTCTTCTTGTTTGAAATTTGGGAAATTCTTTTTCAACGATGCAATTCCTGCAGGGCTGAAGAATACCAAAATGTCGTAATCTTTTATGTTGACATCCGACAAATCACTGCTGACAGTCCTGTAAAAAATAGCTTTCGTATAATTGAATTTCGCAGCAGTTAGTTTTTCCGGAATTTCTGCTTTGTGAATGTCGGAAAGTGGTACCAAGATCTTCTCGTTGATGTATTTTTTCGAGATTTCAATTAAATCATCGAATTTTCCGTTTGCAAATACGATTTTGCGTTTTCGGAATTGTACATATTTCTGAAGATAGAATGCTGTTGATTCCGAAATACAAAGATATTTCATTGTGGCAGGCATGGCTACGCGTAGTTCATCACACATACGGAAGAAATGGTCTATTGCAGTTCGGCTTGTGAACATTACAGCGGTATGATCGAGAATCGAAATTTTCTGTTCTCTGAAATCTTTTGCCGAAACTTCTTCAACATGGATAAATGGTCGAAATTCTATTTGGATATTGTATTTCTTTGCGAAATCCAAATATGGCGATTTCTCTGTGTCTGGTTTCGGTTGAGAAACTAATATTTTCTTTATTTTCATAGAGTATTAAATTCAACAAAAACAATACTCGTAAGAATTTTTACCAATAAGAGTATCGGTAAAATTTCGAGCGTGCAAAAATACAAAAAAATGTAAAAAATTGATATACGATTTTTTATACTGATTTGAATTTCTCGAAAAATACGATACAAATAAAATGCTCCAATAACTGTGTATCCAATGATTAACAGTAAGTTATGGGAGATTATTGTAGGCTTTACAAATGCCAACGCAATTATAATTGGATATAGGCAAATACCTAATGCTCGGTTGAATAAATATATGTTGAATACGCATTCTTTGGCGTATTCGTAGCGGTCAAAAATTCCAGCTAAAAACAGGAAGAAAATTTTCTTTATAAAATAGAGTAGTAAAATCGCTGCCGTAAGAATGCCTGTACGTATAATTGATTGGCCTACAGTGATTTCCCAGTCGAAATTGATTTTCAATGCGAAAAACACGAACAATCCAGCATTGAATGCAAACAAACATTGTAGAATAATCGTTGCTAATTGGGAATTTTCGCCAGCTTTGTGGAATTCCTTTTGTGCAAAATTATAATTGAACGTATGGCTGAATATGGATTCGGTTCTTTTCTTGAAAAGAATTTTGGTTATTCCCAAAACAATTAAGCTGGCCAAAATCGACCAAAACATCCATCCGTTTTCAATTTGACCGATTTTTGTGTAGTTAATTCGAAAAACTTTTTCGTCGAATTCGGTAAATGGTTTGTCTTTTGCGGATTCTTGTTCTGTGACTTGTGCCGAGTCTGTTGCTTGAACGGGAACTTGCTCCGCTTTTGCTATTGCTGTGTCAATCACGACATTCGTGTCGGCAAGTTCCATAATGCTGTCGTTGAAATCATCCGGGGTGATTTCCAAAACAGAATATCCTTTTTTTACTGGTAATTCTATGCGTGTGGTTGTGTCGGCGTGTGTCGTAAGAGAAATATTACCAAAGGTGTTGGTGCTTGTGCTGTCCAACACATTTGCGGGTTGCGCATCTACAGTTTTTACAACTTCAGGCAATTCTCGTACTTGTTAAAATTCTTGGCAAAGATATGAATCAAAAAATGTAATATTTATATATAAACATGCTTTTTTCAAATAATTGTGAACATTGAGCATTATTTTTTACTTTTGCCACGTAAAAAACGAATATGACAGAACCTTTTTCAACGGAACCAGTTGCGGAAACCGCAATAATTGTGGGTGTTATGTTGCCGAACCAAACGGAACTTCAGGTAAAAGAATATCTTGACGAGTTGGCTTTCTTGGCAGAAACAGCTGGTATTGTTGTTACCAATAAGTTTTTGCAGAAATTGCCGCAAACAATTTCAAAAACCTTTATTGGTTCGGGAAAGATTGAGGAAATCAAAAATTATCTCAAAGATAACGAAACCGACATGGTGATTTTTGATGATGAACTCGCTCCAACACAACTGCGAAATCTTGAAAAAGAACTCAATCATCCGATCGTAGATCGTACAAAGTTGATTCTTGATATTTTTTCACAACGTGCGCAGACTGCCTATGCGAAAACTCAGGTTGAAATGGCTCGCCTGCAATATATGTTGCCTCGTCTGACAAGAATGTGGACGCATCTTGATCGTCAGCATGGTGGAGGAACAACTTCTCGTGGTATGGGTGAGTCGCAGATAGAAGTTGACCGTCGAATTATCCAATCTCGTATTGCTTTTTTGAAAGATGAACTTGCCAAAATCGACCGACAAATGATTACGCAACGAAAAAATCGTCAAAGTTTGATTCGCGTTGCTTTGGTTGGATATACCAATGTCGGAAAGTCAACAATTATGAATATGATTAGCAAGTCGGAGGTTTTGGCCGAGAATAAATTGTTCGCTACGCTCGACACAACGGTTCGCAAGGTTGTGATAGACAATGTGCCGTTCTTGCTTTCTGATACTGTTGGTTTTATTAGAAAATTACCGACAACGTTGGTCGAATCGTTTAAGTCGACTCTCGATGAGGTCAGAGAAGCTGATTTGTTGTTGCACGTAGTTGATGTGTCGCACAAAAATTTTCAGGAACAAATTCAGGTTGTGAGCCAAACTATAGCCGACATCGGTGCTGGCGACAAACCTGTCATTCTTGTCTTCAATAAAATTGACGCATTCACTTATACGGCGAAAGACGAGGACGATTTAAGTCCGAAAACAAATGAAAATTATTCTTTGGACGATTTCAAAAACATGTATTTCGCAAAACAAGAACCTTGCATTTTCATTTCGGCAAAGCAGAAAGATAATGTGGAAGAATTTAAGAAAATGGTTTACGAACGTGTAAAGGAAATGCACGCAATCCGTTATCCATACAATAATTTTTTGTACTAATTGTCAAAACGGAAATCGTGCGCAACGTCTAAGCATGATGATTGTCGTTGTCTGTTGTTTTGATTCCTGATTCCTTAATTACGCATTATTCTTTTATCGCTTTGATTAATCCTGGTAAAGCCAACTCAAATTTCACTCCGTACCAATGATTCTTGTCGCTGATTGTTTTTTCAATTGCGTCAACAGTGAAATCAACAGCGATTTCCCCGGCTTCGTCAACCGATTTTCCGAGAATCATAGCACCAGCAAAACTACTTGCAAACACGTCGCCTGTTCCGTGGAACATTCCGTTGATTTGCTCTCTGAAATAATAATGTATTTTACCTGTTTTGCCATTAATACTTGCGATACCTAATTTGCCAGGCTCGAGGTTCACGCCAGTTAGTAAAGCGTTTTTACATCCTAAATCTAAAAGTTTTTTTAGAATACGTTCAATATATTCTTTGGTATGTTTTTCTTCAATATATTCTTCGTCGAGCATGAACGAAGCTTCGGTAAGGTTTGGCACAATTACGTCGGCTTTCTTGCACATTTTTGCCATTTCTTTTGCAAAACTTGGTTCGAAACCAGGATACAAGTTCCCTTTGTCGCCCATTACTGGGTCAATTACAATGATAGATTCTGGCTTGCGAAGTTCGTCCATTATCTGTGAAATGTATTCCAACTGTTTCACACTGCCCACGTAGCCGGTGTAGAATGCGTCGAAACGGATGTTCTCTTTCTTCCAGTGTTCCTTGATAGCAGGAATGTCGTCTGTTAAATCGTGGAACGTGTAGCCTTTGAAACCGCCGGTGTGCGTTGATAAAATTGCCGAAGGCAGAATTGCCGTTTCAATTCCCATAGCCGAAATAACTGGCAGGGCAACGGTCAGTGAACATTGACCAACGCACGAAATATCTTGTATCGTAAGGATTTTCTTTTCTGTCATTGTCGTAATTTTTGATGCCGCAATTTATTATTTTTCTTGAAACAACGCTTGAAAAAACTAAAAAGTGTAATTTTGTCGCAAATAAATAAAACCGAAATACTTACGAGTATGAAAAAACTTTTGTTGATACTTCTTTGTGCATGTGCGTTTGTTCAAGTCGATGCGCAGTCGCGTCCAACGCCAAGTTCCAAATCTGCCGCAGCAAAGTCGGCGAAAGAATCTCAAGCACCAAGAAAAAGTTACGCAGAACGTGTGGCCGATTCAATCGCTGGGAAATACGGTCCTGATAACGTGTTGATTACCAACGTTGTAACAGTGGAATCCTCGGTGCAAAATGTTACAGCAACCGATATTACAATAGAACAAACGGTGATCACCAATGTGTTGATTGAGAATGTGATATGTAAATTTTTGACGTTGACAAACGCCACAATATCTGATTTGGTGATACGAAATTGTAAAATCGAGGACTTTTTGATAGAGAACTCGTCGTTGGGTAGTATGACAGTGGAAGATTCTCAGGTTGATGCTTTCGAATCGGATGAAAGTACGATTCGCCGTCAAACGTTTATGACGACTGAGAAAGTAGAAGAAGAAAAACCGACAACAAAAACTTCTACTTCAAAAACAACAACTAGCAAAACAGCTGCTCAGTCAAAACCAACATCAACTCCAGCAAAAAAGAAAGGTCAGCGGAGATAATTTGTGTTGATTAATAGCAGAGCTAAAAATTTATTGCGTTGTCTCGATTCGTATATTTTTAAACTTATTGTGTAAAAAACAATATTGTTTCCTTGCTTTTTGTTTTTTGTGTTACTATTTTTGTCATTTGCGAGGTGCAGTATCTCCATTTGTGAGCGTGTGTTCCTAAAATGTTGGTTTATAGGGATTTCTGCACGATAAATTGTCTTATGTAAAACAGCAATGGCAATAAAAATGCCGTTTGCACAAAAATATTAGGATTATGAAAAAAGATTCTAAAATGATGGTTTTGAGAAATGTGGTTGCTTTATTGTGTTTGCTTTTGTTTTTTTCGGTGGGTGGTTTTGCGGCTAGTAAACAGGCTGCGGATGGATCGTTTACTGTAATGTGGCAAAATCACAACTCCACAATTTCAGCAACCACGAATGGTAGTTCCTCCGTGACATTGGATATTAAATGGCCAAATTATGCTAATGATTTATGGTTGGGGGCTGTTGTAGGTGGGAATGTAATAGAGTATAATAAATACACCGTATCGAATTTGGGAACGAATCACGAACAATGTGATATGGAACGTCCAGACGGTGGATGGGGTAAGTATGACGTGTTAAAATATTCAATAACTGGAAATTGTCAAATAACAATTTCTTGTAAGAATGGTAATATATATATGTGCTATGGAGCAAATCCTTGCGTATCTTTTGCCCCTGAGGTTCCAGACATAGCAGGAGGAGCAGATCATGTGTGTTACGAAACAAATTCATCACAGCCTCTTTTTACAACGTTGTCAGAACCTAATTTAAGTGGCACAAGCTATGCTAGTTATACCTATCCAAATAAAGGATGGATGTTAGTTGAATCTAGAGAAACCTTTGCTACATTATCAGATATAACATTAACAGATCATTATGGAGATACGTTGAAGTATTATATAAATGATGGGAACTCTGTCGGATATAGTAATGGCGTTAGATTAATGAGCAAACCTTTTGTTTATACGTTTGATAATCTAGATGTGTGTTTAGGCCAACCTATTGAAAATTTAGTTGCTCCATCTGTTGAGTCATATGGTGGAACTTTGATTCTTGAGGAATGGCGTCTTTACAGTAAAAGTTCGGGAACGTTATCTTCTTATAATGGTCAGATAATAACAGAAGATAACACAAAGATACGTTATAAAGCACATAATCAATGTGGAAATTCTGGCAATACAGATGCGAAGTTGACGTATAGAGATATACCATCTGCTCCGATTTTAGAAGATAAATATGTTTCAAAAGGTGAATTGATTGAAATTGCAGATTTTGATGGAAAATATAAAATATCATCAGCGGGTGCATACACTAATTTTATAGCAGGAGATAAAATAGGGCCAGTAGATTGTAGTCAAAATGGGCAATCTTATTCTGTAAAGAAGATTTCCGAATATGGTTGTGTTAGTGACGCAACTCAGTTTAAGGTATATGTCGGTGTTTCTATAGATAGAGAAACTAATATGGGGGAAACAAAAAGTTGTGTTGGCGATGCAAAAGAATTAAAGGTGGAAGCAAGTACGTGTGGTGGAACAGTGGCATATCAATGGTATAAGAATGGAATGGCTATTAGTGGTGCTACATCAAGTGCATATACGCCAACAGAATCTGGAGAATATTATTGTATTGTAAAAACAGCAGGCAATAATTCCTTTACTGTTCAGTCTTCAACAGCTAACGTTACACTTGTGAAACCAGCAACGGTTTCTTTGAAATCAGTGTCTCCTTCGAGTTCATCAATTTTCTGTACTGAAACTGTTGACATGGTTTTAGAAATAAAAGATGAAAATAATAACGACATCACATCCTCTGTAAAGAAGGTGTTTTGGACAAAAAATGGTTCTGTAGAATCTTTGACGGCAGCAACATCGCATTCCTTTGCTTTCGACGAAAGTGAAAATGGGAATTTTACTCTTGGTGCATATTTGACAGATCCTAATGGTTGTGAGGCAACTTTAACTACGCCAAAAACAGTTAATGTTGGTAATGGTTATACGACTTATTATTATTGTGGAAACACGGGTGATGCTTCGGATTTAACAAAATTATCCAATTGGCATATTAATGAAAATGGAACGGGCGCTAGCCCTACTTCTTTCACCAAAGATCATTGTAAATATATTATAAACAAAGACGGGGTAAAACTGAAATCAAATCAAACATGGACTGTATCTGGCGTGGGCAGTAAAGTTGTTGTAGGGGATGGAATTTGGACGAAATCTTTACCAGGTGTTTCTTCTTTCTCATCGCTGACAAATTGGGGTATAGTGCCAAATGGTACGTATGCAGAATATGTGAATTCTGTTACAGGATCTCAATGGATTTCAACTATGACAGAACTTGCTAGTTATGATTTTCGTTCATATGCAAAAGGTTTGACAATAGAAGGTGTATTTAACACAGGAAATGATGTAAAAATTGATGTGCGTGAAGGTGCAACATTGACTATTGCAACAGACAAAGGTTCTTTTAAAATAGGGGATATTGCAACAGACCGTTTGGTTGATAGACAAGGAAATTCGGATGGGTATTATAATGTTATAATTTCACCAGGAGCAAGTGTGACATATAAGGGCAATGGATTAAAAAATGTTCGTTCTGGGAAGTATTCTCAGTTATATGTGGAAGCTTCAAGTGCGTCTGATCAAATTATTATGGAAAACAACGCACAAGTGGAAATATTGCAATCTTTTGTTGCAGTTCCAGGAAAGTCAATAAGTGAGGAAAAAGGATGGTTGAATAGTCATGTGACTGATAATAATTCACAATTTGTTTTTAGCGGAAATGTGGATCAAAATGTGCCGAGATTTAATTATTATGATTTAGTAATAAAAGGTTCTAGTAAAAAGACTATAGAAACAACATGGTGTAAGAATTCTTTATATGTAGATGTTGCATCTAATTTATCTATAACAGGAAATTTATATTTATATGGCAGTGGGGAGAATACATTTGTTAACAAGGGGAATGTTAAATGTAATAACAGTTCAGAAGTTCATTATCTTTCAAAATTGTCAGTGAATGTTGCTCCTATAAATTACGGAAAATTAAACCTTTCGGAAGGCGAACGTATATTTTCAAATACAGGTATTACAGGAATCTCAAATACATTAACAGTAGGCACAGCTACGCCTGGTACTACAGGTAGTACAATAGAATTTAATGGAACC
>JAZRXD010000089.1:0-71541 GCA_045600045.1 Bacteroidales bacterium
AATAACCCCAAGCGTAATCGAGACTATCGTATTTGAGAAAAAAAACGACGCAAGAATTAACACAATCGAAGGAAACAAAAGCCATTTCCACGATTTTACGCCGAAATAATATTCCATTTTTATGACCAACGGATGGCAAGCTCCAAAGAGCAAAAAACAACAAACGCCAATAATCAATGCTTCGTAATTCATGCGGCAAAAATATAAATTAGTTGTTTTTCTTGCATCCTGCGCTAAACAAATTTATCTGTTCCTTTATAAATTCGTTAGCAAATTCCAGTTTTACCCCACCAAAATAAAACACCTAACCTGACGTGAAATTCGAATAGAAACAACAAGTGTAGCCTTTCGCAAAAGCCTAAATCTCTATGACACAAAATAATTCAAAAATAAAATTTGCTCCTTGTAAAATACTTTCGTTATTTTGCAGTTATTGTTGTGTTGTGCACTCCACAACGTTACAATTTTTCTTAACTAGTTGAATTACAATTTGAAAAAACTTCTATATAGTTCCATTGCTCTGGGAGGCTTGTTAGCCCTGATTTGTTGTTCCACATCGAAGAACACATTTCGGACAAGAGCATACCACAACGTTACTTCGCGCTACAATATTTATTTCAACGGACGCGAAGCTTTCAAAAACGGAGTAAAGACTTTGGAATACAACTACAAAGAAGATTTCAACGACATTCTTCCTGTTTTTTTCTACAAAGACAAAAGTTTGTACAGCGGTATTTCGTCGGACATGGACAAAGCCTACGAAAAAGCAGGAAAAGTCATAAAAGAACATTCTATCACTTCAAAACCTGTTTCGAACCGTCCTGCTGCAACCCAGCGACAAAAAGCATTTTACTCGCAACGGGAATTCAACAAATGGGTTGACGATTCCTATCTTTTAATGGGAAAATCGCACTTCTACAAAAACAACACATTCGAAGCACAAAAAAATTTCATGTACGTGCTGAACGAATACAAAGGACAAGATATCTGCAACGAAACCAACCTATGGCTCGCACGCACAAAAATCGAGATGGGGCAATACGATGAGGCACGCGAAATTCTCGACAAATTGATGGACGAGGAAAACAATATTCCTCAAAAAATAAAAAAACAATGCTACCCGATTTATGCCGATCTCTACCTTCAACAAAAAATGTACGAGGAAGCAATACAATATCTTACCTTGTCGTGCGACAACACAAGAAAGAAAAAGGTGAGAATCCGCTACAAATACATTATTGCGCAACTCTATCAAGAACTTGGCGACAATTCAAGTGCTTTGAAATACTACGACGAAGTAATCAAAATGAATCCGAAATACGACATCGCCTTCAATGCAAAAATTAACAAAGCAACCGCATTCGACGGAAGTTCGTCGAGCAAGGACGTTATAAATTCATTGAACAAACTTTTGAAAGACGAAAAAAACAAAGAATACCAAGATCAAATTTATTTTGCCATGGCTAACGTGTATTATGCCGACGGAGCCGAGGACGATGCGATAGAATGTTACGAAAAATCGATTGCTACCAGCGTTTCGAATTCGCAACAAAAAGCTATGTCGTATTTGGCCATTGGTGAAATTTATTACAGCTATCGAAAATACATTGACGCACAACCATATTACGACAGTTGCTTGAAAGTTCTTCCTGAAACGTACCGCAATTATTCCGACATAAAAACAAAAACAGAAAATCTAAATATTCTCGCGAAAAACTTTCATGGGGTAGAATACGAAGATAGCGTACAGCGAATTGCTAACATGAGTTCGAACGAACGCAATAAATACATCGACAAAATTATCGACAAAATTCGCCAAGAAGAAGAATTGAAACGTCAGGAAGAGGAAATCGCAAATATGAATTCCGCACTTTACAATCAGGAATTCGGTATGAACAACCAAAAAGTTTCAGGAAACTGGTATTTCTATAACGAAAGTGTTGCGAAATTCGGTAAAGCGGAATTCGTAAAACGTTGGGGCGACCGACCGTTGGAAGATAACTGGCGGCGAATCAACAAGAACTCGAATGTTGATTTATTTGCCGATAACACTAGCGATGAAGAAACTGATGAAAACGAAGAAGAAGAACAGAAGAAACTTGTTACCGACAAAAAATCAAGAGAATACTATTTGCAAAACCTACCATTGACAGATTCTTTGAAAAAAGTTTCTACCAACAAAATTGAGAATTATATGTTCAATGTCGGTATGACCTACATGAACCTAATTCACGACAATCCATACGCTATTGATGCTTTGGAAAAATTCATCGCAAGATTTCCAAACAGCGAATACAAACCAATGGCTCTCTATTATTTGTATCAATTATATTCCGAGGCAAACAATACAGCCAAGGCAAATGCAGCAAAAAGCGAATGTATTTCGAAATATCCAGAAAGCAATTATGCTAAAGCGTTGTCCGATCCTGATTTCCAAAAGAATCTCAAAGCTCGCGACAAAGAGTTGGAAAAAGAATATGCCGATTGCTACAAATCATATCTACGAAACGATTTCACCACAATCAACAGAAAATGCAGAACGTTGATTGCCAAAAACGAAGACTCCTACTTGATTCCGAAATTCAAACTTTTGCTAGCAATGGCTGACGGAAAACAAAACGGAACCGACGCACTCAAAAAAAATCTTGAAGAATATATAAAATCGTATCCAAAAACCGAAGAAGGTGCCTATGCGAAAAAAATCCTCGCATACCTAAACAGCGACGCAGCAAATGCATCGTTCGAATCGGCCATAATTTCACAAAGCCAGAATGCGGAAACAAATAGCGAAACCGCCGCAGAAGAAGTTATTGAAGAAAAAGAAATTTACGAATTCGAAGAAAATGTTCCGCACTATTTCGCAATCAGCGGGAAACAAGAGTTTGTCGATTTCAACCGTTTGAAATTCAACTTCGTAAACTACAACTTAGATTATTTCACAAACTTCAATTTCGAAATTGTGATAAAAGAAATCGATTCGAAATACGCCGTACTTTTAATAAAGACATTGCCGTCGAACAAACAAGCAATGAGTTACTTAGAACTAATAGAATACAATCCAGAGATTTACGACGGAATCGACAAAGTATTTACATCGAAATTTATTATTTCAGAGAAAAACTATCAAGCATTACTGCAAGATAAAGATGTTTCGAAATACGTAAAATTCTTCGAAGATTATTACGTCCAATAAAGGTTCCACATACTATTTTTCCGTCTGACACGTTTTGCTTTCGGAATTTCTAATTGAAAAGACTATGCGACAAATCAAAATACTTTGGGCTGACGACGAAATTGAGCTACTCAAACCACACATTATGTTTCTTGAAACCAAAGGATACGCGGTTAAACCCGTAAACAACGGCAACGACGCCATTTCGGAAGTTTCAAACGAAAAATACGACATAGTTTTTCTCGATGAACAAATGCCAGGTCTGAGCGGAATCGAAGTTCTTGACGCAATCAAGGCAAAAAACCCCGAACTTCCCGTTATAATGATTACCAAAAGCGAGGAAGAAAACATTATGGACAAGGCAATCGGAGCCCAAATCAACGATTATCTGATAAAACCAATCAATCCGAATCAAATACTACTTGCACTCAAGAAAAATTTGAACAAAAACGATTTGATTACGCAAAACAGCACAATGAAATACCAACGTGACTTTTCGCAACTGGGTATGGAAATCGCAAATGCAAATTCATACAACGATTGGATTGAAGTATATCGTCATTTGGTTTATTGGGAAATGCAGTTGGTACAATCCAAAGACCACAGCATGAACGATTTGCTGTTGATGCAAAAAAACGATGCGAATGTAAATTTTGCAAAATTCATAAAGAAAAATTACCTGTCGTGGTTTCAACCAAACAGCGACAAAAAACCGTTGCTTTCGCCAAACATAGTGAAAGAAAAAGTTTTTCCCGAAATCCAAAAAGACGCACAAACACTTTTGCTCGTAATCGACAATCTACGTTACGACCATTGGCTTGCTCTACGTCCGTTGCTAAGCGAATATTTCGAAATTGAAAACGATTCGCTTTATTACAGCATTTTACCAACAACTACACAATATGCCCGCAATGCTTTGTTTTCGGGATTGATGCCTGCCGACATGGAAAAAATGTATCCAGATTTGTGGGTTGACGACGAAGACGATGAAATGAAAAATCTCCACGAAGAAGAAATGCTCATTTCGCAGTTAAAACGTCTGGGATATTCCGAAAAATTTTATTTCGACAAAGTGACAACAATCAATACGGGAAAGAAAATCACCGATAGACTTTATAAAATCTCACAAAATCATTTTTCGGTTTTAGTACACAATTTCATCGATATTTTATCGCACGCACGAACCGAAATGAATATGATAAAAGAACTTGCAAACGATGAATCGGCCTATCGTTCCCTAACGGTTTCGTGGTTCAGCCACTCGCCTCTTTTCGAACTTTTGCAGGAACTCTCGCATAAAAAAATTAACGTGCTTATTACAACCGACCATGGCTCGGTAAACATTCAAAATCCAATAAAAGTTTTGGGCGACAAAAACGTAAATACAAACTTACGTTACAAACAAGGTAAAGCATTGCAATACAATCCAAAAGAAGTTTTCGAAATCACAAATCCTCTTGATGCACGGCTACCGAAATGCCATTTAAGTTCGACTTATATTTTTGCAACAAACCAAGACTTTTTCGCTTATCCCAACAATTACAACTATTACGCAAAATACTACAAAGACACGTTCCAACATGGAGGAATTTCGTTGGAAGAATTGATTATTCCTTTCATTTCGCTGAAAGCATTATAAATTCCACGAATTTATTTTTTTTTAGATTTCAGTAAAATAAATATACATTTTTTCTATATTTACAACAAACGAATTTTTATGCACAAAATAGCATCATTGGTATTATCCATTTTATTTTTCGGCGTGAGTATCATCACTTTCTCGCAGGAAAACACAACCGAAAAATGGGATATGAAAAAATGTATAGAGACCGCTTTGGAAAAGAATATTTCCGTTTCGCAGTCGCAATTAAAACAACGTACTTCCGAATTAAATTACAATCAGGCAAGAATGAACCGACTTCCGTCGTTGAACGGTTCTGCATCTCAATCACTACTTGACCCAACTTCTTCGAGTGTTGGCTTGAGTGCAAGTGTGAATTTGTTCAATGGTTTTAACACGGAATACAATATTAAACGTTCAAAATTGGAACTCGAAAAACAATCTTATATAACCGAACAAACAATCGACGACATTGAAATTGCCGTTGCCGAAGCTTATCTGCAAGTTTTATACTATAGCGAAAACATCAAAACGTCAGAGAAAACATTGGAATCAAGTGCGGAGCAACTCAAACTTGCCGAAGCGAAATACAAAGTCGGTTCCATCGCAAAAAAAGATTTGACCGACATTCAGGCACAATATGCCAACAATCAATATTCGCTCATTCGTGCCCAAAATCAATATGAACAGCAAAAACTGACGTTAAAACAACTGTTGGAGTTATCGCCAGAAGAAAATTTTGATGTGGTTGAACCGGAACTGGCACCAAATTATGATATGGAAATCCCTTCGCCAATGGAAGTTTACAACGAAGCGTGCAAGACACTGCCAGAAATTAAAAATGCCGAACAACAACTTGTGATTGACAGTTTGGCTATGAAAATGGCAAAATCTGCATATTATCCTTCCCTATCGCTTTCTGCCGGAGTTGGCGCAAGTGGAGACTTTTTCGACAATGAATCGGAATGGTCTGGAAACAAATCTTTGAGAATGTCGCTTTCGGTTCCGATTTTTAATAAATGGCAGACCAAAACAAATGTTGAAACCTCAAAAATCAATGCTGAATACAACGCTTTGGCAGTAGAATCGACAAAGAAAAGTCTGTACAAAGAAATTGAAGCAGCGTGTTTAAACGCAAAAGCATATCAAAATGAATGGCAAGCGCTCCAAATGTCGGCTCAAGCGGCACAAGAATCGTATGAATTGGCACAAAAACAGTTCAAAGTCGGTTCAATCGACGCAACATCATTATTATTAGCAGAAACAAAAATGATTGATGCGAATTTGGCACTCAACCAAGTTCATTTCATGACATTATTAAGTTACATTATTATTGATCACTATCAAGGAAAACCTATTTCACTATGAAAAAAATACTAATCATTGGCCTTATAATTCTTGCCGGACTCGGCGTTGGTGCATATTTTATGTTTTTTGCAGGTGACAAAAACAACATCGTGGTCGCTTCGTCACAACCAGCAACAATGGGAAATATAGCGAATGTTGTTACCGCAACCGGTACTATCGAACCTATCCAACAAGTGGAAGTTGGTACGCAGGTTTCGGGCGAAGTAAAAAAAGTATATGTTGACTATAACAGCGAAGTAAAAGCCGGACAATTAATTGCCGAACTCGACAAAACCAATCTTAAAGCATCAGTTGAAGAATCACAAACAAGCTACGAACGCGCGTTGAACGAGTTGAATTACATAAAAAAAACGTATGAACGTCAAAAAGCATTGTTTGCCGACAATTTAATCAGTCAAGCCGAATTTGACGAAATTGAGTACAAATACACAAACGCAAAATGTTCGTTGACGCAAGCAAAAGCAAGCCTCGAAAAGGCCAAAACAAATTTGAGCTACGCCGACATTTTTTCTCCTGTTGACGGTGTTGTTCTTTCCAAAAGCATTGAAGAAGGTCAGACCGTTGCTGCAAGTTTCAGTACGCCAACATTATTCACCATCGCGCAAGATTTAACAAAAATGCAGGTTGAAGCCGATATTGACGAAGCTGATATTGGTCAAATCAAAGTTGGACAACGAGTTTCGTTCACGGTTGACGCTTTCCAAAACGACATTTTTGAAGGGAAAGTAACCCAAGTAAGATTGGATCCAACTGTAACTTCAAACGTTGTTACCTATACCGTGATTATCGAAGCCGACAACTCGGCTTTGAAACTTATGCCGGGATTGACTGCAACAGTATCTATCTACACATTGGAAATCAACAATGTACTGACAGTTCCCGAAAGTGCTGTCAATTACAGAATTTCACCAGATTTATTGAAAAAATATTATGCACAAAACAAGGAAAAAGTTGACCCGAACGCTCACTTTGGAAATGGTGAAAAACCACAAATGCAGGAAGGCGCAGC
This sequence comes from Bacteroidales bacterium, assembly GCA_045600045.1. Lineage (GTDB taxonomy): Bacteria > Bacteroidota > Bacteroidia > Bacteroidales > UBA1715 > UBA1715. The sequence goes on from JAZRXD010000089.1 coordinate 7,171, forward strand.
AAACAAATCGGTGAAATCAGAGAAAAGCGGTGATTATGTTTGGGTTCTTTCAAACAAAAAATTGGAACGCAGAGAAATTACCATCGGACAAAGTGATGAAATTAACTTCCAAATACTTGCCGGACTTTCAGAAGGAGACTCGGTTGTAACTTCGTTACGCTCAGTTTCTAAGAAAGAAATGACGCAAGCAAAAAGTCCATTCATGCAAGGACGTCCAGGTGGCAAAAATGGCGGCGGAAAACGATAGACTATGGAAAAGAAACCTATCATACATATTCATAACCTAAAAAAAGAATTTCTCGTTGGTGGTGAAACCGTGCGAGCTTTGAAAGGTGTGTCGTACGACATTTATGAAGGTGAATTTGTAACGATTATGGGTACCAGCGGTTCGGGAAAATCAACTATGCTAAACATTCTTGGTTGTCTCGACAAACCAACTGATGGGCAATACGAATTGGACGGCATTCCTGTTGATTCTTTGTCTGATGATGAATTGGCAATTATCCGCAATCAAAAAATCGGTTTCGTTTTTCAGGCCTACAACCTATTGCCACGAACCACGTGTATAGAAAACGCAGAACTGCCATTGTTCTACAACAATAACATCTCGGCCGAAGAGCGATTGAACCGTTCCATAAACGCCCTTAACTTGGTTGGATTGCAACAACGTCTGCATCATACGCCAAATCAACTTTCGGGTGGTCAGCAACAACGTGTGGCAATTGCCCGAGCATTGGTAAACGATCCAGTCGTGATTTTTGCCGACGAAGCAACCGGAAACCTTGACACCCGTATGTCATACGAAATTATGGGTTTGTTTCAGGACTTAAACCGTCAAGGAAAAACAATAGTATTCGTAACCCACGAGCCGGATATTGCCCGAATGAGCAAACGAACAATCACGCTTCGCGACGGACTTGTGGTTGACGATCTGGTGTATGAGCATCAAGTTGACGCGAAAGAAGAATTAGCAAAACTCCCCGTAACTGATTAATTATGGTAGTATCGAATCTTGTAAAAGTTGCATTAAAAGCCATAGTTCTCAATAAGTTGAGAACATTCCTCACTATGCTGGGAATCATTATCGGTGTAGGGTCTGTAATTACCATGCTTGCCATTGGTGAAGGTTCAAAACAAAGCATTACGGCGCAAATTTCACAAATGGGTTCCAACATGATTACCATCCGTCCCGGTTCGGAACGAGTTGGAGGCGTACGTATTGACGACGGTTCACAACGCAGTATGACGTTGAAAGATGTTGAAGCAATACAAAAAGAAGCAACATTTGTTGATCTCGTTTCCCCAATTGTACAAAGTAGCGGACAAACCATTCACGAAGCAAACAACTGGCCGTCGACTATTTATGGAGTTTATGCCGATTATCTCGACATTAAGAAAATGGCAATAAGCAAAGGTAGTATGTTCACCGAACGCCACGTAAACCAGTCCGCAAAAGTTGCAATTATCGGGCAAACTGTGGTTGACAATTTGTTTGGCGACACAAATCCGATAGGACAAACAATACGATTTAAAAATATTCCCTTCCAAGTTATTGGTGTATTGGAATCAAAAGGAGAAAACACGTACGGACAAGACCAGGACAATTTGATTTTAGCACCATTCACAACGGTACAAAAACGAATTTTAGCAATCAACTACGTTAATTCCATTGTTGCATCAGCATCAAGTGAAGAAGTTGCGGAACAAGCAGTTACCGAAGTAACGGAAATACTACAAAAAGTTCATAAGAGCGATGGAACCAATAATCCATTTAGAATTATGTCGATGGAAGAATTGTTGACAACGGCAAGTTCCACGACCGACATTCTCACCACCCTATTGGTTGTAATTGCCGGCATTTCGCTTTTGATTGGTGGTATCGGCATTATGAATATTATGTACGTTTCGGTTAAAGAACGTACCCGAGAGATTGGTTTGCGTATGGCCGTTGGAGCCCGAGGCAAAGATATTTTGCTACAATTTTTAACAGAATCAATCTTCATCAGCGTAACAGGCGGCATGATTGGCGTTGTGTTTGGCATAGTTGCCACAAAAGTTACTGCGGCACTCACCCAATGGCCGACAGAAATCACGCTTTCTTCTATTGTTATTTCGTTTTTCGTTTGTGCAATCACCGGAATTTTCTTCGGTTGGTATCCTGCAAAAAAAGCAGCCAACCTCAACCCTATCGAAGCGTTGAGATACGAATAATAAAGATTAGAGTTTAATGATCAGTGAACAACTTTTTTCTTAAAAAGAGTTTCTTTTTCAAACTGTTTTCACAAGTGCGTTTTTCTACATAGTTAGGGAGTTTGAACTACATAACTATGCAGTTTGAACTGGCAGGCCTTATCGTGCTTTTTTACGCAAAAAATGCAAAAATTCATTGTACTTGCATACACTATTTCGAGGACAACGAAGAGCCTTTCAAAAAATGACTTTATAAAGACCAGAACAAGACACTTTATTTCAACAAGTGTGCAGAACTAACAAAATATGTATATAGTACACTGTACTAAACAAAATCGGTTTGGAAAATTTAGCTCAAAACCGATTAATGGATTTTTTTAGGGGAAAAATCCATAATTAAATTTCTTTTTAGATTCTAATCTTTCAAAACGTCTTTCATTGATTATGTTATCTTTGCATTGAATTTACGAGTCATACAAATATGAAATTATACATAGTCCGTCACGGCGAAACCGAAGAAAATCGCCTTCATATATTACAAGGTCATTTACCTGGAACATTGACAAAACAAGGCAAAGAACAAATACAAAAAACAGCCGAAGAATTAGCACACAAAAACATTCCTTTCACCTGTATTGTATCAAGCGATTTAAAACGTGCTATGGATTCTGCACAAATATTGTCAGAAAATCTTAAACTGCCAATAGTCCCTATGCAAACGCTACGGGAACGAGATTGGGGGAAATATACGGGTATAACCATTGTAGAAGCAAAAGAGAAATATTACAAAGATGGGAAATGGAATTTTCCCGATTCTGCCGAAACCGACGATGGCATTTACCAAAGAGCACAAAACACATTGAAATATTTATCTGAGACATTCCCAAACAACACTATCCTACTTGTTACTCACGGACAATTTGCAAGAAACCTGTTGGCTGCGAACCAAGGTTGCTCGTACAAAGAAATACCTTCTTTTTCGAACGCTGAAGTAAGAGTTTTGGAACTGTAACAACACTCTACTATTCGAAAGATTTCTCAATTATCATTACATATTACCATACACTTCAATGATGGAATTCTTAACATGAAGCGTCCATTTTTGTCTATCATTCTTTTTGTTTGGAAAATATAGAAAATTAAACATATCTTTGAGGTCAAACATTGAAATACATACTATGAAAAAACATTTATTATTAGGATTGGCGTTAACAACGCTTATGGGCATGAGTGCCACAGTTTTTGCACAGGAACCAGTAGTTATGCTTCATCACAATGGTGAACAAACTCCATTTCTTGGTATTGATGGTTTGAAACAAGCCTACGAGGCAGCGGTTGACAACGACACAATTTATTTGCCTGGTGGATTGTTCAATCAACCTTCGGATTACATGAAAGGCATTCATATTTATGGCACTGGTATTTTGCCAGATAGCACCAAAGCAACAACAATTACAACTTTGAGTGGCCAAACACGCATACATACAGGTGCAGACAATTTCCATTTAGAAGGAGTTCAAGGAAATTCAAGCATTAGGTTTGGAAATGGTAAAGATACGATTTCTCAAATACGTATTATTGGTTGTAAATTCGCAGGAATTGCAGAAAATAATTCTAGTGCTCAAATTACTGGTGTACAGCTTATTCAATGTATTTTTACAGAAAGCATGAACTTCGCTGGAATAAAAAATTCCATAATGAAAAATTCTATTTTTTGTTCTGAAAGTAGTATTGTGTCAACAACATACAATACGTTTGAAAACAATGTCATTATAAGTTCATACGGTTATTATGGTACTAGAGGTTTTAATGGTAATTCAAATACACTGCGTAACAATGCAATATTATATGCTGCTTCTGGTGATTTTTTGGCAGGGAGTTCAAATTCTTTGTACAATAACACAAATTGTAATGCAGGAAAAGACTGTACAACAAACGAAAATCCATATACGGTCCTTACAACAGATATGTTTGTGAATTATACTGGTACAACCTTCTCTTTTGACCAAGATTTTCACCTTCAAAATCCAGAATTATATTTAGGAACAGATGGAACACAAATAGGTATTTATGGTGGAGAATATGCGTGGCCAGATGCAAAGGCTGTTTTGCCGTCAAATCCACATATTCGTGCTTGCAATACAGCATCAAATACCGACGAAAATGGTATGTTGCAAATAAATGTTCAAGTTGGCGCTCAAAACTAATCGCATGAAAATCCTAAGATGCATAGTTCTCGTACTTGCTACCTGCCTAACAAGCGCGTATGCATTTTCGCAAAATGCTATTTCTCAATATCAATATTGGTTTAATAGTGATTTTGGAAATGCTGTGGTTGTGCAGCAGGAATTTGCAAAAAATGTTGACATTGCTCCCAAAATTGATGCAAGTTCACTGACGGAAGGTTTACACGTGCTGAATATTCGTTTTCAAGATAAAAACGGCGTGTGGAGTGCAGTGAAAAGTCAATTTTTCTTGAAACCAACACCGAAAATTGCAAAAGAAAATGCGATGTCTGTTTGTCAATATTGGATAGATTACGATTTTGCCAATGCGGTAACAACAGAAACCGCAAACGCGCAAGATATTGTGTTAGATACAAAACTGAATTTTGAAACTATCGGCGAAGGTTTACACGTGCTGAATATTCGTTTTCAAGACAAAAACGGCGTGTGGAGTGCGGTAAAAAGTCAATTTTTCCTGAAACCAGTGCAGAAAGTTGCAAAAGAAAATGCAATGTCTGTTTGTCAATATTGGATAGATTACGATTTTGCCAATGCGGTAACAACGGAAACCGCAAACGCGAAAGATATTGTGTTAGATACAAAACTGAATTTTGAAACTATCGGCGAAGGTTTACACGTGCTGAACATTCGTTTTCAAGATAAAAACGGCGTGTGGACATCAACGAAAAGTCAATTCTTTGCGAAAAAAGCATACCGAAATCAAACGGAAGACGGCAATATTGTAACGTATCAATATTGGTTTGATGACAATTTTGTTGATGCACAAACAATGGTATTGGAAAGTGCTGGCAAAAATGTTGATATAGCAGACAAATTAGATTGCCGCCGAATACCAAAAGGCGTTCATTACTTGAATTTCCGTTCTATGGACAATCGTGGTGTGTGGAGCAGCGTAATTACCGACACAATCGAGAAAATCTCGTTGCCAATTGCAGATTTCACGTTCGATACACTTGAAATTACATGTAAATCAATCACTTTGCGATTCAAAGACAATAGTATTGATGGTGATGCATATCAATGGAATTTTGGCGATGCCACCGATGTTGACACAAGCCGCAATCCGACACATACGTTTGGCGAAGGTGAATTTTTTGTTTCGCTGATGGTTAGCGATACTACATTGAATAGTGATAGCGCAAAAGCAGCTCCGCTTACTTTCGAGGAAGAACGATTGTATGAAGAACTTTCAGAAACTGCTTGTGAGTCATTTGTATGGAACGGAGAAACATTCACAGAATCAAATGATTATGAAAGAACATTTTTAACAGAAAATGGTTGCGATTCTGTTGTTACGCTTCATTTAACAATCAATAAATCGGTGGAAAATCACATAGAAGAACAAGCGTGCGAATCGTTTGTTTGGGGAAGTGAGGAATATACACTTTCGGGAGATTATACGCAGACACTACAAACAGTAACAGGTTGTGATTCAACTGTTACGTTACATTTAACAATCAACCATGCAACGGTTTCTGATTTTAGCGAAACGTCATCTCAACCATTTGTTTGGAATGGCGTAACATACAACGAAAGCGGCGATTACGTACAAACATTGGAGACACAAACAGGTTGCGACAGTGTTGTAACCTTGCATTTGACAATCCAAACAGGAATCGAAAATGTGAATGTTTCAAAAATTGTAATGTATCCAATTCCAGCAAAAGATTACTTAAATATTGAATCATCAGAAATGATTAACCACATAGAAATCGTCAATGCTGCGGGTCAAGTCGTTAATCGTTATTCTGTTATGGGAACAAAGGCAAAATGCGATGTCTCATCATTACTAAATGGTGTGTATTCGGTTAAGATGTATCTTAACAACGTACCTGTTCCAATCCAAAAAACATTTGTGAAATAAAACTGGTTGTACTTATTTAATAAGAGATGAGAAAGAATTTTATGGATTAATACTTTGAAATGCTATAAATTATTCCTCTAAGTTAGAATCTTATTATATGTAATACGGATATTCCTTTACCTACCAATGCTTCTGCACCTTTAGTTTGAGGAAACACTATTTTGTTTTATATTTGCTTGTCAAGCGAAATAAAAACAATAACAAGTAAGACTACCAATAATATGAATCCTTTTTCTAAAGAAGATTTTATTGCTTACGCTCAAGATAAAGGGCTTTATGTACTGGGGAAAAAAGATGAGAAAAAGTTTGTAGAATGTGGCGTAGATGCGTTTCTTGGCTACGGAATGTACAACACGTTTTTCAATCATTATGATACCCCAGATAAATCGTACAATGATAAATTGGCACTTCTTATGCGACTGCTATTCCGTGGAACTCCTGAAGCTGTCGTTATTGCCAATTCCGAAGACGTTGATGGTTTCGCACAATTTCTTCCACCTGGCTTCTCGGGAACTCCACTAATTAGATACATTCTTGCGGGCGGATGGAAATTGCCTTTTATGCATAATGGGATCTCTACTATCATCCATTCGGATGCCGTTGAGAAATATTCGTTTATGAAAAAAAAAGAAATCACACAAAACGAGGACATATATCTCTATAATCTTGCGGTAAAACACAATAGGCAACATAGACATATAGCATCTACACTTATACACACTATGCAAGAATATGCCTCAAATATCGGTCGTTGCTGTTATCTTGAAACATACGACCCCAATAATATAACTATTTATGAACGTATGGGATTCAAACTCCAAAAAGAATCGAGTGTGCCAAATTCTGATTTAACACATTACCCTTTCTTGAAAAATCCCACAGAACAAAAATAACATTGACAACCGACTCGATATTACAAAAGTGTCGGATTGTCTAATGACTAATAAAAATAAACGTTTGGGACTGATATAACTGAAGAATTCTGTTAACAAAAAGGCTCGTCACTAATGGCGAGCCTTTTTGTTTGATAACGTATAATTTTATTTTTTGAAATAGCGGTTGTATAAACCTTGGAAACCTTGACCGTGACGAGCCTCGTCTTTTGCCATTTCGTGAACAGTGTCGTGAATTGCGTCAAGATCTTGAGCTTTAGCGTTTTTAGCAATACGCATTTTGTCTTCGCAAGCACCAGCTTCAGCCATCATACGTTTTTCAAGGTTAGTTTTTGTATCCCAAACAACATCACCAAGTAGTTCGGCAAATTTAGAAGCATGTTCAGCTTCTTCCAAAGCATAGCGTTTAAATGCTTCTGCAATTTCTGGGTATCCTTCGCGGTCAGCTTGACGACTCATAGCCAAGTACATTCCTACTTCAGTGCATTCACCCATGAAATGTGCGTTTAAGTCTTTCTTCATTTCTGCATCACAATCTTTTGCGATACCAATAACGTGTTCTGTTACAAATGTTAAACCTGCTTTTTCGTCAGCAACTTTCCATTCTACAATCTGTTTACATTGTGGACAGCGTTCTGGGGCTTCGTCTCCTTCGTGAACATAGCCACATACTGGACAAATAAATTTTTTTGACATAATTTTTAATTATTTAGTTAAACATAGATTACATATTCCTTTATAGTACATTTGAGTTTCTGTAATTTTAAAATTCTTTAAAATTACGTTGTCAGATGGATAATCAAACTTTTGCTCAATATCAAAAATTTTTCCACAACAATTGCACATAAAATGCGCGTGTTGAGTGGAATAACCATCATAATGAACCATTTTATCGTCTATAAGAATTGATAGAATAGCCCCTTTGGATTCCAGTAATTGCAATGTATTGTATATTGTTGTTTTTGAAAGCGTTATCATTTCCTTTGATAGCGACTCGTAGATTTCATCAATAGCTGGATGAGTTCTATGTTCCAACAAATACTTTAAAATTGCAATTCGTTGAATCGAAGGTTTTATACCAAATTGATTCAATCTATCAATTACCTGTTCTTTTGTGATAATTGTATTCATTGTAAATTTGTATTCATTACAAATATATACAAAAGAATGGAATTTTTTTTGTAGCAAATTGAACAGTTTAGGAGATTTTTATTTATTACGAAATTCCAATCACTAATCTCTATTTACAACTTTATTATTTGAATATTTAATAAATCCAATACCTTTGCATTGGTTGATTATGGTAATCAACACGATTCAAAAACGGTGTACAATGTCTTGTATTACAATAAATTCGCTATATGAAATTTCCAAAGCGGCTGCAGAATTCAAAGCTGCGATTGGCGACCATAAAGTAATTGCCTTCCACGGAGAAATGGGAGCTGGTAAAACAACATTTATCAAAGCATTATGCAAAGAATTTGGTGTGACCGACAATGTTTCGAGTCCAACATTTGCAATCATCAATGAATATTTAACTCCTGAGAAATCAACAATTTACCATTTTGATTTATACCGTCTGGAAACCATTGCCGATTTACAAAACATTGGTGCCGAAGATTATTTCTACAGCGGAAGACTATGCTTAATCGAATGGCCGGAAATTGCAGAACCTTTATTACCTGGCGATACGTTACATGTCACCATTTCGGTAAATAAGAACAATACAAGGCAAATTTTGTTCTAAAAAAGCAACATTTTTTCTTGCATTGACCACACATTTTTTTGTAATTTGTCCACAAATCAATTGAAGATTTAACTAACTCTATTTCAATACTCTATGAAGCGTCTATACCTTATATTGGCTTTGTTTTTTATGCCATTTGCAACAGTATTTGCAGATGGAACAAAACAATTAATGCCAAATGCAGGTACAGAAGACAATCCTGTAGCAAAAGGAACGTGCTACTTAGCAATTGGTTCCCAAGAAGGAGGTAGCGGTCCATCACGTGCTTTTGCCAGATATAATTCCGACGGAAGCAGTTGTGGAGACCAAGATAGATTATACATAAGAATTGATGATTGTAACACAGAAAAAATTTATCTTGGTTTTGGAGGAATTAGATATGATGGAACTTTAGCCACAATAAGCAATAATAAATTTTATTCTGGAAGTACCGAACTAATCATTAAGTATAGAATAAAACAATGTGTTGCCGACGATAATGATATCAATCCACCTGTAAATAACGGATTGACAGATGCAGAAAGAGCAGGTGCCGATATTGTTGTATACAATGAACATAATGTACCAACGAAAGATGCTGGCTATATAAAAAATTATGCCGAGGCGTATTATGGCCCCCAAATAAACGGTTCCACCAAAGGTTACAATCCAATTATTGTTGAAGTTCCAAGAAATGGACTTTATTATTTAGAATTTTATATCGGTTGCGATATTGGAAATAATAGCAGAAAACCTATTGACTTTGAATTTTTTGATGTTTCAGTAGTAAAAACAGAAAATGGTACATCAAAATCCATTGATGGACGTGTTTACTCTCGTTCGTGGGGATTGAATGCAAATGGAAATACCAACGAAGTGTGGTCAACATTTTATACATATTCAACCGACCATTACACATCAAAAGTCTATCTTTGCGGTGTAATGCCCTATCGTTTTGTTTTTTGCTGTAACTCATTTGGTGCAATAAACACAAGTACCGTTGAAGAAAATCGTCAATCATATCCAAGCCCTGCTGATGAAAAACCAGTTGTTCATCCGAACTACATTCCAGAATACAAAATATTTTTAACCTCACCCGACACAAAATTTTATGGCGAACCAGCGATGCCTAATCTTCCAAAGAAATTGTCGTTTGCTGGTGATGCGATGACTTGCGAAGATTTGATTTTCGTAATGGAATTAATCAACAGAGAAGACGCCACAATTGAATTGTATTTGAACGAGGATGCTTCGGAAGACACCATTGCTGATAAAGTTTTAATTGATGTATTAAAATCAGGAGAAGCCGAATCCCGAGGTTACCATTATCCTTGGAAAGACAGATCGGAAATAAAAGAAGCAGGAACATATTTCTATATTCCGGATGATGGTTCTTCCGATATAGTAGCGTGTTCTCGTCAATACAAACTTTCGCTTTTCGACCAACGATTCATTTCCGGTGGCAAGACATACAATATTGGCGATACAATAACAACTGAAGTTGTTCCTTCTGCTATTGCTTGGAATGAACCATTAGGCAGTGAAAACAATCCAATTTTAATACGAACCAAAGACGATTTGATAGCTTTAGCAAATGCAGTCAACAATGGGACTGCATATAGTTACGAAATTAACGATTTCTATCTAAACGCCACAGGGCAACATTCCGCAACATTTGCTATTCCAAACACAGACGGATTTGCTGGTATAAATTTTTACCTCACTGCACCAACAGGAACTATAATTTTAGATGATGAGTGGCAAGGAATTGGAACTACCGAAAATCCATTTCAAGGAACGTTCCGTTGCGGCCGATACAGTCCAAATCCTTCTGCCGACAACGACAACCCTGACCATTTAAGATATGCCGGCGACCAAGACACGATTATATTTAGTGAGGCAACTTGCGGTTTGTTCGTTAATTGTAAAAATGCTGTTATCGACAACATTCACATAAAAGGAAATATCACCGATGAAATTGAAGGTTATTTTGCTGGATTATGTAATTATGCAGAAGGTACGAAATTCTTAAATTGTTCAAATGCAGCAGAAATTACCATAGATGCTGTTAGCGATAATTATTCCTACGGAGGCATTTTAGGATATGGAGAAAATTGTTTTATCGATTCTTGTTCAAATAAAGGTGCTTTAAATGCCGAAGATTGTGACAAGGTTGGCGGTATAGCTGGTTACCTTAATAACGGAACAGTGAATTTTTGCCACAACAATGGAACGATAAACGCCCAATCCTACGCTGGTGGAATTGTTGGAAAAATGTCAGGTACCACAAACAAAATCACCAATTGTAAAAATATTGGTAGTCTAAATTCCAAACTTAGTTCAGGAGGTATTTTAGGACGTATTGAAAGTTCATCAACAACAAATTTGTCTTCGGGAATCATCTCTGATTGTTGTAATACCGGTACGATAACCAGTGAACAAATTGCAACTGGCATTGTAGGTTTAAAAAATAATGCAACAATCAACATTGACCATTGTTTGAATACTGGAATTATTGAAGCTGATGATGATTTAGCATTTGCATTCGATATAGAAGAAGATGATAAAAATGTATCATATTCAATTTCTTACGGTGAGATTGAAAAATATATAACTACAACAGTTTCAACCGCTACACCTTCTATTTCCTCATTAGGTGAAAGCCACTTTTTTGAAGACGAAGGAAGATTCAACTTATATGGCACGAACTGTTGTGGAAAAACATGGAGAACGGAAGAAGCAGGACGTTTGTATCAAAACGACAAATTATTCTATTTGGCTTGGGATGGTAAATTCGACAATGGCGACTGCGTTGTTGGTGATGTTACCGTAAATTATCAAAAAAATACTGGTGTAACCCACTTCCCTTTCTACGATCCCGAAAATATAAAATACGACGAAAGTAAAGGTTGGAGAGGTTTGGTTGTATATCGTATTGCACCTATCGCCGACACGGTTCGTGGTTTGCTAAAAGATCCTATTGAACAAACAGAATATCAAATAGCAAACAATATTACCGATCCTGAGAATTACGGTTACCAAAAATTGCCGAAAGATTATTACAATACAAGTACTACTTCCGAAGAACGAGGTTACGAAATGAAATTGTATTGGGACGACAGAAAAATCAAATGGGACAACAAAAAATGCGACCAAACAGAAATCAAAGGCTACAAAATCGGTAGAAATGTTCACTATGACGCATCAACAACAACATCGTCAACTGGTTCTTGTATCAGTTACGGTTCAAAAGCGTGCGCAAAAAAAGGTGCAGCAATAAAAGTAACAGAAAATGGAACCACAAAGACCAAATATCCATGTGTACAATGGAATTGGGGATACAGTGCTACAGATTGTTCCAAATGGTATTATCCACAAGTTGTTACTGCAGCATGCGATACCTGCCACGGTATAGAAAATGTTTCGGTGGGTGGATATTATGGTTCTGTTGCCGGCGGACACATTTTCCCTATTGGAACGACAAGTTCGGAAGGTTTTGGTAACAAACACATTATGAATACCTGGTGGAATGGTATTGAAGCAAAAGGTGTAAATACCTTAAAATTGACCGAATTAAGTCCTGTGATTTTGTTGCCAATAACATTATGTAAATGGACCGCTCAAAATCTAACAACTTCTGTTTTGTTGGAATGGACAACCGCTACGGAAGAAGGGAACAACTATTTCACAATAGAACGTTCGTTTGACGGAGTAAACTGGGAAACTCTCGGCAAAGTTGAAGGCGCAGGAACAACAAGTATGTCACATTCATATTCTTTTGAAGATAAAAATCCTCTAAGTGGAATTTCGTATTATCGTTTGAAACAAACCGACTTTAACGGCAAATCAACATATTCAAGCATAAAATGCATCAATCGACCGAACGACGATGTTGACAATTTTATAGTATATGTCAACGAAGAATCTAATTCATTTATAGTTGAAGGTATAGAAATTGCAGCTTGCCCAATCGAAATTCACGATATTCTCGGACATAAAATCACAGAAATTTCATTCTATTCGTTGAGCACTTCAAAAGTTGCGATTGATGTCACAAAAATTCCCGCAGGAACATACATTGTTACAATTTGCAACAAGTCAAAATCAACAGTAAAAAATTGGTAAGGCCTATTTGGCGAAATTTCTGAAAACTAGCACACACCCATTGGTTTCTATCGTAAACGAATCAGCCAACGATTCATTTAGTGTGCCACACCACCACGATTGAAATGTTTTAGGCAACGGATATTTCAAATTTTTGGAAGCGACCTTTGTTGCTGGATTTAACGAAAATAAAGAAACTTGTTGACCACAAAACGATTTACATTCCGTTGTTTGCGAAATAGAAATGACTACTCCACTATCCGTAACCATTTGAACTGAATCAAACAATGATTCATATTCCGCCAACAGCGAGATATTGCCCAAAGTATGATCTTCGCGCAATCCTGTAGCTCCAAGTATTGTAATTGATTCTATTCCATGAGAAACAGCCCATTGTGCAGCTTTTGTCAAATCATTCGTTTCTTGATCGGGATTGTGAAAAATTCTATCGGAAAATCGTTCCAAAATGTCATCACTTGCAGAATCCAAATCTCCTACAATAACCGTTGGTTCTTTTCCAAAATCCAACAATTTCTGTGTTGCACCATCGCAACAAATTATCGTTTTCGCTTTTTTTAAGATAGTCAACGGAATTTCATGTGTCGGGAATAATCCATTACATAATATCACACAATCCGAATATGTAAAAAAATTCTGTTTCATTTTCCTTGGTTTTGTTTTTTGTATTGCTTATTCCAAGCATAAATTCCAACAAAGGCTGAAATAATATAACAACTATACAAAATGAATGTCACATACATGCCACTTTGCGAATAATAAATTATTGACGAAACATATACGATGTCCGAAGCCAACCACAAAAACCATTGTTCGTAGTATTTCAGAGCCAACATAAACGTAGCAAGAATACTGAACGACGTTATAAACGCGTCGATTGCGGCTAATTCGGAACCAACGAACCTCAGCAAATACAATAATAAAACGAACAAAACACCAGCACTTACAGCCGTTATAACACCACCTTTAATCGTAAGTTTTTTTATCGGCATTTCTTCATCCTGGCTCACTTTCCCATGAAGCCAAACCCACAAGCCATAAATACTCGTAATGATATAATAAATTTGAAACAATGCGTATGCATACACTTCGTTCGCAAAAAAATTTATACCGAGAAAAGTTGCGGAAACCACATTCAAAATCCACATAACCGGTTTCTCTTTTATTTGATAATACAGCACGAACAATCCCGCAATTGTTCCGATTAGTTCGCAAAGACTGAAAATATTAAAATTTGCGAAATATGTTTGAATGACTTCCATTGCTCTTAAAATGAATATGTTGCACTAAATGTAAAATGCGTTCCTGCTTGTGGAAAATAATATTTCCAACTATACTCGGTACCTTGTTCATACCAATTTCCACCATACGCATTACTTATATAATTCTTATTCAATAAGTTATATACAGAAAACTGAGCTTTTAAGCCTCGAATTATATAACTCACACTACAGTCAAAAACGGTGTAGGCATCAAGCATACGATTTTTGTCGGAGCTATTATCGAAATATTGTTTGCCAACTATTTTATTTGTCAGTTCCAAAACCAAACGATTTATTGGAGAATAGGAAATTCTATTTGTCGACACAAAATTAGGAGAATATGAAATATCTGTTGTTTCAAGATTTGTTATTTTTTGAATTTCATTCCAATCCTCATCATAATCAAGAGCATACTCCACGTAATTTCTAATTTTATTTTGCGAGAAATTGAAATTGCCCGACCAATTAAGTTTCTTAAAAATCCACCATGACGTGCTCAATTCCAACCCGCATCGATAACTATTTTTTACGTTTTCCAAAATTGCGTCGCCCACATCATTCAACTTTCCCGTTTGCACCAACTGATTATCATATTGCATCAAATAGCAGTTTGCCGAAACATCGATTTTTTCACTACTCCAACGATAACCAAATTCAAAATCGAACAACGTTTCTGGCAGAAGTTCTTTTGCATCAATTTGTTTTGCCGCATCTTTCAAATTTGAACGAGTTGGTTCACGATTCGAAACCGAAAAAATTGTTGTTAAACACTCTTTTCTCGAAATTTGATATTTTCCGCCGATTTTCGGATTGAAAAACGACCAATCAAATACGTGATCCATAATCGTTAAATCATCGTCAACGCCTAACATTTTGTACGAAACATTTCGGTATTGCACATCACCATACAACGAGATTTTTTTATAGGAATAATCCAAATTCGCATACAAGTTGAAATCTTTTTTCAAACCATTATTTTCGTAATACGGCTTAGAAATATCAACCTCCGCATTATCTTGAATCCAAATAACATTTCCGAAATGATTGCCATCGTAAATGCTATAAGAATTGCCAAATGAATATTTTAAACCACCTCGGCGCAACGAAAAATTTGAGACATATCCATAGTGAATATTGTCCATCGCTTTTTGTCGAATCAAATCGTGAACCGACGGAGAAAAACCATAATCCTCCAACGACGCATCGTCTTTATATTGCTCGTAATAACCATTGCCGGTAGTGGCGAACAACGAAACAGAAAATACATTTTGAAAAGTTTTATGCGAAACAACAGTATCTTTTCTATACCTATACGACAAAATATAATGCGTTTGAGTGTAGTTATCCGTTTCATTATCATAGAAATGCTCGTTTCCTTCATCATCATAATATCTTCCAGCAACATTATATGTCAAATCCTTATCGAGCATTTCTTCGGGCAAACCTTCCCAAGTAATTCCCGTTTTTTGTTTTCCGTATAACACTTTGGCTTTCAATTCGGAATGATTCTTTCTATACGTCGCCATCACATCGAACGAATGATTTTTGCAAGTCCCCCGTTGCACCCATCCATCGGAATGCAAACCACCAAAACGAACATCAATCATAAAACGATCGGCCAACTTGCCTGAACTGGCAGCAACCGACAATTTTTGAGTATTGAAAGAACCAATTGCCGCAGAAACTTCACCGCTCGGCTTGTTAAAACCATTCGGCTCTTTCGTCTCGAAATTGATTGACGCACCGAACGACGACGTTCCTGAAGCCGAAGAACCAACACCACGTTGAAGTTCCACATTTTCGACCGATGAAGAAAAATCACCTAAATTCACAAAATACACATCCTGCGATTCTGCGTCGTTCAACGGAATTCCATCAACCGTAATATTCATACGCGACATATCGGCACCGCGAACGCGAAGATTGGTGTAACCAATACCCGTTCCCGTTTCGGAAGTTGCAACAACCGACGGCAAATCATTCAAAATGAAAGGCACATCCTGAACTATTTTTTTATCAGCCATCGATACATTCGACACATTCGGCGATGTTTTTTGGAATCCAACAACAGTAACGTTATCCAACAAGAACTGTAATTTCGCTTCCCTTTTCAATACAATAGTTAACTCTTTTAGTGAAGGACAAGAAACTGGAATTTGCACAACTTCATTCCAATTAGAAACAAACAATGTGTCTGTTTGCTCTTCTATTGCTATTTCAAAATGCCCGTTTTGGTCGGTAAACACATAATGATTGACAGGTTTTACACAATAAACAATCTCTGTTGACACAGGATTAAAATTTTCATCACATACAGTGCCTTTTACAACGCAATTTTGGGAAAACGCATGAAATACGCCAATCAAGCAACACAATACAACAACTATCCGTTTCATAAGATAAAAAATAAACAGAATAGAAGTGATTGCGTTTGAAGCCTATTGAATTCCTTACGCAGGTACAAACCTGTTCAAGTTCAAGGGTATCATCTCAGCCTTTGCAGGCACCCCTATTCGATGGCACAAAAGTATATAAATTCTAGAAACAACCTATCGGTTGACAAAAAAAATCATTACGTTGTCTGTTTTAATCTAATCACAGACAAATCTTGAATATTAAGTTATTTCACAACAACTTGTTGAGTCAATATTTCATTATTGGCAAGCATTTTCACCACATACACGCCTGATTCAAAATGTTTTTCCAATTTATAGGAACCATTTGCATCAACAGGCGAAGTCTGAAATAATTTTCTTCCGTTTAAATCAAAAACTTCGAAAGAAACAACAGGAGCTTCGGTTTGATAATTAATGGAAACCAACGACTGTGTATCGCAATAAACAGACATTGAACGTCCAACTCCTTTCACATCGTCGATTGCTGTCGCAAAATTAGAAACGCCAAGAATATCAATATAATCGAATTGAATCCACGTCCAACTTGCTTTTATTGTAATGGTATTTTCACCTTTCTTTAACGGCATTGTCATTTTCAAGATTTCCCAATCCTGACATTCCTCAAAAGCTACATTTCCCAAATTCGTTTTATTTGCGAACAGCAATTCTTCCTTGTAACCATATTTTGCTTTGTAACAAATACAAACTTGATAATCACCATCTTCAGGTGCTACAATACCTGAGAATTGTACATAATTAAATTCCTGTAAATCAAGGTACTTTGAACCACTACAGAAATCATCAGCTTGCACCGAACTTCCTGATTTATCATTCAACAAAGCTTTTTCAGCTTCGAAGCGTGTTTTTTTCATATTCGTAACCGAAATAGTCAAAATTTCCGATTTTGCCGAATTGTATTCCGCATCCAAATTATTATTGTAAACTATTCCGTAGAATGAATAATTTCCAAGTTCATCGGGTGCAGTCCACGAAAAGGAAAATGGAGCTTTTGTTGCTGTTTCGCACAATTTATCGTTCACATAAAATTCTACTTTTTCCACCGAAAAACCACCAGGAGCTGCCGCATTCGAAAGAATTTCGAGTTCATCGCCAGGAGTTGCCAAAACGCCAGATTTTGACGTTAATTTTATTGTTGGTTTTGCAGGCACAACAGTAAAATGAATTGTCTGGGAGGCAACATTTTCAGGATTAGCATTATCAACAATTTTCAACGTATAATCCTTAGTTTCGCTCAACATAACTTTTGCGGCAGAATTCGGATCAACTTGAACATCATTCAAATATGCTTTAACATCTCCACCTGTTTCCCATGAAAATGTTACGAAAGAGCCACCTTCTGCAGTAATTTCTCCCGTTCCTTTTGTAGAACCGAACGATTTAATACCGAAATCCGATGATTGAACATCAAGTTTGAATGGTGTTACCGGCAAATACGAATCGTACATAGGAACAGACATATACAAATTCATTCCACCAGGGCAACGGTTCCATGCATAATATATCGTTGCAATGTCAGCCTCGCCTTTTTCTACTTTCACATGGGAGTCATCAATTCTCGTAGCTTTTGCAATCGACGATTTACCATTCACATCAACAATTTGAAACCATGAAACACTATCACTTTCAATAGAAACGCCTTCCAACTTGCTTTCTGCTGTTTTCTTGTATTCATACATTTTCAGCGATTGACCAACCTTTTCCGCAACATCAAAACGAATTGTAACCGAACCATCTTCGTTTTTCACAAAATCCAATGGTCTTGGACTATATGCTCCTTCCATAGCATTACCATACACCAACTTTTCGACAGCCAAAGCCAAACGAGTTCCAACAGTTTGTTTGTCGGTAGGATGGATATTTCCAGCCAAACCTGCGTCAATTGTAACAATTTGAGCAGAATTCGTCAACAAGTCAAGAGATTTTGTTTGTTGTTCACGCATAATTATCCATGGATCCGAAGCAATTACACTCGACGGTTTGTTGTCGATTTCCGAACGAGTTTCGGATTTGTAATTCGGCAACTGAACCCAAATAACAGGGAAATCCATATTCCACAAATTTCTATATGAATTAATCATATTGTTGAATTGTTCGCAATATACTTTCGCGTCATTCTCATTATCGCAGTTCGATTCAGCCTGATACCACAACATTGCTTTGAATGGAATTCCAATAAGCGGATTAACCATTTTATTGAAAATCAGAGTTGGTTGGCGTTCGCTTTCACCTGCCGCCAATTTTATGTCACCAGAATCGTAACCAAGCATTTCTTTGCTCATCCACGCCTCTACACGAGCACCACCATACGAAACATTCAAAATTCCGAAAGGAATATCTTTATAAGACTCCCGTTTTTTCAATTCTTTCACACAGAAATATGCAGCTGCCGAAAATCCACCAACATAGGCCGATGTAGCTGGACGCCAAGCTGTTGAAGGCAATTCGTCGGACAATTCCGAAGAAACACCTTTTGAAACCTTCATTTGACGAATCGTCTCATCATCCGCTTCGTTTTTCACCAATTGATAATCGTTGCAAGATTGCACTTCCAATTCCATATTCGATTGACCGGAACAATAAAACACTTCGCCGAAATACACATCTTTATACGTTGCAACAAGTTCTTGGTTTGCATAAAAATTCATATCGAACGGACCGCCGTAATTCGTTGCAGGAAAACTAATTTTCCATTTTCCATTCTCATCGGCAATCACTGTGTCGGATTTTATGTTATTCCATTCTGCAGAAATAGCAACACCATTGTCGGCAGTTCCCCATATTGGCACAACAACATCACGTTGCAAAACCATACCCGATTGGAATAATTTACTTGTTTTAAAATTTTGAGCACTTACATTCAATGTCGCACCAAAAAAAAGAGTAGCCATAAATAACTTAACAAAACGTAAATCTTTATTTTTCATACACTTAAAATGTTTAATTCAATTTTCAATTAAGTTTCGAAAAATACAAATTTTATCTATATTTACCGCAATCAAAATTTGCAGTTATGAAAAACATAGAATTGGATCCCGAAAAAATGTTCTACTCCATTGGCGAAGTAGCTAAAATGTTTGACGAAAATGCATCGTTGATTAGATTTTGGGAGAAAGAATTCGACATTATAAAACCAAAGAAAAACGCAAAAGGCAACCGTCAATTCACACCTGCGGATATTGAAAATTTCAAATTAATCCACTACTACGTAAAAGATTTGGGATTGACACTCGAAGGCGCCAAGAAAAAGTTAAAAGAAGGAAACGACGAAGGTGTTGCAAAAATGCAAATCGTTGAAAAGCTTACTTCTATAAAAGCAAAGCTTATCGATTTGAAATCAAATATGTAAAAAACATAAACGAGATATAACCTTGAAGGCGTATATCAATACTCAACGATATATTATTTCCAAGAATAAAACGTTGCTTTTCCGTTAAATTTAACAAGGACAGAATCAACGGAATAGGCATAAAATCTACCTAACGCATCGCCAACCAAATTTGATTCGGGATTATCTGGAGCTGAGAAAAATCCCGAACTGGAATTCGACATAGCCAACGTATTGTAATAATTGTAGGCTGCCATATCTATCGATTCCAAGAAGAGTTTCAACGTATCGGTTTCCTTATATTCATCAATATATGTCGCAACACGAATACTTTGACCGTCAAACAATTCGTCGCACGTAACGTTTGACGAAACCAAAGTGTCATTTTTGTAACTACGAAGTTTGTAATAATTTGCTGTGCCTTTCGGATCGGTGATATATGCATAAATATCAAATAAATTCGACAACGAATCCGACGGTGTGTACCAGTCCGACAAAGACGAATAATCTACCGTGACGCTATCCCACAACAATGGTTTCGGCATATAAGATTCTGCAGTAATAAACGTCGAGCCAATCGCTACAGCCAACGAATACATTGTTTCCGAAGGGAAATCGTACGTTATTGAATAATGACCGACAGAATCTTCTTTCAACGTAAAAATCGTATCGTTAAACGCAATCGTCACCTCGGCGCCATTAACATACGGAATATTCTTAGGATTCAAATAGCTGGTAGTTTTTGAAAGAATAACCGAAGCATTTTTCTGCGAAACAGTCGCTTCAACAACATACCGAGCATCAGCTGTATTCAAATCCACATCTATTATTTCGGTACACGAATAACAGAAAATCAAAATGAACAATATGTAAAATTTACTTTTCACTTCTAAAATTTAAAATCCCACGAAACAGATGGTATTATTGGGAACAAGGTGATTTTTACAGCCTGCAGGACATCAGGATTTTCTTCATCAACTTGTTCAAAATATATCATATACGCATTCTTTCGATTGTACACATTATAGATAGAGAACGACCACGATGATTCAAATCGATCGGTCTTTTTGTTTGTTCGCGTAGCACCCAAATCCAATCTGTGATAAGCCGGCATTCGGTAACCATTTCGTTCGGTATAATACGAAACGTATTCGCCGTCAACCAAATATTTTCCCGAAGGATATGTTACAGCATCGCCGGTTGAATAAACCCACGAAGCCGACAATTGCCATCTTTCGTTCAACTTGTACATTGCAACAATTGAAATGTCGTGGATTCTGTCGTAACGAAGCGGGAACCATTTTCCCGAATTTATTTCCTTAAACTGTTTTTCTGACTTCGATAACGTATATGAAACCCAACCTGTCCAATCGCCGAAATTTTTCTTCGCAAACAATTCTATACCATACGAACGGCTGTGTCCGTACAACAAAAAAGCTTCGATATTAGCATTTAGGAACAAATTCGTACCGTTTTCATAATCAATTTGATTACGCATTCGTTTCCAATAAACTTCAACAGATGTTTCGAACATATTGTCCATAAAATTGCGGAAATAACCAGCCGAAACTTGCGAACACGTCTGAGGTTTAACTTTATTTGTACTTGGCATCCAGTAATCGATTGGCAAACTTGCCGTTGAACTTTGTACCAAATGCATAAATTGGCACGTTCTCGTATATGCCGCCTTAATAGAACTTTCGCTGTTTATTCGAGCCGTCAAACTTACACGAGGTTCCAAATTCGGATAATAATCAACCAATTCGCCACGCGAGAAAACGGTACTATCAATTTTTTCGTGATTGGCATCATATTCATATTGTGTCGCGCGGCCAACAAGCATAAAATTTGAAAAGCGAAGCCCATATTGTAATTTCAATACATCTCTAATATTTTGTAAATTATCAATATACAGATTCGCATCGAATGCAGTTTTTTTCTCCAAATCGACAGGTTGTTCCAGCATCGATGTTGTAAGATGTCCCGGCGCGAATCTGTGGAACGTCACGTTTCCGCCATAATGAATCGTATTGTTCGTCAAACGATATTCATACTCTTGCTTTAAATTCAAATCAGTTACACCTGTCGTCAATTTCGCATCGGCAATTGACATATTCAAAGTGGTTTTAGAACTATAACGACTGAAAATCAACGACGTAGTACTTTTCATTTTATTCGAAGGCAAATTAATCCACGACAACGTTGCCGTGGCATTTCCACCATCGGTACCAAACATATCTTTGAATTTGAACATATCACGCCCAATATATCCCGATAAAGTCAATTTGTTTTTTTCGTCAATCACATCCGAAACTTTAAAATTCAAATCGTAGAAATACAATTTAGTTTGATGTAACGAAGTGTCGCGAGCCAATTTCAAAAACAAATCGGCGTATGTTCTACGACCAGCCACCAAAAACGAACTATTTCCACGTTGAATCGGTCCATCAATCTCAAAACGAGAAGAAATCAAACCTACGCCACCTTGACCGTGAATTGCTTCCATTCCACCTTCACGCATCGAGACATCAAGCACGGAAGACAATCTACCACCATATTCGGCAGACATGCTACCTTTATACAACTGAGCATCTTTTATTGCATCGCCATTGAACACCGAAAACATTCCCATCATATGCGAAGCATTGAAAATCGGTGCATCGTCAAGCAAAATCAAATTTTGATCGGCTCCACCGCCACGAACATAATAGCCACTTCCACCCTCGCCTGCACTTTTTACTCCAGGCATAAGTTGCAAGGTTTTCAGCACATCGTTTTCGCCAAACAACACCGGAACCATTTTGATTTCCTGCATATTTAAAGTTTGCACGCCAACCTGTGTTGACGAAATGTTATAATCGCGAACGGTAAAAGTAACAACCACATTGTCGATTTTTACCGCATCAGGCGAAAGACGAACATTTTTTTTCAAAGCATCCGATAACGTAATATCAATATTTTGAGCAACATAACCCAAATAGGAATATTCAACCTTATACGTTCCTTTTGCAACTCCGATTGAATAAAAACCTTTTTCGTTTGTAAATGTTCCGATTGAAGTTCCAACAACCGCAACCGATGCACCAACCAACGGCTCTCCGGAAGTAGCATCTTTCACAACGCCACTCAACGTTACTTTTTGAGCCATTGAAAACAACGACAACAATAAATAAATATGTAAAAGATAGTATCTTTTCATATTAAAATCTTTTTTCTGATAATTCAGATTGATTTTCTATCCATTTACGAATTGGAATTTTAAATTCCATTCCAATTGAATCAACCTGTGATATCCAATTTTGATAATACATTGAATCATGTAATAAAATCGGATTATATTCACTTATCAACTTTATATGTTCTTCTGTAGGATTTAATAAAATTTCTTTTACATCTAACGAACATTGTATCAACGTTTTAAAAATCTTTGGAATGGGCTTTTCCAACATTTTCCCATCTACATATTTTATTTGTCCTCCAGCAGAAAAAATATCTCTTATATTCGGCATAACAACCTGTCTATACGAACACAACCACAGAGTTGCCTGATTATATTTTTTCGTTGATTTTTGAGGATTAATAGTTTCTGGGAAAAGAATTAAACACATTGCCAATAGATACTGACGTTCCTTTAATGAAAGCGAATTCCACAATCGAATATTAAATGACATCGGAGAATCGACAGAATCATTTGTCAACCACCAAGGCATTTCTTGTTTTCCTTCTTTCTTAGCTTTTGCTCTATAATAATGGCGAACTTTTTCTATACTATCAGGAGATGTTCTTAATTCATCATAGGTTGTTTGCATTTTTGAAAATATAGATTCTCCCGGCTTTAAATCCATATTTATCAAATATCGCGGAGAATGCGTAACAGCAATATCATACAAGACATCTTGATAGGGACGACACTTAAATTCTGGTGGAGTTCCCCCTAACTTACCAAAGAGCATATAAATATCCTCCACAGTTTCTACTCGTGTTGATTCAACGATACTACTTCCAGTGGAGATCCAATGGTTTTTGTCTGTAGATTTCACTTCTACACCATAGTATTTTTCAGCAACTATATCTGGAAATTTTTGTCCCGAGACCAATCTTATTTCATTTGGATCAAAAGGTGTGTCATTGCATGCTTTTTTGATAACATCTTCCGCAATTTGTTCTAATTTACTTGAAGATATACCCTTATACAAGGATTCGTTTTTTTGAGAATTCTCATTTAAAATATTCTCCGTTTTTTGCATCAATTCAGAAAATGCCAAATTTGCTTGCTGTGTATCTGTTTTCCGAATTGTAATAATGTTTGTTGCGGCTTTCATTCTTTTTTAAAATATAAACTCCACAAATTCTGAATTCGATTTGCTATATTGTAAGCCAAAACAGGCGGAACTGCATTACCTATTACCTTATATGCGCCCGACGGACTTACTGCAAATTTTTTTGAATAATCTTTATAAAAAACAAAAGGATAATCTGGTGGGAATGTTTGTATTAAAGCACACTCTCTAGGTGTCAATCGACGTTCCTTTAAACTATTATTCAATTCTTCATAATTTGTACCACCATTTTCTTTTGAAAGTCTTCGATATTCTATATTTCCATGATGTTCCGAGCGAATTGTTGGTCCTAAACCATCTAAATTTATTTCACTTTGCCCCTGACAATGTTTCCCCATGAATTTAGCTTGGGAATAATAACATTGCGATAAATCCATAGAATCATCTGGCTCTTTTAAATCCTCAAAAACATCTCTACACGTTACTGGTGGCAGCAATTCCGATTTTTTATTTGTATAACTATGAGTAGGTTTCGGATATGGGTTATACTCTTCAGGAATTTCATTCTGCAATAAAATAGTTTTTGCCCGTTCGTTTAATGCAGATTTTCGAATACCGATAAAAATAACCCTTTCCCTCGTCTCTGGAACGCCATAATCACCTGCATTCAATACTTGGGGAGATAATACTATATAATCATTTCCATCTGCCGAAGCAAAATCTTTTTGAATTATTTCTTTTACATCTCCTAAGCTAACCAATCCTTTTACATTTTCAGCTATAAAAATCTTTGGTTTAACAATGTCAATGACTTGCTTCATCCAAAAATAAAGTTTTCCCCGTGTTTCTTCTGACGGAACATCGCTATTTATGCGTTCTCCATCATGCGACATAGAAGAATTAAAGCCTTTTCTTTTTCCAGCAACACTAAAATCTTGACAAGGAAATCCTCCAGTAACAATATCAACATCAGTAGGGAAAACATTCACCCCACTTTTTTGCAACTTTACCAAATCCACAATACTTTCCGTATGATAAATCTCCATAGGAACATTATAGCGTTTCATATATTTCAACCAAGTTGCTTGCGCTTCCTTTAAAATGTCATTTGCAAAAATTGTTCTAAATCGGTTTCTCTTTAAAAGCACCCAATGATCATTAATTACCCTTTCTATCCAAGGACTATTAAGAGGAATTGACTTTTTATTACAAATAAAATTACCCTCGAAACCAATATCCATCCCTCCACAACCAGAAAACAAAGACAACATCTTTAATTCTCCATCACGGCAGTCCTTTTCCCAGTCATTTGAAAACCAAAATGATAATTGCGGTTCATTGACAACATCAGAAAATGTATTCTTCGTTTTTTCGTATGTTTTTTCTTCTCCTTTCATGGTATCAAAAATAAAACACATTTATTACAATACAAAGAAAATTTGTTTCATCAATATCGAATCACAAAATCCTGTTTTACAATACCTTCACGGAAAAATACCAAGCCTTGTTTGCACAAATCTATACTGACAGCCACACGTTTGTCGGCAATAATAGTATTCCAGGCATCACGCATTCCATCGCTCCACGAAATATCATCGAAAATTAAGATGGTATTTGAGGAACAATACGGATAGATTTGTTCAAAATAGCGCAATGTAGCCTCTTTCGTATGATTGCCGTCAATAAACGCGAAGTCAACTTGTTGCATATTTTCCAAAGATTGGGACAACGTGTCGTTGAAATTTCCGACAACAATTTCAACATGTTCCGTTCCACAAACTTTCATAGTCTCGCGAGCTATTCCAGCTATCGTTTCGGAACCTTCAAGCGAAATGAATTTTGCATTGTTTGCACCCGTTGCAAGATATGCCGTGCTAATTCCCAACGAAGTTCCTAATTCCAAAATGGTTGTCGGTTTGTAACGATTTACCAAATTATACAGCAACTTGGCATATTTACCTTTCGACAGACTCGTTCTTGCTATATAACTGATTTTCCGAACATTAGACGCATTTTGCTTTGAACCTGCACCAAAATCCTGAATGGATATTTCTGATGAATTTTTCAATAATTCTTTGCGTCGCACTTCTATGCAAGCAAACGTTTTTTTGTCGTTTTTAGCACGTAAAACCGACTGGATAAAATCATACACAAACGGAGAATGAATGCGGTGTCCGAATTTATGTCCAGACGTTATTAAATAATCGATTGTTTTTTTCGCCAAAAATGTATTCATAGATCTGCAGACTCCAAATTCTGTTCAAACAAATAAGCATGGCAATTACAATCGTGTTTGATGTATTTATATCTTTTTTTGGCAACTTTCGATGCCTTTTGTGCTTGGCTCATTGGTTTACAAGAAACGCAAAAGCAACCAACAAACAACAACAAAAAAAGTATTTTCAGATATGATTTCATCATTATCACCTACAATTGAAAGGTAACGAGGCAAATATAACAAAATAAAGGGTAAAAATCAGTTAATTTCACTCTTCAAAAAAGTGCTTGACAAAAAGTATTTCTTACTTTTGCACAAATTTATTACGTAATGAAATTAAAACTTATCTATCCTCGTTGGAAGAAACTTCCAGGACAAACGACATTCAACCTACCTCCCCACGGACCTGTTGTATTTGCGGCAACATTACCAGAATGGGTTGACGTGTCTTTCACCGACGAAAACGTTGAAGAAATTGATTGGAACGAAGAATGCGATATGGTAGCAATATCGATGATGCTTTCAACGCAAGTTAAACGTGGTTGGGCTATTGCCGACAAATACCGTGCAATGGGCAAGCAAGTTATCTTCGGTGGAATTTCCACAATGCTTCATGCTGAAGAAACCATAGAACATGCCGACTCAGTTTTCCTTGGCGAATCGGAAGGTCGTATGGAAGCTGTGATGAACGACTGGAAAAATGGTAAGTTACAAAAGGTTTACAACTATATGGGCAAAATGCCCGACATCTCGCTTGTAGGTCCTGCTCGTCGCGACTTGTACAAACGCGAATTATACAACCACAAAGGTGTTCCAATGGTTGACTTGTTCCATGCTTCGCGTGGCTGTCGTTTCAGTTGCTATCCATGTGCTGTTTCGTACTTGGGAAGCCGTTGTTTCCGTCCTCGTCCAATAGACAAAACCATTGCCGATTTGGAATCAATCGACAACAATCGTTTGTTTATTGTGGACAACTCATTGGCACAAAACAAAGAATGGGAAATGCAACTTTTCAAGGAAATGATTCCTCTGAAAAAGAAATGGATTAGCCACACAATTGAAGATGATCCACAAGTGCTTGATTTGGCCGCACAAGCTGGTTCTTGGTACGTTTATCAAGCAGTTTACGACACTTCGAATTACATTCGTGAACGTGTGAAACGCTACCACGATTACGGAATTGGCGTAGAAGGAACTATTCTTCTTGGACTTGACAACCAAACCGAAGACGACATTAAACGATTGATTGATTTCTTGTTGGAAATTGATTTGGATTTGGCAGAATTCACAGTTTTGGCACCATTTCCACATACAAAAGCATACGATGATTTGCTTCGTCAAGGGAGAATTTTCGACTTTGACTGGGATCACTACAACGCAGGACAGGTTGTTTACCATCCAAAACACATGACTGCCGAAAAGCTACAGGAACTTTATGAATATGCTTGGAAATCATTCTATCAAGACGAAAGTCAGGAAGAAAAGATGTTCAAATTATTCTCAAATGTTGTTCTTCGCGAAATGGAAGATGGCACGTACAGACCACGAGACAGAAAATTAGCAAACAAATCATTTGGTAAAGACGTTGTACGCAACATCAAAAAATAATTATCAAATCAATCACAAATGAAAGTACCTGAAAAATATTACGACGAACAATTCGAGTTCAAGGGCCAATGGGATATGCCATCAACATGCGGATTGAAGATTTTAGATTATAAAGGTAAGAAAATAGTATTGGTTACAGAACTCTATCAAGATAATCCAGGAACATCAGTAACATACGCTGGAGCATCGTTGGCAAACCAAATTTGCGAAGCTAAAGGTTTTAATGCAAACGACATTATTTACATAGAATGCAACCCAAACACAAGCTCAAAATTGTCGTTTTATGATGAAGAATTTTTCCAAGTGACATTTGCAATTACCGACGGCAAATTCTCTGGAACCCCACAATATCAACAACTTACAGCAGACGAAACAAAAGAAATGATTACGCTATGAGACGAATTTTGTCGTTAGTTGTATGTCTTGCTTGTTTTTTCGATTTTGCATTTTGTCAGATGCTTCCTTCTGTACAAAACGCAAAGAAATTTGTTGTTGCACAAAAAGAAAGCAAGATAGAAAAATGCACTTTTGAATTTGCTCCTTGGCAAGCTGTGGAATCGCAGAATTGTTTTCTAAACCATAAAGAATTCATAAAAAATAAGGAAACAACCAGATTGTACGCTTTTTTCCCAGATACGTCATTGTCAGGACCTTATATAATTGACAACACCCTTCTTGTTTCTGCCAATGCTTCAGATGAATTCTATAATAAATTTCTACATAGACAAACCGATAAAAAATATCCAGCGGTAATCATTTGTCCCGGAGGAAGTTACCATCATTTAGGCATGAAACACGAAGGATATCAGGTTGCAAGATGGTTTGCCCAGAAAGGAGTTGTTGCATTTGTGCTTCGCTATCGCGTAAGCAGTCACGGAGCACATAATCCTGATATGATTCAGGATTTGCAACTTTCAATTGCGTTGTTAAAACAATATGCTGATGTTTGGTACATCGACACGACAAAAATTGGAGCCATTGGATTTTCTGCTGGAGGTCATTTAGTTTTACACGGTGGAGTTGCAACGGAAAATTTCATAAAACAAGATTTGCCAACGTCGGAAAACTATGGTTTACGCCCAAACTACGTGATGGCAATTTATCCTGTTGTTTCAATGGAAGACAGCATTGCGCATAAAAAATCACGAAAGAATTTATTGACAAAACACTATACCGAATCGGATATTCACAAATATTCCATTGAGCAAAACATTCCTGACGATATGCCACCTACATTCATATTGGCTTGCACCGACGACGATGTAGTAGATATTCGTAATAGCCGTGCTCTTTTTAGTGCATTACCAAAGAAAATCATATACGAATGCAAATACACAGAAATACCTGTAGGCGGACACGGATTTGGTATGTTCAAAACAAAATCAGAGCAAACGAAAGATTGGGCCGACAAACTTTTAAAGAATTGGTTGGAACTAATTGAGATTCTACCAGTAACACGCATTACACCTTTGGATCCAGACTACGATCTTGACGACATTTCTAACAATGAATAGCAAACTTGTCGGACATATTGCAATATTTTTAGCGTATGTGATATTCGGATTCAATATAATCACCTGCAAAAATCTTGTTTCGTTTGATGTGATTTCCCCTATCGGGATTTTTTGTCTCCGTGCAATTGGAGCAACAATTTGTTTTTGGATTCTGTCATTGTTTTTGCCTAAAGAAAAAGTTGACAAACGTGATTTGCCCAAAATTTTCATAGCTTCAATGTTGGGATTGTTTCTCACCCAAATGAGCTTCCTCGTAGCAATGAAAATAACGACGCCAGTTGATGCTTCAATCATGACGTCACTCACACCTATATTTACGATGTTTATTGCGGCAATTTTTCTAAAAGAACCTATATCGGTAAAAAAAGCAGGTGGCGTTGCAATCAGTTTCGGTGGCGTTATTCTTTTAATCCTAAATAGTACTCATGTGCCCAACGGGGTTGAGCAGAGCCATCCATTAGGTTTGTTTCTTATGATATTGAACGGATTATTTTTTGCCAGTTATTTAGGAGCGTTTCGCCCTTTAGTCAGAAAATATAGTACGGTAACATTTATGAAATGGATGTTCCTATTCTCCATGCTCGTTTCTGTTTTATTCGATCACAAAGAATTCGCAACAATAAATTATTCGGCAATCAATTCCGATTTTCTTCTAAATCTGTCGTTTACAGTTATTTGTGCAACATTCATTGCTTATTTTCTTGTTCCTATCGGTCAAAAACGATTACGTCCGACAGTTGTAAGTATGTACGCATATTTACAGCCATTCATTGCCGCAATTGTAAGCATTGCGTTACAAATGGACACACTCAACTGGCAAAAAGTTGTTGCCGCAATTTTGGTATTCGGCGGAGTTTATTTAGTCAACAAAAGCAAAGCTCGCGAAAATTAAAATCTACAACAACGTGGAAAACAACACTGTTGGCGGAACTACTCCGTCAACAGTCATAACTATATCACTCGAATAGGTACTCTTTCCACGATACACGTGGCGACCATCATACGTATACAAAATATCGCTGGAATATGTGCTTTTGCCTTTATACACATGGCGTCCATCCCATGTGTACAAGATGTCGCTCGAATACGTACTGTTACCTTTATAAATATGTTTTCCGTCGTATGTCAATAAAATATCACTTGAATAAGTACTATTTCCTTTGAACAAATTTTTACCATCCCACGTGTACACAATATCGCTCGAATACGTGCTGTTACCCGTGTACAATTTTTTCCCATCAAAAGAATAATGAATATCGCTGGAATATGTGCTATTACCACGATAAAGATGAATTTGAGAAGAAGAAAATAAAGACATAAAAATAAAAATTAAAGTAAAAAACAAACATTTTTTCATAGCCAAACATTTTGTAACAAAGGTAACACTTCTTTAATTTTATAGATAATGCACAACGGGTTAAATTTATTTTTCACATCTGTGTCATCTCCATAGACTAAATTAGAAATTGTAATAACTTGTGCATAAGTTAATATCTCTACACTGTGAAAATCCACAAAAAGAAACTACATTCGCACACGAATTTTAACAACGTTGTAATGAAAACTATCTCAGAACGTTCAGCCGACAACTTGCGTATTCTCGCAGTTTCGATGGTTGAAAAAGCAAAATCAGGTCACCCAGGCGGTTCTATGGGTGGAATGGATTTTATCTCCGTTTTATATTCAGAATTTCTTCAATACGACCCAACGGATTTGAAATGGGCAAATCGTGATAGATTTTTCCTTGATCCTGGTCATATGTCGCCAATGTTGTACGCAACATTGGCTATGGTTGGCTCGCTTTCTATTGATGATTTGAAGAATTTCCGTCAATGGGGAAGCATCACAGCCGGACATCCTGAAGTAAATCCTGCAATTGGTATCGAAAACACTTCGGGACCGCTTGGTCAAGGTCACACAATGGCTGTCGGAGCTGCAATTGCCGAAAAATTTCTTCGTCATCGTTTTGGTGATTGGATGCAACATAAAATCTACGCTTTCATTTCCGATGGTGGTGTACAAGAAGAAATTTCTCA
Organism: Bacteroidales bacterium; assembly: GCA_045600045.1. GTDB lineage: Bacteria > Bacteroidota > Bacteroidia > Bacteroidales > UBA1715 > UBA1715. The sequence continues at coordinate 38,872 of JAZRXD010000089.1, forward strand.
AGGTGCTGGCCGTATTGCCGGACACTTAGGATTGGACAACTTGATTATGTTCTACGACTCCAACGATATTCAACTTTCAACTCACACCGATGCTGTTTCGAGCGAAGACACTGCAAAGAAATATGAGGCTTGGGGCTGGAGAGTTATCACAATCAATGGAAACGACCACGATGAAATTCGCAAAGCCTTGAAATGGGCCAACGAAAAATCCGACAAACCATCGTTGATTATCGGTAAAACCGTTATGGGTAAAGGTCTTTTGGATGCTAACGGGAACTCTTTCGAAGGACAAACATCAACTCACGGACAACCTGTTAGCAAAGCTGGAGCTTCGGTAGAAAAAACCATTTTAAATTTAGGAGGAAATCCAGAAGATCCATTTGCTGTTTTTGAAGATGTGAAAGAATTCTGGAAAAACGTGAATGCTGAGAAAGCTAAAAACGCGCAAAAACGTAAAGCAGAACAAGTAGCGTGGGAAAAACAAAATCCAGAATTGGCGAAGAAATTCGCTCAATTTATGTCGGGCGAACTTCCAGAAAATCTTGATTTTTCTAAAATTGAACAAAAAGAAAACGCTGCAACTCGTGTTGCTTCGAAGAATGTTCTCGGTTACTTGGCCGAAAATATCGACAATATGATTTGTTCATCTGCCGATTTGTCGAATAGCGACAACACAGATGGTTTCTTAAAGAAAACGAAAGACATTGTTAAAGGTGATTTCTCTGGTAAATTCCTTGAATCGGGCGTTGCCGAATTAACAATGGCTTCGATTATGAATGGTATTGTCCTTCACGGCGGAATTTTCACAGCATGCGGAACATTCTTCGTATTCTCTGAATATATGAAACCAGCAATGCGTTTGTCTGCTTTGATGGAAATCCCAGTAAAATATCTTTGGTCGCACGATGCATTCCGCGTTGGCGAAGACGGACCAACACACCAACCAATTGAGCAAGAAGCTCAAATGCGCTTGATGGAACAAGTTTACAATCACAGCGGAAAACGTAGTTTTATAGTACTTCGTCCAGCTGACGGACAAGAAGCAACAGTTTGTTGGGAACTTGCTATGAGAACAAATGACCGCCCAACAGGTTTGATTTTCTCTCGCCAAGTTGTGAAAGATTTACCAGCAAAAGTTGGCTCTACACGTTATACCGACGCACAAAATGCAAAATTTGGTGCTTACATTATTAACGAACCTAAGAAAGATGTTGATGTTGTTCTTGTAGCAAATGGTTCAGAAGTAAGCACAATTTACGATGCTTCGCAAATACTTGAAAAAGAACACAATTTGAGCGTACAAGTTGTTTCTGCTCCATCTGAAGGTTTATTTAGAGATCAACCAAAGGAATATCAAGAAAAAGTACTTCCATCAAATAAACCAATTTATGGTGTTACTGCTGGACTTTCAATCAATATGCAAGGATTGGTTGGTGCCAAAGGTAAAGTTTGGGGATTGAACCACTTTGGTTATTCGGCTCCATACACCGTTCTTGATGAAAAATTCGGTTATACGGCCGAAAATATTGTAAATCAAGTTCTTGAATATCTAAAAGAATTCAAAGCTTAATTTTGTGATTGTCAATATAATAAATTCTCCAAGCCTATGTTTTTACATAGGCTTTTTTATTTCGTAAAAAATTCTACATTTGTATCGATTCTATAAATAATATGCAACGAATAAAGAACATATCTCTATCAATCTGCGCAATTATTGCAGCTGGATTCTATTTAATGATAATGCTTTCTTTTTCAAGCAATTGCACAACTGCGGAGCAACAACTTCCGCACGAAGATGCATTTATAGATTATGTTGAAACCCAAATCGGCAACCAAGAAACTCCCACAAGTTCCATAAGCACAATCATCAATTTGTGCAAAACGCCAATCAAAAAAAATTCGGAACAAAAATCAGAGGCGACTGCCAACGAAATCAAACTAACGACAATTCTTGTCTGTCAGTTTGAAAAAGCAAAAAAAGAAACATCTCCTCTTGCTTTTTCAAGCACCGATATAATCTACCCGTTTAATTATTTTTGGTAAAATCCTTCATCGCGCATCTTGCGGTAAATCACTTTTGTTGACGAAATAGATACACACCGTAGAAACAAGAGAAAATTGTTTCTACTCTATTTCTTCACAATCAAATTTTATCAAAACATAATTTAACACATTCAAAATGAGTACAACATCTCTTATAGGCCTTATTCTTGTGGCCGTTATCGTCATTCCTGTTATATTACTTAATCATAACAAAAACAAGAAAAATGCGGCAATAAAAAAAAAATTAGCCGATATGTCGAGAAACGCAATCATTTCGAATCAAGAATTTTGGAATGGTTATTTAATTGCAATTGACGAAATCGACAAAAAATGTTTCTACGTTCATCAAGAAGACAGTTGCTGCAAAGCCGAGACAATCGATTTGACAAAATATTCATCGTGCCGCGTTGTTTCGAGCAGTATGTTGGGAACATCGTCAACTTCGATTGATTTGGTCGAATTGGTATTTACTCCAAAAGACAAAGAATCCGAAAATAAATCGCTTGTGTTTTTCAATGCCGAAACCGACGGATTTTGCCTTAACGGAGAACTTCAATCTGCCGAACGCTGGAGAAAAATCTGCAGCAACTTAATCAAATAGTATTGTTTTAAAATTTTAGAATTATGTATTCTACAATAATGGTTATCATTTTTGTTCTTGGCTATCTGTGTATAGCCCTTGAACATCCTCTGAAGCTTGACAAAGCGGCCATTGCTTTGTTAATTGGCGTGCTAACCTGGACTGTTTTTATTGTTTTTGGCGAAAACGACATAACCGAAGTCGGCAACATGCTGAACGAAAATTTAGCTGAAACCGCACAAACACTTTTCTTCCTTTTTGCCGCAATGACAATTGTTGAAATTATCGACCGACACAATGGTTTCAAGGTAATTACCGACAAAATTCACGCAACAAGCAAAGTCAAATTAATGTGGTTAATCGGTATCCTTACGTTCTTTATGTCGGCCGTGCTCGACAATCTCACAACAACAATCGTGATTTTGTCGTTGCTCCGCAAACTTATCGGTGACAAAGAAACTCGCTGGACGTTTGCAAGTATTGTAGTTTTAGCAGCAAACGCAGGTGGAGCATGGTCGCCAATTGGTGATGTAACAACAATTATGCTTTGGATTGGAGGACAAATTTCGGCAGCAAACATCATTACATCGATATTCTTACCAAGTTTAGTTTCTTTAGCTATACCAATGCTTATTTTGTCGTTCACAATGAAAGGCGAATTGGAACGTCCTGCGGCCGAAGAACAAAATACGTTATTGACAACACCCAAAGAACAAATTTCGTATTTAGTTTTTGGTGTTGCTTTGTTGCTATTTGTTCCCGTATTCAAAACCCTCACCCATCTGCCTCCATTTATGGGAATGTTGCTCAGTTTGGGTATTTTGTGGCTGGTTGCACAATTTCAGGCAGCAATGTCAAGAGCCAAAAGACGAAATCTTTTAAACGTTAATCAATGCCTTAAACGAGTTGAAACCTCAACCATATTTTTCTTTTTAGGTATTTTAACAGCAGTTGGAGCATTAGGCGCCGCTGGTCAATTAGGACATCTATCAGAATGGTTAAAAGACATTACTGGAGGAAACATCTACGTTATTGATTCGGTAATTGGTGTGCTTTCGTCTATTATCGACAACGTGCCGCTTGTTGCCGCATCAATGGGAATGTATCCTATCGATCCAAATGTTGCAGAATTCGCAGCCGACGGAACTTTTTGGTCTATGCTTGCTTACTGCGCCGGAACAGGTGGTTCAATTTTGATTATTGGTTCCGCAGCCGGTGTTGCTGCAATGGGATTAGAGAAAATCGACTTTATTTGGTATTTAAAGAAAATCAGTTGGTTGGCAATTATCGGCTATTTTGCTGGTGTTTTCTGTATTTATCTGGGGTTGTAAAATCTATACGAATCTACAATAAAGGGAAATCATAACGATTTCCCTTTATTATTCGAACGTCAGTCCATCAAATACAATAAATAATACTATGCATTAATTATTGATTCATAACCTCAACAACATGAACCGCTGCAATAGCTGCCGTTTCTGTTCGTAAACGGCTTTCGCCCAACGAAATCGGAATCCATCCGTTCTTTTTTGCCAATTCTATCTCCGAAAGCGAAAAATCACCTTCCGGACCAATCAAAATCGTTATCTCACCGCCTTTTTCAATCTCATCGCGCAACAATTTCTTTTCCTGATTTTCGCAATGGGCAATACACTTCTTCCCTTGATATAGTGTGGCAATTATTGTTTTCACATCGGTCAGTTCCGACAATTTTGGCATTGTTGCTTTATATGACTGTTTCATAGCCGAAAGCACAATACGTTCAATTCTATCAAGCTTCAAAATTTTACGTTCCGAATTTTCGGAACAAATAGGAATGATTTCGTCAACACCAATTTCAACTGCTTTTTCCACAAAGAACTCGAATCTGTCGATATTTTTTGTTGGAGCCACGCACATACGTACATAATAATTATGTGAGCCGAAGTTTTCTACTTTACGAATGATAGAACATACACAATCTCGTTTGCCTATGGATTCAATTCGTGCATAGTATAAATTCCCCAACCCATCAATCACGTTGATTTCGTCAACAACAACTTTACGCAAAACTTTCGTGCAATGTTTTGCTTCATCTTCATTCAACACAATTGAATGTTCGTCGATTTCAGAGGAAAAGAATAAATTCATAGTTATCTAAATAAAAAAGAGGAAGACTTTCATCTTCCTCTTCCGTGATCCAGATGGGGCTCGAACCCATGACCCCATCCTTAAAAGGGATGTGCTCTACCTGCTGAGCTACTGAATCAATCCATCTTCCTTTAAAGACAGTGCAAAAGTAGTCTTTTTTTTATTACTCCCAAATTCTAAGATTGTTTTTTTGAAAAAAATTATTCTTCTTCGGGCAAATCAGCTATTTCTCCATTCAAACGGAACTGTATATAGGTAATTTTTTTGCCTTGAGTCAGATAAAACGACTCATAATGTGTCTTTATTGACAGGATTTCGTCGCAATACTGAGAATTGTACAAATCGTCTGTTGCTATTAAAATTTCTTGTTTGTTATATTCCAACACAGTTTTTGTATAATCAAACAGTTCCTTGCTGTCGGTTTTTAGATTAATTACCGCATTTTGTTTGAGCAATCCACGGTACATATTAAGAAATCGAGGCGAAGTCAATCTTTTTTTTGCTCGTCTTTCGCTCAATTGCGGATCGGGAAAAGTTATCCAAATCTCTTCTACTTCGTCTTTACCGAAAAACGAATCGACAAATTCTATTCTCGTGCGCAAAAAAGCAACGTTTTTCATGCCTTTTTCCAACGCTGTTTTTGCTCCACGCCAAAAACGAGCACCTTTTATATCAACACCAATGAAATTCTTTTGTGGAAACTTTTCGGCCAAAGCAACCGTATATTCACCTTTGCCGCAGCCAAGTTCAAGCACTATAGGATTTTCGTTTTTCCAATATGTTTTTTGCCAAGTTCCTTTCAATTTGTAATCCTTTCGGAAAACTTCTTCAAAACCCGGTTGAATTACATTTTCAAACGTTTCGTTCTCGGCAAATCGTTGCAGCTTATTTTTCGCGCTCATTATTTTTTATTTACAGACAAGGACACTGATTTAATACCCGCAACGCTACACGCATCGTTCTTGCAACGCATAGCTTGTTCAAATGCAAAAATATACGTTCCAACTTCTGGGAACCGAACATTTGTTTTAAATTGAAAATCATTTGTATAACCGTTCATTCCCGTACCAAGCCATTCTCCATCGGTGGAGGAAAGAATAAATTCAACCGTGTCGCGTAGGTATTTATGACTCGGGAAAATCACATCGGTAAACAAAAACAAATTCGCATACGGATACTCGTCATTGTTGGTAATGGAGAAAACCACATCGTATGATTTCAACGTATCGGTCACCTCAACCGAAAAACGAACAACTGAATCTTTCGACCATTCGGCATTGTCGAATGATATCGAGTCCTGAAAAATACTTTTGCTATTACATGCACAAAACAACAAAAGAGAACAGAACACGACGCCCAAACTACGCATTTTCACCTCCGTTGTTTTGACCATTTTGCTGATTATTCGGACGATTATTTGGTCGATTATTTCTGTTATGATGTTTATTACGATTTCTATTTGGGTTTTGATTGTTTTGTCCAAAATTTTGTCGTTGTTCCTGATTATTCTGAGGTTTTTGATTTTTTTGCTCAGAATCTTGCTTTTGCTCCCCTCCGGCTTGAATTTCCGAAGAATTCGCCGCCGATTGTTGATTATGCTGATTGTTGTGTTTTTTCTTCTTCTTTTTCTTATCGAAGCGAGTTAAGCTTTCCTGACCAACAACATTTTCATAATCAGGGATTTGTTCCGTTTCAACTTCAAGCACTTCACCTTCAAGAGTTTCCGGTTTAATTCCTTTTTTATTCAATTCAATAAGTTCCTTTACACGTTCAACAGACAATTCCACAAACGTTGGAACATCGTCTTTCTTATATTGATACGTGAAAATTCCCTTATACACGTCGGTTTTGGCATGATAGGCCTTTCCTTCCTTGAATTCCAAAGGGACATTCGTGTCAGGGAAATTCTTACGTGCGTCCATATAACTTGCCAACTCAAAATTCAAGCAACATTTCAACTTTCCGCACTGACCTGCCATTTTTTGTGGATTCAACGAAACTTCCTGATAACGAGCAGCATTTGTAGAAACCGAAATAAAGTTTGTTATGAATGACGAGCAACACAAATCACGTCCGCACAAACCAATTCCACCAATTCGACCAGCCTCCTGGCGAACGCCAATCTGACGCATTTCTATACGAATTTTGAATTCCTCGGCAAAAACCTTAATCAATTCACGGAAATCAACACGTTCGTCTGCTATATAATAAAAAATTGCTTTGGTTTTGTCGCCTTGATATTCCACATCGCCAATTTTCATATTCAATTTCAAATCTTTGGCGATTTGACGAGCGCGAATCATTGTTTTATGTTCCAAAGCTTTTGCTTCCGTCCATTTTTCAACATCGGCAGGTTTTGCCTTTCTATATATTTTATTGAACGATTCTGGAACTTTTTTGCCATACATTTTTTTGATTTGTGCAGCTACCAACTCTCCTGTCAACGAAACAATTCCGATATCGTGCCCTGGAGAAGCCTCAACCGTCACAATATCACCAATTTCCAACGGCAAGCCCAATTCGTTCACATAAAAATCCTTGCGAGTATTTTTGAATCGAACCTCTACCAATTTGTTGTCCTGGGCTGATTCATTTATATCTTTCATCCAATCGTAGCAATATAGTTTCGCGCTTCCGCTACGACCAGCCGATGCCTTCACTTTCTGCATATACAATTCCGTATCGTTTGCAGAAACTGCAGATTCATCTTTCTTTATATTTGAATTTTCTAATTCCATAGTTAATTTAATTCGTGCAAAGATACACTTTTTGTATTGTACAAACTACCAATTCACATAGGGAAAATCTCCATAAAAAATCGTTTTCCCGCTTTTCACTTTTGAATAGGCCTTTTCTTCGTCGTTGCAATTATAATATGTGGTTTTCTTCGTTCGTGTGTCGGTTTTGTAATAGCCTAAACATTGGTCATCCCTATCATAGCGATAGTTTTTTCGGTCTTTCACTTTTAAATAATTCACCACATTTCCCGAAACATCGTAATTCACAGTACGATGCGTTTTTTTGTCAACTTTGGCATAACCGATTTCTTTGTTTTTACAATTGTAGTGAATTGTCGCACCGCGTTTTGGATCGTATTTATCGTAACCTTTACAGTTTCCGTTTTGGTCGTAAAAATACGTTTTGCTTCCTTCAACTTTTGAATATCCAGATTCTTCCTGAGCAAACGAAACCTGTACGATTGACAATAGAGAAATGAATACCAACAATATCTTTTTCATAAAATTAGGCTCTAATTAAAACAATGATTTTCATAAACAAGTCGAAAAAGATGATTTTCGAATTTCCGTTACGAACAATATGGTAATGAGCAGTATTGAATTCTTTTGTAAAACCAGCCACGTTTCGTTCGTTGATAAACGGATGGAATTTTTCGGCGAAACTATTTTCCTGTTTATCCATATAAAGAATTTCAGGAATATTTTGATTGCTAATAAAATTTTCGCGCACTTCGCGTAAACAATACATCAAAAACGACTTTTGTTTTTCACGTCCCCAGGCGTCAACCTCGTCAACCATAGTATTCAATGTAAAAACATCTTTTTGCCAAGCACTTCGCATCATTCGAGTAAACATATCAAAATATTGTGACGGCGCATTGTCCGACGTAACCATTTTGAAAGCTTGAATATAGTTTCCGTTAGCATTTTTCACAAGAGACTGAAGTTCATCGCCTTCGAGCATAAAATCGTCGTGAAGTTTTTGTGCAAGACTGTCGTCGTCAATTTTGGGAATTCTCACAATTTGTGTACGCGACAAAATTGTCGGCAACATATATCTTGTGTCTTCGGTAATCAAAAGAAACAATGTGTTTGGTGCTGGTTCTTCCAATATCTTCAAAATCTTGTTGGCACACGATTCGTTCATTTTTTCTGCCATCCAAATCACCATAACTTTATATTTCGCACTAAAGTTACTGATTGACAACTTGTGGATAATTCCTTTTACTTTCGCATCGTCATCGCCAGCAGCCTCCGATTCATAAATTATAGGTTGTTTACTTTCCACACCAATATGCGATTGCCACCATTCCAAACTAATGTACGGATTTTGAGAAAACAATTCTCGCCATTCAGGTAAATAATCATCGCAACAAAGTTTGTCACGTGTTTTGTCTTTTACAATAGGAAACACAAAATGCAAATCAGGATGTTGCAATTTCGCGTATGCTTTGCACGAGGGACATTCGCCACAAGAATCCATTCCATTTGGATGTTCGCAATTCAGATATTGGGCAAAAGCCAACGCCAACGGCAATTTTCCGGAACCTTCCGGGCCAGTGAACATATACGCATGTGCGACACGATTCATTGCAACCGTTTCACACAACTGCTTCTTCACCGACTCCTGTCCAATAACCTCGCTAAACAACATATTCTTTTTATAATTTTGGAATATGCAAATATAACAAATGAATCGGTTTTTCTAAAAAATGAAGAAAAGGAAAAACAAAGGTTATAGCCATTAAAAATGATATCGCACGCCTGCTCGAACCATCGGGTTCGTACGACCAGACAACGCCTCATCGTACAACACATCGTACAATACCAACGCATACACATCGGTTCGTTCGGTCAATCTTGTAGTTCCTCCCACGCCAATCGGCAAAGATGTGAGCGTTGCATGATATCCTTCGGAATCCGACAACAACGAGTATTCGTATTCCGCATGAACAAACACGTTAAAATCAAAATGATATTCTGCAAAAACACGAGCACCATACATTTGTGTCCAATACGACGACGACAATTCTTTGTTATACAACCAAAATGGTGAACCACCAACTTTTATGTGGCTAATAAACGTATATGTGATTTCCGGTGCAAAATCAACCGACAAATAATTGTTTGTGATACCAATGCCGCACGTTCCGCCTACATCGACTTGCGAAAAACAATTCAAGCTAAAAATCAAGCTTGCGAGTAAATAAAACAATCGTTTTTTCTGCATAAAAATTTACCTTTGCACTACACGATAAAAATAAACAATTTTTTAATTCAACATGCAAAAAACTCTTGTTGGCAAAAATAATTCCTATACGTTTGACTTTGTTACGGCCAACGAAACAGAAAACTCGGCCGATGATTTAGGACTTCTTTTCCACGGCAAATGCGACCAAACGCACGAACCTGTCATTATTCGACATATTGCAAACAAGCAACTGATTAAAAGCCAACAACACCTGTTATTGGTACAAAATATTTTCGCCACATTAAACCATTTGCATAGTGGAATTGTCCAAACACGCGATTTCATATACGACGAAGACGGCATTTTTATCGTTCGCGAGCAACTCGAAGGAATTGATTTACATCAAATTGCATTCACAGGAGATTATCCCCACCTACGAAACCAAAAGTTTTTTCTGAAAGTAGCCGAAAAAGTCTGCGAAATACTTTCGGTTCTTCATCAAAACAAAATCATTCACCGACGAATACAGCCAAGCAACATTTTTTTTGTAGCGAATGAATTAGGACAAATCGACAAGGAAAACCCAACCGTAAAATTGTTGAATTTTGAATACGCACAAATCAACGGACAAAACATTTTAGGATTCAATTCCATTCCATACGTATTGTATTATTCCGCGCCAGAATTAGTGCTACAATGTAATCCGATGGTAAACGCAACTTGCGATCTTTATAGTTTGGGAATATCAATTTACGAAGCATTTGCACGCGAACACGCATTCTTTTGCGACAACGACGATAAGAATCTCATTCTCAACATGCAACTCTCCTATCCTATAAAAAGACATTATCGCATTCCAAAACAAGTGTTTCCTCTTTTGCAACAAGCTACAACAAAACACCTATTCAAATCACCACCAATGCGTTACAAGCCAGATGCACGCACTAAATATTTTTATTTGGCTCAAAAAAATCGATTTCAATCAGCCGAAGAAATGCAACAAGCATTAACAACATTGATTACCGAACTACCCGATGAAAAAGAGAATGTAATAATTCAAAAATTGAAAAAAATATTTGGAACGAAATAGCACCACGAGTTCCAAATTTTAATTTTAATTTCCGCTATCTTAATTCCGATTTTTTTTATCTTTGGGCTGCAAAAAATTAAGTATTAATAAAAACAATTTATACAATGCAAACAATTGACAACTACAAATTTGCTGGTAAAAAAGCAATTGTCCGTGTGGACTTCAACGTTCCATTGGAAAATGGTAAAGTAAAAGATGATACTCGTATCATGGGTGCTCTTCCAACTTTGAAAAAAGTTTTGGCAGACGGTGGTTCTTTAATCATTATGAGCCACATGGGTAAACCAAAAGGACAAGTTGCTGCAAAATATTCTTTGAGCCAAATCGTTGACGCTGTTGCAGAACGTCTTGGTGCTCCTGTAAAATTCGCTCCAGACTGTGCAAAAGCTGCTGACGCTGCTGCTGCTTTGAAACCTGGAGAAGTTCTTTTGTTGGAAAACCTTCGTTTCTACCCAGAAGAAGAAGGAAAACCTGTTGGAATTGAAAAAGAAGATCCTAACTACGACGCAGCTAAGAAAGAAATGAAAGCAAAACAAAAAGAATTTGCTAAAACATTGGCTTCATACGCAGACTGCTACATTATGGACGCATTCGGAACTGCTCACCGTTCACACGCTTCTACAGCTGTAATCGCTGACTATTTCGACGTAAACAGCAAAATGTTGGGCTACTTGATGGAAAAAGAAGTAAAGGCTGTTGACAATGTATTGAACAACATCAACCGTCCTTTCGTTGCCATTATGGGTGGTTCTAAAGTTTCTACAAAAATCGGTATCATCGAAAACTTGATGACAAAAGTTGACAAGTTGGTTCTTTGCGGTGGTATGACATATACTTTCGCTAAAGCTAATGGTGGTAACATTGGTTCATCTATCTGCGAAGAAGATAAACTTGACTTAGCTCTTAATATTCAAGAATTAGCAAAGAAAAACAACGTAGAATTAGTTCTTGGAACCGACTCTGTTATCACTAACGGTTTTGACTTCGACACAATGTCGTTGAAAGCCGGCGCTGATGTTAAAGTTGCTCCTTCTGGTGCAATTGCCGATGGTTACGAAGGTTTGGATGCAGGACCAGAAAGTCAAAAGAAATTCGCTGAAGCTATCAAAGGTGCAAAAACAATCCTATGGAACGGTCCTGCCGGAGTATTCGAATGTGACGACTTCACTGCTGGTTCAAAAGCTATTGCAAACGCAATCGCAGCTGCTACAAAAGACGGTGCATTCTCGTTAATCGGTGGTGGTGATTCTGTTGCTTGTATCAACAAATTCGGTTTGGCTGATCAAGTTTCTTACATCTCAACTGGTGGTGGTGCATTACTTGAAGCAATCGAAGGAAAAGTTCTTCCTGGTGTTGCAGCAATCAAAGATGCAAAATAATTTTAACATCATTTCAATAGGAAAAGGCGGTCATTTGATCGCCTTTTTTTATTTTTGTACAAAATCAAATACATGAAATACTTCAAACTTCTTGTTGTCTGCTTGCTGTTTTCAATCTTCAGTTTCTCACAAACCGCAGATTGGAAGATTTCTTATTCTGCAAACCCAACAACAAAAAACACATTCGCCATTCTATTTGAAATTTCCATTCCGCAAGACTTCCACATGTACAGCTTTGACCAAGTTGATGGCGGTCCGATTGCGGCAAAAATTGATTTTGTACTTCCCGACGGCATTGAGAAAAAAGGCGGTCTTCACATAGATTCAAAACAACCAGAAGAATTTTTTGACGATATTTTTGAAATCAATATCAGACAATTCTCCAATTCAACCAAATGGAGTCAAGAATTTGTCGTTACCAAAGAGATTGAGCCTTGTGAAATAAAAGGTTCCTATAGTTATCAACTTTGCAAGGACGACGGATATTGCCTTAATCCGTTTCCCGAGGAATTTTCCATACAAATTCCCGCATATTCGGTAAGCTCCAAAATAACAGACAAACTTGAGCAAAGCAACAAACAACCGCAACAAATACAAATTGATACACAATCGGTTGACACAATAGCAAAAATCATCGAAGGAATTATACAAGACAGCGTTATAACAAGTGTTATTCCTCAAGAAGAAAAATTCGATGAACAAATTCAGGCAGAAAGTCGTTCATTATGGCTCATTTTCCTATTAGGATTCCTTGGCGGACTGCTCGCATTCCTTACTCCATGCGTATTTCCAATGGTTCCAATGACGGTGAGTATGTTCCTCAAACGTGACCAAAAACACGCATTACGCGACATTTTCGTATATGGTCTTTCCATTGTCGTTATTTTCGTCGCTTTGGGATTGTGCATCACGTTACTTTTCGGTGTCGATGCGCTGAACAAACTTTCTACAGAACCAGCATTTAACATGGTGTTCTTCTTCATTTTCGTAATTTTTGCAATCTCATTTTTCGGTGTGTTCGAACTGATGCTCCCAACAAGCTGGATAAATTATTTTGACCAAAAAGCGGACAACTCAAAAGGATTTCTCAGTATTTTCTTTATGGCTTTCACCTTGGTACTTGTATCATTTTCGTGCACGGCTATGATTATCGGCACCTTGCTGGTTGAATCAGTCGTTTCCGGTTCAATTACAGGACCATTAGTTGGAATGCTCGGTTTTGCTATAGCACTGGCATTGCCATTCATTGTCTTTGCGGCAGTCCCATCTTTATTATCTTCAATGAAAAAGTCGGGCGATTGGATGAACGACGTAAAAATTTCATTGGGTTTCATAGAATTAGGTTTTGCGCTTAAATTCATCTCAAAAGCAGATTTAGTTGCAGGTTGGGGAATTTTACCTCGCGATTTGTTTATTGCAATTTGGATTATTCTACTCATTCTGTGGGGATTATGCATATTGCGCATCATACGAATTGGCGATTGCGAAAAGAAAAAATTGTCTAAAACGAGAATCGGCATTTCCATTATTATTTTCGCATTTGCACTCTATCTTGTTCCTGGATTTTTGGGTAAACCAATTGATATTATCAGCGGCTGGCTGCCACCTATGAGCACACAAAAAATCCACGTGTTTTCCAACGAAAATCAATCTAAAATAACGCCAAACAAAAAATATGGCGACATTTTTCATTCGCCTTACGGTATCAACGGATTCTACGATTACGACGAAGGTTTGGCATTTGCAAAATCAGTTAACAAACCTATTTTATTGGATTTCACCGGTCTTGGTTGCGAAAACTGTCGAAAAATCGAAATGAATGTTTGGGCAAAACCAGAAATTCTGTCAATAATCAAAAACGACTACGTGCTTATTTCCCTCTATCTTGATTCTCGCGAGCCATTGGATTCATCGCTTGTTAGAGACGAAGTTTACGGAGAAAAAACATATAAAATAAGAACTGTCGGCGAACATTGGAGTATGTTTATGATGAGAAATTACAAAGGATTGATGCAACCATATTATGTATTGCTTTCTCCCGACGGAGAAAAACTTTGTGAACCAGCGACATACGATGATGCGAAAGATGTTGCGAAATATAAATCGTTCCTTGAATCAGGGTTGAAAAAAATGAGGGAATAACAACTCTATTCCAAATACCACGATTTTATTTTATTCAATACCACAGTTTGTTTTCCGAAAAACGCCAAAACATCGAGCAACCACGTGTGTTTTGCAATTGTTTGTTGTAATTTGTAACGAATGTGCATTTCTTTTTCAACACGTTTTCTCAATGTACTCGAATACATTTTTGTTGCTTGTTTCGAGCAATTATTTTGAAGAATACATTGTTCTGCCTTCTGTGCGGCAAAATAACCGCTTACCATTGCCGAACCAATTCCTCCGCCCGAAATCGGATCAATCAAACTTGCCGCATCGCCACAAACACAAAAATTGTCACCAAAACAATTGAATTCATCAGTATTATAAGGAATCAAGCCACCTTGAAGTGGAGAAATTTGTTGTGCCTCGGAAAAACGTTCCTTCAAAATCGGATCATTCACAATCCACGATTCAAACACGTCGCGAATATCTTGTTCACCTATGGAATTTTCGCATAAATGACAGCCAAATCCCACATTTGCAGAACCATCCTTCATTGGAAACACCCACAAATAACCCGGGAAATAATCTTTTTTATAATGTAATTCTATCGTGTCGAGTTTCAAATTTTTCACGCCTGTGTAATAAGCACGTACAGCAACGCCCATCTTGGTCCTATCGTAAACAGTGTCAGTCAATTTTCGTGCGATTTTTGAAGAAGCACCATTACAAACCAACACCATCTTCGCTAAAAAAATTTTATCGTTTTCCGTAATCAATTTCAAGCCGTTGGGAACTCGTTCCACATCTTTAACACCACTATTCTGATAAATCTTTGCATTTTTACAATCACGCTGAACCAACGAAAACAAAAAATTATCGAATTCACGTCGTTTACACGTATAACCAAAGCTTTTAAAATTAATCAAATACGGACGACCTTTGTAAACCAATTCCGTATTGTGGACGCACAAGGAATTTTGCGTAGCTAAAAATTCATCGAAATAAGCTGGATTAATTGCTTTCAACGTATTGATACTGCGGTCGCAAACACCATCGCCACAAATTTTGTTGCGAGGAAATTCTTTTTTCTCAAACAAAGCAACCGACACGTTCGAATTTCGTAACGTCAATGCGGCAGAACAACCTGATGGTCCTGCACCAATTATAGCAATATCAATTTGTTGTACATCTTCCATGGTCGCAAAGATATAAAATCGAATGTAACCAAAAGAAAAAACCTTGACACATATTCCTTTTTCGGGTACATTTATAAAAAAAATTACTATGCTAAATATCTACAAAGCTTCGGCCGGTGCGGGAAAAACGTACACTCTTACGCTTGAGTACATAAAATTGCTGTTCAACGACCCAAAGAATTATCAAAAAACATTGGCGGTAACATTCACCAACAATGCTTGCGGCGAAATGAAAAACAGAATTTTGAAAGCTTTGTACGATTTGTCTTTCAAAGAAAACGCCAATTATATAGCAGAATTACAAAAAGAAAATTATAGCAAAAACGTCATCCGCGAAAAAGCAAAAAGTTTATACAAAGACATTCTTCACAACTACTCGTTTTTCTTCGTGGAAACAATAGATTCTTTCACTCAAAAAATTATCAGAAATTTTGCGAAAGATTTGGGACTGCCTCCAAAATTCACCTTGGAACTTCGTCAAGACGAAATTTTGGAAACTATTATAAAAAATCTGCTTGTTAATTCCATTGACAACGAGGAACTCCACCAAATCTTGGTGAATTTTGCTTTCGACGACATTGAAGAAAACAAATCAACCGACATAAAAACAGAGATAAAAAAAGAAAGCAACAAATTCTTTAACGAGCTGTATCAGGAAATCACAAACGTAAATCCAGAATCGGCCATAAACACCAAGCAATTACAAAACTTTTTCGAAAGTTTAGAAGAAAAAATCAACAACTACCAAAATGATATTTCGACAAAAGCAACTCTAGCTCTTGATTTTATTGACAAAGCTGGTTTAACAATAGAAAACGATTTCAAAGGAAAATCCCGAAGTCCTTTATTGGTGCTACGGAAATTAGGGAACAAAGATTTCGGGAAACCATTAAAACCGACCGTTTGTGAATTGGACGAGGTTCTCAGCAAAGAAAAAACTTTTGAAATCACAAATCTATACATGCCTAACTTCGTAGCGATTTTACAAGAAATTGCCGACAGAACTAATCCCCAAAACGACGAAAGAAAAGAAATACGAACCGCCGAAGAATTGTTGAAACACAAACAAGGAATTATTTTATCGCAATACATTCAGCAAGAACTTGATACGTATTGCAAAAACGAAAACACGTTTTTCCTTGCTTTTGCCAACAAATTTCTAAAAACAATAATCAACGACAACGATACGCCTTTCGTGTACGAAAAAATCGGTCAATTCATAGAAAACATTATGATTGACGAATTTCAAGACACGTCGAAAATGCAATGGGACAACTTTAAACCAATTGTCAGCAATCTTTTGGGATTGTCGAAAGATGCTTTGATAATTGGCGATGTGAAACAATCAATCTACCGTTTCCGCAATGGAGATTGGAAATTGTTGCACACATTGGATTCCGACAAAGAACTTTCACGCTATGTCAATCAAAAGTCTATTGACAAGAATTACAGAAGTTTACGAAACATCGTTGAATTCAACAATCAATTTTTTAAAGCATATTCAAAATTTGTAGAAGAAAAATTCAACAACAAATACGAGACAAATCGCGACACGATACAAAAAATCTACGAGAACTGTCATCAAGATGTAGCAAAAGAAGACGGCGGTTGCGTTGAAGTGAACATTATCAACGCGAATTGCGAAATGAACAGCAACGACGCACAAATTGAAGTTCAGGAAAAGGTATTGGAAAAAGTCGTCTATCTTTTGAGAAACGGACGAAAAGCAGAAGACATTGTTTTTCTATGCTATGAAAATGATGAAATCAGCGAGCTGGTGAACTTTTTCAACAAGAAGAAAAACGATGAACAATACGCTGATATAAAAGACGCTTTTTCTATTATGAGTAAAGAAGCGCTTGCGTTGAACAAATCTTTGTCAATTCAATTTATAACAACGTATTTGCAACGAATGACAACTACAAGCAACAGCGACGCAACATTTCTCAATTCATTTTTAGATTACGCTTATTCATCGCTGCATACAGGAAAACAACGTCCCGATGCAGAAATTTCACACAACATGTCGCTGTTTGAAACATGCGAGGAAATTATAGAAAAATTTGAATTGGCTTTGCCAACAGAAGTTCCGTTTTTGACTGATTTTCAAAACATTGTGTACAATTATTCCAAGAACAACAACACAAGCATAACACATTTTTTGGAACATTGGAACGAAATAAAAGACAAGACCTATCTACAACAAATACAAACAAGCGGTTGCATGAGCGCATCAACCGTTCATAAATCCAAAGGACTTGAATATCCTGTTGTAATCATGCCACAATTCTCAAAAAAACCTAGGCGAACGATTTCTGCTTTGTACAAAACAAACATTGAAGAACTTCCAATCGTTAGTTTGAGTGGCGACCTAAGCGATACAACAATAAAAGATGAATACATCAACGAATTATTCAACAACGAAATCGATAATTTGAACGCGCTTTACGTTGCTTGTACTCGTCCACGCGAAGAATTGTACATTTTTGACAAATGCACAAAAAACGACAAAGCCGCTTTGGAAATTTTTGAAACGATTCTAACACAGATAAACAATGACGGAACGGACAATTTTATCTTCACATTAGGGAAACCAAAACCGTCACAGGAAAAAGAAGACGTAAAAGCGTGCAATATCACAATGTATCCAATTGCAACTATCGAAGAAGGTGAAACTACAAACGCTAAACTTCTTCCCGACAAAAATGCCCGACAATTCATTGAAAGACTTGACCAATCACAAAACGAACGTGAACATGGCTTATTAATGCACAAAATTTTGGAACACATCATTACAATTGACGACGTTGACAAATATGTCAACCAATATTGTCCACCAGAATTATTCTCAGTTGAAGAAAAAGCAGGATTAGCACAAGAATTGAAAACGAAATTGAACAATCCAAGAATAATTCATTGGTTCGACAAATCTTGGGATTCAGTTCTAACCGAGCAACCGATTCTTCAACAAAACGGAGAAGAAAAACGCCCCGACCGAATGCTTATTAAAGGAAAAGATGTGACAATCATTGATTACAAATTCACGAAAGAACAACCAGAAAGCCATATAAAACAAGTGCGAGAATACATGAATATTCTCGCACAAATGGGATATAATCCTAAAGGATTTGTTTGGTACGTTGAACTTGACGACATTAAAACTGTCTAAGCGAACAACTTTTCAAGATTTTCCTTGTATTGTTTTTCAACAACTTTTCTCTTTACCTTCAACGTTGGAGTTAAAATTCCATTGACAATATTCCATTCTTCAGGAACGAGTTCAAATTTCTTAATTTGTTCTGTATCACCAAATTGAAGATTGTATTTATCAAATTCACGTTTAAAACGAGCAATAATTGTTTTGTCTTTCACCATTTCAACCGGCGTAGTGTAAACAACATCGTGACGCGAGCACCACAATTTTAAAAACTCAAAATTCGGAGAGACAATGGCAACAGGAAATTTTTGATTTTCACCAAAAACGACTATATTTTCAATGAATGGCGACAAGCCGAATGTACTTTCCAACGTTTGCGGATTCACATATTTACCAAAAGCCGTTTTAAATAACGATTTAATACGACCTGTTAAAACTAATTGACCACGCTCAGTAAACTTGCCTAAATCGCCTGTATGGAACCAACCATCTTTGTCTATAACTTCGGCAGTTAATTCTGGAGCTTTGTAATATCCCAACATTATATTATCGCCACGACAAATAACTTCGCCAGTTTCAGCAATTTTCACCTCAACACCAGGTTGTGGGAAACCAACCGTTCCTGCTTCACGCGCATATTTTCCACGTTGGCTTACAGCAATCACAGGAGAAGTTTCTGTCAATCCATAACCTTCGAAAACCGGCATTCCAATCGCTGAAAAGAATGAAACCAAATGATTTGGAATTGCAGCTGAACCAGAAACAACTATATCAAAATCGCCGCCTATATTTTCTGCAATTTTATTCAAAACCAATTTACGGGCTATTGCACATTTTATATTGTAAAATGTTGATCTATCGCAATCATCTATCTTATACACCTTTGCGACATTGATTGCCCAATAAAACAATTTCTTTTTGAAACCCGACAATTTTTTCCCGCTATCATAAATCTTGTCATAGAATTTCTCTAAAATTCTTGGAACCGCCGACATCATTGTTGGAACAACTTCTTTAATATTTTCAGCAATTGTTCCTAAATTTTGAACGTAATAAACCGACATTCCTAAATATTGGTACATAAACACCAAAGTTCTTTCATATACGTGGCACAACGGCAAGAAACTCAACGCTCTGTTTGACCAAGCCGACGGAGTAACACGTAATCCTAATATTTGAGAAATAAAATTTTTATGCGATAGCATAACTCCTTTTGGCGTTCCTGTTGTTCCCGAAGTATAAACCATTGAAGCACAATCGTCTGATTGTACAGCGTCTTTGCGTTTTTGCAATGCTTCAGGATTTTGGTTTTGTTTTCCCAATTCTATCAATTGATCAAAATATGGATATTCTTTTCTATCTATAAAAGTATAAAAATGTTTTAAAGCTTCAGGCAATTCAGCCTTCACTGCATTGATTTTCTTCATCACTTCGGCACCCTCCATAAACACAACTTTTGCCTCGCAATGATTCAAAATATATTTGTAATCAGTTTCGCTAATTGTTGGATACACAGGAACCGTTACCGCACCGATTTGCATAATTCCCATATCAAGCATATTCCATTCAGGACGATTGGAAGCGACAATTGCAACTTTATCGCCTGCCTGAACTCCCAATGCCATCAAGGCGTAACTAATATTATTTGCGTATTCTTTATATTCTTGAGGTGAATAAGTAATCCACTTTCCTGTTTGTTTTCCAGCTATTGCGATTGTTTGATCTGGATAATTTGATTCATAATTATCAAGAATATCAAACAATCTTGTTGAAGTTTTAATGTTTGTAAAATCTCTCGGAACAAATTTATGTGCCATATTTTTAAATTTTATTTTTGGCAAAAGTCGGAGGATTTTTTTTATTGGTCAAAAAAATGGTATATGCACCCTACCAAATACGTATTTTTCGATATTTCGGTGTAAAAACCTCATTTAAGGGGTGAAATTTCCGAAAACAAAGTACCGTTTTTTCGTCCCTAAGCCATATTCCATATAGTTTAGCAAAAGAAAAACCACGAAACGTATTAACATTTCGAGAAATACAAAATCATTTCAAATAGAATTCGATTTATTGCAAATGTGCTTCCAAATCAGCTCTCATTTGTCCAACAATAGGAACCGATTTTTGATTTTTGAAATCAAAATGAACGATAACATTTTTTGATTTTGCACAAAGATTTCCATCTTGCCACAATTCCTGCGTCACGTCAAACGAAGAATTACCCATTCGACTAATCCATGTCTTAATTTCGACTGAACTGTGAAAAAATATCTGTTTCAAATAATCAACCTCCATGTGTGCCAAAATCAAATTCCATTTGGAAAAATCCATAGTAGGATTCAAAATTCTAAACAACGGAGTTCGAGCTTCTTCAAACCAACATGGCAGAACCGTGTTATTTATATGCCCCAACGCATCGGTATCGGCAACTCGAGGTGTAATAGTGTACGAAAACATAATTTTATTTATTATGGCAAAACTACTTCCATCAATTCATTCAATTGATAAAAGCTATTTTTAGTTGTATCCTGAAAATCCACAACTATATTACCTTGATAGGAATCGGTTATGGTCATTTCCGCAGATTTTACAATTGACGAATAAGTTTCCAACAATGGCAAAACGGCCATTTTCGACAAATATTCGCGAGCTTGTGGAGGATAATTTTTAATCGTAAAATCAGCATAATGATAAGAAGCTTTCCCGTGAGCTTTTTCAACCAACCGAGAAACAGTTTCGCCTGTCGCATTACTTTCTATTGCCGTCCCCGCCAAAATATTTTTTGCATAATCAATATCAGTTGTGCAAATCAAAGCTTCGTTTGTACAAGCCACAAATGCCGGGAAACCCATAAAATGAGAAAAATCAAACAATCTAGGTTCAACCTGAACACAAATCTCTTTGGTTATATGACTCAAAACCATATTCGGAATATCACTATTATTCAAAGACAAAGCCATCACACAATGAGGGAACGTTGTTTTTTGTTCGTGTTGAAGATGTTTCCACAAAAGTCCAGAACCTTTATATTCGTATTTTTGTACGAATTCCATTGTTCGAACTTTTTCCAACGTAATGTCATACAATGAAAACACGCAATTTCCAGAAAATGATTTTGCAAAATCCTCGATTGTCAAATCCAATTTCGCCAACTCCTCTTCAATATATTTTACATATCCCGAACCTTTCAATTGAGAAAGCAAACGTTCCGGATTGATTGCTAAAGTTGCAAGCCACAAAGTGTTTTGAGGCAACACACCACAAATCTTATTGTCAAAATCCGTTGTTGTAAATTTATTATTTTTCCAAAAACGCTTAAATGCACGGCTTGGCGTACAACTTAACGAGGCTTTTATTTGTTTGTCGAATTCAACATTTATATGAATATAATTGTCTCTCAATGCATCTTCAGGAATATTTCTCAACGTCAAGAATTCCGGCAATTTTGAATACCACAACAAGTAACAATCAATCATTTCGGATGTAGAGAACCACAAACCAATATCATCTTTCACATTTAAAAATTCCACGAAATCTTTATTCGATGACAAGTTTTTAGCCTTTTTCGAAAAAATATTGTTCACACACTCAACAATTCCTTGAGTATGTATCGTTGAACAACCAAACACGGCAATTTCGTCGTTATAGGCGACCCACGAAAATCTATCGTTTCTGTTGATGTAGCAAACACAATTATCAACGCCCTCCAACAAGCTATAATTTTCGCTCATTACCGAACGAATATAAGCCGAAAAATCCGCAGAATCCTTCAACATTACCGACATACATTTATAGGCATTTTTGAATTCTTGCGAAGGAAGCAAATACGCCATAATTGTATTTTCCAAATCCATTCCTGTTTTGCTGGAATCCGTAAAAAATGAATGTATCGCCAAATCCAAAGTTTCGTTTGAAAACCCGTAACTTTTAAAATAGGCAAGTAATTTTTCGGCCGATTCTGCACCTTTTGCTTCAGATTTTTGCATTACCGAAGGCATATCAACAACGATTACCGAAGCGGCAGATTTGGGAATATATTCAACTTGCTTTGGAGCCTTTGTACATGCGGAAAACGCCGTAGTTATTACTAATAGCAATAGACCAAGCTGGACTTTTTTCAATTTCATACCTCTGATTTATTTTCACAAATGTAGAAAAAAGACAAATAAAATCCTTCCATAAAAACAACAAATTACAACTCCAAAACTTAATTCTAAAAAACTTTATCGGAGTAAAAATTTTTCCTAAAAATTCGTTATTTTCGTACGATTAGATTTTCAATGATGCATACACTTATTCAAAAAATCATAGAAATTGGACAAAAAGGAAAATCAATACACGTATTGTTGCCAGACATTTGCAACAACATTTCGATTTTTCCCGATGTAATCGGCGTCCTCATTTCTTACAACAACATAAACTATTATAGTTCTCATTTCACAATCAGCAAAAACGTACAAAACCAAGAACTACGAATAGGCGAAAAAATCGTTGGAAACCTTTCCGTTTATTATCAAGAACAAGTCGAAAACAAGCAATTTGAAGAAGCCGATTTGCTGTGTGCGGCATCAATCATTACCGGATTCATTTCGGAAAACAAACTAATTCGTTTAACAAACGATTACCAAAAACGCACTTTGGAACTTTCGGCAATAAAAAAAGCCAAGGAAATTATCAATTCCGGGTTGCCGACTGAACGAATTCTTCAAGATATATGCGATATGTTACCGCAATTTTGGAAATTCTCGGATTGTGCGTGCTGTAGAATCACCTTCGACAACGCAAAATACACTTCACACGGATTTAAGGAATCGACCTGTTCAATGAAAGAATCTTTCGTCACGTTCGACAACACAACCGGAACAATAGAAATGTTCTACACGAAAGACGACTACATCGACACCGAAAACTTGTTCATGCCCGAAGAAAGAGAACTTGCCAACACAATAGGACATTTTCTTTGTCAATACATAAACGACACCAAAGGCCGTTTGCTTTCGAACAACCCGATTGTAAACAACAATCCTACAAGTAAAGATGAACTCACCCGCGAATCGCTTATCCACAGCGACAAACCGCTACAGAAACTGCTAAACGAACAAACATTCGACAAGTACATTTATTTGGACATGATGAAACACAAAGTTTCGCAGATTTTGTTTGTCGCAACAATGTACGACGCGTTTAATCTTGAAAAAGACGACAGTTTCTTTGAACGATTCATGGGACCAATTTACCAATATAGTATTTTCTCATTACCGAGAATTATTGGTGTTTCGTCGCACAAGCAAGCCCTTGAGTTACTAAAAACCACCCATTTTGATTTGGTTATCCTAATGGTTGGTGCCGATGTGCAAAAACCTCTTTTTTTAAGTGGCAAAATCAGAAAAATAAACACGGAAGTCCCTATATATCTGTTGCTTAATCCTCGTTCAAACATTGCATATTTCGAAGACATGGTTGCAAAAACAACTTTGTTCAACAAAATATTTGTGTGGAACGGTGATTCACAAATTTTTTTCGCAATGGTAAAATCTTTGGAAGATCTTGCCAATGCCGAAAACGACACTAAAATCGGACTTGTCCGCACCATGTTGTTGATTGAGGATTCTTCGCAATACTATTCGAAATACCTACCGATTATATTCTCGGTCCTTTTCGACCAAGTGGGAGAACAAATTTCCAACTTCGAATCGAACGAATTGGAAAAACTGTCTAAAATCCGTTCAAGGCCAAAACTACTTTGGGCAAGAAACTACGAAGAAGCAACATTTTTGTTCAACAAATACAAAGATTTTATGACCTGCGTGATTTCCGATATGGAATTCCAACGCAATGGTATTTTAGACAAAAATGCCGGTATAGCATTTATGGAGCGCGTTCGCGAATACAACAAAAACATGCCGATTTTGATTCAATCATCGGAATTGAAATATTCACAATACGCGAAAGAAATTCATGCGAAATTCGTCAACAAGAAATCCGATATGCTTCTTGACAAAATCAAGAAATTCGTGATGCATAATTTCGGTTACGGAGATTTCATTTTTAGAAATGGCAAAGGAGAACCTATCGCCAAAGCCCGTAATCTTCGCGAATTCGAGATGTTATTGCGTACAATTCCCGACGAATCGTTAAAATATCATGCAGACCAAAACCAATTTTCAATTTGGTTGATGGGACGTGGCGAAATTGAATTGGCTCGACAACTAAATCCCGTAAAATTGTCGGATTTAAACAACGATGTTTCAAAATTACGCGAAATGAACAACGTAATTCTTGATGAATATCGCCAAACAAAGAAACGCGGGAAAATTCTTTCGTTTGAAGAAACCGCAGTTATCGACGAAAAGAACGTCGTTTCGTTGGCAGCTGGTTCATTAGGCGGGAAAGGACGCGGATTGGCATTCGTCAATACACTCATCAACAGCATCGACATGAATCCTTATGCCGATCAAATGGCACTTCGAACACCCAAAACTGCCGTAATCGGAACGGAAGAATTCGAGTTGTTCATCAAAAACAATTTTGCCGGGAAAAACCTATTTTCAAAAGATTTAACCGACGAACAAATTAAAGACATGTTCATCGCAGGCCGACTTTCCGACGATTTAAAAAGAAAATTGGCGATTCTTTTGGAACAAATTTCAAAACCTTTGGCTGTCCGTTCTTCAAGTATTTTCGAAGATTCAGCGACACAACCGTTGGCTGGCGTGTTCAGCACATACATTATTCCGAACAACGACAAGGATTTGAACAAACGATTAAGTGATTTGCAAACAGCCATAAAATTAGTGTACGCTTCGGTTTTCAGCGACCAAGTAAAAGAATTTTACAAATCGACAAGCCACAAAATCGAAGAAGAAAAAATGGCAATTGTAATCCAAGAAGTTGTGGGCGACTACCACGAACAATTCTTCTATCCACACATTTGCGGTGTGGCACAATCGTACAACTACTATCCTATCGCACACATGAAACCTGAAGAAGGTTTTGCAGTTTGTGCTGTTGGTCTTGGTTTCTACATTGTTGATGGAGGAAATGCCTATCGTTTTTCTCCCCACTATCCAAAAGTGGAAATTTTAAGCCCGAAAGATCAAATCAAATCATCGCAAACGCATTTCTACGCAGTTGATTTTTCAAAAACAAACGTCAATTACAAACGCGATGGCGAACACGCCGCTCTTACACTTTTGCCGATTTCGGAAGCCGAAAAACACAACACGTTGAAACATTGTGCTTCGGTTTATAACGTTGAAAATGATAGAATTGAGCCAGGACTTTCCGGCTATGGTCCTCGCATTATAAACTTTGCAAATATTTTAAAATACGACTACGCTCCTCTTGCCGAAATTCTTACACTGATTTTAAATACCGTGCAAGAAGCAATGGGTACGCCGGTGGAAATTGAGTTTGCCGTTGATTTGAACGAAAACGAAGACGGTGTTCCGTCATTCTATCTTCTTCAAATAAAACCACTTACGGGTAGCTTATTGTCAGAAAACGCTTTCCCGGAAGTATTGAAGTCAGCTCCACAATTACTCCACACAACAACCAGTATGGGTAATGGATTTATAGAAAACATTTGCGATGCAGTTTACATTGATTTGGAAAAATTCGACAAGCTTCGCACTCTCGAAATGGTTGCCGAAATTGAAAAAATCAATAAAGCGATGGTCGAAAAAGGTCGGAAATATCTACTTATCGGACCTGGACGATGGGGAACAAGCGATAGATTTTTGGGAATTCCTGTTTTGTGGTCGCAAATATCCAATGCAAAAGTCATTGTGGAAATCAGTTTGTCGAACTTCCCGCTTGACGCATCGCTCGGCTCGCACTTCTTCCACAACATTTCCACTATGAATATCGGTTATTTTGCCATAGAACACACGAACGAAGAAAATTTCATCAATTGGGACATTTTAAAACGCCAAAAAGTAGTTGAACAAACAGAATTTTTCGTTCATGTTCAATTTGACAAAAATCTTTGCGTTTATATGCAAGGAAAAGAACGAACTGCTACTATCTTTGTAAACGAATCCGAATAAAAAAATGATACACGTTGTTATAGTTGGAATCCACAATTTGCAATCAGAGAGCATTGCAATGATGATTGAATCAAATCCAGAATTCAAAGTTTTGGATATTAGAACTCGTACAATCGATTTTTTACAAAAAACGTATGACGAGCCTGTCCACATTGTGATAAAAAACATTCCAAAGATTACCGAAACCGATATTTCCGACGTTGAGGAAATCCAAAAAGTGTATCCACGAGCAAAAGTCCTTATCATTTCTTACGCCGAAAACGAAGAAACTATTTTCAACATTATAAAAGTTGGAGCAAAAGGTTTTCTTTCGCACGACGCAACCAGACAAGACTTGTTCGAGGCAATCTATTCCCTACGAAACGGTTTCGATTACTTCAGCAAATGCATCACCAACATTTTGTTGAACCGTTACGTGTCGTCGATTCAAAACAACGAAAAGCCAGAGAACGAAGAGGTTGAAAAACTTAGTTCCCGAGAAATAGAAATCTTATCTCTTTGGGGAAGTAGTTACACAAACCCTGAAATTGCTGATTCTTTGCATATTAGCGTAAGAACCGTTGAAACACACAAAACACATATCATGCAAAAACTCAACCTCAAAACCCAGGTTGACCTTATCAAGTATGCAATAAAAAACAATATCATTAACTTATAATGAATTGTAAATACGATATAGTTATTGTTGGAAGCGGCCTTGGTGGACTTGTATGTGGTTACATTTTGGCGAAAAAAGGCTTCAAAATAGCAATACTTGAAAAAAATGCACAAATTGGCGGTTGTTTGCAAACATTCAAACGCAACGGTGTAAAATTCGACACCGGAATGCACTATATCGGTAGTATGGAAGAAGGCCAAATCCTCTATCGTTTTTGGAAATATCTTGGTTTAACAGAAAATGTTCCTCTTCAACGTTTGAATAATGACGGTTTCGATGTGATTTCGCTCAACGGAACGCAATATAAATTCGCTTCGGGCTACGACAATTTCATCAATACTTTGGCAAAACAATTTCCCAATAATGTTGACGATTTGCAAGATTACATTAAACGAGTACGCGACATTGCCGATGCCTCACCGTTGTACAATCTGCGTAAAATCCAAAACAATGTTTTTTTGGAACCCGACTACATCAAAACAAGCATAAACGATTTTATAGCCGGATCAACACAAAATCCTGTTTTACAGAATGTTTTGGCGGGAAATCTGCCTCTTTATGCTGGTGTAAAAGACAAAACACCAACATACATCCATGCGTTAATCACAAACTTTTATATCCAAAGTGCCTATAGAATCATTGGAGGAAGCGACAAAATCGCTAAATCCTTAGCTGATTCCATAAAAAACTTTGGCGGTGAAATTTTCACAAACGCTGAAGTTGATAAATTCATTTGCGACAACGAAAAAGCAACAGCGGTAAAACTCACAAATGGCGAAATCTTTGAAGCAAAACACTTCATTTCGAACGTACATCCGCAAATAACAATCAGCAAAATCGATACTCCAATGATTAGGAAAGCTTACAGGATGAGAATCAACGGATTACAAAACACAATTTCAAACTTTACCGTTTACATTAAGTTTAAGAAAAATTGTACTCCATACCTAAACTACAACTATTACTACTATAAAAATTCCGATGTTTGGGCAGGAAATGACTACAATCCCGACACTTGGCCTGAACAATTTTTATTTATGCACCAATGCAAAGATGCCAATCAACAATTTGCAGAAAGTGCCGAATTGATTGGTTATATGCGCTATGACGAAGTTGAAAAATGGACCGGGACAAAAGTTGGACATCGTGGCGAAGAGTATGAAACATTCAAAAAAATAAAAGCAGAACGAATGCTCAAGGAATTAGAATTATCGTTTCCCGGCATCAACAACTGCATTGAATCTTACTCAACCTCAACCCCGCTCACATACGAGAACTACACAAACACAATGTATGGTTCTATGTATGGAATTATTCGAGATAAAAATTTCCCGACACAAACGCTTGTATCACAACGCACAAAAATTCCAAACCTTTTTATGACGGGACAAAACATCAATTCCCATGGAATTTTAGGTGTAACAATCGGTGCTGTAATCACTTGCGCCGAATTTCTTGGGTTAAACGAAGTCATTCAAGAATTTTACGAAGACTGAGTTCAAGTACCGAAAATGGTGAATATGCTCCGTTAGTACTAAACTTTGATTGACTCAAAATTTTTTCAAAAAAGAAATATTAAACGGAATTATGCACTTTAATCGTGTAAAAACTTTTCTTGTACTTTCTTACTTGAATAAGAAAGTATCAGTGAATATTTACAAGACGGAAGTACACAATTCCGGGCTGAATTAATTCGTATCAGATTTTTTAAGGAAATGTACACAAGCGATACTTCTCATACGATTCAAATCGAAAAGCAATTGATTATTTGAAAGGTGAACAAATAGGTAATATTCTTCATATAAAACAAAGTGCAGAAAAATGTATAATTCCAATTAAAATTCTCTTTCTCCTGTCCACAATTTGTCGTGATCATAACTCAACCATTTAGGATTTTCATAGCTCTTGACTGAAGTTTGCTCTATTTTGGGGTTGATTGATTTATGGACATTGCGGAGTTTGCCACAATTATTCTCCGCAAAAATTTGGTAATCTGTTGAATAGTAATCCATTAGCAATAACCAATCCATCACATTGATTTCTTGTTTCTGACGGCAAAGAATCGGACTTGATTTCCTGTGTAAATGTTGTATTTATGCTTTCCAAACCAAGGGTTGCGGGTTCGAGTCCCGTTTCTCGCTCTTTAACCCATAAGCACTTACTGATTTGCAAGTATTTTTTTATGATAACCACAATACCTTAATCTAAAAATCACATTGCAATTATTTACGTCATTTTATTGATTTTTTGTTTCTTTGTCACGTTTTAAAACACGGGGTTAATAGTTATACAATATGAAAAAAGTATCATTCATGCTACGCATGTCTGCTTTGTTAAGTTGCTTATTTATGGCAGCTAATTTCTGTTATGCGACAGAGTCTCAACCTTCTGGCGACGGAACTGCAGAAAGTCCTTATCAAATTTCCAATGCCGATGAACTTTACTGGTTTGCCGATTTTGTAAATCAAGGTGGCGATAATGCCCAAGCCAATGCCGTGCTTACAGACGACATCACTATCAATGCCAATCTGCTTACAGATATGATTGAAATAGATGCTGACGGCAAGGCAACCATTAAAGGCGAAAATCCACAAACGTGGACAGGTATCTTTAATTATAAAGGTACTTTCGATGGTGCCAACCACACAATTAGCGGACTTTATTCCAATGAAGAAAATGCTGTTTTTGTCGGCTTATTTATGAATAACTATGGCACAATAAAAAATGTAAAAATAACCGATACTTATTTCTATGGCAATGGTACTATAGGTGGTATCTGTGATTCTAACGAAGGTATTATCGAAAATTGTTCCTTTTCTGGCTTTGTTGCTTGTGATGAAAATTTTGTCGGTGGTATATGTGGTGATAATAATGGTGACATCACAAACTGTTACAATATAGGCTCGGTGAAAGCAGGTGGAAAATATGCAGGCGGTATATGTGAGAATAATAACGGCACCATCACAAACTGTTACAATATAGGCCCGGTGACAGGTGGTGATAGTTATGTAGGTGGTATATGTGGTAATAATAATGGAGACATCACAACTAGCTACAATATTGGTTCGGTGAAAGCTGGTAGAAGTTATGCAGGCGGTATATGTGGTAATAATACTGGAGACATCACAACTAGCTACAATACTGGCTCGGTGACAAGTAAAAGCAACAGTGCAGGCGTATGTGGAATCAATGAAAGCTCCATTACAAATTGCTACAATACAGCTGAAATTAAAGGCGATGTAGCCGTAGGTGGCATATGCGGGTCAATGGGAAAGGATAACGCTCTAATCAGTAATTGCTACAATAAAGGCAATATTTCGGGTGGCGATAAAGGTGGTATTTGTGGTCAGATTTATAAAGGTTCAATAGAAAACTGCTATTATCTCAGTGGAATAGATGCGGTAGAATTCAATCCAAATACACTTGCAATTGATGCCAACGAAGTAACAGCCGAAGAATTTGCCAATGGCACAGTAGCGCAGAAATTACACAATGGTACTAATGGTAATGTTTGGAAACAATATGTAGGTGTAGATGAATTGCCTGTATTAGGAGATAATTATAAACCGACACAGATAACTGAAGGTGAGTACGCTGGCTATTACGCCATCAGCAATGCCGACGAATTATATTGGTTCGCTGGTCTTGTAAACGGGAAAATTGTTGGCGTAAATAAAAACACCCAAGCCAATGCCGTGCTTGTAAACGATATTGTTGTAAATAAGGATGTTTTGAACAAAGACGGCAACCTTAACACAGGCAATTTCAAAGAATGGACCCTTATCGGGCGTTATGATGAATCTACCAATAGCTATTTTGAAGGGACATTTGATGGTAATAATCACACTATCAGCGGATTGTATTTTAATAACCCAAGTCAATCTTGCGTAGGCTTGATTGGGCAGATTCGCGAAAATGCAGAAATTAAAAATGTAGGAATTGTTGATTCGTATTTCAATGGAGCAAAATTCGTGGGTGGCGTGTGTGGATATACACTTGGTGGCACAATCAAAAGTTGTTACAATACCGGTTCTGTTGTTGCTGGAACTGAATATATAGGAGGCGTATGTGGGTTTAATGCTTCCTGTTTAATCCAAAATTGCTACAATACTGGTAAAGTAAGAGGCGATAATGAAAGTTCTGATATCGGTGGCGTATGTGGATATAATGAAAAAAGCACAATAGAAAACAGTTTCAACGCAGGTAATGTTTACGGACAAGAAAATGTAGGTGGCGTATGCGGACGCAATTGGAACAGTACAGTTCAAAATTGCTTTAACACAGGCAACGTGAAGGGAGTCGGCAGTTACATTGGTGGCATCTGTGGAGATAATGAAAACGGGACTGTCACCGGATGCTACAACAATACAGACTTTTGCGATAAAGACGAAAAAGAAGGTGTTACAAACTACAATACGCTTTACTTCTATCAAATGCTTCATTTTAATTTGCCTTCAGGAAACACAAATTGGACTGCATCTGGCGTTGCTGGTAACGAGGAAAATGGAGTTGAATTTAAATTCCCATATTTGACATCAATAGATGAAAAATCACCGTTTGTATTTACTGCAACCATGACAGTAGTGGACTACCAAGAAGAATACTTTGTTGGAGATGAATTTTCAAATGAAACGGGAAAGATTGTATTCCAACTAAACGATACGACAAGTTTTGAAGTAAATTTCACTACAATCTATATTGAAATAAACAGTCCAGACATGAGCAAAGAGAATTCAAAGCTTGCAGTACAGGGTGTTTTCTTCCAATCTGTTGATTTTGAATTCTTTATTTCCGTAAAGAAACATTCGTATTCGGTAAAGGAATTTATTTGGTCCGACGACAATAAATCTGCAAGATTATATCTGAATTGCCTCGAAAACGAATTGGCAAACGTAGATACAGCGTGTGTTGTTACAACCGATACAATAATTCCAGCCACATGCGAAAAAGATGGTTTGATACAATATGCTGCCAACGTAACATTCAACGATACAATCTATGGCGACACAATCAAAGCGGTACTTCCTGCAATAGGTCATAGCTACGAATTTGCAGGAATCACTTGGTCGGCAGATACAACTTCGGCAATTGCAACATTCGCTTGTGTAAAATCAGACGATAGTTTCAACAGTGATTGCGTTGTGGAAATTGACACAGTTTTGGCAACGTGTACAGCTGACGGCTACATTAAATATGTTGCTACACTAGAATACAACGAAACAGTTTACGGAGACACAATCAACGTGGTTCTTCCTGCTTTTGGTCACAATTACGAATTTACAGGAATCACATGGTCGGCAGATACAACTTCGGCAATTGCAACATTCGCTTGTGTAAAATCTGACGATAGTTTC
>JAZRXD010000090.1:0-12116 GCA_045600045.1 Bacteroidales bacterium
TCACAACACTAAATATTTCAATATAAAAAAACCTCTAAAAATGTAATTTTAGAGGTTTTGTATTTGTAATTTATAACAAATGTTATTTTTGGTTTGCAAATGTCATTGCCTTTACTAAACCGACTGTAAGAAATTGAAGTATGGCCGAAGTCGATTTTTCTAAAATTGTCGGAATTTGATTTTTTTCATCCGTAGTCCACTCCCCTAATACGAAATCAATCTGTTGTCCTTTCGAAAAATTATTTCCAACACCAAATCTCATTCTTGGATAATTTTCGGAACCCAACAATTCTTGTATGTTTTTTAAACCATTATGCCCTCCTGCACTACCTTTACCTTTCATTCTTAAAGATCCAAAAGGTAAAGCCAAGTCATCAACAAGCACTAAAACGTTTTCAATGGCTATTTTTTCTTTTTGCATCCAATAATGCACAGCTTTTCCCGATAAATTCATATACGTACTTGGTTTTATCATCACCAACTGACGGCCTTTATAGCTTGCTTGAGCAACACTTGCGTAACGATCGGCCGAAAATTCCGCCTGCAACGTGTTAGCAAGTGCATCAACCATCATAAAACCTACATTATGGCGAGTATTTTTATATTCGTCGCCAATATTTCCAAGTCCAACAATCAAATATTTCATCAGAAAAACTTTTTAATCGAAAAAAATTAAAAAAAATCCGTCACTGGGACACCCAATGACGGATTCAAACTAAAAAATGCTGAAATTATTTTCCAGCAGCTGAACTATCGCGTGTTGACATTACTGAACAAACAACTGAAGATTTTGGTTCTTCAATAGTTAATCCGTCGAATTTAACGTTTGCTAATTTAATTGATTGTCCAATGCCTAATGAAGTAACATCAATTTCCAAAACAGTTGGTAAATCTTTCAATAAACCAGAAACTTTCATTTTACGCATTTTTACTTTCAATTTACCACCAAGTTTAACACCTTCTGCGTGACCAACAACATTGATTGGTAATTTGATTGTAAATGGTTTGTCATCAGTTATTTCCAAGAAATCAACATGAAGAACATTGTCTGTTACTGGATGATATTGAACTTCTTTCAAAATAGCTTTGTGAGTTGTTCCGTCTATGTTCAATACAACAACATAAACATTAGGTGTAATAATAACTTTGTCGAATGCTTTTGCTTC
Source organism: Bacteroidales bacterium (assembly GCA_045600045.1). GTDB lineage: Bacteria > Bacteroidota > Bacteroidia > Bacteroidales > UBA1715 > UBA1715. The sequence goes on from JAZRXD010000090.1 coordinate 1,167, forward strand.
AACTGTGAAGTTTACATTTGCACCATTTCCGTACAATACACAAGGAATTAAACCTGCCGCACGAAGTTCTTTTGAATCTTTTTTACCAAGATTGGTTCTTGATTGACCTGCTAAATCTATTGTTAACATATTACCTAATTTTTGTGCTACTTATGTCACTTGAGACATCCATCACACGGGTTAATATTAATTTGTCGGCACAAAGATACATTTTTTAAGGAAAACACAAAACAATGACTTGATTTTCTTTCTTTTAAACCAACAAAAAAGCCGTACTCCAAATTGGAATACGGCTCTATCCTATTAGATTTTATTCTTATACTAAGAATGCAGAACTCATCGATTCATTTTTGAAAATCTTTTCGATTGAATTTGCGAAATATTGTGCACACGACAAAACTGTGATTTTGCTTGGCATATTGTCGTGAGGAATAGTATCTGTTACCAACAATTCTTGAATTGCACTTTTTTCAATTCTTTCGAAAGCTGGACCAGAACAAACAGCATGCGTACTCAATGCACGAACACTCTTTGCACCGTTTTCCTTACAAAGATTTGCTGCCATGGTAATTGTTCCTGCTGTATCAATCATATCGTCAACAATGATTACGTTCTTACCTTCAACGTCACCAATCATTTGCATATTGTCAACTACATTGGCTTTTGTACGTTCTTTGTGGCAAATTGCGATATCGGCATTCAAAATACGTGCATAAGCTTTTGCACGTTTTGTACCACCCATATCTGGAGCAACAATACAAAGATTTTCGATATTCATACTTTGAATATAAGGAATGAAAATCGATGAGCCAAATAAGTGATCAACTGGAATATCAAAGAAACCTTGTATTTGTCCTGCATGCAAATCCATTGTCACAACACGGTCAACTCCACTTTTTTGCAACAAATTCGCCATCAATTTTGCACCGATGGAAATGCGGGATTTTTCTTTTCTGTCTTGACGGGCAAATCCGAAATACGGAATTACTGCTGTTACGTGAGCTGCAGAAGCACGTTTTGCCGCATCAATCAACAACAACAACTCCAACAAATTGTCAGCTGGAGCGAAAGTTGACTGAACAATATAAACTTCCTTACCACGAACCGGTTCGTCGAAACGAGGTTCGAATTCACCATCACTGAAACGAGTTACTGCAGAAGCACCCATTTCCACACCATAATACTTTACGATTTTCTCTGTAAGATAACGGGTTGCATCTCCCGAAAAAATCTTGATTTCTTGACTATCAGCCATAATGTTCCTGTACGTTATTTTAGACGTGGCAAAACTAATTTTTTTTCGCTTTATCCACCAATCTAAAAGACTATTATTTAATAGTTGTTGATAACTTTTCTTTAAAAGTCTCTAAATAACTGATACTGTGCGTATAAAAAGAAAATTCAAGGTTGAAATCACAATACACCTACGTGTCCGTTTCAAACTAAATCCATCAAAACTTGGAATTCAATACAATCAATGCCTCCAGGTCATTAAACTTTCGCGTTTTCAATCTTTATTGTTCAAAAGTAATTCATATTATTAAAACATGACTTGCCAAAGCTTTATGATATTTTTCTACTTTTGTACAATATTGATTTACGTAAATAACTCATACTAAAAAACTTATCAATGAAAAAAGTTATTCTTTCCTTTGTTGTATTCTTGCTTAGTGCATCACTTTTTGCTCAAAAAACAACGTTCGTGCACAAAGGTGTTTCGTATCCGGCAATTTCATTCATTTTTACGACATACGTTTCGTACGACAATGATTCCCGCCTATTGCCAGACAAAGATGTAACGATTACGATAGCAAAAAAAGGCACGGCTGGTTTCATTGAGATTTCGCTACTATTACCTTCCGACAAAGATTTATGCACATATTTCCAAAAATGTGGCATTTCCGGCGAAATTTCGTTGGATTTGGCAAACGGAGAAACTATAACGTGTAAAGATCTTGGAATAAGCGATTTCATTGAAGGAAAAGCAACTGCAGTGTACGAATTGTCGGCCATAAACATGGAACAACTACGAAATTACAACATAGAAATCCTTCATTTTAATATGCAGACTTTTTCCACAAAAGCTGATTATGTAGCTGCAAATTTCCACCATTTCGTGAGCGACACGCCCGACGAATTCACACAAAAAAACGAACGCGTTGAAACGACAAAAGTTCCTGAATTGATGAAATTGATAAAATAGACAGCTCCCAAAACAGGTGCGGAGAACTAACAAAACACGCCTTTAAGGGATTTTTCTTTTTGAATTTTTGCTTAATAGTCTGTCAAAACGGCACCTGAAAATTGCTTATTTTTATTTAATGGTCAAAAAGTGCAAAAACCATGTAACAAGTTGAATATTAATATTTATATTTATAGCATTATTAATAAAATGAGCAGAAAATGGTTGTCAATATGTATGTTGTTTTGTTCTGTCGGAGTTTTCGGACAGAATAATTTCGTTTACAACTTTCTTGATTCGTATTTTGACGGACCGCATTCAAAAATAAAAATTGATATGCCGATAACCGAAGCGACGCGAATTTTAACCGAAAACGGTTACAATGGAAATTATACAGGCAATAATATCGATATTTGCTATCACAATACTTCCCAAGATTCTTATTGTACGTTCAGATGCACGAAAGACAACACACTCGAATATGTTCAATGGACAGGATGGTATGATTCTTCTTATTTCAAAACACCAGAAGAATTTGCAGACTGTATGTGTGAATATTTCAACTCTTTTGGTTTGGAATCTTGGTATTGTTTCGATGGGAAAACTAATTCTTATTATCATGTTGGTTTCATATTATCCCCCGACACATACTTATTTGTGAGTGTTTATAGCACACAATGCTATTGTACTTTTACCCACCATTCCGATTGGAAGTCCCAAAATCCATACGAAACAGAAGCAAAAAGAATATACACATTAAGTTCAAATTACAACGGAGAAGATGTGTATTATAAAGTAGAAAAAATGCCACAACATCCAGAAGGTATGAGAGCACTTGTAAATTACTTGGAATCTAAAGCAAATGAAATGTATCCTCCCGAAGCAAAGGCGAATAAATACGAAGGAGTTGTTATCGTACGATGCGTCATCACAAAAACCGGAGCCGTTGCACAACCAGAAATTGTCCGAAGTACAGCACAACCTTCTTTAAATCGTGCGGCAATTCAAATAGCACAAACCCTTCCCGATTTTATACCTGGCGAACAAGCGGGAGAAAAAATGAACGTGTACTTCTACATACCAATTCATTTTAATTCTCAACTCTTTTGACGACTGATAATTGAACTCTGACAACAAAAATCTATACATCAAAGTTTCCTTTAATAACAAAAAAGCCCCGAAGAAATCTTCAGGGCTTTTTGTTTATACCGAATAAGAATTATTATTTGCTTTCTTTTTCAGCTTTCGACATTTCTGATTTTAATTTTGCTAAATCAGTAACATCACCAAGAGTTGTTTTCTCTAAGTTGTCGCTCACTTTCTTCATTGCTTTCTTAGTAGAAGTAGCTTTTGCTTGTTTTTCAGCTGTTTCTGCTTCTTTCTTTTCATCTTCGAAAGTTCTTGTGTGAGAAACGAAGATTTTCTTAGCTTCTTTAGAGAATTCTGTTACTTTGAAGTTCAATTTTTCATCAACTTTTGCAGCAGTTCCATCTTCTTTAACAATGTGGCTAGCTACCGAAACGCCTTCAACACCGTAAGGAAGAGCAACAGTTACATTTTTATCGTTGATTTCCAAGATTGTACCTTCATGGATTGAACCAACATTAAAGATTGTTTCGAATACATCCCATGGATTTTCTTCTAATTGTTTGTGGCCCAAGCTCAAACGACGTTGTTCTTTATCGACTTCCAAAACAACAACTTCGATTTCTGCTCCAAGTGTTGTGAATTCTTGTGGATGTTTGATTTTCTTAGTCCAAGAAAGGTCTGAAATATGGATTAAACCATCAACACCTTCTTCAATTTCTACGAAAATACCAAAGTTTGTGAAATTCTTAACGATTGCAGTGTGTTTGCTACCAACAGCATATTTTTCGTCAATCTTTTCCCATGGATCTGGGTGAAGTTGTTTCATACCCAAAGACATTTTTCTTTCTTCACGGTCAAGAGTCAAAACTACTGCTTCAACTTCGTCTCCTACTTTCAAGAATTCTTGTGCTGAACGCAAGTGTTGTGACCATGACATTTCAGAAACATGGATAAGACCTTCGATTCCAGGAGCGATTTCAACGAAAGCTCCGTAATCAGCCATAACAACAACTTTACCTTTAACTTTGTCACCAACTTTCAAGTCAGCATCCAAAGCATCCCAAGGATGTGGAGTTAATTGTTTCAAGCCAAGAGCGATACGTTTCTTGTCGTCGTCGAAATCAAGGATAACAACATTGATTTTTTGATCCAATTGAACGATTTCTTCAGGATGAGTGATTCTACCCCAAGAAAGGTCGGTAATGTGGATAAGACCGTCAACACCACCAAGGTCGATGAACACACCGTAAGTTGTGATGTTTTTAACGATACCTTCAAGAACTTGACCTTTTTCAAGTTTAGAAATGATTTCAGCTTTTTGTTGTTCAAGTTCAGCTTCGATAAGAGCTTTGTGAGAAACAACAACGTTTTTGTATTCATTGTTGATTTTAACAACTTTGAATTCCATTGTTTTACCAACGAATACATCGTAGTCACGGATTGGTTTAACGTCGATTTGAGAACCTGGCAAGAATGCTTCAATTCCGAATACATCAACGATCATACCACCCTTAGTTCTACATTTAACGTAACCTTTAACGATTTCGCTAGCTTCAAGAGCTTGGTTAACACGATCCCAAGATTTCAAATTACGAGCTTTCTTGTGAGAAAGAAGTAATTGACCAGATTTATCTTCCAAACTTTCAACAAAAACTTCAACTTTGTCGCCAACCTTCAAATCAGGGTTGTAACGGAATTCGTTTGTTGAAACAACACCGTCTGATTTGTAACCAATGTTTACAACAACTTCGCGTTTAGAAATTGAAACCACAGTACCTTCTGTAACTTCATTTTCTGCATTTGTAGAAAGTGTTTGTTCGTACTTGTTTTGCAAAGAATTTCTTTCTGCTTCGGAATAACCACCTTTTTCTGCTTCGTATTTGTCCCAATCGAATTCGTTTTGTTGTGCTTTTGCAGCAGATACGATTGAGTTGATTTCTTCGTCTGAAGCACTGTCGTCGTCGGTAGTTTCTTCTACTTCGTCAACAACAGGAGCATCCAATTCAGCGTCATTGACAACGTTTTCGTTCTCAAATTCTTCGCTTTCGTTTTTTACTTTTTTTACCATTTGTTTGGTTTATTAATAGTTAGACATTATGTTAATTCGCAAAAAATTGCGTGCAAAAATAACATTTATATTGAATTGACAGCAAAATCGCTTCATTTTTTTTCTAACCAGACTTGAATTTCTCCGAAAACAATGTATATTTGCGCGATTGTTTAACCCTATATTAGGCGAATTATATTTTAGAGAAATGCGACAATTAAAAATCACAAAGCAAGTAACCAACCGTGACACTCCATCGTTAGACAAGTATTTACACGAAATCGGAAAGGTTGATCTTATTTCGGCCGAAGAAGAAGTCGAGTTGGCAAAAAGAATCAAGGAAGGCGACCAAAAAGCATTAGACAAACTTATTAAAGCTAATCTTCGTTTCGTCGTTTCTGTTTCAAAACAATATCAAAATCAAGGACTTAGCCTACCCGACCTTATTAACGAAGGTAACTTGGGATTGATTAAAGCTGCCCAACGTTTCGATGAAACCCGTGGTTTCAAATTCATTTCGTATGCAGTGTGGTGGATTCGCCAGTCAATCTTGCAAGCTTTAGCTGAACAAGCTCGTATTGTAAGACTTCCATTGAACAAAATCGGAAACATTAATAAGATAAACAAAACGTTGTCGTCGCTTGAACAAGAATTCGAACGCGAACCGACAGCCGAAGAAATAGCTTCGGAAATGGACTGCAGCGCACGCGACGTTAAGGAGTCGATGAAAAATTCCGGCCGTCACATTTCTATGGATGCACCTCTTTCACAAAGTGAGGAAGGTACATTATATGATGTATTGGACAACAAAGACACCCCGTCGCCGGATCAAGTTTTGTTGAAAAAATCTTTGTCAAAAGAAATCGACCGCGCTCTTGTTACTCTTACCGACCGCGAGGCTATCATTGTTAGAATGTATTTTGGTTTGGGTATTCCTGAAACAAAAACCTACAAAAAGGAAAACACCTGGCCTGCCGACAACATGATCGACATTGTTGACTCTCCTATTAAAGAAGAAGACATTAAAGCAAATGAAGAAGTTGTTCTATTTATAAAGAATGACCAAAACGACAATTTTGAACTTGGCAAAGAAAAACGTAGCGTTGTTGATGAACTAGATAATCAATTGAAATATTTGAAAAACAAACAAGCTTTGTCTTGCATCAAACTTATCATTGCGACTGGTTTTTCTAAAAAACGTAAAGCCGAAATCGTGAATTTGGTTGAAAAATACTACAACGACGAGCCTCTTACTGTCGGCTTCGACATTTTGAACGATGTGAACCGTGGTTATGACGACCACATTTCTATCAAGGCTGACGATTGCAATATAAAAGTAACTTACGTAAACCGTAATCCAAAGACTTTGGAAGAAATCGGAACAGAACTAGGCCTTACAAGAGAACGTGTTCGTCAAATCAAAGAAAAAGCTGTTCGTCGTTTGAAACAAACTGCTCGAAGCAAAATTCTTAAATCTTATTTAGGACAATAAAACTCCGTTTTTATACAACAAAAAAGAGGTTGCCGAAAGACAACCTCTTTTTTTATTTGTCGGGGTTACCTGACTCGAACAGGCGACCTCTACGTCCCGAACGTAGCACGCTACCAACTGCGCTAAACCCCGAAACAGAAACAAAAGTACATAAAAAATAACAATGTACAATTTTTACACTACAAAAGAAACCATCTCAGTTTGAGATTAAACATTCAACAAACAGTTGTCTATTATGATTTTTTTCTAATTTTGCCGTTGAGAATTGGTGTCGCCACGTTTTTACAAACGTGCGGTGAAAAGGGAATCTGGTGAAAGACCTGAACTGTTTCCGCAGCTGTAAATTCCGCAGAGTTCTTTGCACAATCTCAAGTATCACTGTTCTTCGGAATGGGAAGATAGCAAAGAATGGAATGAGTCAGAAGACCTGCCAATTTTGAGATGTCAGTTTTCAGATGTCAGAAATCAGTTGTTTTCGTCTAATGAAATTTGACATTAGAATTATTAAATGAGCGTGAAAATCATTTTGTAATAAATATGAAAAAATTATTTGTTGTCCTACTATTTCTGCTGTCGCTTACGAGCGTTTGCGTTTCATTTGCACAAAAAAACATTTTGGTTGATTTTGATTTAAAATGCGAAGGCAAAATTATATCTGCCGAATCTCAACAAACTGAATTCAACTACACCAATGCGTTCGGAACAAAATATCAGATAAACGATGTTCAATTTTTTATATCGAATATCGAAATTCGAGTAAATGGGAAATGGATTTCTAACGCATCTCAAATCAAAAATAACAAGGAATGTAGGGAATCTCCTTTCTATTTGGACGACAAATATCTGCTTAATCGTGTCTCTTTTTCCATAAAGGCGAAACAACCAGTGGTTGATTCCATTCGCTTCACCTTTGGAATTCCAAAAGAATTGAACAAATCGTATAGTCTCGAAGATCCTGAAATGGCACGAATGTATTGGCCAGAAGCACTTGGCGGCGGTTATCATGCTATGAAACTAAACATAAAATTCATCGACAATCAAGATTCCGTGTCGCTTTTTAATTGCCATTTAGGACGCGGCGTTGTCGGAGACACGTTTGTTGACAATGAATTTTCGATAACTCTACCCGTTGCACCAACGACTATTTTTTTCAATTTATCACCAAAAGAATGGCATAAAAAGACTACCACTTACAATGTAACAGTAACTATGAATATTGAAAAATGGTTTACCGAGTCCAATCCTATTGATTTCAATTTATATACCAAAGGAATTATGGGAAATCAGGAAGTTATGGGAAAAATTATTGAAAATGGGAAAAACGTATTTTCTGCTTCACCATTACAATCTTTTGAAATAATGAGAGAAATATTATAGAGAGTCTAAACTTCGATGAATAAGTCATGGCTTTACATATTGTCGTTCTTATTCCTTACAGTTTCGCTGTTTGGACAAAATGATACTGTGCCAATAAAAATTGGTTACAAAAATCAAGACACCTCGAAAGCACCTATATTATCTATTGACCAAGCATTACTATCACAAGTTTCCTCTCCCGAAGGCGAAGGAATGGATATTGTGATTCGTAGCAGAGATATGACTCAAGACATTCCTATGATTATCGTTTATCCTCCAATAGACATAGACGACTTTCATAGCGGAGAAAACCGCGAAGTCATTTCTTTAGAAAAACAACCTATTACCTACAACACACTTGGCGATTTACTGTCGCATCAGGCAAATCTTACGATAAAAAACTATGGCACCGAAGGAATGGCAAGTTCCGTTTCGCTCCGTGGCGCTGGTAGCTCACGTACACAAATACTGTGGGAAGGTATTCCGCTCAATTCCATTTCGGCTGGCGACAACAATCTGTCGTTAATTCCAGCAAGCGTGTTCAGCACGATTGAGATAAATCGTACGGCATCGGCTACTTCAAACGGAAGTGGTACTTTTGGTGGCTCCATTTCGTGTAACAGCAAACCCGATTGGGGCTACTACGGGAAAGGAGAGATGCACAAGGCAACCGCCGACGCAAATCTCTCGTACGGAAGTTTCAACACGTTCAAATCAAACGTAAACTACAGCTTGAGTGCACTTCGTAAAATCAATTATCAAGGTTCCTTTTTCTACACGCAATCCGATGGCGATTTTGATTACTACGACTACATACGTTTAGAAAATCTAAAACGTCAAAATGCTGATTTTCAAAAATATGGAACAATTCAGACTCTTCATTTTCAACACAAAAAACTAACAGCACAAGCATCACTTTGGTATCAAGTGAACGATGCAAATCTTCCGGCTTTGCTTGGCACAACATCGAGCAATGTGGAACATCAAACAGATTCATCGTTGCGTTATTTGCTCAAAATAAACTATAACATCAACGACAAGAATATTTTACATTACACAACCGCCTATATCAATGATTATGAACTCTATACGCAAAAAATAACGCCGACAGCCGAAACGTATTCAACATACAGCGAAATACAAAATCAAACCAATACACACATTTTGAATTTTACCCACTGGATAAATGACAACTTCAATTTTCTAACCGAATTACAAGGCAAATGGGCAAAAGCCGACATTGACAACTACGGCGAGGCAAAAACTGAATATTCCACAGCGGGAATCGTGAAACTTGCTTACAAGGAATATTTTGGTTTAGAAAAAATAGATAATTACCATCATAATAGTTATAGACCTTACTTGGCATATAAAAATAGATTCTCCTCGGTCCTATCAATCCGAAAAGAATTCAATTCACAATACACCATTCCATTTATTGCCAATTGGGGATCAGAACTCTATTTGGGGAAATCAAACATAGAGCTACTCCTAAATATTGGAAATAAATATCGAACACCAACCTTCAACGATTTGTACTGGACAGGCTGGGGAAATCCAGACTTAAAGCCAGAATCGGGCTGGACAGCAGAATTTGGAGCGAACAAACATTTTTCTGTTTTAGATAAACACGATAACGAACATACAATAATACTTGACGCATCTACATATTATTCCGTAATTAACGATATGATAATGTGGACGCCAAGTGGCTCGGTTTGGCATCCATACAACACAGCACAGGTTGTTTTACAAGGATTTGAAATGTCGATTATAGAGAAATGTAGTTTTAAAACAATTTGTAAGATACAATACAAAATCAGCGACACTGTTGCACAACATAGCATTCCATTAACTTTGCGTATGAACAATAAACTTACCGCAAACATCAACAATCCACATATCAGCAAAACATACGACCAAATGGGCTCAAAAGAATCGGTTGGACACATTTTGTACTACGTTCCTAAATACGAAATTCACTACAAATTACACATAAATAGTGAATTGGGGAACTATTTTATATTGGGAAAACGGCAAAAGCCAAATTGTCAACTAAAAACTTTAATTGACAATTGTGATTTTATACTATTTGTGAACTACGAAAGTCCACGATATTACACACTTACAAAGACTCTCGATGATTTTGTGACAATCGACGCAAGTTTGCAAAAGACATTCTCTTTCCATCCATACAAAGACGACCGCCACGACGATATGAAAATCACTATTGGAGCCCATGTTCGAAACCTAACAAACACCATTTACGAGCAAGTACGCTCCTATCCGCTTCCTGGACGAAATTATGAAATTAGTTTGCGAGGACAGTTTTAGATTTGTGGTATTACATTGTCCCGAGACTACGCGGGTTACTCAACTATTGCCTTTCAGGCAATAATTCATTCCACAAAGGTAGTAATTCCCCTTTACCCAACAGAACCTCGATGTGGAGTTTCTGCTTTATTTCACATCTTGAACGGGACGCACAGATTGACCAAAGTAGCGGTAGTCGAGGTTCCTGTCCACGCCACTGGAATCGAAGCACACGTTCCACGCGTAGCTCGGGTAGAACTCGCTAAGCGACGAAGACCAGTAGTTACCGTTGGAACCAGCGTCGTCGAGAGCCGACTCGTAACGATAACCCGCAGCGGGAAGAAATATGGAATTGCCGTTGGATGCTTTTACTTTGTAACCTTTTACTCCATTCTTTTTAGTCCACGTCCATGTGCATTTTTCTTTCAATTCTGCCCACTCTGCTTCGGTTGGCATTCGCCAATTGTCGCC
>JAZRXD010000091.1:0-53143 GCA_045600045.1 Bacteroidales bacterium
TGGTCCCTCCATTTTAGAACATGAGATATAGAACATTGATACCACACACAATAATTTCAAAATATTTGCTGTTTTCATAACTATTGTTTTACAAAAGACTTTGAATATATTTTGTTATTAATTTTAATGTTTACAATATAGAGACCTTTGGGATATTTTGAAATATCAATATTTGTCTTTCCGTTGCAAAATCTCACATAATCAATTTCAACTCCAAAGCTATTAAAAATTTTTATATCATATAATGTCTTATCATAATGTAAACTTCCTTTTTTTTAGACAGTATAAAAAAAGGGAAGTTTACAGTCGCAAATCGGAAATGTGCACTTTTCACTTTTGGGCATACAAAAAACACCCGACAGAAATTCTATCGGGTGTTTTTTTGTTTTTTACGTGTCTCAATAGTTATTCTTTCACAAATTTTTGACTTTCCGCACCATTCACAACCAACGTGTAAACACCTTTAGGCAACATTGAAACATTTATGTTTGCAGTTTCCCCACATTCGGTTTGCAAAACCAGTTTACCTTGCATATCGAAAATTTTGATTTCGTTGTTGGTTGTTGGCAAAGTTAGGGTTAGTTTGTCTTTTACTGGGTTGGGAGAAATTTCTATTTGTTGGTTTACAATGTCAGTAATGGCAACATAGTCATCCTCGCAATCAGCTTCCTCTTCACAAGAATCACTGCTTTTGCAACATTTGTCTAAATAAAATTCGTAACCGTAAGCATTTGCTAAACTATTGCCAGCATACCATAATTTATTGATACCCCCATTAGTAGGACGTACTAAATTTAAATGTTCAGTAAAGCCCTCTGTATCACCTATACCTTGAATACATTTAGTACCAAGTGATGTTGTTATATAAGCCAATTTAGCACCATTTGCCCCTATTAGGGTATCTATTTTAGTAATTGTTGCGTATCTGTATTCGGGAATAACATTAGATTTTTCATCCCAACTTCCCAAATCAACAGATTTTATTTCTTTTCCTATTTCCCATGCAAAATCATAAAGTAAAAACTCACGTTCGTAATACATATCATAATAATAAACTAGACTATCTTCTGTTTCACGAATAGCTCCTTTTACTTTTTTGTTGCCATATAATTCGCCAGAATGTATTTTTCTGTACTTGATGGAATTTATTGTTGTATCACCATATATAAGATATTCATTCAATTGGCAAAAATCCAATCCTTTACATCTTTCTATCCATTCATCTATCAATAAAATCTCTGTTTGAGAAAACACAAGTTTACATGATATAATCAAACACGATAACAAAAAATATTTTTTCATATTTTTATCTAATTTCTAATGTTGCCCCCAATTCTATTTCAAAATCATTGTTTACAATACCGATGCACATAGCATCAAAAATTGTTTGGTTTTCATAGTATTATTGTTTTTAAAGTGTTAAACATTTCTATTTACAAATAGAAGAAAAAAACGAAAAGACTGCATGGAGTTGCAATATTTTTTTGAAAAAATATTGCAATCGACTGAATAACTTGTTTATATGTTAATTGATAATTATCAATTGCCCATCCAATCTCCATTTTCTTTGATTAAATCTATCAATGCTTGAACAGCGTCGGATTCGGGAATGTTACGACAGACAAGCGTTTGTTTTTTGTACAAATTCACGGTTCCTTTTCCTGCGCCCATATAACCGTAATCCGCATCGCTCATTTCGCCAGGTCCGTTTACTATGCAGCCCATTACGGCAATTTTCAATCCTTTTAAATGCGAAGTCTTTGCCTTTACCTCGTTCAGGGCTTTTTCTATATCGTACAATGTACGACCGCACGACGGACACGAAATGTATTCAGTTTTTTCGAAACGTGAACGTGATGCCTGCAAAATTGAGAATGACAAATCAACCAATTGTTGTGCAGAAAAATCAGAGTCCGAAATCATTATGCCATTCAAGAATCCGTCGAGCAACAACGAACCAAAATCCATTGCGGCACGAACCTGCAACGTAGCAAAATCAATTGAATTATAGTTGCGCGACAGTAAAACCGGATTTTTTCGTCCGTTTAAAACGGCGTAAAGCTTTCTTACAAAATATGTTACATGAATATCCTTGCAATCCAACAATAGAATTGTCTTTTCGCCCAAAGTTACGTTATTCAGATTGTCAATCTCTGTTTCCGAAATTTTCAGAACACATTCGTTTGCGGCTTTGTATGTTTGTAACGTAACGATTGGCAACGATTGTTTTTCGTTCTGTAATTGATTTTCTACAAAAAACCAATCTGCTTTTGTGTGCGTTGCACCGAGAACCATAGGCACACGGTCGCCACCAAATCCTGCAATTTCATTCGTTTTGTATGGATTATATGCATCTATCGACACGCGCACGTCTTCTATTGGCTGAAAATCAAATGATTGCGCAAATACTTCGTTGCGATAATCAACAATCAGTTTGCATACAGGAATTTCACATTCGGGAGCTTCGGTAAGCGAGACACGGATTGTGTCGCCAATTCCGTCTAATAATAACGAACCGCTACCAACAGCAGATTTTATTCGTCCGTCTTCGCCAGCACCTGCTTCGGTTACGCCCAAATGTATCGGGAAACGACAATCTTCCTCCACCATTTTTTGAGCAAGCAAACGAGTTGCCTGAACCATAATTCGTGTATTACTTGCCTTAATAGAACAGGCAACATTTTTGAAATCTGCATCCTTGCAAATGTGCAAGAATTCCATCATGCTGACAACCATTCCTTGCGGTGTGTCGCCGTAACGTGACACTATTCTCTGCGACAACGAACCATGATTTACGCCAATACGAATTGCCGTATTGTTTTGTTTGCAAACCTCAAGCAACGGCAAAATATTTTCGCGGATTTTTTCCAATTCTGCATTGTATTCCTCGTCGGTATAATCGGTTTTGCGCAACGAACCAATATAGACGTAGTTTCCAGGATTGATACGAACCTTCTCAACATATTTTGCAGCGACCAAAGCAGCCTGCGGATTAAAATGAATATCGGCAACCAAAGGTTGATTGTAGCCTTTTGCCACCAATTGTTCCTTGATATTTTTAAGATTTTCGGCTTCCTTAACGCCTTGTGCAGTTAGGCGGACATAATCGCCACCTGCCTCGAAAACCCGAATACACTGAGCAACACTCGCAGCGGTGTCGTTTGTGTTTGTGTTCGTCATTGACTGCAACGCAATTGGATTTTTGCCACCAATTTTCACCGTACCAATTTGTATTTCAGGAATTTGCAAGCGTTTATACGCCGATTCAATCATTCGAGCCATTAGTTTATTTTTTTACAAAAATACAAGATTCCCAAAACCTTTGCTCCCTATCGGGCATAAAAAAAGCAGAACCGTAAGATTCTGTTTTTTTCGAAATTCAACGGAACTATTATTCAGCATCTTGTACTACACGAACACCATAACCGTTGCTTCTTTGCCACTGATAATCTGTTCGTAGTGCCTCACCAGAAAACTGAACCGATTTATTTTCCATAGACGACCAATAATACCCATCTACACCAGCATCATTAACTGTTGTAGTAAGACGATACCCTACTGCAGGCAAAAATACCGCACCATTTGCTTCCATTTTTGCCCAATCTGTTGTCGTATATGTATTTAACTCGTACAATAAGGTTGCACTAAATCCTTTTGTGAAAGAAACTCCATCGGGTAGTGTCCAGGCATCCGGCAAAATTACGATACCATTTACCCCATTCACTTGAGCAGCACCATACAAATTTGCAGCATTTGTACGCGATGAGAACAAATAATTCCATTCCTCTCCGGTTAACGTCCGCCACAAACCAGATTCGCCACCACCATTAGAAATTGAATTATAATATCCCCAATCATAATTTGTTTCATTGATTGCCCCGATACTATAACTACTTGGATAGGAATCGTATTGTCCTGAATTATATGGCTGATATTCATTATACCCCGAAGTTCCAAAACCGAATAGATCAATCCAGCCCGAATATGTCGAAGAAATGTTTTCATTGTCGTTACCAACAATATCATATTGGTGATCTGCAAATTTCCATGTTTTCGTACTAGCTTGATATTGAAGGTTTCCTTGACTAAAATATACTTGTTTATCGGCAGAAACCGAGAATTTCGCATCTATTCTTCCATTTTCATGCTGTCCATCTTCGCCACCATTACCACCACCATTTGAAATAGTTGCAATTTGAGTTTTCAACACATTGAACAAACTATCCACATAGGATTTTTTTACATATTCCACATCGTTCACAAAAATCGAAATGTTTGCACCCGATTTTGCATATTCGTTCAATGTGGTTTTCTTTGCATACGCAGATTCCACATCTGCCGATTTTGCATAACCAGTTAAATCAACTGCAGCTGGAATTTCAGATTTCAAAGCATAATCCGTCAAATCAACTGCGGCTGGAATTTCAGATTTTAAAGCGTAATCTGTTAAATCAACCTCGGCTGGAATTTGTGCTTCCAGATTTGCTATAGCGGCATTCACATCTACGGTCTTTGCATAAACAGTTAAATCTACCGACTCTGGCTGTCCTGCTCCCAAAACATAGTTTTCGAACGTTTCTTTTGTTAAATATGTTTCCGAAACATCGGCTGATTTTGCGTAATCTGTCAAATCTACTGCAGCAGGAATTTCAGACTTCAAAGCATAGTCTGTCAAATCAACCTCGGCTGGAATTTCAGATTTCAAAGCATAATCTGTTAAATCAACTGCGGCTGGAATTTCAGATTTCAAAGCATAGTCTGTCAAATCAACAGCGGCTGGGATTTCCGACTTCAAAGCATAATCACTCAAATCAACCTCGGCTGGAATTTCAGACTTCAAAGCATAATCTGTTAAATCAACTGCGGCTGGAATTTCCGATTTCAAAGCATAGTCTGTCAAATCAACTGCGGCTGGAATTTCAGATTTTAGAGCATAATCGCTCAAATCTATATCAGCACTACCCGATTTTGCGGCATACAATGCGTACGGCACGCTCAAAAGCGGTGTAACATCGGAAATGGCGTCGGAACCATCGGACAGTTGGATTTTCGTTTCCATATAATATTTGTCTGCCGACCAGTCGATTCCAGCAAACGTACCATTCACAGGCGTTCCCGCTCCAACTTCCAAGGTCGCAATGCCATTGAAACTGGTTGTCACCGAATGTGTTTCGGTATAAACGGCCTGCTGTGCGGAATTCAGCACACTCACTTCGATTTCCACTGCCTGATTTGTTACCACTTGATTTTCAGCATTGCGAATCAATGCCTGAAAGTTCATTGTCTGCGGCACTTGTGCCATCGCTACGACGGCCAGCACCATAATTGAAAGGATTGCAACTATACGTTTCATACTTATTATGTTATTTGTGAATCAAACACTATATTTTTCTAATTATACATTGCGAATTATTGCACCACCACGGTCTGACGTTTCTCGCCAAACAGCACCACATACGTTCCGGGCAGTTTCATCGCCGCGGAAACCGAACGAACGTTCCTGCACGAGTACACGCATTTTCCCAAGACATCGTAAATCGACACTGATGCGCCGTCAACGTTGGCAACGACTATGGTATTCCCGATTACTGACACAGACATCCCCTGTTCAACTTCGGTAATGCCAGTCGGATTTCGGGGCGGTTCAACCGTCACCGTGAACGACAGTACCGACTGTTCGCCGTCGGAGTTCTTCGCCACAACCGTAACAACCGCATCACCTTCTTTGTTCAGTGTGAGTTTCAGCAACGTACCGTTCAGTGCGACGCGCACCACATTCTCGTCGGACGACGACGCGGAATACTGCAACACCTCGGCGCCAACTGTGGTAAAATACTCGCCGAGGTCGAGTTCCCCGACATTGCCGTCAAGCTCAACAAACACGTCCGATATTGGGTTCGTGCTGATTGAGGAGACCTTCATCACATAGTTCCGCTGCATGCCGAACAAACCTCCGTCGCTCGACGACACATACGGCTGTCCCACTGAAATGCTGGCGGCGTAGCCTTGCGAATTATAGGCGGTTCCTCCTGTCGCCACCAACGAATTCTGGCAAAACCCGACCATCGCACAAAACAGCACGGACAAAATGGTCATTCCTACTTTTTTCTTCATATTACTATCGTTTTTAATGAGACATATAGACACAAAATTCCACGAACGCCATTGTTAGTCGTTCAGGCAAAGAATAATAAGGAATATGTATTATAGGTGTGTGTGTGTGTGTGTGTTTATACAAATATTTGAATAATTCAAACATTTACGAACGAAATATACATCTTTCTGTAAAAACATTTCCACATTTAAATAAGTTTTCAAACATACACAATTTTTTATTTTGTAACAAACTTTGATAAAAAAAACAGTTGTGAACGTTATACGATTTGGGGATATCCGCAGTTTCAATTCTTCTTGCCTAGTTCGTTAAGAACATCTTGTACAATATATTTATCGCTCATCAGTTGCAGACCCGTTGCTGGATTTGAAAGATTTTGGTATGTTTTGGTAGAATAGAAAACATCCAATGCCGCTGTCGTATCAATTTTGAGGGCTTCGGACAGCAGTATTATTATGCTTGCATGTTTTCTCCATAACACATTGTCTCTCATAGCATTTCGATTATAAACTGATACTCTTTTGAAATTGTAAGAAATCATCCAATATGTGTTGGTTGCAAATACATATCTAGTGATTTACTTTTTTGTAACGTAATTGCCCTAATGCTTGTTCCGCCGTAATAATACCTTTCTCGTAATCTTCCACGGTGTCAATCACATTATCATTGGCCTTCAACCAAATCGAATGCATATTTGGCATAGTTGCCACTTCTGCAATCCACAACAAATTGAAGCCACTCATTATCATACGATTCAAATATCTTTATTGTATAATGGGAGTTTTTTAATGATTCATAATCAAAAAGATATTGACTGACTACCGCAATGGCATTCCGTCCTTTTCGTTCAGCAACCACAGTTGCCCATTTTTCTGCTTGTTTTTGGATTTTAGTAAGATAAAACCCTTTCCCAAAATCAAGATTGTCGCGTCCTATTTCGACCATAGGTTTTTCCACACTAACGCTGGAACCGTGATATAAGGTAATCATATTTTATCCTCCATTTCCCAGTTGACTAATGTTTCAACAATATCGTCAGTCACATATTCAAGACTTTGGGTGTGTAATTCGTCATAATGCCGAAACAAACGCTGGGTAATCAGATTCTGTTTTTTTTATCTGTCGTGCATCTCGTTTCCGGAAATATGCATTTTCTTTGCTCCGTTTTCTATCGCCATGACAGCAAAATGCACTTTGCGAAATGTTTCGTTTGTTTCCATAGTTTATCTTTCCAACAAAAACACAAAAACTTTTTTCTTTACAAAAAAGCAGTGTAATTGCTTACACTGCTTTTTCACGAATTCATTTTTCCAGTCCTAAAAAAGCATCACAGCTTTATCAATATTGCAGAAAAATCCACTCTTTCATATCAATCATTTCCAAATCTTTACTAATTTTGCACACGTAAAATTTATAGTATAATGATACAAATAACTTTTCCTGACGGTAGCGTTAAGGAGTTCAACAACGGGACTACCCCGTTGGAAATAGCACAAAGTTTAAGTCCACAATTAGCACGTGAAGTGCTTGTTGCAACTGTTAATGGCACAAGTTGGGATTTAACTCGTGCCATCAACGAAAATGCAACTATTGCTCTTCATAAATTTGAAGATAAAGAAGGTAAACATGCATTCTGGCATTCTTCTGCCCACCTTTTGGCAGAAGCGTTACAAGCGTTATATCCTAACACAAAATTCGGTATCGGTCCAGCTATCGAAAACGGATTTTACTACGATGTTGACCTTGGCGACATAACTTTGACAGAAAAAGATTTGACCGCCATCGAAAACAAAATGTTGGAACTTGCCCGTCAAAAGAACGAATTCGTTCGTAAAGACGTGCCGAAAGCTGACGCATTGAAATATTTCGGTGACAAAAACGAAACATACAAAGTTGAGTTAATCAACGATTTAGAAGACGGAAAAATCACCTACTACACACAAGGTGCGTTCACCGATTTGTGCCGTGGTCCACACTTGCCAAACACAGAACCAATCAAAGCAGTGAAATTGACAAGCATTGCCGGAGCATATTGGCGTGGTGATGAAACTCGCAAGCAGTTGACTCGTATTTATGGTATTACATACCCTAAAAAGAAAATGCTTGACGAATATCTAGAACTTTTGGAACAAGCAAAACTTCGCGACCACAGAAAAATCGGTAAGGAAATGGAACTTTTCATGTTCTCCGATTTAGTTGGCAAAGGTTTACCAATTTGGTTGCCAAAAGGTACTGACTTACGTCTTCGTTTGGAAGATGCCTTGAAAAAAATCCAAAAACGCTTTGGCTACCAACAAGTTATGACACCACACATTGGTGGCAAAAATCTATATGTAACATCTGGTCACTGGGATCATTACGGGAAAGATAGCTTCCAACCTATCACAACTCCAGAAGAAGGAGAAGTTTATCTATTAAAACCGATGAACTGCCCTCACCACTGTATGATTTACAAAAATGCACCTCGTTCGTACAAAGATTTACCTTTCCGCTGTGCAGAATTCGGAACAGTTTATCGTTATGAGCAAAGTGGAGAATTACATGGACTTACACGTGTTCGTTCGTTTACACAAGACGATGCTCACATATTCTGCCGTCCCGACCAAGTAAAAGACGAATTCTTAAAGGTTATCGATATTATTCAAATCATTTTCAAAGCATTGAAATTCGATAAATTCGAAGCTCAAGTTTCTTTGCGCGACAAAACCAACACTACTAAATATATAGGTAGCGACGAAGATTGGGAACGTGCAGAAAACGCAATTATCGAAGCAGCTGCAGAAAAAGGATTGGAAACAATCGTAGAATACGGCGAAGCTGCTTTCTACGGACCAAAATTGGACTTCATGGTTCGCGACGCTCTTGGAAGACGTTGGCAACTTGGAACAATCCAAGTTGACTACAACTTGCCAAAACGTTTTGATTTGGAATACATCGGAAGCGACGACCAACGTTACCGTCCGGTTATGATTCACCGTGCACCATTCGGTTCAATGGAACGTTTCGTTGCAGTATTGATTGAACATACAGGCGGAAGATTCCCATTGTGGTTGACTCCAGACCAAGCAGTCATAATTCCTGTGAGCGAGAAATACAACGATTATGCGAAAAAAGTTTTGAAATTGTTAAATAATTCCGATATTCGCACGCTCATTGACGACAGAAACGAAAAGGTTGGCAAAAAGATTCGTGACAACGAAATAAAACACATTCCATACCTTATCGTTGTTGGCGAGAACGAGCAAAACGACGGCACTGTTTCAGTCAGAAAACAAGGTGAAGGAAACAATGCAGAAGTAATGAAAATTGAAGATTTTGTTGCAAAAATTTCGGCAGAAGTTAACGAACAAATGAACGAATTGAAATAAAAAAGTATAAACGAGATAAAACAAATAAATGGCAGCTAACGAATTAGCAGACAACTTTAAAATCAACCACAGCATTAGAGCTCGTGAAGTGCGATTAGTTGGTGACAATGTAACACAAGGGGTTTACTCAATTTTTGACGCTCTAAAAATTGCTGATGACCAAAATTTGGACTTGGTTGAAATCTCGCCAAATGCCGATCCACCTGTATGTCGTGTGATAGATTTCCAAAAATTCTTGTATTCTTTAAAAAAGAAACAAAAGGAAATTAAAGCCAACAGTGCAAAAGTGGAAGTGAAAGAAATTCGTTTCGGTCCGCAAACCGACGAACACGATTATCAATTCAAATTGAAACATGCTCAAAAATTCCTTTCCGAAGGAGCAAAAGTAAAAGCATACGTGTTCTTCAAAGGCCGTTCAATTTTATACAAAGAACAAGGTACCGAAGTTCTAACGCGCTTCATCAAAGATTTGGAAGAAGTAGCCCGTTTGGATCAGGAACCACGTTTGGAAGGCAAAAGAATGTTTATTCTTATGTCTCCTATCTCTAAGAAAAAATAATTGTTTAACTAAATAAGTGAAGAAAAATGCCTAAGATGAAATCTAAATCCAGTGCAAAAAAACGTTTCACATTAACGGGTACTGGTAAAATCAAACGTAAAAAAGCGTTTAAAAGTCACTTGTTGACAAAAAAAGAAACGAAGCAAAAAAGAAATCTTCGTTATGCTACAACTGTTGACAAGACTAACAAGAAGAGCGTAAAAACAATGCTCGCTATTTAATTATTGTGTAACAATGATTCTGCAGCTAAGAACTAATGAAATAAGTAGTCGCGAATCGTTAAATTTTAAGAATTATGCCTAGATCAGTAAACAACGTTGCATCAAGAGCACGTAGAAAAAAAATCTTAAAACAAACAAAAGGTAACTACCTTGCAAGAAGAAATGTATATACAGTTGCAAAAAACACCTTGGAAAAAGGTTTGCAATATGCATACAGAGACAGAAAAGCTAAAAAAAGAAGTTTCCGCGCATTGTGGATTCAAAGAATCAATGCTGGAGTTCGCACTTATGGAATGACATATTCTCAATTCATTGGTGCATTAGCAAAGAACAACATTACTTTAAACCGTAAAGTTCTTGCTGACTTAGCTATGAACAATCCAGAAGCTTTCGAAGCTGTTGTTAAAGCAGTAAAATAAAAATTAACTTAAACAATTATTTTAGGGAAGTCTCGTGCTTCCCTTTTTTTTAATAACACATATCGAAGAAATCAGAGACGACAAAAACCGAAAACTGATTTCTGAAAACAGAAAACTCTAAAACATGAAAATTGCACTTATAGGTTACGGGAAAATGGGTAAAGAAATTGAGAAAATCGCCATTGAACGCGGTCACTCAATTGTTTTGACTATCGACATCAACAATCCACAGGATTTTACAGTTGAAAATCTTCAAAAAGCTGACGTTGCCATTGAATTTACAACTCCTAAAACTGCTTACAACAATTATGTGCAATGCTTTAAAGCTGGCGTTCCTGTAGTTTCGGGTTCTACCGGCTGGACCGAAAAATACGACGAAATCGCTTCTTTATGCAAAGAATCGGGAAATACGTTTTTCTATTCTTCAAATTACAGCCTTGGCGTAAATATTTTCTTTGAATTGAACAGAAAATTGGCTGCAATAATGAACAAATTTCCTCAATACGATGTTTGTGTTGAAGAGGCTCACCATAATCAAAAACTTGATGCTCCAAGCGGAACTGCAATCACAATTGCAAAAGACATTCTTGCAAACGTTGAACGCAAAAAAGACTGGCGTTTGAACGAATTCAAATCAACCGACGAATTGCAGGTTGTTTCCAAACGTTTGGGCACAGTTCCTGGAACCCATATCGTTGAATACGATTCCGCCGACGACACGTTGGAAATTAAACATTCCGCAAAATCACGCCGTGGACTTGCTTTCGGAGCTGTTTTGGCTGCTGAATTCGTACAAGGCAAAAAAGGCGTTTTCGGAATGAAAGATTTACTTGATATTTAATAGTTGTCAGATATCAGATTTCTGTTATATCAATTCTAACACATGAAATCCGCCCTCTGACTCCTAAAAACTTTATAAAATGAAGAACATATTAAATTTTCTAAAAAACAAATGGTTCATCTTCGGCGTTTCGGCTGTTTGCTGGATTTTATTTGTTATTTGGCTTGGAAATTTTTGGTGGCTATTGGGCTTGGGCGTAATATTCGACCTTTGCATCACTAAAAAAGTTCCTTGGGCTTTTTGGAAAATTTATCAACCGAAAGGAAAATTCGGTAAATGGGCAATGGGCTGGGTTGATGCAATTATTTTCGCAGTCATTGCCGCATCGTTCATCCGAATATTTTTCTTCGAAGCATATACCATTCCAACTTCCTCAATGGAAGGCACAATGCTCGTTGGCGATTATTTGTTCGTAAGCAAGTGCAACTACGGCCCACGAAAACCTATGACGCCAATTTCGTTTCCTTTTGTGCACCATTCCATGCCATTTTCAAACGGAATGAAAAAATCATATTCGGAAATATGGAAACGACCATACGAACGAATGAGTGGATTTGATTATTTGAAAAACGACGACATTGTGGTCTTCAATTTTCCCGAAGGCGATACGGTTATTCTAACTCGCCAGGCACAAAGTTACTACCAAATCAAACGAGATTTTTTGGAAGACGGAGAGCTCTATCCTATTTCTCAACGTGACTATATGAGACTCAATAAATTACGTGGTCAATTTCCGAATCCATTAGATTGTTTCAATGAATATTTCAAAGATTCGATTGTTGTACGTCCGTTGGATAAACGCGAAAACTACATAAAACGTTGCGTTGCGATTGCCGGCGACACATTGCAGATAGTTGGCGGACGAGTAATTGTGAACGGGAAACCACAAAAAGAAATTCCAAACTTGCAATTCCGTTACGACATAGAAACTTCAGCTCCATTAAAACCCGCCATTTTCGAAAAATTGAACATTCGTGAATATGGCTACACAGGAAACGGATACATAATGTTGCTGAACGACGAACAAGTTGAAACGTTGAAAAAATATTCTTCAATAAAAAAAATCACAAAAGGAGAATTTCCAAACGGATTCCGCTACAAAGAATGTTTTCCGCAAGACGTACGCTACAACTGGAACAAAGATTATTTCGGTCCACTTGTAATTCCCAAAGCTGGCGTTACAATTCAGTTATCCGAAGACAATTTGCCTCTTTACAAACGAATCATTGAACTTTACGAAGCGAATAGTCTTCGTATCGACGGGAAAACAATCTACATAAACGATACTGTTGCAACAAGTTACACATTCAAACAAAATTATTATTGGATGATGGGCGACAACCGCGACAATTCGCAAGATTCCCGTTTTTGGGGATTTGTTCCCGAAGACCACATTGTTGGAAAAGCTGTTGTGATTTGGTTCTCATCGGAACAAAACAAACAATTCCCGACAAACATCCGTTGGAGCAGAATGTTCAACATGATTCATAAAGATTAATGCTTCTTTCTTCGGCATATCTACCTCCCATTCAATACGTTGCATTACTTGTGCAAAAAGGTTCTGCACAAATTGAAATATGGGAGCACTACGTAAAACAATCGTACAGGAACCGCGCAACAATTCTTTCCGCCAACGGGCCGTTGGATTTGATTATGCCCTTGGAAAAAACACATGGTTGCAAAACGATACTGAAAGATGTGAAAATTGCCTACAGCGACCGCTGGAACGCCGAACATTGGAATGCAATAATTTCGGCATATAATTCTTCACCGTTTTTCGAATACTATCGCGACGATTTAGAACGATTTTTCACGGAAAAATTTGAATACCTCATTGACTACAATGCAGAATTGCTCCAAACAATTCTTGATTTACTGCAAATAAAATGTGACTATTCTTTCACACAAGACTACACAAAGCCAAACGCCATTGCCGACGATTTCCGTTACACTATTTCCCCGAAAATCACAGTTAAGAACGTGGAATTTCCCGAATACACACAAGTTTTCGAAGACAAATTCGCCTTTGTACCCAATCTGAGTATTATTGATTTATTGTGCAACGAAGGACCAGAAGCGAAAGAATATTTGAAACGAATTAGTTTCGAAGAATTGTGATATTTTGAGAATTGCTGTCAAAAACTTGTTTTCTCAATTTTTAACATTGACGAAATAAAACATTGTGTCAAAACTTGTTCATAAGTAAATCCTCAAAGAAAATCTATATCAAAGCAAAAAAGTAAATTTGCCTCAAATGTTACTGCACAATGATTGAAATATCATATTCCGACATTGAATTTTGGTTCTGTATAACCTTCATTGTTGTTACAGGTATCCAGATTTTATTTTATCTGTTATTTTACCTTCGAATTAGTATTGTAAAACGTAAACCGCTTGAAACAATTCCAGAAGAACCCGTTTCTGTAATTATTTGCGCGAAAAACGAAGAGGAAAATCTGAAAAAATTTCTTCCAATTATTCTCAACCAAAAATATTCGAAATACGAAGTAATTGTTGTGAACGATTGTTCGGAAGACGACAGTGAATTTGTTTTGAATGACTTTTTAGCAAAATATCCCAACAAGCTGAAAGTTTCGACAATTAAAATTGACAACAAATTTTCTCACGGGAAAAAACTTGCCATCACAATCGGAATAAAGGCTGCGCAATATGAGAAAATGTTGTTTATCGATGCCGACTGCTATCCTCAAAGCGAGCAATGGATTCATTTGATGACACAAGAATTCCGCAATAAAACCGAAATAGTGTTGGGATACGGCGGCTATATTCCCAAACCAGGATTTCTTGATAAATTAGTTCGCTACGACACTTATTCTATTGCCGTAAATTATATGTCGTTTGCACATGCCGGTCTTCCATATATGGGCGTTGGACGCAATTTAGCGTACACAAAAAACATATACGAACAAAGCAGTAAATTTTCAACACATTATCATATAAAATCAGGCGACGACGATTTATTTGTATCGGAAGTAGGAAACAGAGAAAACACAAGCATCGTACTTTTTCCCGATTGCTTTACACGCTCAGAACAAATTTCCTCGTTTAGAAACTGGAAATTCCAGAAAATGAGACACTTAACAACAGCACCTCATTACAAATTTCTTTATAAATTCTTGCTATTTCTAGAACCTTTCACCCGCGAAATGTTCTATCTATGCACTATCCTTTATTGCATCACAATGCCGAATATGTTATTCCTTCCAATCGGAATCTTATTCGTTTGCAGAATGTTGCTATTCTTGTTGTTGTCAATTCTCAATACCCACCGACTACAAGAAAAAGATCTTTGGATTTATTCAATACTATTTGACATTTATTTGCCAATACAAATAGGTTTACTCCATTTGAGGAACAAAATACATCCACTCAAAAAAAATCAATGGTAATGCACAATAATTTATATGAATATTTTCCTGATTTAACCAAGAAGCAATACGAACAAATCGAAATGCTTTGCGAGTTATATCCTTATTGGAACGAAAAAATCAACGTGATTTCGCGCAAAGACATTGAAAACATATTCGAACATCACATTCTGCATTCCATGTCGATAGCAAAATTTTTTGATTTCAAACATGGTAGTCGCATTTTGGATGTAGGAACCGGAGGCGGATTGCCAGGTATTCCTCTTGCAATTTTGTATCCAAAAGTTCAATTCACATTGATTGACAGAATTGCAAAAAAAATTACTGTTGCCAACAACATCATTTCCGAATTAGGACTGACAAACGTAACCGCACGTCAACAAACTGTAGAAGAATGCAAAGAGAAATACGACTACATTGTTAGTCGCGCCGTTACCGCATTTCCTGACTTTTATAAACTTGTAAAGAAAAACGTAAGCAGCATTGTGAACAATTCTCTTTGCAATGGAATCATATATATAAAAGGTGGCGATTTTTACGAAGAAATGCAAGGATTCAAGAAATACAAGATATTTCCAATCAGTGCATATTTCAGTGAACCATTTTTTGAGACAAAAAAAATAATTTATTTACCAATTGAACCATAAAAAGTTTGGTATTAAAGAAAAATCGTGTACTTTTGCAAACCGATTTACGGAATTAGAACAAGTAGAACTATTTAAATAATAAGATAAGATGAAACGTACATTTCAGCCTTCTGTAAGAAAAAGAAGAAACAAACACGGATTTAGAGAAAGAATGGCTACTGCAAACGGTAGAAAAGTGTTGGCTGCACGTAGAGCAAAAGGAAGAAAAAAATTAACTGTATCAGACGAATTCCGTCACAGAAAATAAGACATTTAATTTTATTGAACATATAAAATTTTAAAAAGCACATTCTTTTGGGAATGTGCTTTTTTATTATCGGAACCCCTTATTCTAATCCATAGGGAAACGAACGCCCCACTCCTTCCGAAGTTCGTCCATTTGACGCATAATGGCAAGCGTTTCTGAATGTGGCATCATTGGCGATTCGAGTAATCCCAAATCCAAACAGCGTTTGCACTCCAACACCTCGTATTCGTAACCATTTATCATATCCACCGGTCGATTGATTTGTTCCACCATCGCATAATTGCGCCAAACATCTATTTTTTCCGGACAATTCACATTATCAACCCGAATGTAACCTTCCGTTCCACTAATAATTCCCTGACGGTCGTTAAGTGTGAGCGCGCCAGCCTGCAAATTTGCCATTCTTCCGTTTGAATAACTCAACGAAATACTTTCCATCATATCCACACCCGTTTCAGAAAGATGGCAATTTGTCACGGTACGTGTAATATCTGAACCAAAATACATTCTCGCGAAATTAAGGACATATACACCTAAATCGAGCAATGCGCCACCACACAATTCTGGACGAATAATCCGCTCCTTGTCTTCCATATAATAACAAAGCGTGGCTGTCAATACACGAGGTTCACCAATCACACCGCTTTGTAAAATTTCCGAAATTTTGTGTGACATTGGCATAAAACGAGTCCAAATAGCTTCTACAAGCAACACCCTCCGTTCATGTGCAAAATCTATCAACGCTTGAGCTTCGCGAACATTAGCAGTAAATGCTTTTTCAACCAAGACTGCTTTCCCATGCTCAATAGCCAATCGAGCGTGTTGATAATGATGGGAATGAGGCGTAGCAACATACACCAAATCAACATCTTTATCATCAACAAGAGCTTCGTAACTATCGTAACTTTTTTGTATTCCGTACATTGCGGCAAATTCTCGAGCTTTTTCTTCTGTTCTCGATGCCACAGCTGAAATTTCAACATCGTGCAATGGAGCAACAGCTTGCACCATTTTGTGCGCAATCCATCCAGCTCCAATAATTCCAATACGCATTTTGTCCATTATTTTGACTGATTTAAACGATAGTTTTTATAAAAAAACTCAAAGAAATTCATCTGGTCTTGATTTGGCATTTTTATCAATTCAAAACCATTTTGCATATTCATAACTGTTTCTTCACCTTGTTTATATTCTGCCCAATACGGAAGATTTTTTCCGTTAGGATTTCCCGTTTTTATGAAATTTATCCAATATTGAGGAATGACAGCAGCCATTTGTTGTTCGGTTTCAGTCATTGGTCCCCAATTCCATCCATATATAAAAGGCATTTCGGCTACGTGAGTCGCGCCACGAGTATTTTTCAAAATACTATTTTGCGACTGTTGAGCGAAATAATACATATAAACATTTCCATTGCCTGTCTTTGTCTGCAAGTTTGCCCAAGCGTAGGTATTCCAACCAAACGACCGATCTCTAAACATATCTTGAATCGCATACAAAGCTTCTTGATCATTTTGGGCTGGATATGTATCAAAAAAAGCATTAGCCCATTCTCCAAATTGTTCTTGTCCTATTTTTCTATATTGTTCCAATGTCATTTCGTTACAAAAAAGACTGCCTTCATCACTATTGAAACCTATCAACACATTCACATCGTTATACCTACCCTGCTCATACAATGCATATTGATCGCCAACAATAGCATTACCATCAACTACAGGCCAAAATGTTTTATACTTTGTGCTATCGAGAATAATTTGCGGATGTATATTTCTCATTGCTTTTATATTCTTGGCATCCAATGTGTTTTGGAAATCAACACCAACAGTTTCCGCAGCTTTGCATGTACGAAAATTGCTTATACCATTATATGACTGTTCCGCAACAGGTGCGAAATTTCCACCACTTTCGCTTATAGCTCCGCAAAACAAACCTTTACATAACGGAGAAGCACAAAGCATACTTACAGAATATCCTCCCGCCGACTCTCCACAAATTGTTACTTTTTGAGGATCGCCACCAAACGCTGATATATTATTATGAATCCATTGCAAAGCAAGAATTTGATCGTATAAACCATAATTCCCGGAAATTTTATTTTTCGATTCCTTACTTAAATCCGGATGAGCCATAAATCCAAGTGCACCAAGACGATACTCTATGCCAACATAAACAATACCTTCTCGTACAAAACTATCCATCGTTCCAGCGTACGAACCTGTTGAAAATCCACCACCATGAATCATTACAAAAACCGGCAATTTTTCGTCTTTCGTTTTTGCAGGAGTTTGAACACTCAAAAACAAACAATCTTCGCTACATTCCGAAGTAACGCCTTGATTCGGATCTTTATGTTGATAAGGACAATTACCCCAATCAGGAGCTTTATACACAATATTTCCCCAAGGCTTTTTCGGTATAGGTTGTTTCCAACGTAACTCACCAACAGGAGCTTCGGCATACGGAATCGCCTTATATAAAACATAGCCATCGCATTGTTCTCCAGCAATAATTCCTTGTTCAATTTTCGTTTCTATAATTTGTGCACTCGCAGCGAAACCTGTGGTACAAATCGCTGTTGAGACAAATATTTTTTTCAAAAGATTCATCATGTATTGTATTAATTCATTTTTGTAGGGATGAGACTCCCGACGTATCAGATGAAATTTGTAAAGAATCAACTTTGCAGGACGTTTCCTCCTGTTGCACCGTTTCTGTTTTACTCCACGGCAACGCAACAACAATAAGAACTACCACAAACAACAACGACAAAATCATTATTGTTACGGCACTTTTAACTCGTTCTTTCCGTTTTCTTTTTTTGATAGAAGTAAAAACCATAGACACATCTTTTTTCAAAGATATGCTTTTTTCAAATACAATAATTCGTTGTTTTTCTATGAACAAGTATATAAAAACAAAATCGGCGAAACCTTTCGATTTCGCCGATTCTCTATCATTCTAAAATCGTATTATCCCATTACAACTTCTACAGTGTTTTGAGCTTTGATTTTACTCATTGGAATTTTGTTTCCTTTTACCTTCTCGCCGTTGATTGTGATTGATTTAACACCTTTTTGAACGCCTTTTGGATTCTTCACTGTGATATCAAGCATTTTACCACGGAAACGACGTGTCATGCCGAAATCTTTCCATGATTTTGGAACACATGGATCGATAATCAAACCATCATAATCAGGTTGAACACCCATAATGTGGTTTGTCGCAGCATAATAAGACCACGTTGCTGCACCTGTCAACCAAGGCAAACGAGATGAACCGAAACGTGAGTTGAATTTACTATTTGTTGATTGAGCATAAACGTATGGTTCAATTTCACGGATTTCAGCTTTAGTATTGTAAGCTGCCGGCATATAAGCACGGAAATATTTGTAAGCATTTTCACCATTTCCACGCAAAGTTTCAGCAATTACAATCCATCCTTGTGGGTGTTGGAAAATAGCACCATTTTCCTTCATACCAGGAATGAACAATGGAGCTTTGATTGCAGAAAGGTCTGTTTTAATATATGGTTTTGTTACCAACATAACACCGTGTTCTGTTGCCAATTTCTTGTTAACGGAATTCAAAACAACATCAGCACGTTTACCAGTTGCATAACCACTGTAAACTGACCATGATTGTGGATTCAACCAAATTTGACCTTCGGCTGATTTCTTAGAACCATAAACTTCACCAGCTTCGTTGTATGCACGTACGAACCATTCGCCGTCCCAAGCATATTTTTCGATAGCTACATCAAGTTTTTCCATTTCTTTATTTGCCCATTCAACTTCCTTAGGCATAGACTTCATTTCGCAAATTTCTGCGTAAGTCTTCAACGCATAACGCAATTGGAATGCGACGAAAGTAGTTTCACCTTTTTGACCAAGTACCAAGCAGTCGTTCCAGTCAGCTTTCAAACCGCAAGGAAGACCATGAGCACCTTCTCTTTCAAGGTTGAATTCAATTGCACGACGCAAGTGACCAAGAACTGTAGCCTCACCCTTATCAGAGAAAGGAAGTACCTTATCGTAGAATTTCAAATCGCCAGTTTCCTTAACGTATGCTGGAATTGTGTTGAACAACCACATACAGTCATCTGAACGATAATCTTCGTCTGCTGTTTTTGGCATCTTACCTGGAGTGTGGTCGAATGGTTTAACAACCGGCATTGCACCACCGTTAGATTCCTGACCTGTAATCATTAATTCCAAACGTTCAGTAACTTCTTTGGTAATTACAGGAAGTACACCCAACATATCTTGAACTGTATCACGGTAGCCAAGACCATCACGTTCACCACTGTAAACCAAACTTGCAGCACGGCTCCAAGAATATGTCATCAAACAGTTGAATGGACTCCACATATTGATTTGGCTGTTAAATTCAGCATCAGGAGTCTTAACTGTCATTCCTTGAATACGATTGTGCCAGTATTCAACCAATTTGTTGAATTCTTTTTCTGCAACTGCATACGAAGGGATTTCTTTTTGTGCTTTTTTACCTTGTTTTGAACCTTGGCCGATACCCATAATTACGACAAATTCTTTTGATTCGCCAGCTTTCAATGTAATATCTGACTGCAATGTACCACAACCATTGTCACCTTCCGCCAAAGAACCATTACATTTTCCTTGTTCAACTACAAGAGGATTGTTGTATGAACGATAAGGACCGATAAATTTCTCGCGGTCAGTATCGAAACCAGTAACTTCGGAACCAACCATAGTAATGAATGTATTCTTTTGACCAGCATCGATTCTGTCTTCAATGTCCAAATGAGGGTTGATACAGTGATTGATGATTCCGTCTTTGAAAGACATCTTCATAATATATTGAGTATATTGAAGATTGATCAAATCCATCCACAATTGCCAGTGGCTTGCATATTCAACGTATGTGAACACGCTCAAATTACGAGTTTTCTTACTATTGTTAGTAAGTTTCACCATCCAACATTCGTATTGTTTGCCTAGTGGCACGAAATACGTTGATTTCATTACAATGTCGGAATATTTTGATTCAATGATAGAATATGCACTACCATGACGACAGGTTGTTTCGTATTCTTTCAACGATTTGCTTACTGGTTGCCAAGCTGTGCTCCAGTAATCTTTGCTGTCGTTATCGCGAACATACACATAACGGCCCGGTTGATCCATTGGAATCGTATTTGGGCGGAAACGCATGAAACGACCTTGAGCTGCGGATTTGTAGAAACTATAACCACCAGCATTGTTTGTAATCAATGCGCCATAGTTCACATCACCTAAATAGTTACTCCAAGAACGAGGAGTGTCAGGACGAGTCACAACGTACTCTTTCCTTTCGTCATCAAAATATCCGTACTGCATAGAGTTTTATGTATTAGAATTAACGTTTATAAAAAGTTCACAAATTTATCAATAATTTGTATTTCTTCAAAACAAGAAGCAACCAAGTTCCAAAATTATTTTCGGTTAATATCTTTATTTGTAAAAGAAATGCCTAAATATTACTTTTGCTCGTTTTCAATTCATATAAAAATGATAGATATTTCTCAAGCTACAATCGAATCAATCGTGATTCACAAAATAGGCTGCAAAGCTGCCGAAAACAACGATGCTCGTCGCGACAATTTTTATTCTAAACACGAAATCCAATTCCTCGACGAACAAACCCAAGCTGTTTTGAAAGGATATTTTTCGTTGGCACTCAAATCGCCCGACATATATAAATTCAGAGAAAGCAACAGCGCTGTACAAAGCGAAGCAACACGCATTTTCGAACAAAAAGCCAATCTATACAATTCATCAATCCAAATGGCAGAAAAACTCTACAATGTGCTCGATGAAAACGACGAAACGATGAGCGAATTCTACGTGGTTTACTTTTCAAATTGCCAAATCGACGTTGAAACGGTTGATGCCGTAGGTATTTTCAAATCCGAATCGAAAGATATTTTCCTACGAATTCTGCAAAACGACAACGAAGTGAATTTTCAAGTTGAAGATGGTATCAGCATAAAGAAACTCGACAAAGGCTGCATTATTTTTAATGTGGAACCAGAATCTGGCTACATCCTAAAAATCCAAGACAATCAAAAATCTGGAAACATTTATTGGTGCGACGAATTCCTTGAAGCAAAAGTTCTTGAAAATGAATATTTTAACACAGAATCTTTTCTAAAAATCTGCAAAGAATTCAATGACGAAGTCCTTGCAACAAATGAATCGGTAAAAAACGAAGACAGAGTAAAATTCCTTCAATCATCGCTGAATTATTTCCAGACGAACGAAACATTCAACGAAAATCAATTCAAACAAGAAACAATCGGAAATCCCGAAGTTATCGAAGCATTCGACAATTTTACGCAACGATATCGCAATCAATTTGATGTGGAAGCACCTTCTTCTTTCGGCATTGACGAATTGGCGGTAAAAAAATCGAAAAAGTATTTGAAAAGCGTGATTAAATTGGACAAAAACTTCCATATTTACGTTCACTCCCGTCCCGAATTTCTTGAACGTGGCTACGACGAGAACCGAGGAAAAAGTTATTATAAAGTATTCTTTGAAGTAGAAAGTTAATTCAAGATATTTAATTACCTTTGCAAGGATTATACGAGGTGAGTTTAAAGATGTTAAACAAACGAATATTGGTGTGGTCATTAGCTGTGACGACATTATTTGTGTTGTGTGCTTCATGCAAAAGAGGCACAAACGAAGGTACGCTTACCTATAAAATCGAATTCAACGAACAGGAAAAAGCCGAACGAAGCATCATCGGACTTCTTCCCGAAACAATGAAATATTACTACAAAAAATCCAGTTCTTCAATGGAAATCAGTGCTTTCGGAATGTTTAGAACAGCTTACATTTCAAACGCACAAACAAAAACAAACCACGTTCTCTTCTACTTTATGCCGAAAAAATATACCTGCGGTGCAAAATTCGGAGAAAAGATGATTGGCTTCGACCCAATGCCAGGAATCATTCTCACACCAACTAATGAAGAGAAAGACATACTCGGCTTGACAGCCCATAAAGTTCATGTATCTTTTGAAGACAAAACGAAAGATGAATTCGACATTTGGTACACAAAAGACCTGAAAGTACACGATCCAAACTGGCACACTCCATATAAAGAAATCGACGGAGTTTTGCTCGATTACAGAATCGCTTTAAAAGGCATATCCATGCATATCACTTTAAGCGAAATCTCTGATTTGGAAATTGATGATGCAAAATTAACGGTTCCCGATGATTTTGTAAAAGTTGACGTAGATTCAATGAATACAATATTCGACGAATATCTAAAAATGGAATTTTAATGGAAGAAAAAAAAGAACAACCGAAAACAGACAATAAAACCAAACGAATCATTATTGCGTTTGCATTGTTTGCTATTGGTGTATTTCTTTCAATATCATTCTTTTCATTCTTTTTTACTTGGCAAAACGACCAAAGCGAATTACTAAATAAAACCACAAGCGAGATTCTTTTTTCCGACATAGACGACAGCGATCCTGCTCTATCTGAAGCTGCTCCTATCGAAATTCAAAACAAAGGTTACAAACTTGGCGCTATCGTTTCTAAAAAATTCATTCACGATTGGTTTGGAATAGGTTCATTTGCAATCATATTCCTCTGTTTCTTTTTCACTCTTTATTTCTTTGATATAAAGTTCATTAAAGATTTGAATATAAAACGATACCTTTTTGTCCCAATTTCCTTA
Source organism: Bacteroidales bacterium (assembly GCA_045600045.1). Taxonomy (GTDB): domain Bacteria; phylum Bacteroidota; class Bacteroidia; order Bacteroidales; family UBA1715; genus UBA1715. The sequence goes on from JAZRXD010000091.1 coordinate 23,526, forward strand.
ATGTTATTATGCTCAATCAATTTCGGATTCTTTTTCAATGACATTTGGGACGGAAACATCGGTGGTTGTTTTGGATATTATTTGAGTTATCAATTTTTGCGGAGACTTCTTGGTGCTTTTGTTACAGGACTTGTTATTATTTTGATTGATTGTAGTTACGTTTTACTAACGTTCAAAAAAGTTTTGCCAGCAATCACCGAAAAAATTCAACAATACAAAGCACAACGGAAAGCTGCAAATCAAACAGAAACGACCAACGAAAACGAAATTTCTATTGAAGCAAAAAAAGATGAATTTTCCGACAATAACGAAACAGAATCTCAACAGACGGAACCCGAAGTTTCTGAACAAACTGCACAACAAGAATCCGAAACGCCGAATTTTGTACAAACAATAGAACCAGAATCGAATACAGAAAACAACCAATATGATTTGAACAATCAAGAAGAAAATAACGAATCGACGATTGATACAAATCAAAACGAAGAGAATGAGGTTGAATTAGAAATTCCACAAGAACCAGAAAACACTGAAAATCAATGTTCGGAAGAAAACGAAGAAGAACAGGAAAATGAAATGCCTTCCGAATCAGAGTCTGAAGAAAACGATGATGAAGACCAAGAAAACGAGCAATCACTTGATCCAAATGATACCGACGAAACTGAAGATACACAAACCAACAATATAATTGAGCCAACGGTTGAACCAGAAAAAGAAGATTTGCAGAAAATCGGAAATATGCAAATCACAAACACAAACACGGCAGTTCAAGACACTTCCGAAATTGAAATGGTGATGCAAGATTACGATCCGAAAGCCGATTTGTCACATTTCAAACAACCAGGAATTGATTTGCTCAAAATTTACGATAACGACAAGCAAGCCGTCCAAGTAGATGAAGATGAGCAACTTGCAAACAAGAATCTTATTGAAAGTACATTATTAAGTTTTGGCGTTGAAATAGAATCCATCACAGCAACTGTTGGTCCAACAATCACACTGTACGAAATTGTACCAAAAGCAGGAACAAGAATCACGAAAATCCAAACATTAGAGAAAGATATCATGATGAGTCTTTCCGCTCTTGGAATTCGTATTATTGCACCAATTCCGGGAAAAGGAACCGTCGGGATTGAAGTTCCAAATAAAAAACGCCAAACCGTATCGATGTATTCTGTTATAAATTCCCAAGCTTTCAAAGAATCAAAAATGGAATTGCCTGTAGCTTTGGGAAAAACAATCACGAACGATGTGTATATGTTCGACCTTGCGAAAATGCCTCACCTTTTAGTTGCCGGTGCGACTGGACAAGGTAAATCGGTAGGTTTGAACGCTATCGTTACTTCATTACTTTACAAAAAACATCCATCGCAACTGAAATTCGTACTTGTAGATCCCAAGATGGTGGAATTCAGCATTTATGGCGGACTTATAAGACATTATATGGCACAATATCCAGGTGAAGATAATATTATTCTAACGGATTGTGCCAAAGTTCTTCAAACTCTCAAATCTTTAGTTCAAGAGATGGAAGACCGCTACAAATTGTTAATGGATGCTCACTGTAGAAATATTATTGAATACAACGAGAAATTTATTCACAGAGAACTCAATCCAACCAAAGGACATAAATATCTTTGTTATATGGTAATAATCATCGACGAATTCGGTGATTTTATCATGCAAGCAGGAAAAGAAATAGAAACTCCGATTGCACGTATCGCTCAAAAAGCCCGCGCTGTTGGTATGCACCTAATTCTTGCAACACAGCGTCCAAGTGTAAACGTAATTACAGGTATTATAAAGGCTAACATTCCTGGTCGTATTGCATTCAGAACATCTTCGGGTGTTGACAGTAAGACAATTTTGGATGCTTACGGAGCCGAAGGTTTGGTTGGAAAGGGTGACTTACTTGTTTCCAATGCTGGTGCGGCTCCGGAACGTGTTCAATGTGCCTTTGTTGATACGCCTGAAGTTGAAAGAATTGTAAACTTCATAAGCAAACAACAAGGTTATGGCGAACCATTGCAATTACCAGAAGTAAAAGATCAGAACGCCGATCTACAACAAAGTTCATCAGCAGGAAGCAATACAAATGAAGCATTAGACCCAATATTTGAAGAAGCTGCTAAATTGATTGTAAATAGTAACACCGGATCAACCTCGGCCATTCAAAGATATTTTTCAGTTGGATACAATCGTGCCGGCAGAATTATGGATCAATTGCAAGCAAATAATATCGTAGGTCAATACAATGGTTCTAAAGCCCGCGAAGTTCTTGTTGATGCCATTGGATTGGATCAAATACTAAATGAATTACGACAAAAAGGAAAACTCTAAAATTTTGGAACAATTATTGTTTTAAAGCTCACATCATTATAAAAAATTACTCGTATGAAAAAAATCATTTCTCTCCTATCAGTCCTTGCAATCTGCTCCGTTGCAGTTTTCGGACAAAATTCCAAAAATGCGAAAGAGATTCTCGACAAAGTTTCGCAAAAAACCAAAAGTTATACATCAATCAATCTTACCTACACACTTGTACACACGTCACCTAACGGTGGAAACGACAAGACCACTGGTAATATGTTGATGAAAGGTAAAAAATACCAACTTTCCCTACTCGACAACATTTTGTATTGCGATGGAAAAACATTGTGGACCTACATGGTTGAAGAAAAAGAAGTTGTTGTTTCCAATGCCGATGATAATGAAGGAATGTTAAGCCCGGCAACAGTTCTAACAATGTATGAAAAAGGATTTAAATACAAATTCATACAAGATCGTTTTGAAGCAAGCCGCGCAATTTATATCATCGACTTATTTCCTGAAGATATTGAAAACAGCGAATATTCAAAAGTTCGCCTTTCTATTGACAAAGACAAAAATCAACTTTGGAAAGCTGAATATTTCGCAAAAGATGGTAACAAATACACAATTACCGTAAACACGTTCAAAGTAAACGAACAAATTCCTGAAACTTCATTTACTTTCGACAAAGCGAAACATCCTGGTGTAAAAGTTATTGACGAACGCTAATAGTTTCATCAATGAATTTAGAACAACGTATTTCGGCATTCATTTCGTTCGGACATTATATTAAAAATGTCAAAAACGACGAAGCGAATGCCGATTTTGTGAAAGCACTTTCACGTGCCGAAGCAAAAAATCCGTGGTTCCCACAAGCGACTATACAAACAGCATTAGACGAAATTGCTCAAATTCTTGAAGAGAAAACCTTCCGTTTATGGATTTCGAAATTTTATTTCCAAGAAAAAACAGCAAAACGAATTGCTCTCGTCACCGAAGGTAAAACCCCTTTCGACTGCTTTCAAGATGTGTTGTGCATTCTTTTAAGTGGAAATATACTTATAGTAAAACCATCAGAAAAAGATTCGATTTTAGTTTCGTATTTTTTATCACAACTAATCGCAATAGAACCAGAATTTGCAAAACTCATTTTCATTCAAGATTGCATTTTGCCGAAATTCGATGCGATTATCACGCCATTCACAAATAAAAGCGTAGAACTTTATCTACAAAGAGTTCCACACATCATCAGGAAAGAAAAAACGTCAGTGGCTGTTTTAACAGGAAAAGAAACTGCAAAAGATTTGAAACCATTAGGAAACGACATTTTCTACAACTTTGGACTTAGTCCAAGAAATGTTTCAAAAATTTATATGCCAGAATCATTCGATGAAACAAAAATTCTTGACGCATTGGAAGAATTTAATTCTGTTTCAATGCATTACAAATACATGAACAACTACGAATACAACAAATCAATTTATCTGGTTGCCCAACAAAAACATTACGACAATGGTTTTTTAATTCTTAAAGAAGACAAAAATCTAAAGTCTCCGTTGGCAGTTGTGTTCTACGAAAAATACTCCAATATCAATAATGTAAAACAAATCTTGGAGCAACACAAAGACGAAATACTCTATGTGGTTGGCAATCAAATTCCGTTTGGTGAAACCAGAACGCCACGCATAAACGAATACGACGAAACAATAAAATTCTTAATCAATCTTTAATATGATTTACAAATTCAGAATTATCAGCGACGAAAATGAATTATTCAGCAGAACAATTGAAATTTCTGCAGATGACACATTTTTAAAATTACATAAAACAATTCTTAAAGCGTGCGATTTCCAAGATTCAGAAATGACATCTTTCTTTATTTCAAACGATGATTGGGACAAAGAACAAGAAATCACATTGTTTGACATGGGCGAAGAAGACACTGGGACAATTCCTATGCAGAAAGCAAAACTAAAAGATTTTATAACTGAAAAAGAAGCAAAAATCATATATCAATTTGACTTTTTCGGCGATCGTGCCCTATTCTGCACCTTGACTGATATTGTAGAAAAAGACGCAAAGAAAAAATACCCAATTTGTTCACATTCCACAGGAAACGCTCCACTTCAAAAAATGGGCGACGAAACCGAAGATTTCAACGAAATGTTTAACGAAACAGGACTTGACGACGAAGACGATTTATTCAGCAACGAAGAAAAAGACGAACTAGGATTCAACGATGAATTTGGTGGAGACGAATTCGGTGGTGGATACGACGACTTTGGTGGCGGTTACGGCGGGAACGACTACGATTATTAATATTGATAAATAAAAGTTTACTTCTATTTATCAATTATCCTGATTCCTACTAATGTGTTGAAATGTATTGCACGATGTTCGCACCCATCTGCAATGCTTTTTGATGTATTTCTTGCGTATCATTGTGAACCTCTGGATTTTCCCAACCATCTCCCAAATCACATTCATACGTGTAGAAACACACTAAACGACCATCTACAAAAATTCCAAAACCTTGCGGAGCTTTTCCATCGTGTTCGTGGATTTTTGGAAGTCCTTCCGGAAATTTATAATGCTGATTATAAATCGGATGATTCATGGGTAGTTCCTCAAATTCCGCATCAGGAAAGACTTTTTTCATTTCGCGGCGAATATATTTGTCGATTCCGTAATTGTCGTCAACATGCAAAAAACCTCCCGCCAACAAATATTCGCGAAGATTTTTAACATCTGTATTTGAAAAAACAACATTTCCATGACCTGTTAAATGAATCATAGTATAATTAAACACGTCAGGACTACCAACTTCAACCGTTCCCGTCTCCACATTCATGTGAAGATTTTCGGTGCAAAATTTCACCAAATTAGGAACCGAAGTGGGATTTCCATACCAATCGCCACCACCATTGTATTTCACAACACCAATCTTTACCGTTGTCTGAGAAAATAAGCAAAACGGTAAAAAAGTAAAAGCAATCAATAGAAGTAAATATGTAAATTTATCTATATCAATACGTTGCATAATATTTCCGTAAAAACCATTCAACCGAAGCCGACAAAACTATTATTATTAAAATCAGCGGCAAATCAACCGCAAGATTCCTATTTTTCGTAGTATGTGCAACAGAAACAATATTCTTATTTGACTGAATTTCTTGTAACAAATCATCAAATTCATTCGGATAGAACAATTTACCTTGTGTTTGCTCCGACAAATCACGAAGAACTGCATGATTTGCCCTTGTCTGTTTGTATTCGGATTGCAATGGCAAAACGACAAAAGAGCCAGTTTTTTTCAACACCATTCCATCAACAGTCACCATTGATTTATAAAAATATTCACCAGCCGGGAATTTTCCCGCATTCAAAGTATAGAAATTATCCGTCGAAGTAAACGAAAATGGATATTCAGTTCCTTCGGAATTAGTTATCACCATTGAAATTTCTTGATTTGGCAATGGTTCAAAACTTTTATCGTATAATTCAGCAGTGAATTTCACATTTTTATTATCGGCAACAATTTGCTCGCCATTAACAACAAACAATTCCCGTTTTTCTGCTAATGCCAAATAAGCAATCATTTTATTTATCAAAGCATCAAACGATGCAAACGAGCCAGATTCTTTGTAATCATATAAACGCCAACGCCATAAACCTTCGCCCAGAATCATTCCAATTTTTACATTTCGAACTTCGGAAAAAACAGCCAATGGTCTATCAACATCGATATTTCCAATACGTTGCGACAAAAACATTTTTGATTGTGCCCCCGTTTGATATGAACCATACGGCGACACCAATGGTGGAACGCGATTCAATAATTGTTGAGAACTTTCGTCAAGCGAAAACAATGAAAAATCAGAAGACAAAATAGGTTTTGCTTCGTCATACGAACGACGGAAATTTGAAACAGAAACACCAAGATTCAATGAATTTATTGTTTCCAAAGCCACATTAGAATTGTAAACAATCAAAAACGGAACGCCCGCATTCACAACCTCATTAGCTATTGTCTTTCCTTTCCCGTAGGAATTCGGCAAACCAACCAACACCACACAATTACAATCCTGTATTTTCGGCATATTTCCTTCAGAAACACAAGCAACCTCACATTCATAATTTTTATTTGATTCTATCGCTCGACGAATTGCCGCAACATCAGGATGGACTGCATCATACAAAATCAAAATTTTTTGACGACTTTCCAAAACATCAACCGCAAACGTGTACGTATTGTTTACCTCACTAATTTCGCCATTGTGATGCTCAATTTGAACAGTATAGATTTTTTTTCCAATCTCGTTACTCTTTAATTTACAATCTATTGTTTTGTACACATGCGCATCGTTTGATTGAAACGATGTTTCAAAAACAATGTTGTCATTTTCCAACACAACAACCTTAGAATTTTTGCCTTTCAGAGAATGCGATTCAACAGCAACCTTAACAACAAACGGATTGTCGCGAAACGCAATCTGGTTATGCAAAACTTCGGAAATCACATTATCACATTCTTGAACCGTATCACCCAAAGCCAACGTATAAATAGGCATCGTAGCCGGGAAATTTTGAATAGAATATTTAGGATTTTCACCTGCATTGTAAATACCATCACTTGCCAACACAACAGCACCAATATTTTGATGAAAATATCGTGTTGAAACATCTTGCAATGCGTTTGAAATATTTGTTTCCTTACCTTGGAAAGTCAAGCTCGAATCGAATGAAACTTCCTCTGCAAATGAATATTGTTCAACAGAATGTGTCTCTTTCAACTTTTCTATAAAAGACTGTACTTCATTCAAATATGTCGTTTTATAGAATATCGAATCCTTTTGTAAAACCAACGATGCTGAATTGTCATGAAGCACAACAACCACAGGTTTTTCAATCTGTTGTTTTCTTATTTCTATGAATGGACCTAACAACAAAAACAACAGAACAGCAACTACAAATGTGCGTAAAACAAACAATAAACGACGCACCCACAACGGAGCTTCCTTTAATTTCCCATCGTTATGGTACAAGAAAAAAGCAATTGCTACTCCTACCAACAAACAAATTGGCAGAAGAAACATCGAATATTCCGTAAAGACACGCATGAACTATTCTGTCGCACCCCAAATGGCACGAAACAGATTACAGCCAATAAAATTTCCAACAACAATACTCACGTAGAAGACCAATACATCTACAATATGTTCGCCCAAGAATTGAACAGGAACTGTCATATAATAGAATGCATCGGCAACACAGTGAGGAAAACCGCACATAATGAACAACGGAACACCAAACAACAACGGCAAATTTTTCTCTTTGCGAGCAAACGTCACCGCCGTTGTCATAATGAAACCACAACCAATAGCCAAAATGCCACCTTTCAAAGGCCCAACAGTCAATCGACCTTCCAAAACCTTTTGTGCAGTATCCTGCAACGGCATTGGGCTACAACGAGCAATCAGAGCGACAATCAAACACCCAATTAAATTGCCAAACAAAATGAAGAACAATTTTCCAACCTCACCTTTTACAATAAAACCTGCGGTGCCCGTATATAATTTCAATTTATAATGAACAACGGTCAACAAACCAAAGGCGAACAAAACCGCACCAATAATACTTTTTTCGGCCAAATAGCCAAAACCAGCTATACCAATACAAAATCCTGCAAGAATTGCCGACTTCAAAGTTTGTATCATAGTGTTATTCATCACGTTGCTTATTTTACTTCAACTATATAATAATTTTTCTTTCCTCTTTGTAGTACGATATATGCCCCATTCAATATTGATTCCGTAGAAATCACCATTTCTATTGAATCAACTTTTGTTTTGTTGATGCTTACACCACCACCCTGAATATTTTTTCGAGCTTCGCCTTTACTTGCAAACACATTCGTTTTTACCGCTAGTAAATCAAGAACAGGAATGCCAGCATTTATTTCATCCTTTGAAACTTGGAACAAAGGAACCCCTTCAAATACTGACAAAAACGTTTCTTTATCAAGTTTTTTCAACGAATCGGCTGTAGCATTTCCAAATAAGATATTTGAAGCTTCAACGGCTGCTTCGTAATCTTCTTTACTGTGAACCATTGTCGTAACTTCTTGAGCAAGACGTTTTTGCAAAACTCGCAAATGAGGAGCCTGTTCGTGTTCTGCAATTAAAGAGTCTATTTCTTCTTTTGAAAGCATTGTAAAAATTTTGATATATCTCTTCGCATCGTCATCGCTTACGTTCATCCAGAATTGGTAGAATTTGTAAGGAGATGTGTATCGACGATCCAACCAAACATTACCACTTTCGGTCTTTCCAAATTTGCCACCGTCGGCTTTGGTAATCAACGGACAAGTCAAAGCAAAAGCTTCTGTTCCGTTCATACGACGAATTAATTCCATACCTGTTGTGATATTTCCCCATTGGTCGGAACCACCCATCTGCATTTTACAATTTTTATGTTCGTTCAAATACACGAAATCGTATCCTTGAAGAAGTTGGTATGTAAATTCCGTGAAACTCATTCCGTTAGAATATTCTCCATTGAAACGTTTCTTTACAGAATCTTTCGCCATCATATAGTTAACGGTAATCAACTTACCAACATTACGGGCGAAATCAAGGAATGTGTAATCCTTCATCCAATCGTAGTTGTTCACCAATTCCGCAGCGTTTGGTGCATCGCTATTAAAATCAAGGAAATGTTCCAATTGTTTTCTAATACACTCAACATTGTGACGCAAAGTTGGTTCGTCCAACAAATTACGTTCGGCAGATTTTCCCGAAGGATCGCCAATCATTCCGGTTGCACCACCAATCAATGCGATTGGTTTGTGTCCGCAACGTTGAAAATGACGTAGCATCATCACACCGCACAAATGACCAATATGTAAAGAATCGGCTGTTGGATCAATGCCCAAATAAGCCGTTGTCATTTCTTTTGCAAGTTGTTCCTCTGTTCCAGGCATGATGTCGTGAAGCATGCCTCTCCATTTTAATTCGTCTATAAAATTCATTGCAAGTTATTTTACTTGTTATATCGTTTTATTTATTTCCAAATGTAAATTCGTGTACTGTATTCACGTCTAATTTTGTTTGATATGTTGCTGTAACACTCATTGTAACATAGCCTTTCAAAAACATATCACCAATCTCTGATTCAACACGCTGACAAGCAGCTATTATCTTTTTATCACTCTTGTCATAATTTCCTTTCAACATAAACTTGCCACTTTCCATAGATACACCGTCTATTGCAGCAAAAGCTTCTTGATATTTTGCTTGTATTGTTTCCCAAGCTGAAAAATCTTCCAAAGAAGAAAGTTGATAATCAAATGTTGCAACCGCATACCAAGCTTTTCCTTCTGCACTATTATCTTCTTCTTCACACGATACGAAAAAAGTAAGCGATATCAATACCCCAAAAATAAACTTAAACCAATTTTGTTTCCTTATCATTGTATCTTGCTGTAAAATTTTGCCAAAGATACGTTTTTAATTGACAATTAATAATTGTTTAAATAGATAATAGAATACGAAATTCTCAAGGATACAACTCAAAGTATTTATTCATTCTAAATACCTTTTCAACATAAATGAATCGAAGAAAATCGTACATTTGTGTCACACCTAAATGTAGAAGACATGAATTTTGACGACAACATAGCAGCACAACAAGTCATTCGGTTCATAAACGGGACAAATCGTTCTATTTTTATGACTGGCAAAGCAGGAACGGGAAAAACAACTTTACTGAAAAACATTATGGAACACACGCACAAAAGTGCCGTGATTGTTGCTCCAACAGGTATTGCCGCATTAAATGCAGGAGGTGTCACCATACATTCCATGTTCCAACTTCCGCCGTCGTGCTTCGCTCCTGGCTTAAATTTCGAAGAAGACGAAATTCCGTTTGCAGTTATGCCACTAAAAAAAGTGCCCAATGAAGTTTCGGAAATGGCAGGTTGGAAAAGAAACGTACTACGAAAAATGGAACTTCTCGTGATTGACGAAGTGAGTATGCTCCGTGCCGATCTGCTCGACGCAATCGACACCGTACTTCGCTACATTCGTCATCGACGCAATTTGCCATTTGGTGGCGTGCAAGTTCTATTTATTGGCGACATGCACCAACTTCCACCCGTAGTGAAAAACGAAGAATGGAACTTTTTGAAACAATATTATAATAGTATGTATTTTTTCGACGCGTTGGTGCTTCGTCGCGAACAACCATTAGTTCTTGAGCTCGAAAAAATCTACCGTCAAAACGACATACGTTTCATTGAAATCCTTAACAATATCCGAAACAATGTTTTTGTCTCAAAAGATGTGAACGAACTCAATCGCCATTATATTCCCAATTTCGAGCCACCGAAAAAACAGCCCTACATTTTCATAACTACCCACAACAAAAAAGCAGAAGCTATAAACGACAGCAAACTCCGCAATTTAAAAACACGTTCGGAATTCTATTCTGCAGAAATTATAGGTTCGTTTCCCGAAAATCTATACCCTATCAATCCAACAATGGAACTCAAAGTTGGAGCTCAAATCATGTTCATTAAAAACGACATGGAACAAGGCGAAAAATATTACAATGGGAAAATTGGCGAAATTCACGAACTGACAGTAAACGGCATACAAGTCATATTCCCCGAAACAGGAATGATTGTCGATGTGCAAAAATACACATGGGAAAACATTAAATATACATTGGACAAAAGCACCGGTCAAATCATAGAGGAAAGCCTGGGATCATTTACCGCATATCCATTAAAATTGGCATGGGCGGTAACGGTCCACAAAAGTCAAGGTCTTACGTTCAAGCATGCGATTGTTGACGTTTCGGAAGCTTTTGCACCTGGACAAATTTATGTGGCACTTTCACGTTTGGAATCATTGGATGGATTGATACTTTCCGAAGCTATTGTTGATGATTTTCCTGAGCAAAATCAACGAGTGATAGAATTCACAAATAACAAAAAAAATGACCAAGAACTTGATTGCATTTACAAAGCAGAACTACAGAATTACATTGAGCAAAATGTTCTCGCTACATTTGATTTCCATAATCTGCAAAACGATTTTTCCGAACATCTTGCAGATTATGACGTTGCAGAAGACGAACGTTCGTCAAAACATTTATTCAAAGCTGACGCAGAAAAAATTGAGCCTAAAGTTTTGAATATAGTTGATGTTGCAAAGAAATTTTCTGTTCAACTGCAAAACATCATCAACCATCACAATAACGAAATGCTACGACAACGTGTAGAAGCATCTATCACATATTTCGAACCTTTGTTCGACGAAATTTCAACCGACATATACGAAATTGTTGGCAAAGCATCCGCAGCCAAGAAAACAAAACAATATGTTACTGATTTGCAAACACTTGAATTGGAATTCTTTAACACAGAACAAAAAATCAAGAAATGTTTGCGAATGCTGGAATCAATCCTTTCTGAAAAACAATTAAACAAAGAAACACTTGAAATATCCATTGATTTGGAGGCACGAAAAAAAATGTTTTTAGAAAAAGTAGACAGCAAAAAGAAAAAGCGAAAGAAACCCACAAAATACGACAATCAAAAGCTTGACACGAAAGAGATCACTTTTCTCATGTACAACGACGGACTTTCTATTGACGACATTGCAGCAGAACGAAACCTGAAAGCTGAAACTATAGCAAAACATCTTTGCTATTTCATTGCAGAAGGGGATCTCGACGTTTCCGATTTTGTTGCAAGCGACATGATTTCGAAAATTTCAACAGCCGTAAAAAAACTTAATACAAAAGCACTCAGCGAAATAAAAGAGCAAGTTCCCGAAGCAACTTTTTCGGAAATCCGTTTTGTACTTGCCGCAATGGAATGTGCGAACTTTTAATTGTGCCAATTTTCGCCTCCATTCTTTTTTTCAAACGAGAAAAAAACTACATTTGAAAAAAATATTCTATATGAAACGTTTTTTACTACTTTCATTGGTTTTGTTACCATTTTTCGGCTTCGCACAAAAAAATATTTCCGTAGCAGAAGCAATGCAATTAATCAACGAAACAAAGCAACTACAAATAGTTGATGTTCGCACACAAATAGAATTTGATTCGGCTTATGTGAAAAATGCTGTCAACATAGACTACAAAAATTCAAAATTCCAAGAAAACATTTTGACAATCGACAAAGAACAACCTGTTCTTGTTTATTGTCGTTCAGGGAAACGCAGTTTTAACGCAATGAACATTATGATACAACTTGGTTACAAGGAAGTTTATAATATGCAAGGCGGTATTCTGGCATTCAAAAAAGAATTTCCGAACTGCCTATCTTCTAATTTGAAATAAACTTTTCTATCAATTAAAGATATATCTTTGTAAAAACTATTAACGATATACAATATGAAAAAAATATTATTCACTATCCTAATTTCAGGAATGAGCTTGATTGGATTCGCTCAAGTAACAGATAACGAAGCAGCTTTACGTAAAAACAATGCCAATCCAGACGACACAACGAGTGGTTGGAAACTTGGAGGCATGACAAACATTCAGTTCACAAACACAAAATTGTACAATTGGGCAGCCGGAGGTGACAATTCTATTGCATTCAACGGAATTATCAGCCTTTTTGCGAATTACAAAAAAGGAAACAACACTTGGGACAACACTTTGGATTTAGGCTATGGAATCATGCGTCAAGGTGACAAAACATTTGAATTAGACGGACAAGAATTCGACCGTCCATTCAAAAAGACCGACGATAAAATAGAATTCGTTTCGAAATACGGACGCCAAGCATTCCAAAATTGGTACTATGCAGCATTGGTTGACTTCAAAACTCAAATGACAGACGGAAAGAACTTCCTTTTGGACACCGGCTACACTGTTGTTTCAAAAAGAATGTCGCCAGCCTATTTAACAGGCGGTATCGGACTCGACTACAAGCCAAACAATTATTTCAGTGCATACATTTCACCAATTACCGCACGATTTATTTTCGTATGGGATACACCATTGGCTGACGCTGGTTCATTTGGTGTCACACCTGCTGAAGTTGACGAAAACGGAAATATCATGGTTGGAACTGGCGAACATCTTAAAACAGAATTTGGTGGTTACATTCGTTTGCAATATACTCGTACAGAATGGAATACCGAATGGTTGAAAAACGTTGGTTTAACAACAAAATTGAACTTGTTCTCTAATTATTTGGAGAATCCACAAAACGTAGATGTTGATTGGGAGACATTGATTACCTGGAAACTCTACAAATGTTTCAACATCAGTTTCAACGCACATTTGATGTATGACGATGACACAAAAACCATTGAAACGAACGAAGCAGGCGAATCCATTACAAGAGGAGCAAAAGTTCAATTCAAAGAAATATTGGGCGTAGGATTTTCTTATAACTTCTAACAAACAACAAATCAAACACTTATAATTTTTTACAAAATCGTAAAAAATTATAGGTGTTTTTGATTGTCTTTTTCTATCTTTGTAGAGGTTTAATATACAGAAAATGGCACAAGACATAAATACAACAATAGAAGACCTAAAATCGAAAATAGCGATTTTAAAGTCTATGTTTTCTGTATTGAAATCAAAAAACGAACAATTAGTAAAAGAAAACGAAGAATTAAAACAAACAATAGAAAAACAACAAAATTCAATAGTAGAATTAGAGCAAAAAGTTAATGTTTTACAATTAGCAAAGGCTGTGTCTGATTCTTCGGGAGAAACGGATGACAAGTCCGCCCGAAAATATATTGAAGGAATTATACGGGAAATAGATTCTTGTATTGCATTATTAAATAAATGAGTGATAAATTAACCATACATCTAACGATTCTTGACAGAGACATTCCTCTTTCGATACCGGTAAGCGAAGAAGAAAAATTTCGCGAAGCCAACAAACGTATCAATGAGACTGTTTCTAAATTTCGCCAACGTTATGCCAATGTTGACGCACAAACGTTACTGAATATGGCTATAATCCAAATCACAAGAAATTTACTCGATGTAGAGCAAAATCTTCAGAAAGATGTCACCGGAGATGAGCTTGAGAGAGTTTGTGAAGAACTTGATGAATTTATTAAAATAAATCAATAAAGAAGATAATTCAGTTACTCGTATTGTTTCTTTCATTCGCGGAAAACTCGACATTTATTTCGCAAAAAAAGAGACCAGTTACAGCCGCCGATGATAGGCTTCACTCCTTCGGGAGTCCTTCGGGACAGTAGAAATCAGAATCGGCTTACTCTCTAACCCTGTTGATTTTGGGGTTTTCTGGACTAGAAACAATATGAGTTTTTTATTTATATATACTGAATTATTATGATTAGTTTAATTATCACAGCAGTTATTACATTCATAGTGGGAGCAGCTCTCGCGTTTGTAGTACAAAAAATATTTCTGAGTGCAAAAACCAAAACAATCCTAGCCGACGCAGAAAAAGAGGCCGAAGCCAACACGAAGGAACGTTTGCTACAAGCAAAAGAGAAATTCCTTCAGATGAAATCAGAAAACGAAAAAATCATCAACGAACGCAACAACAAAGTTGCACAAGCAGAAAACCGAATCAAACAAAAAGAAGCGTCGCTTCAAGCAAAATTCGACGAAATCCAACACAAACAACAAGAATTAGCAAGTCAAAAAGAAATTCTTGCAAACCAAATCCAAATCAACGAACGAAAAGCCGAAGATTTGGAAAAACTTCACAAACAACAAGTTGAACAACTTGAGACAATTTCCGGTCTTTCTGCAAACGACGCAAAAGAACAATTGATTGATTCTCTAAAAGCTGAAGCTAAAACAGAAGCTATGTCTTTAATCAATGAGATTATGGACGAAGCCAAAATGACCGCAAACAAAGAAGCGAAAAAAATTGTTATTCAAACAATACAAAGAACTGCAACAGAACACGTTGCAGAAAATTCCGTTTCTGTATTCAACATTGAAAGCGACGAAGTAAAAGGTCGTATTATCGGTCGTGAAGGAAGAAATATCCGTGCTTTGGAAGCCGCAACCGGTATCGAAATCATTGTTGACGACACTCCTGACGCAATCATTCTGTCTGGTTTCGATCCTGTACGTCGTGAAATCGCACGTTTGTCATTGCACCAATTAGTAACCGACGGTCGTATCCACCCTGCAAGAATTGAAGAAGTTGTAGAAAAAACACGTAAACAAGTTGAAGAAGAAATTATTGAAACTGGTAAACGTGTTGCCATTGACCTTGGAGTCCATGGTTTGCATCCTGACTTAATCCGACACATCGGTCGTATGAAATATCGTTCTTCTTACGGACAGAATTTGTTGCAACACTCTAAAGAAACCGCAAAATTGTGCGGAATCATGGCTGCGGAATTAGGTCTTAATTCAAAAGCAGCCAAACGTGCCGGTTTGTTACACGATATTGGTAAAGTAATCGAAGAAGATGACGAAAAGCCACACGCACTATCAGGTATGGACTTAGCAGAAAAGTGCAAAGAACGTCCTGAAATCTGCAACGCAATCGGTGCCCACCACGAAGAAATTGAAATGGATACATTGATTGCACCTATTGTTCAAGTTTGTGATGCTATTTCTGGTGCACGTCCAGGTGCCCGCCGTGAAATCGTTGAATCGTATATCAAACGTTTGAAAGATTTGGAAAACATTGCTCTTTCATATCCAGGTGTATTAAAAACATATGCTATCCAAGCAGGACGTGAACTTCGTGTAATTGTTGGCGCCGAAAAAGTCAGCGATTCTGAAGCAGAAATTCTTTCAATGAATATTGCAAAGAAGATTCAAGAAGAAATGACTTATCCTGGTCAAATTAAGATTACGGTTATTCGCGAGACTAGAGCTATCAACTACGCAAAATAATGTTAACAAACAAGAACATATTGGTTACCGGCGGTGCTGGATTTATAGGTTCTAACCTTATAGAAGCATTGTTGGAAAACCAAAACACAGTTACTTGTTTGGATAATTTTTCAACGGGGTATCGGAAAAACATAGAACGTTTTTTCGATAATCCCCGTTTTTCTTTAATAGAAGGCGACATTCGTGACTACAACACTTGTGCACAAGCGGTAAAAGACAAAGATTTAATTTATCAGGAAGCCGCTTTAGGTTCTGTTCCTCGTTCAATTGCCGATCCTGTAACTAGCACCCACGTCAATATTCTTGGATTTGTAAATATGTTGACCGCCGCCAAAAACGAAGGAATAAAACGTTTTATTTACGCCAGTTCTTCGTCAACATACGGCGATGCCGATTATTCGCCAAAAGTAGAAGACAAAAAAGAAAATTTACTTTCGCCTTACGCAGTCACCAAACACACCAACGATTTATTTGCCAAAAATTTTTCTGCTCTGTTCGGCATAGAAACTATCGGGTTGTGCTATTTCAACGTTTTTGGACCTCATCAAGATCCTAACGGAGCATACGCTGCTGTTATTCCAAAATTCATCAATTTATTGTTGGAACATAAACAACCGACAATTTATGGAGACGGAAAACAATCTCGTGATTTTACGTTTGTTAAAAACGTTGTAAAAGCAAATTTACTTGCTGCCGAAGCAATTCCTTCAAACAAACACGAACATATCAATGTCGCTTGCAACGAATCTATAAACTTAACAGATCTTACGAACTGCATTATAAAAAAATTGTCGAAATACGACAATGAAATTAAAAACATAGAACCTCAATATGCAGAAGCACGAAAAGGCGACATTAAAGATTCGCTTGCATCCATTGAGAAAGCAAAAAGAATTTTGAACTATAAACCTGAAATTTTTGTTGAAGAAGGTATCGAACTTACGACAGATTGGTTTTACAAGAATCGATAACAATTAAAAAATATCGTCATCGTTTTCATCTTCCCCATCTTCATCTCCGTCTTCCAAATCAATATCGGAATCTTCTGCTTCAATAAACGGAATCCCCTCCATTTCATCTAAACCAAGCACATCGTCTTCTTGCAGTTTTCCCTGAACTATTTCATCAATTTCCTCATCCGAAAAAGCTCGAACATTTGTTATAATTGTATGTTCGTCAAGAAAATTCCCCAACTCTACACTTGCATCAACAACTTCGCCAACAACATTTTGTATCGGTTTGTTAATAGGTACAAGCATATACACTTTAACATATTGATTTTCAATGATAAGCGACTCTATTTCAGCACCATTTTTTTCAGCAGAAGAATAAAATTCATTGCGAATAATTCTATCTTGAAATTCATTGAAATACTCACCATTTTTATGTACTAAACAAACAAAATATCGTAAGCTATTACCTTTTCCACCTAAACCGGTTGAGATAAGAATTGGAGAATCATCTTCTAGCAAAGAGCTTTCTATCAACATTTTAGATTCACGATACGCCATTATAGCCCAAAACTTAATCTCTCCCGTCGCTTCATTTTTAAATTTTTCGATAAGTCGAAAGGTTTCAACATCTTCAAACGACGCCAAATAAATCAAAATATCACGTTTTTCTTCCAAACGAACGTCCGGATCGTACAACATTGGATATTTTGCCAAAACATCATCCAACTTTACTACTTGTTTTTTCAACATACCCGACCGTTTGAAATAATTCATTTGGATGTCCAAATCAATTTGCTCCTCAATGATATTCAAGCGTTGAGGATTATCGGTGTACATTTTTTGTATTTTATCGAATATATCTTTTGATGTCGGCATAACAAACTTTTTAAATAATTGCGTCGTATATAATTTTTTGAATTCGTGGTCGTAAAGCAGAATCGCCCAACATTGTGTTTTTCGCATCTGGCGTAACACGATTCACTCTGTTGGACAAAAATATATAAATTAAAGACTGATCGGGATCAACCCAAAACAATGTTCCAGTAAACCCTGTGTGACCATAACTATTTCGTGACGTGCAACGACAAGTCGGATCAATTTTACTGCTGTCGCGCTCTGGTTTATCGAAAGCATAGCCTTTACGATTTCCATTTTCGCAAAACGGACAAGAAGTAAACAAATCTATCGTCTTGGAATCAAGATATTTTTCACCACCATATTCTCCTCCATTCAACAACATTTGAAGCAATTTTGCCAAATCATTGGCATCGGAAAACAACCCCGCATGTCCACTCACACCACCCAAAATTGCAGCACCTCTGTCGTGAACATAGCCTTGAAGTAATTGTTGACGAAAATATTCATCGGTTTCGGTCGGTGCAATTTGTGATTTATCAAACTTTTTCAATGGACAATATCCCAATGTTGACGCTCCCAATTTTGAATAAAAATTCTTTTCCGTAAACATATCAATTGACTGCCCCGATATATTTTTCACTGCCTCTGTCATCAAATAAAAACCTAAATCGCTATACACAACTTCCTTTTTCGGCAAAAGCGGTGATTCAGCAATCAAACGAAAAACAGTATCGCGATATGCGTTGTTCATATAACGATTTTCACCAACTTCAATTAAATGGTCCGCATCTTTTGTTGTGGTAAATGCATTATCTACATAGTGGAAATTTTTCGTTAAATACAACTGATTATCAAGTCTATATGGATATTCCGAACTCCGAGTTCGCGACTTCATTCCCTTTTCGTAATAATCTTTAATAAAAGTCGGAACCGACGAGACACCTGGTCGCAACTGAGCTTGGTGCGTCAGTACATCTGCTATGAGCAACGTATCTTTATCGGTTTTCCTCAACCACGGAATATAATCACCCAAAGTTTTGTCCAACAGGAACTTATTATCATCGTACAATTTCATTAACGTGATAGCAGTCGCTGCAGATTTTGTTACCGAAGCCAAATCATAAATCGTTGTTTCCGTTACCGAATCTTTTGAACCATACGTATAGAATCCAAACGCTTTTTCATAAACTACAACACCGTCTTTTGCAACCAAAATTTCACAACCGGGCATTGCTCCGTAACCAATAAACAAATTGACAACGGAATCAATCTTATTCAGCGTATTTTCTTCCATTCCAACCTCGTATGGTTCGCCGGAACGAAGGCGATTTATAGAACCTAACGGCAATCCTGTTCCTGCCTGAAATCCACCAGCCGAGACTGGCAAATGACCAGTTGCCGGCAACGCGCCAAATAACACTTCTGCAGCTACTTCCTGACAAATTCTCTTGAAATCGTACGATACGACCAACGATTCCACGTTTGGTAAAACTGTTTTGAAATAATCCAACGCATACGGATTTGCATGCAAAACCATCACAACATTACAACGGGCTGCAATTTTGCCTACTATATCAACCATAGCCGGCGTTATGCCATATTTCTTACTTGGATATGAGCTTGACCCCGGCACATCAAGAACAACAACGTCAAATTGTCGTAATCTTTCCAACGTGTTAGTCAACTTCGTTTCGTAACCTGAAACAGCAGGAACCGAAAACAACGAAACGGAAGCCTGTTTTTGCAATTTTTTAACAAAATACGATGGTGTATTTTTTAACGAAACGACAGCAATTTTTTTCGTATCCAACTGACGAAACGGCAATTGGGATTTTGCATCTTTCACTACCGTCATAGAAGCTTGCACCAATTTGCGATTCAACGAGCGCGCCTGTGCCGTATTCAAATCATTATTAAGATTTTGTAAATTAACGTGGGTTCGTTCTGGAACTTTCATCCACGATTTCGCAATCAAAATTCTACGACAATGGTCATTTATATCAGATTCTTTCAATCGACCTGTTGCTAAAGCCTGTTTGATTGCCGCAATTGCCTTTGGCACATCCAATGTAAATTCCAGCACATCATTACCAGCCAACAAAGCACGAACCTCAACTTCACCAGCAGGGAATGCTCCGCTGACAGCCTTCATATTCAAAGCATCTGTGAAAATCAGGCCTTGAAAATTCAAATCTTCACGAAGCTTTCCGTTTACAATTTTTTGAGACAAAGTTGATGGTAAATCCTTAGTTTTCTCAAATGAAGGAACATTCAAATGAGCGACCATAACACCAGTCAAATCATTCTTTATCAAGTACTTAAAAGGATACAATTCGAAATTTTCCAATTCCTCTTTCGTACCAGTTACCAATGGCAATGAATAATGCGAATCACTTGAAACATTTCCGTGGCCAGGAAAATGTTTTGCTGTTGTAAGCACTTTCTGTGACTGCATTCCACGCATATACAACAATCCTTTTTGTGCAACATTTTCTTTGTCTTCGCCAAACGAACGTGTATTTATTACTGGATTTTGCGGATTATTATTTATATCAACAACAGGCGCAAAATTTATATGAATTCCCATTCGAACACATTGACGACCAATTTCTTTTCCCATTTCCTCAATAAGATATTCGTTTTTCTTGTCAATCGCTCCTAATTGAAGTTGGCGAGGAAACGAAATCGTGCTATCCAAACGCATTGCTAATCCCCATTCTCCGTCTATTGCTACCGACAATGGAATCTTCGACAACGCCTGAAATTCATTCGTCATTTTTGCCTGCAAAACAGGAGAGCCTTTAAAAAAAATAACTCCACCAATATGATTTTCTTCAATCAACTTTTTAACTGCCACCGAATTGTTTTGTTTAGGATCGGAATAAGCTGCGACCATAAAAAGTTGACCGATTTTTTCATCCAAAGTCATTGTATTAAACACAGAATCAACCCATTGCATATCTGCACCAGAAAAAGGATAAGAAGCATTTTTTGAAGATTCTGTGGAATTTAGCAAACCGCAATTCAAAAATAATAACGCAAGAACAACTAATGTGATTTTATATAGTTTCATTACAAATATTCCATTAATTCTTTGTACAACACATACATAGACTCAATATCACTTTTATTGATTTTTTCCTTCGGAGAATGAGGAAATTCTTGTGCCGCACCAACAAAGCACCAATTTACCGCATACGGAATTTTTTGAAGCGAAGCTCCATCGCTACCACCTGCAGTTTCCACCTCACGTTGGATCTCAATATTTTCACGTTTCGCAACGTTCAAAATCTTGTCAACATACGTTTTTCGAGGCAGATTCGTATCTTTCAAAGAAACCACACAACCTTTTCCATATTCAATTCCTTCGGTAATCCAAGTAATATCAGCTATCAATGCATTATGCAAATGATACATTTTATACAAATAACGCCAACAATATTTTACATTTCCAGCACCTGTTTCTTCGCCTGTCGTAAATACAATAGCTCCATTTTTCATTGTCTGCGCAAGTCGCAATGCCACATATACGCCAACTCTATCATCCAAAAACGGAGAAACAATATATTCATCATCTTCTTGAAAATCAGGTTTATATGTCAACAACGTTCCACGTTCCAATTCCACGTCCGATTCATAAACCAAACTATCCCCTTGTTGACGTACTACGCACGAAACATCTTTTCCATTTTGCAAACCGACAAGTTCAGTTCCGTCTTCGCAACGAGGCGATCCAACAGGCACCAATGTTTTATTGTAACCCACCATAAAACCAACACTGTCGATATGAACAAAAATTGCTGTTCGAGGAGTTCCCCACACCAACATCACACAATCCTGATAATCTTCGCCACAAACAACATGTGGTTTATGTCTCCACGAAAAACAATTCTTTTCGACATATTCAACAAGAAACATCGACAAACGGCTTTCGTCGCTTGATGGAGCAGAAATACTGCACAACTTTTTCAGTAAATTGTAATCGTCACTCATTTTCTATTTTCACTCCTATTATTTTATGTAATGCGGCAAGACATTCATCCGCTGTTTTTACTGCCACGGCACAATGAATTTCACACGTTTCGGCAAAATTCTGCGAAACGATTTCACATTTAAAACGTTTCACGATATTCATCACCGCATTATTTTGTTCATACGTGAATTTGACTGAGAAGTACGACTGAATAACCTTTTCTACGACTTCGGCATGCGACAACGCATCTTTTGTCGCTTCTTTGTACGCTTGCATCAATCCGCCAACGCCAAGCAAAATTCCACCAAAATAACGTACAACAACAACCGCAACATTCGTCAGCCCAAACGCATCCAACTGCCCCAAAATCGGTTTTCCTGCAGAATTTGAAGGTTCTCCGTCGTCGGAACAACGGAATTTTTCGCCCGTATTTCCAATTTTGTACGCCCAACAATGATGACGGGCGGCATGATGTTCCTTCCGCAACGATTCCAAACGAGATTTCACATCATCTTCCGACGCAACAGGATATGCAAAAGCAAGAAATTTGCTGCCTTTGTCCTTAAAAAGCCCCTCGGAAGGTGCTGTTATTGTCTTGTAGGTACTTTCAAACATAACGTATAAAACTTGTCAAAAGTAACAAAGACAAATCGGCGAGAAAAATCTTTAACGTACGAGTTTTCAACGTGTTGTACACAAATAAAAAAGCCGATTCGCATTTGCAAACCGGCTTATGTTTTGGGAAAAAATTTGTATTAAATACGTTTTTCTTTAATACGAGCTTTTTTACCTGTTAAATCACGTAAATAGAATATACGAGCGCGACGAACTTTACCTTTTTTGTTAACTTCAATTTTGTCAATCATTGGAGAGTTTACTGGGATAATTCTTTCAACGCCAACGTTTCCAGACATTTTTCTGATTGTGAATGTTTCAACTGGGCCTTCGTTTCTTCTTTGAAGAACTGTACCACGGAATTGTTGGATACGTTCCTTATCACCTTCTTTAATCTTATAATGAACTGTAATTGTATCTCCAGCAGCGAATTCTGGCCACTCTCTCTTTGTAATAACTTCGCTCTTTACTTCGTCTAATAGATTCATCTCATTTATATTTTAGGGTCGGCAAATGTAATTATTTTTTTTAGAATACGAACACTTTTGAAAAAATCTTTTCAAAAAGATTACTCGGAAATATTTCCTCCGTATATAAAACCTAACGATTCAACAACGCTTTGTACTTCATTATCACCAACTTCGCCTTCCAAAACAACGGTACTGGCAGAAGGATCCGCTATCACATTTTTTACTCCACTCAGCTTTTGCAGATTCGTTTCCACACTCATTTTACAATGATTACATCTCATTCCTTCCACTTTATATGTCTTAGAATGATGCTCGTATTGATGATGTACATGATGTTTTTTTAAAATCAATGAATTAATAATGAGCAATACGAATATAATTGTGGAAATTATATCGATAATCGAAAAATGAGTTTCGCAACAATCAGCCGAGTTGTGAATTACCGAGAACCATTCTGCTGGTGCTGACAAGTCTATAAACAAGCCAAATGCAATTGAACCAACTATGATACTCAATACATATATTAACATTGTTTTCAAGCCCATAACCTTTTGAACCACCATCAACGATGCGAAACTGACAGCCGGTCCTGCCATTAAAAACACTAATGCTGCGCCTGGCGTCAACCCTTTCAACATTAAAGCCGCGGCAATTGGAATGGAACCCGTTGCACAAACATACATCGGCAATGCTATCACAATCACAACAAGCATTTCCAACAATGGTCTGTTGGAAAACTGCAACAAAAAACTATCTGGGACAAACACGGCAATCAATCCGGCAACAACCATTCCTATAACCAAACGCGAACCGATGTCTTGCAACATATTCACAAATCCGTAACGGAATATTTCAACAAATTTATTTCCTGCTGGCGACGAATGACAATCACAATCTTCAACCTCAATTTGACTTGGTTCTGTATTGTCATTATCTAACGCCGTAACCAAGCCGCCGGAAAACAACGATGTAATCAATGCCGCAATGGGTCTAATTATGGCAAATGGCAAGCCAAAAACCGAATACGTAGCCAAAATGGAATCGACACCAGTTTGCGGTGTTGCCGTTAAAAATGCCGTTGTTGCACCTTTTGATGCTCCTTCTTTTCGCAACGACATAGCCGTTGGCAACACACCACACGAACACAAAGGCAACGGAATTCCGAACAGTGCCGCCAATAATACAGAACGAAATGAATTTTCCGAGAAACAATTTCTATAGAATGTCTGCGGAACAACTACATGTAATATACCTGCACACAGAAAACCAAATAGCAAAAATGGTGTCATTCCCGCTATCATTCTTCCCAATGCAATCAAGCTTTCAATCATCATTTCTTATTTAAACATCGCAAAGATGAACATTTTAAACTAATTACACAATCATATTTAGTAGTGATTATCTTATTTTGAAATACCTTCTTTAAACGAGTAAAAAAGACTATTTTTGCATCATAAAATTATAAATATATGGTTTTACAAAGTTTAGACATCGCTGTGATTTTCATCTATATTGCGATAATCGTTTTCATAGGAATTTATTTCAAAAAACAAGCTCAAAAAGACAAATCTGCTTATTTACTTGGAGGCAGAAAAATGCCGTGGTATATGCTCGGTCTTTCCGACGCTTCGGGAATGTTCGACATTTCGGGTACTATGTGGCTTGTCACATTGTTATTTGTATATGGACTAAAAAGTATTTGGATTCCATGGCTGTGGCCTACTTTCAACCAAATTTTCTTAATGATGTTCCTTTCTGCCTGGTTACGTCGTTCAAACGTAACGACTGGTGCAGAATGGATACAAACGCGTTTTGGCGACAGTCGAGGAAGTAAAATGTCGCATTGGATTGTGGTTTGTTTCGCCTTGCTGATTGGACTTTCAATGCTTTCGTACGGATTTGTAGGACTTGGAAAATTCCTTACGCTTTTCATTCCATGGGATTGGGTTTGTTCGGTATTGCACATCTCAACCGACTGTATTCCAGCCTTGTACATCCCACACGTATATGGTATTTTCTTTACGCTGTTTGCAACATTCTACACTATTTTGGGTGGTATGATAAGTATTGTATGGGCCGATGTTGTACAATACTCAATTATGACAATCGCTTCCATTGCAATTGGAATTATTGCAATGTATAACGTAAGTCCTGAAACTCTTGCCGCTCTTACTCCCGATGGTTGGAATACGCCACTGTTTGGCAACGAATTGGATATTGACTGGACTGGTAAATTACACGAAGTGAATCAAAAAATTGCCGAAGATGGCTATTCACTATTCAGTCTGTTCTTCGGATTTATGTTTATGAAAGGAATTTTGGTCAGCATGGCCGGTCCTGCACCGACATACGACATGCAAAAGATTTTGGCAAATAAAACGCCACAAGATGCACTGAAAATGAGCGGATCCGTTTCTGTAATTCTTAATCCAGTACGTTATTTTATGGTTTCGGGATTCGCAATTCTTGCAATTGCCTTCTACGACGATTTGAATCTTTCAGTCAATGGAATAATCGACTTCGAACAAATTCTTCCAGCCGCGATGGTAAAATTCCTACCTGCCGGTTTACTTGGTTTGTTGCTTGTTGGTTTACTTGCTGCTTTCATTTCTACATTTGCTGGAACACTTAATGCCACGCAAGCCTATATTTCCAACGACATTTATTTGAAACACATTAATCCGGAAGCAACAGCAACGCAGCAAAAACGCATCAACTATATTGTTGGTATTTGCGCAGTGGCATTCAGTACTATGTTGGGATTTTTGCTAAAAAACATCAACGAAATTCTTCAAATCGTTACGGGCGCATTTTACGCAAGCTACATTGCGTCGAACGTGTTGAAATGGTATTGGTGGCGTTTCAACGGTGAAGGATATTTCTGGGGAATGCTCACAGGTATTTTATCAGGCGTAATAATAGGAACCATACAATTGCTTGCTCCTGAAATCATTACCGACAACTTCAGTTTTATACCGTCAAGTCTCATCGCCTTGTATTTATTCCCTGTAACGCTTGTCATTTCAATAATCGGCTGTTTACTTGGTACATTATTGACCGAACCAACAGACGAATCCACCTTGAAATCGTTTTACACAAACATCCGCCCTTGGGGATTTTGGAAACCGGTATTACAATTAGCTCAACAAGATAATCCTGATTTCAAACCTAACACTCGTTTTTGGAAAGATATGGCAAACGTTGCCGTCGGTGTTGTAACACAAACCGCACTTGTTGCTATGCCAATCTGCCTTATAACCCGAAACTGGTTCTGGTTTGCAATTTCATTGATAATAATTGCCGTTGGCGCAACCACTTTAAAATTCACATGGTGGAACAAATTGGATGAAATTTAACCTTTTGTCTTGACGCATTATTTATATATTTGCCTACAAAACTTATTTTTATGAAAAAACTTTTTTCGATTCTTTTAGCAATTCTTCCTTGTTACATTTTTGCACAAAACGAAAGCAAATACATTGTTGTTGACCAATTCGGCTATCTTCCTGATATGCAAAAAATTGCAATCGTCCGTTGTCCCGAAATTGGTTTTGATTCTGCGGAAACGTTTACCCCCGGCGACATTTATGAAGTTGTAAATGCGGAAACAAAAAATGTAGCCTATTCCGGTCCTATTGTAGCATGGAATAATGGTGCCGTTGCCCAAAGCAGTGGAGACAAAGCGTGGAGATTTGATTTTTCGAATGTGAAGGAAACTGGAATATATTACATATATGACAAAACAAACAATGCAAAATCATACACATTTGAAATCGGTGAAAATGTTTACAAAAACGTACTGAAACAAGCTGTACGTACATTCTATTACCAACGATGCGGATTCAAAAAAGAAGCTAAATATGCCGGCGAAGGTTGGACTGATGAAGCAAGCCACATCCATACGGGGCAAGATTTAAATTGTCGTCGCTGGATGGCAAAAGACGACCCAACAACTGCAAAAGACGTTCACGGTGGATGGTACGACGCGGGCGATTTCAACCGATACACAAACTGGACGTGCGATTATATTGAATATCTCCTTCTTTCGTACGAAGAAAATCCTGCTGCTTGGACCGACGATTTCGGAATTCCTGAATCAGGCAATAAAATTCCTGATATTTTGGACGAAGTTCGTTGGGGACTAGAACACGTACTCCGTCTACAATTCGACAATGGCTCGGTTATTTCGGTTGTTCACACTGGATACGGAACCCCTCCATCGGCAAACACAGAACCTACCTACTGGGGCGATCCAAGTACATCTGCTACCCTTTCGGCTGCTGCCGCATACGCATACGGATCAAAAATCTATGCACAAATCGACAAGAAATTTTCCCAAAAACTGAAAACAGCCGCTATCAAAGCTTGGAACTGGGCTAATGAAAATCCCGAAGTGTACTTTTTTAACAACAGCGCAGAACATGGTACCCAAGGTCTTGCGGCTGGTCAGCAAGAAATTACAGATCCAATGCACAAATCGGAATTAAAACTATTGGCTGCATTACGTTTATTTGATGCAACAGGCAACAAACAATATCAAAACTATTTCGACAGCAATTATCAAAATACGCGCTTAGTTGCTTGGGGATTGGTTTTCCCTTTTGGCGAATTAAACCAAGATATGTTGTTGTACTACACTAAATTACCAAAGGCAACACCTGAAGTTGTCAGCAAAATCAAATATTCGTACCAATTAGGTATCGACACAATCTGCAACCTATTCTCTATCCGCGATGACGAAGATCCATATTTGGCATGTCAAAAAGATTACGTTTGGGGAAGCAACGGAACAAAATCAAAACAAGGTTCCATTTATTACAATTTAATTCAATACGATATTGCTTGGAACGAAACACTAAAAACAACAGCAACTGATATTGCAGGACGATACATTCACTACTTGCATGGCGTTAATCCTCTAAACAAATGCTATTTGACAAATATGTCAAAATATGGTGCCGAGAACAGCGTTCGTCAAATTTATCATAGCTGGTACTGCCACGGAAATGAGAAATGGGACGAAGCTGGCGTTTCCACCTACGGGCCAGTTCCTGGATTTGTACCAGGTGGACCAAATTTGGAATACGATTGGGACAGATGCTGTCCGAACAACTGCGACAGCGAATACAATAATTCACTTTGTTTTTCTATAGACATCACTCCTTTGAAAAACCAACCTGCCCAAAAATCATATTTGGATATGAATAACGGATGGCCTATCAATGCGTGGTCCGTAAGTGAAGTGAGTGGCGGATACCAAGTTCAATATATCCGTCTGTTATCAAAATTTGTTAAATAACGGCTTAATGGTCAATAGGGTACCTAAAATCCTTGTAATTATTTGAATTTTATATATTTACATCATTTTTAAGAAAATGAGTAAAAATCTGCTTTTATTGCGGAAGTAAAAATGTTATCCGCAAAGGCAAAAAGAATGAAAAGCAGTGCTGGTTCTGCAAGGATTGCAATCGTTATTCCACAAGGCAGAACTCAATAGATGTAGGTGATTTATACAAGGAGTACACCTATGGAAAACAAACTCTGCAACAATTATCCGAAAGGTTTTGTCTGTCAGTTAGTACAATCCAAAGACGATTTAAGACAGTCAACAGCAAGATATTAGTTTCAAAATACAAAGAAGTTGTGGTATTGATGGATGCGACTTATTGGGGACGCAATTTTGGCGTGTTGGTATTCAAGGATGCGTTTAGAAACAAGATACTATGGAAGAAATTTCTAACGAAAAAAGAGAACTTACATGACTACATGAAAGGAATTGAATGGTTGGAAGAATCAGGCTTTAAGATAGTCGGAATTGTTTGCGATGGTTTAAAAGGTCTAATTAAATCCCTTTCCAATTACAAAGTTCAATACTGTCAATTCCACCAAATAAAGACAGTCAAGTTTTATCTGACAAGCAAGCCTGACTTACCAGCTTCACAGGAATTGCTGTCGATAGCTTTAACACTCTGCAAAACAGATAAAGAATCCTTTGTGGGAGCATTTGAGGAATGGACGGTTAAATGATGCGATTTCCTAAAAGAAAGAAGTGTAGAGCCTAAAACTGGAAAGACCAGATATACTCATCAACGCCTGAGGAGTGCTTATTTGAGTATTAAACGTAATATGGAGCTGTTGTGGACATTTTACGATTATCCAGACTTACATCTTCCTAATACTAACAATGGTATAGAAGCCTTGTTTACCGACCTAAAAACAAAATTACGAGTCCATAACGGACTATCTAAAATGAATCGAATAAAGTTTATTGATCAATATTTTTATAACAAACAAAAGATCAGGTACCCTTTTGACCAATAGGCCCAAACTTTCTTATTGAAAATGTTTTACCAATCTGACGTGCACCTTTTACAATCAATGGCAAATGGTCTTTTCGTTGTTTCCAATCAAAAAGAAAAGCATCAATTTTACGTCTCAACAAGTTTTTCATATAACTATCTCATTTTGAGACAAAAAAATATCTTTTTCACAAAATTCCAACAATTTTTGGAAGAAATTTCACAAAATTCCAACTCTTTACAATAAGTTTTTCACAAA
>JAZRXD010000092.1:0-4070 GCA_045600045.1 Bacteroidales bacterium
GCATCCGTTGGATTTTCCTTCGTATCTGGCTCCGTCGAATTTTTTGAGCTGCGGGGACCTGATGTTTATGCACACGTCAATTCCTTTTTCGGTGTATTTTTTCCAATTAGCTTTGGAATCGTATGCCGCGTCCGCAAGGAGTTTTCTTACTTTGTGACCTCCGTTTTCTACCAATTCCATGAGCTTGTCTGTACACGAAATGTCGCCGCATTTTTCAGTGGTGATAACAAAAGCCAGAATCTCATTCGTATCCGCATCCACGGCAACATGGAGTTTAATCCAGCCTGTGACTTTTTTGAACCCCCATTTGGTCATCAGCCATCCGCCGTATTTGTTCAGGGAAATGCCGGTGGAATCCAAAGCCACGTCGATTTTCCACTCTTTCGGAGGAATGCTTCCCTTGCCGCAGGCAAGGAAGCGTTCGTCGCCGCTGGCTTCGATAAAATCAACATTGTTGCAACGATTGTAGAATTGAGTCAGACTGATTTCTTTCGATTGCGTTTCCGAAAGAAAATGGTTGAGAAACCCCAAAAGCAGCCGGAAACTGCATTCGAACACGGTTCTGAACGCAACCGCCCAGAGAATCATCCTTTCCGAGAATTCGAAAGGTCTGCCGACCTTTCCTTTGTTCATCGTTTCGATTTCTTCGGAAAAAGTCTTTGTCCAGCCCATGCTGGCTAGTGATTTTCCGAAGGTTTCCATAGCTTTCGTATCCAATGCGCAGTTTCTTTTAGTTCCATCCGTTTTGGGCATATGCCAGTACACGTCCTGTCTGGCCGTTCCCGTCGCCAAAAGGCTCTCCTTAAGCCAGATGGGGACGTTATTTTTCCGAATTTTACGGCCAGTACAAATCCCGTATGGCATTTATAATATTTTAAATAATCATTGTTGGTAATGATTATTTATGAAAAAAAGGTGTCACGATGTAGAGTTATTTATAATCTGCTATCAATAAATCGGATCAAAACAAAATCAGCGAATTACCGAACACAGTTATCGGTTACTGGAACCCTTTATAAGCAACCCCACAAATTCTAAGAGCGCCTTTGAGCTGGAAATATTATATATTACGAATAAGATAGGAGATAAACAGCCGGGTTATTCTGGCAAAAAAGAAAAGGTGACAAGAGATGATAAATCCTATGGATTTCCTTACGGTAATAATACTCGCGTTTGCTATTGTCATGGTCATTGCCGGAATATTTACGGCATATTTCGGATCTGGCAGAGGCAGAATTATAGGCCTGTTCATACTCCTCGTTGGTATTGTGGTCGGTGCCGTTTGGGTTTGGCTTATAGACTACAGTAATACCGAACCGTTCTGCAAAGTCAACTTGTGGGATGTGTTCTATAACGCGCTCATACAGGTAATTGGTGTCGCAATCGGTGCGATTGTGGCAGTTGCAATATTCCTTGTCGGCGTAATGAAAAGCTAAACAAAAAGGCCATTCCGGCCTTAGTTTTTTATTTTCAACGGATGTGATGATGGTAGCAGGCTGCTGTCACGAAAGTATTTCCAAGATATATGTAGACGGAAATATTTCCGCTGTGTTTTGAAAGATCAATCGTTCCAGTCATGTTTTTGCAGGTGCCTGCGCTGTGGCTGATCAAATTTGATTTATAGCTGACGCAGGAACAAATTGTCTGTGCGAAATTCTTTTGACCGTTTCTTCCATCGTAACTGCTGTGAGAACCGAAAACACAGATGGAACCGTTGCCACCATAATATTTGGCCACGACAACGCTTCCGTATCCGTTTTTGTCGTCGTAACCTATGGAAACCGAATGAGGAAGATCTGATTTGAGTCCGTTCTCGCTTTTCCAGGAGAAAATGTTGAGAGAAAGTCCGATATCCCTGTTTTTCGAATCTTTGTCCAATTTGCTGGTGTGGATGTTTATGCAGTCGTTTTGGTTGAAAAATACGACTCCCGGGTCTTCCATGATGTCAACCAGTCTTCCATCGGAATATGAATAGTATTGTCCGATTTTGCCGTTAGCCCAATATATGTGTCCTCCGTTTTTAAGGAATTTCAATACGGGCGAATTTTCGTTTCCATTGTAAATGGTGACCGGAAAAGCACCGTAGAAAAAGACAATGCCGGTTTCTTTTGCTTTTGAAGAATCGTTGCATATCGATATTAATTCATCAGCATTTTTGTATGCAGGAGAAAATCCTCTTATTCTCATCTCGTCCGAAAGTTCATTTAGATTTTGATCTGCGGTTTTTTTGTTTATATTGAACGTTCCGTAATTCGAATCTTTGTAAAGGTAAAGGTTCGTGTTGTCGAGAGGATTGTCGACTATCACGACGTCATATGGTGTAGGTGTTGAGGCTTTTATCTCATATGTCAGCAGTTCTCCTTCGCATTTTATTTCCACGCTGTAATTGTACGGTTTTACCACATATATCAGCAATTGTCCGCCGACAATGAGAAGAGTGAAAACGACCGCAATAGCAATAAGTGCTTTCTTATCCGTCGAAATCACCCCACCTTCTTTTTAATATCATAAGGAAACAGACAAGCATCAGCACAATACCTAATGTGAAGAATACGATTCTTATCTCGGCAGGTTCTACATAATTTGTTATATTTGGAATAGTGCCAGTCGACCAATATTGGAATATAAGATGATCGCTGGAAAATGATGCTACGACGGAGGATAATGCAAAACCAAAAGAACTTAAAAGAGCCACAATACCTATTTTTTCATCAATTAGCATTGCGGCAATTGCAAGAAATGGGAATGGGGTGAGATAGAATTGTTCGCCGCCAAGCGGAAGAAGAAATACCGCCACAATTGTCACAATAAGATAGGTTGTGAACAGTTTTTTATCGTCGATTCCCTTCTTATAGTATTTTACGGCTAGAATAATCGAAGCAATCGTCATGAGGAAAAGAACCGTGAATTTGTACAGTTTTTCGTAATTCATTAAATCTCCAAAACCTTCCCTTCTTGTAAATATGGTAAATACATCCGTTGCTACAGGGTTTATCGATTCGAAAATTCTTCCCGTATACATTTCGATGGAAACGAAAAAATTTCCATCCAAAATTTGTGGCCAGAATATAATAAGGGCTGCCACGATTGCACCAAAAACCGCAAATCCAATCTTTTTCAATCCTTCATTTACGTCGTTTTTGTATTTTACAAGGATGTAAGCGACTAGAATAAACACAAAATATGCTGTAAAAAATTTTGTTAGAAGCGAAATCATCCAAAATGCTCCTGTAAGCAAATAATTTTCTTTGAAAAGAAACAGAAGTGATATGAAAAAGAAAAGAACCATGAGAGATTCAAACATTGCCAGCCTTCCGACAATAAAAACGAATAATGGCGAAATTAAACATAAAACTGCAGCAAATATTGATTTGCGCTCGTCTTTGTTGGTAATTTCCATCATATATTCGTAAACTAGATATGCCAGAACACAAGTGGTAAGCAACATTACCACTTTGAGTAACAGTGAAAATCCAAAATCAGTAACCATGCCTGTCATTTCTGAGAAGACAGTATAATTGTCCAAGTGGACATTATAGTCATTCTGAGTGATTGTGGGGGCAATGCCGAATAAAGAACCAATAAAAACGATGAAAGAAAGAAAATATCCCCATACGGGCGTGTAGAAATAGTTTCTGACATTGTACAAATCTCTGTTGGTTAGGAAGTTGTTGGACACTATGGCCCAGGAGTTGAAGTCGTAATTGTATGAAAAGAGAATTCCGCAAATGAGATAGGCAACAATACCTAGACCCCCGATTGCAAGAGCCCATTTTTTGAAATCCTCCATATATCACCTTATTCAATCCAAGATATATAGTTGGCGCGTCTGTGGAGGCTCAACGGAAACCATCCTCGTTGACCAACTCTATTTCAATAAGAAGCTTTATGTTATGAGCCAAACATTTGAATTTTGCTTCAAATCCATGCATTTGTGTTC
Organism: Bacteroidales bacterium; assembly: GCA_045600045.1. GTDB lineage: Bacteria > Bacteroidota > Bacteroidia > Bacteroidales > UBA1715 > UBA1715. The sequence continues at coordinate 3,941 of JAZRXD010000092.1, forward strand.
TTTTTGCAATAAAAACTCTAACTCTGCAACATGGGGTATAAGTTCATGATTTCTGCCCGTTGGGTTTGCGCCCTCTCTTCTTTTTGACTCCGTTTATTTTATCCAAATCCTCTTTCGTGCTGTACCAAAA
>JAZRXD010000093.1:0-20645 GCA_045600045.1 Bacteroidales bacterium
TCGTTTTTCTTGTTTTCGCACAAATTTAAAATTGATTCAAAAAGGGTATAAGCTGCTGATGAACGAATAGGATATCCTAATGTAATATTGTATTTGATTTCGTTTGGAATAGATTTTATGAGGGGAACGATGAGTTTTTCGTCAGCTAAAATTATAGCCGTATCGTCCAATGATTTTTGTTTGTGGAGTAAATCGCCACATAGTTTAGCCTGAGAAATTTCGTTAGGAACCTGTATGATGTTGATATTCTTGTCGCTTAAAAAGTTTGAGAATTTATCTTGTGCAAGTTCGTTAGGAAAGTTCTTAATGTTTTTTCGAATGAAAATGCCAGCTTCGTGAGAATTGTCATCTTCATAATATGTGTCGTAATCCCAATAAAAGAAAGCTTGTTTGCGATTGTTTAAAAACTCGAAAATGGAATTCTCGCATTTGCTCAAAGCGTTGAATCCTAAGAATATATATATATCATTTCCGAAAAATTCATCTTTGTCTTCTATACTTGCTTCGGCTACGGAGCGAATTGCCATTCCTTCGTAGCAGAAGTTCTGCGCTTGCAGTTTGTTTTTGTAATCGGAATAAATTGCGGGAAGAAGATTCCAAAATTTCACAAAATTTCGTCTAACATCGTTCTCATCGGTTTCCTGAGATATTTTTGTTGTGTCCCAAAATCGCGAAATCATTGCAATCTGTTCTTCGTTCAAATAACTAAAAGCCGATTCTATTTCTTTTATATCGGCAATATTTGTGAAAAGATCGTCGGCGTTGATTTTGTATTTGTCGATGTCGTCGAAGTCGGAGAGGAGCATTTGGCCCCAAGGGTAAAACTCTTCGAACGATTCGTTTGAAAGAGCAATTGTTTTGTAGGATTGGTACAAAAGAAATATTAATGTGAAATCATCGGGAATTGTCGATGATTGGCGGGAAATACAAAAATCCTGGATAGTGGTCATTCGTGGCAGAAAAATCGGTTGTGAGATTTGTTCTCTCATGGATTTTTTGAAGAAAACCATGGCGCGCTTGCTTGGAAACACGACAGTTGTGTTTGCCATGTTTTGTGAATGTTTCTGCAGAATGTCGGAAACGCAAAGATTGATGAATGATTCCATAAATAAAATTTTGAGAAATATACCGAAAAAGAATCGTATGTCAACGAGGTAAAAAAATAAGTTATTAGCAATCGGTTAATATCTTTTTCAAAACTTATTGAAAGAATAGAAGAAATGCGTTCATTATTTGAAGATTATTTTGCACTTTTGTGGCCGAAAAAATATTTTAATATCAAAATGAAGAAACATAATTTCAATGCGGGACCATCAATATTGCCTCGCGAGGTAATCGAAGAAACTGCAAAGGCAGTGTTAGACTTCCAAAATGATGGACTTTCAATTTTAGAGATCAGCCACAGAGCTAAGAATTTTCAACCAGTTGTTGATGAGGCTGTCTCCTTGTTCAAAGAATTGTTAGAGATCCCAGAAGGATACTCCGTTATTTTCTTGGGTGGTGGTGCAAGTTTGGAATTCTGTATGATTCCATACAACTTTTTGGAAAAGAAAGCGGCATATTTAAATACAGGTGTTTGGGCTAAAAAAGCAATGAAGGAAGCGAAATTGTTCGGAGAAGTTGTTGAAGTTGCTTCTTCTGCTGATGCAAACTACACTTTCATTCCAAAGAATTTCACGATACCAACCGATGCTGATTACTTCCATATCACATCGAACAATACAATCTACGGAACAGAAATTCTAAAAGATTTGGATTCTCCGGTTCCTATGATGGCAGATATGTCCTCAGATATATTCTCGCGTCCAATAGACGTATCAAAATATGGTGTGATCTATGGTGGCGCACAAAAGAATTTGGCTCCAGCTGGGGTTACATTCGTAATTGTAAAGAATGATTTGTTAGGAAAGGTTTCTCGTCCAATACCAACAATGTTGGATTACAGAACTCATATCGATGGTGGCTCAATGTTTAATACTCCTCCAGTATTGCCTTTGTACACAGCTTTGTTGAACTTGCGTTATTTGAAAGCTCAAGGCGGTGTTAAGGAAATGGAAAGAAGAAACATCGAAAAAGCAGCAATGCTTTACGATGCAATCGATAACAGTAAGATTTTCGTTGGGACAGCAAAAGCAGAAGATCGTTCAAGAATGAATATTTGCTTCGTAATGAAAGAAGAATACAAAGAAAAAGAAGCAGATTTCTTGAAATTCGCACAAGAACGCGGTATGGTTGGCGTTAAAGGTCACCGTTCTGTTGGAGGTTTCCGTGCATCTTGCTACAATGCGTTGCCAAAAGAAAGTGTTCAGGCATTGATTGACTGCATGAAAGAATTCGAAAGAACAATTTAATTATAATGTATAACAATGAAGGAGAAAGTTAAGCTTTCTCCTTTTTTAATTTTATAGATATGACAAAAGTACTTGTTGCTACCGAAAAACCATTTGCAAAAGCTGCAGTGGATGGTATTAAAGAAATCGTTGAAAAAGCAGGATTTCAATTCGCTTTATTAGAATCATATACGGAAAAATCAGCATTGTTAAGTGCAGTTGCCGATGCTGATGCAATTATTATCAGAAGTGATAAAGTTGATGCTGAAGTGTTGGATGCAGCTAAAAATTTGAAAATTGTTGTTCGTGCTGGTGCTGGTTACGATAACGTTGACCTTGCTGCAGCAACTGCTCACAACGTAGTTGTAATGAACACTCCTGGACAAAATGCAAACGCTGTTGCAGAATTAGTATTTGGATTGTTGGTATTTGCAGTTCGTAACTTCTTCAACGGAAAATCAGGTTCTGAATTGATGGGCAAAAAACTTGGTATTTTGGCATTCGGTAATGTTGGCCGTAATGTTGCCCGTGTTGCTAAAGGTTTCGGTATGGAAGTTTACGCATACGATGCTTTCTGCCCAGCAGAAGTTATTGAAGCATCAGGTGTTAAGGCTGTTGCTAATCAAAATGAATTGTTTAAAACTTGTGATGTTGTTTCTTTGCACATTCCTGCAACTCCAGAAACAATCAACAGCATCAACTACGATATGGTTAACCAAATGAAGAAAGGTGGTATTTTGGTTAACACTGCACGTAAAGAGGTTATTGACGAAGCAGGTTTGATTAAGTTGTTGAATGATCGTGCGGATTTGAAATATATTACTGATATTATGCCAGCAGCTAACGATGAGTTCGCTAAATTAGAAGGTCGTTATTTCTCAACACCTAAGAAAATGGGAGCTCAAACATCAGAAGCAAATATCAATGCTGGTTTGGCTGCAGCTCGCCAAATCGTTTCTTTCATTACAACAGGTGACAAAAAATTTCAAGTAAATAAATAAAATAACGAATAGTTTTTAGTGATTAGAGTGTTTATGCTAATCACTAATCACTAATCACTAATCACTAATAAAATGCCAATATTAAAACCATTCAAAGGATTTCGTCCTGCAACAGAAGAGTTAGCTAAAAAAATAGCTTCTCGTCCGTACGATGTGTTGAATTCAGAAGAGGCAAAGGCTGAAGCAGGTGATAACAAATATTCGTTTTATCACGTTATTAAGCCAGAAATTGATCTTCCTGCCGATGTTGATTTGCATTCACAACTTGTGTATGATACAGCAAAAGCAGCTATTCAAAAGCTGATAGACGAAAAAGTGCTAATTCAAGATGAAAAACCTTGCTACTATATTTATGCACAAACAATGAATGGTCGTACACAATATGGTATTGTTGGCGGTGCGTATGTGGCTGATTACGAGAATAATATCATTAAAAAACATGAATTAACTCGTCCAGATAAAGAAGAAGATCGTAGAAATCACGTGCGTCATACTAATTTCAATGCGGAACCAGTGTTTTTTGCATTTAAGAATAATTTGGAATTAGACATGATTATTCACGATGCAATTTTGGTTGATCCAGTTTACAATTTTGTGTCTGAAGATGGTGTTGGTCATCATGTTTGGGTAATTGACAACGATGCAAAAATCAAACGTATAGAATATCTTTTTGCTAACGAAGTTGATTGCTTGTATGTGGCCGATGGTCATCATAGAACAGCTGCAGCTGCTGGAGTTGGAGCGGAACGTCGTGCTGCAAATCCAAATCACAATGGCAACGAGGAATACAATTATTTCTTGGCAGTGAATTTCCCTGCAAATCAATTGTCTATCATTGATTACAACCGTGTTTTGAAAGATTTGAATGGTATGACACCTGCAGAATTGGTTTCAAAATTGGAGAAATCGTTTGTGGTTGAGAAGAAAGGCACTGAAATTTATAAACCAAACACATTGCATAATTTTTCAATGTATTTGGCAGGAGAATGGTATTCTTTAACGGCAAAACCAGGTACATTCAACGATACCGATCCAATTGGCGTTTTGGATGTTACAATATTGACAGAACAAGTTCTTTCTCCATTATTTGACATTCAAGATTTGAGAAGAAGTCAAAGAATTGATTTCGTTGGTGGTATTCGTGGACTAGGTGAATTGAAGAAACGTGTTGATTCAGGCGAAATGCAGACTGCATTTGCGTTGTATCCAGTTTCTATGGAACAATTGATGGCAATTGCTGATAGTGGTAAAATTATGCCTCCAAAATCAACGTGGTTCGAACCAAAATTAAGAAGTGGTCTTATTCTACATAGCTTAATTTAATTAACTATAATATATATGAGAAAAGGCTGTCGGAAACGATGGCCTTTTTCTTTTTAATAAATCTGGCGTTTCGTTTACCAACTATTAATTAAAAATGTATTTTTGTGTCGCTATGATACAGGAAAATATTCGCAAAGTACAACAGGGTCTGCCGAAAAATGTGTTGTTGTTGGCTGTTTCCAAAACAAAGCCAGAAAGCGACATTATGCAGGCTTATGAAATAGGTTGTCGCAATTTCGGCGAAAACAAAGTGCAGGAAATGACTCGCAAATACGAGGCGCTTCCCAAAGATATTCAATGGCACATGATTGGGCATTTGCAGACAAACAAGGTGAAATATATAGCGCCGTTTGTTTCTTTAATTCATAGCGTAGATTCAATGAATTTGTTGGAGGTTATAAATAAGGAAGCTCAAAAAAATAACCGTGTGATTCCTTGTTTGTTACAATTTCATATAGCGACAGAAGAAACAAAGTTTGGATTGTCACTTGACGAAGCTGAAGAATTTCTACAATCACCTTTGTTTCGTTCGTTGCAAAACGTTACAATTTGTGGTGTGATGGGAATGGCCAGTTTCACAGACAATAAAGACCAGGTCCGTGCGGAATTCAAAAAATTAAAAACGATTTTCGATGAATTACATAAAAAATATTTCCCTGAAGATTCGTTCAAGGAAATATCTATGGGAATGTCGGAAGATTATTTGATTGCCGTAGAGGAGGGTAGTACGATAGTCCGTGTCGGCAGTTCTATTTTTGGAGTTCGAAATTATTCCAATATCTGATAAGCGGCTTGTAATAATGCTGCTTTTTCTGATTTCTCGTTTGCCATAGCGTTTTTCAACTCTTTCTTGTATTTGTCTTTGGATTCATCAGAAAGTTTTTCAGTGCAAACTTCAATGATTGTTAATGCTTCGATAGCGGTTTCATAGTTATCGTTCAAAAGTATTTTGAAAAACAAATCAATGTGATCGGAAAAATCAAGGTTTGCTTGCCATAAAGTCGCCAAAATGCGATTTTTTTCGTTTACAAAACGAGAATCTTGCAATGCTTCGATGAAAAAATGAGTGGCTTCTGGTGCTTTTGTGTCTGCCAAACAATTGAAAATGTCATTTTTTAGCGTGGAAATCTCTGTTTTCGCAAGCAAATCGAACAAAAGAGGAATCATTTTAACAGAGCCATTTTCGTGGATATAGGCAATTGCGTCGTGTATAGCATTCTCATTATCAGACTCAAAGACCGATTGGATTTCCTTGAGTATTGCATTTTCGTCTAACGTCATGTTTAAATTGTTGTTAAATTTTACATATAGAATTTGTTTGCAAATAAAAAAAAATACTAATTTTACACAAACAATAATTGTAGCATTTTTAAATTAAAACGTATGCGAAGAAATACATTAAATTTATTCCGACTCTTATTAGTGGTAGGATTAATGTCGGGTATTGTGAGTTGCAGTAATTCCGATAAGAAGGATTCTTCTTCTACTTCAGAACCAGTAGATCAAGAATTACAAGAAAAACAGCAAATCGTAAATGATGTGAAGAAAGTAATGTATTCATTACCTTCACCAGTTGAAACAACATTGTTGTTAAAAAAAGCTGGTGCTGGTTATGATGAATCGCTTTTGAATCCAACTTCAAATTCAAACAAATATAACACTGACAAGCAAAAAGCTTTGAACTTAGGTGTATATGGTGCAGATTTGAGTTATGCTAGTATTTTTGAGCAAGATCAAACTATCATGCAATACATGAATGTTTCGAAGAAATTGGCTATCGGTTTGGATTTGTTAGCGGCAATCGACCAATCAATCATCGATCGTTTGGAAGCAAATCATGACAATCGTGACTCAGTTATTCGAATCATTTCTGAAACATTCTTGAACTCTAACTCAACTTTGAAAGAAGACAATCGTCCCGAAATGGCTGCTTTGATTCTTGCAGGTGGTTGGGTAGAAGCTTTGTATTTGGCAACTCAATTGACAAAAGATGTTAATAAAGACAAAGATTTGATTGAAAGAATCGTTGAACAAAAATTGTCGTTCGGTGAAATGGAAAAATTGTTGGGCGAATATACCGACAATCCTGATATTGCAGAAGTGCTTACTCAATTACAACCAATCTCTCAAGCATTCAATGCAATTGTAATTGAAAAATCAGGAATAGAAACTATTACTGATGAAGAATCAGGTTCAACAGTTTTAAGAGCAACTCAAAAAATTAATATAACACAAGAACAGTTCGATGCTTTGAAATCGGCATCAGCAAACTTGCGTAACTCATTTATCCAATAACTTAAAGAAATAGCAATAGTATGAAAAACATTAGTAAATTATTAGTATTGGTAGTATCGTTCGTATTGTTAGGTACTTTATCTTACGGACAATGTAGAACATTTGCTAAGAGTGAATGTAAACCAAGTTTGGATCCATACGTTCATGATGGAATTTTCAATGCCACAGAATTATCAGAAGGCGAATCTGCCGAGTTGTATAAAACTTTCTATTCAAATCAAAACTATCGTATTGCGATTTGTGGAGATCAACAACTTCCAAAAATCAAATTTTCGATAATGGATGCAGATAGAAATGTTTTGTTCACAAATGCAAAACACTCTTTCAAAAGAGTGTGGGACTTCAAGATGGAATCAAGCCAACAATTGATTATCTCGATTGAAGTTGAAACAAATGATGAAAACATCAGCGATGAGATAGCTCGTGGTTGCGTTGCTGTTTTGGTTGGTTTCTCTGCTGATTAAGCAATAGACGTTATACATACGAGAAAGGTCATTCAAGCAATTGAATGACCTTTCTTATTTTAAGAGCTTTTTCCTACCTTTGCAATTATAAAAAACAATATTGTGGCTATTCTTCAAGTTGAAAATATTACCAAATATTATGGCGAATATCTTTTGTTCGATGATTTGTCGTTTGTAGTTAATCGGGGCGAACGGATTGCTTTGGTTGCAAAGAACGGAATGGGGAAAACTACGCTTATAAAAATTATTATGGGCAAAGATACCGTGGAAGCAGGACGTGTTTTGTTTGAACCGGACGTTTCTGTGGGATATCTAGATCAAAATTCCGAATTGGAATCGACATTTTCTGTCTATGAAGAAGTGTATTCTGCAAATCAAGCGGTCTTGTCGGCAATGAGTGGTTATGAACAAGCTTTGGCGAGCGGTGACGAAAAAACAATTCAAAAAGCTACCGATTTGATGGATTCCACTGATGCATGGAATTATGAAGCTCAAGTAAATCTTATAATTACGAAGTTGGAATTGCCGGCAAAACAAAAGATTTCAGAATTGTCGGGCGGACAACGAAAACGTGTCGCTTTGGCTAAGATTCTTATGCTTGCTCCAGATTTGTTGATTCTTGATGAACCAACAAATCATTTGGATATCAATATTATAGAATGGTTAGAAGAATATCTTAAGAAAATTAAAAGTACCTTACTTTTGGTTACTCACGATAGATATTTCCTTGATAATGTGTGCGATACAATTTTGGAGTTGGATAACAAAACCATGTATCGCTATTCAGGAAATTATTCGTATTTCCTTGAAAAAAAACAAGAACGACTACAAGTTCAGTCCGCCGAAGTCGCAAAGGCGAAAAACCTTATGCGTAAGGAATTGGATTGGATGCGTCGTCAACCGCAAGCTCGTGGTACAAAGGCACGCTATAGAATCGATGCTTTTTACGAATTGAAGGACAAAGCCGAAACAAAGATTGAAACAGGCGATTCAATGATTATAAATGTTGCCGGTCAATATTTAGGAAACAAAGTTGTTGATTTAAAAAGCATTGATAAATCCTTTGGCGAAAATCTTGTTCTGTCAAAAGTGACGTATTCCTTTAGAAAAGGCGAGCGTGTTGGTATTATTGGTGAAAATGGTTGTGGAAAATCAACATTGTTAAATATCATAACCCAACAATTAAAGCCGGATTCGGGAACTGTGGATTGGGGCGATACGTTGTCTATCGGTTATTACAAACAAGATGGTTTGCTTGGTTGTGACGGAAAACACGTGATTGATGTGATAAAAGACATTTCCGACAAAATAGAATTGGAAAGAGGGCACACGATTTCGGCAGCACAATTTTTGGAACAATGGAATTTCCCTCGTTCTGTGCAATATTTATATGTATCGAAATTGAGTGGAGGTGAGAAAAAACGCCTGTATTTGATGACTGTTTTGATGCAGAAACCAAATTTTCTTATTCTAGATGAACCGACAAACGATTTGGATTTGTTCACAATTCAACTTTTAGAAGAATATTTGTTGAATTTCAAAGGGTGTGTGTTGGTGGTTTCGCACGATAGGTTTTTTATTGACAAAGTAGCCGAACATTTGCTTGTTTTTAAAGGAAATGGTGTCGTGGGAGAGTTTCCAGGCAATTATTCTGTATTTAAAGAATACGAAGAAAAACGGCTGGCGGAACAGGAAAAGGCAAAAATTCCGCAAGAAAAAATTGATGCTAGATCATCGGAACCACGCAAGAAAAAAGGACTTTCATTCAAAGAACAACAATTATTTAAACAAACCGAACGAGAAATTGCCGAATTAGAGCAAGAAAAAAAAGATTTAGAGTTATATTTGTCTTCAGGGACGTTGGGACAGAATGAATTATTAGAAAAATCAAATCGAATTGGCGAAGTTTTAGCTTTGTTAGATGAAAAAGAATTGATTTGGTTGGAATTGAGTGAAAAGATGTAACTAATTAAATTTCAATAATATGGCAAAAAGTAAGTACGATTGGAAATTTACTAATGTGGGTGGTGTTACTCGAGTTGACATTCAGTCGGGTGAGGACATAGCACATTTGGATGAATTGGATCAGAAAATGTGGACAGTTTTGAGTTGCCCTGTAAAAGGCCTTGAAATTGATGAAAAAACCCTAGAATTAATTGATGCCGACCACGATGGTAAAATTCGTGTTGATGAAGTTCGTAGTGTTGCAAAATGGATTACCAAAGTGTTGAAAAATCCTGATATGTTGTTGAAACAGGAAGATACAATTGCTTTGGAAGATATAAATCAAGAAGATGAGGACGGAAAGAAATTGTACGATTCCGCAAAACAAATTTTGGCTAATCTTGGTTTGGAAAAAGATACAATTTCGGTAGCTGACACTTCGGACAGTATTGCCATTTTTGCGCAAACGAAATTCAATGGCGACGGTGTTATTACTGAAAATTCAACTGATGACGAAGATTTGAAATCCATCATTTTATCTTGTATGAAAACTATCGGCGTAACACCTGATAGAAGTGGAGCCGATGGAATAAATGCCGAACAAATTGAAGCTTTTTACGCAAATTGTAACGATTATGTAACGTGGTTTACAAGCGAAGATGGTAATAAGGAAAACGTATTTCCATATGGCGATAATACCGAAGTTGCATTGAACGCATATAATGCTTTGAAAGAAAAAGTTGATGATTTCTTTATGCGTTGCAAACTTATTGCATTTAACGAGGATTCAACAGCGGCTCTTGATGTTTCTGTTGCCAGAATGGAAGCTATCAGCGAAAAAAATCTTTCTGCTTGTACCGATGAAATTGCTACTTATCCATTAGCTCGTGTCAACAACAAAAAAGAATTACCATTGAATGGAGGCATTAATCCGGCCTGGGAAAATGCTTTCGCGGAATTGAAACGTTTGATTTTCGATGTTGATTTTCCTAAACAAAAAACACTTTCTGAAGAAGATTGGAATTCTATCAATGCGAAATTTTCAGCTTTTGTGTCATGGAAAGGTGCTAAAAAAGGTGAAATTGTAGAGTCTTTAGGTTTTGATTCAATAAAAGCTATTGTTGACAAGAATCGAAAAGACGAACTTTTGGCATTGGTTGCACAAGACAAAGCTTTGGAATCGGAAGCGAATGAAATTCAATCTGTTAACAAATTGACTCATTTGTACAGAGATTTGTACAAATTGATTAAAAACTATGTCACGTTGTCGGATTTTTATAGTCGTGAAGAAGACAGAAAAGCTATATTCCAAGCTGGTACGTTGTTTATAGATCAAAGAAGTTGTGATTTATGTGTCAAAGTGAGTGATATGGGCAAGCACAATACAATTGCTTCGTACAGTGGAATGTATTTGTTGTATTGCGATTGCCATTCAAAACAGAAAAATGAATCTATGACTATTGCCGCTGTAATGACAGATGGCGATGTGAACGATTTGATGGTTGGAAAGAATGCGATTTTCTACGACAGAAATGGTTTGGATTGGGATGCTGTTGTTGTCAAAATTATTGATAATCCTATTAGTATTCGTCAAGCATTTTGGTCTCCTTATCGTAAGTTTGGAAATTGGGTGACTGATTTGATTAATAAATCAGCTGCCGAGAAAGATTCCAAATCCTTTGATGAAATGACAACGAAAGTAACGGAAAAAGCAGCGTCGGTTCCGGAATCAGCTGCAAATCCACAACAAGCACAACCATTCGATATTGCTAAGTTTGCCGGTATTTTTGCTGCCATTGGTATGGCTTTGGGCTTCTTGGGTTCATTCTGCGTGAGTGTTGTTTCTGGTTTTGCTCAATTGACATGGTGGCAAGTTATTTTGGTGTTTGTCGGAATAATTTTGCTTATTTCTGGACCATCAATGATAATGGCTTGGTTGAAATTGCGTAAACGTAATTTTGCTCCATTACTTGATGCTAATGGATGGGCTGTGAACGCACGAGCATTTGTGAATATTACATTTGGTGCTACATTGACGAAAATGGCTCAATTCCCGGCTATTACATTGCAAGATCCATTTGCAAAAAAAGGAATGCCGGCATGGAAGAAATTTTTGATTGTATTTGCTGTTTTAGTGGTTGCTATTGTCGCGCTTTATTTCTTCGAAATATGGCCATTCAATGGTAATGAAGCAGAAGCGGTGTCGGAAAAAGTTGCCCAAACTGTTGCAGATTCATTACAAACAACTGCAGATACTATTCCTCAAATTATAGAATAAAATGAAATTTTTCACAAGACATAGAAGCCAACGGATTTGTTCGTTGGCTTTTTTGTTTGTGGTAAATGTGTTTGCTGTTGCTTATATTGTTTCTAACAAGCAATCGAAGGTAAAACCTACACCATACAAATTTTCGGTTTCGTATGCAAAAGATTATATGAATATTCCAGCCGATAATCCTATGACGGAAGAAGGTGTGGAGTTGGGGCGTTTTTTGTTTTACGACGGACGAATGTCGGGTCGGACCGATAGTTTGATGTCGTGTGCTTCGTGTCATAGGCAATCACGTTCGTTTGAATGTGGAATTGACCATCCTGTCTATAAAAACGGAAAAACATTTGGATTGACAGGAATTTCCACGCCTCATGTCACCATGCCGTTGATAAATTTGGTATGGAACAACGAAGGCTATATGTGGAATGGCTATGTCCGTAAAGAAAACGAAACTTATGGTGGACGGTATGGTGTGCCTGAAAGTAAAGATTTTCATCAGAAAAATATTGAATCGTTTGTATGGATGATGATTGTTGCTCCGCACGAATGCAATGGAAATATTGACAAAACGGTTGGTTTAATACGTTCAGTGCCGATGTATCCGCCAATGTTCAAAAATGCATTTGGCGATGAAGAAATCACAATTGATAGAATGTCGAAAGCTATAGCACAATTTGTTCGTTCTTTGGTTTCGTTTAATTCGAAGTTTGATCAGTTTATGCGTGGAGAGACAAATTTAACGGATGCGGAGCGAAGAGGTTTCTTTATTTTTGAAACAGAGAAAGGTGACTGCTTTCATTGTCATGGCTCGCCAGCATTGCCGTTATGGACGACGAATATGTTTTTGAACAATGCGAAGGATGCTGATTTTTCGGACGAAAAGGACTATTCGTCTGTTACGGGAAATCCTTTGGATAAAGGAAAATATAGAGTGCCTACGTTAAGAAACATAGAATTTACGGCTCCGTATATGCACGACGGGCGTTTCGCTACGTTGGATGAAGTTTTGGCGTTTTATAACTCTGGTTTAAAACGTTCTCCGTATGTCGATCCGTTGCTAATAGGCGTGAATCATGGCGGAATGCATTTGACGGAAGATGAATTGACCGATTTAAAAGCTTTTTTGTTAACGTTGTCCGATACAAGCTTCTTGACTAATCCTGCATATTCTAATCCTCGTCCGGATGATGAATATTTCATAAAATAAGTATATATTAGATTACATTTATTAACTTTGTGCGTTTACTATTGATATGCGTATAAAAGGTTTAATTATATATATACTCGGGACGATTTTTATGTCTCAAACAGCATTCTCACAGGTGAATTTTTTCACGGATGATGAAACTGATACTCTATCTACGAATTTTTATCAACGAAATAAGTCTATCACAACCATGGCGGTTTGTAATATACCGTCATTGCAGGTTGGAACATCTTTCTTTATTCATAATGCAGAAAACCGTGTGTCGTATTATCTTGAACTAAAGTCAAACTTTAGTCGTCGTTATGTAATTGATGGTGTTGAATGTTATGGCGACGGAACTCGCGAAAAAGAAGTTGCGTATAGCGCGACAAATCTTAATGTTGGTTTGGCTCGCGGTTTTACGCGAAATTGGTTTATTTATGGCGGAGTGGGAGTTGTTGTAAAACATACTTCTTATGAAAATGAAGTTGAAAACAATTATCGATATACTGTGCCGAATAATGGTGTGTGGTTCAATCTGGTAGGTGGAGTTATGTACGTGTTGGATAATAATTTTTCAGCTTCTGTTGGCATAGATTTATATGATAGAGATGTTACGATAGGTTTGGGTTATACTTGGTAATGAAGCGTTTGTGTGGCATATTGTTCTTTGTTGTAGTGTTGGTGTCAACAATGGATTTGTATGCGGAAAAGCCGAAAAAAGACCGAAAAAAATCCGAACAATACCCAGAATTTACTCGAGCTGATAGTTTACATGGTTTTTTGAACAAATTTCGTTTGTATGATGTTCAATTCTATGACATTGATATTGATGTCAATCCGCAGAGTAAATACTTGAAAGGAAGCGTTTCCATGGATTTTATTTGGAAAGGCGGAGGTGTAGGTGCAGACGGTTCGTTGCAAATGCAGTTGGATTTATCGTCGGTTTTAATCATTGATTCGATTTATATAGATAACCAAAAAACGACAGTCGTAAACCGTGAGTACAATGCGGTGATGATTGCCATTCCTAATCAATTAGATGTGGATTCCAAACACACATTGACTTGTTGGTATCAAGGAAAACCAGCAGAAGCCGTTCGTCCACCTTGGGAAGGTGGTATGGTTTGGAAAACTTCTTCATCTGGCAAACCTTGGTTTGGCGTAACTTGTGAAACGTTAGGAGCTAGTTGTTGGATTCCATGCAAAGACCATCTGTCTGATGAGCCGGATTTTGGAATGCGAATGAAAGTTGCTGTGCCCAAAGGACTTACTGTTGTCTCAAATGGTTCGTTACAATCGCATGAAACGATTAATGATAAGGAAGTTTGGACTTGGCAGACGAATTATAGCATAAATAGTTATAACATAACATTTTATGCTGGCGATTATATGTATTTCGGCGAAGAATACCAAGGTGTGGATACAACGTTTACATTGAATTATTACGTTTTGCCTGAAGATGAAGCAAAAGCTCGAAAGAGTTTTGAACAATCAAAAACAGTTTTGGCTTCATATGAAGATTTTTACGGACCTTATCCATGGCCAAAGGATGGTTTCTGTTTGGTTGAAAGCCCTTACGAAGGAATGGAGCATCAAACTGCCATTGCTTATGGAAATGGCTTTAAAAATACCTTTGGAATGGATTATATCATTGTGCACGAAACGGCTCACGAATGGTGGGGAAATTGCGTTTCTGTAGATGATTATGCAGAGATATTCATTCATGAAGGATTTGCTATGTATTCCGAATTCTTATATGTAGAACGAATGTTTGGAAAAGAAAAAAGCGATACGTATGCACGTGCATGGAAAAGTTCAATGAGCAATATACGTCCAGTTGTTGGTCCTCGTGATGTGAATTTTTGGGATTACCACGATTCCGATGCGTATATTAAAGGAGCTTGGACATTGAAAGGATTGCGTTATTTGATTGCCAACGACAGTTTGTTTTTTGATATTCTAAAATCTTATTATATGTCGCGTCGCTATCAGATTGTGACAGTTAAGGATTTTACCGATTTCGTTTATGAAAAAACGGGTACGGATTATTCTTGGTATTTCAAACAATATTTGTATAGCGAAAAAGTTCCTGAATTACAGTGGCGTTGGATTCCAATCACGGAAATTCCAGCGAATAAGGAAAAAGTGAATTATATTTTGGATGAAACTACTCAAGAAGAGGAATTGGCAAAAGTTTCATTTTTACAACTTCGATGGACAAATGTCGATGATGATTTTGTTATGCCCATATCGATAACGACAAGGGATTCGTCGGGAGCAGAAGTTTGTCCGAAAATTTATGTTGGAAATGGTTTAAGAACCCAACGGGTTGAAAATGTTCCAGTTACAACGAAAGGTGTGATTATCAAACGCTATGGGAATACTCAGGCAGATTTGTATTTTGAAAGGGATAATGCCTATTTCACAATGAAAAACATTAAAAAATTTAAATAACGTATATGGAAAAAAAGACAGTGATACCTCGCGAGGTTGTTGACAAAGCTTTGGAGGCAAATGGAATTAAGTGTGTAGGGAAAGCTTCGATTCGTCAAATCGTAAAGGTTGTACGCGATATAGAGGAAGAAACGGGAATAGAGTTCGTTAAAATGGAAATGGGTGTTCCTGGTTTGCCACCTGCACAAGTTGGTGTTGCGGCCGAAATAGAAGCTTTGAAAAAAGGTTGCGCGTCAATTTATCCTCCAATCGAAGGTATCCCTGAATTAAAAAAGGAAATGTCGAAATTTGTTAAGAATTTCCTTGATATTGATGTTGATTCTGACAACTGTGTTCCTACCGTGGGTTCGATGCAAGCAAGTTTTGCGGCATTTTTAACAGCGGGCCGTCGCGATGCGAAAAAAACAAAAACATTGTTCATCGATCCAGGTTTTCCTGTTCAAAAACAACAGTTGAAAATGATGGGCTTGCCTTTCGAAACTTTTGATGTGTACAATTATAGAGGCGAGGCTTTACGTGATAAACTTGAATCGTATTGTAAGAACGGCGACATTGCAACAATCGTGTATTCAAGTCCAAACAATCCTTCATGGATTTCGTTCACCGAAACGGAATTGAAGATAATTGCTGATGTTGTCAATAAATATGACATTGTTGTTATTGAGGATTTGGCTTATTTTGCAATGGATTTCCGTAAAGATTATGGTCAACCAGGTGTTGCACCATTCCAACCAACAGTTGCGAAATACACCGATAATTATATTTTGTTGATTTCAGCTTCGAAAGCATTTAGTTACGCCGGTCAACGTATTGCGTCGTTGGTGATTTCCAATGCTTTGTATATGAAGAAATTCCCTGACTTACTTCGTTTTTATGCTCAGGAAGAATTAGGTCGTGCAATGATTTATGGTGCTGTTTATGCATTGACATCAGGTACTGCATTTTCTGCGCAATATGCTTTTGCTGCAATTCTAAAGGCTGCTAACGACGGTTCATACAATTTCCGAAACGATATTTTGGAATATGGGAATCGTGCAAAACAAGCTAAAGAAATCTTTACGAAAAACGGTTTTGAAATAGTGTACGACAAAGACATGGAAAATCCGGTAGGAGATGGTTTCTATTTTACTATTGGTTATCCAGGAATGACTGGCGGTGAATTACTTGCAGAGTTGTTGTATTACGGAATCAGTGCAATCACGCTTGATATTACTGGTAGCGAACGTCAAGGTTTGCGTGCGTGCACGTCGCAAATGTCGCAGCACAAAATTGATTTGTTGAAAGACAGAGCGAAACTGTTCAACGAAGCACATTCATAACTTGTTAGTAAGTAGCATTTGTGATTGTCAGTTTTTTAGGATAAAAAAAATAAATTTGTGAATAATGTAAAAAATAAAGATTATGGCAAGTAAAAGAGATTTCAAAAAAGATGTTGACACAGTATTTTCCACTGTATTGGAAGAATGTGTGTTCACGGCTGATTTTTTCCCAGAAAAAGAAGCTGCTGTGGAAAAATTGATTGATGAAGCTATTGCTTTGTATAATGATACTCGTTTCGCATACAAGATGGACGAAAAAATGTCTTATAAAGCATTCTACAACGGTTTGATTACAAACTATGTGGCAAAAATGAGTGACATTTTAAGTCAATTGAACGATTCCCAAAAATAGTTTTCAAATTGATTTAATTAAAAATGTCCAATCGAAATTCGGTTGGACATTTTGTTTTATTAGAACTTGCCGACCAATGGCATTTTTCTTTCTGTAAACGGTTTTGAAGAAACTTTTATAGCTGGACATAATTGCTGGCGTTTGTATTCGCAACGTTTTACGAGTTGTATTGTTTTTGCGACAGTTTCTTTTGCAAATCCCATTTTTTCGATTTCTTCTTGTGTCTTTCCGTTTTCAACAAATTCAAACACAATTTTGTCCAATGTGTCGTAGTCGGGTAGTGAATCGGAATCTTGTTGATTTGGTCTTAATTCCGCAGAAGGTGGTTTAATAATCGTGTTTTCAGGAATAATTTCGCGATCACGATTGATATATCGTGCCAATTTAAACACATCAGTTTTGTACACATCGCCTAAAACAGAAATACTACCATTGGTGTCGCCGTATAACGTTCCGTATCCAACGGCTATTTCGCTTTTATTTGACGTGTTAAGTAATATGTTGCCGAATTTATTGCTTACCGCCATCAACAATGTTCCACGAATGCGTGATTGTAGATTTTCTTCTGCAAGAGAAAATGGTAAATCTTTAAACAATGGCGCCAATGCTTGTAATGAAGCGTTGTAAATGTTTTTTATAGGTACAATATCGTATTGCACACCAAGATTTTTTGCTAGTCCTTCCGCATCGGTTATTGAATGTGATGTTGAAAATTCCGATGGCAATAAAAGAACCCTAATGTTTTCGCTTCCGATTGCTTCTGCTGCCAATGCAAGCACTACGGCCGAGTCAATTCCTCCCGAAAGTCCTAATGTTGCTGTTTTAAAGCCGTTTTTGGCGAAATAATCCTTGATACCAACAATTAGCGCATCGTGCAGAAGTGCTGTTGGGTCGGGTTTGCACGATTGGAGAGGTTGATATGTTTGTTTCGTGTCGAAAAATGCCAAACCTTCTTGAAAGTATGGAAGTTCAATTATTTTCTCATGGTTTGCATTTAAAACAAACGAATTTCCTTCGTATAGAAATTCCGTGTTTCCGCCATATTGATTGACATAAATTATTGGAAATTCGCATTTTGCAAATTGATTGCATTCGGAATTTTTGTTGTAACAAAATGTTTTTGCGTTGATGTTTATTGCAACGGTTACGCCTTCTTCATTTCCGGGAGAGTCATTACCAACGCAAACAGCGATTTTTTCACCTTGCCATTCAAAAATATTTTTCTCATTGTCAGTTACAAAATATTTCGATTCAATAGGAGTAAGGTTCTTTTTGTTGAATCGTCTGGTAATGATTCCGTTTTCAATTAAAATGGCGGAATCGTACACTTTTGTTTCGTTTTCATCTTCGCAGTATGTTGGACAACCAAGTAATACGGCTATGCCGAATGTGTCGGTTGCAATACGTTGAAGCACTTGCATTGTTGTTTCAATGAATTCTTCTTGTTGTAGTAAATCGAATGGAAACGAGCCGCATAGGCACATTTCGGGAAAAACGATTAAATCGGCTTTTTGGTCTCGTGCTTCGAAAATAGTTTTTGATATTTTCGTGGCATTTTTCCCAAATTCGCCAATTGTGTAGTTTTGTTGTGCAATTGCAATTTTCATATTAAAAAATCGATAATTCTTTTACTTCGTTTGTTTCGTGGTTAAAAGTGGCGCAAGCTTTTGTGATAGCGCACGTTCCACAATCTGGATTTATTGCCGTACAAGTGTAGCGTCCGTGGAGAATAAGCCAGTGGTGCATGTCGTGAACTTTTTCTTTTGGAATGTGTCGCATCAGTTGTTTTTCTGTTTCGAGTGGCGTTTTGGCATCGTGAACTAAACCTATTCGCGCCGAAACACGAAAAACATGTGTGTCAACTGCCATTGTTGGTTTATGGAAAATTACCGCAGCCATCACATTTGCTGTTTTTCTTCCAACTCCAGGTAATTTTTGCATTATTTCAACATCATCGGGAATTTCGTCATGAAATTCATAATGAAGCATTGTGGCCATTGCTTTCAAGTATTTTGCCTTGCTTTGAGGATACGAACAGCTTTTAATTAGCTCTAAAATTTCCTCTTCGCTGGCATTTGACATAGCTAAGGGAGTAGGAAAAGCTTTGAACAAATTCGGTGTGATTTGGTTTACACGTTTGTCGGTGCATTGAGCCGAAAGAATTACTGCAACAAGCAATTCAAAGGGATTGTTGTAATTCAATTCCGTTTGTGGATTTGGCATAATTTGCTCGAATTTTTCTATGCAGTAGGAGTATTTCTCCGTAATGTTCATATCTATTTCCGAAAATCTTTTCAAATTTACTCAAATCAATTAATTTTGAGAAGTATTAATTAAAATTTATGATTATGAGAAAATATACTTGTGTATTGTTCGGAGCGTTGTTTTTATTTGCTTCGTGTGAAGATATGTTGAATGAAGGCGATGGTGATTTGTCAACAACCGACATCGTGAAAGGTTTGAAAACCGCTTTGAATATTGGAACCGATTCGTCAACGGCGATTTTGTCGGCAAAAGACGGCTATTTTAAAGATGAAGCTGTAAAGATTTTGTTGCCAGATGAAGCTCAATATGTTCGGGAAAAATTGGAAATATTGGGTAGTGTTACCGCTTTTCAGTCTGCAACGGGTGTGATTGAAAGTAAACTTGATAATCTTGTATTGGCAATCAATCGTTCTGCCGAAGAAGCTGCAAAGGATGCGAAACCAATTTTGAGCGATGCAATTACCAATCTAACAATAAAAGATGGTTGGGATATTTTGAATGGTACAGTTCCCGAAGGTTCCGAGAAATCGGCAGAAGGTTTTGATTCGTTGGCAGCCACAAAATATTTGAAAAACCAAACATATAAATCATTGGTAAATGCATATTCTCCAAAGGTGAATTCGGCATTGGATCAGAAAATAGTTGGCAATGCTTCCGCCACAAGTTTATGGAACGATATTACTGGAAAATGGAATGGTTTGGTTGAACAATACAATAATAATAATGTGGCACGTGCGGCTTTGGAGATTCTTGCAACGACTAACAATTGGGATTTGAATATTCACGAAGTAAACACTAATTTGGGCGAATACACAACAGGCAAAGCATTGGATGGTTTGTTTTTGAAAGTAGGAAATCAAGAAAAAGAAATTCGCAAAAATCCATTCCAATGGGCGAGTGATATAATACAAAAAGTTTTTGGTAGTATTAGCGAAAAGATAAATGAATTGTAATAAAGTTTGATTTTTCAATTATAATAATTGGAGATTTGTGAAATACTGATATTTTTGCATCGGTTTAATTAAAAATTATATTACAATGAAAAAAGTTATAATCTCTGTTGTGGCTATGGTAGCCTGCGCGTTCACCGCTAACGCACAATTATGGTTGGGTGGAAGTCTTTCTGCTTCTCATTCTGGTGGTGTAGAGAAGAATGTTGTTGTTGATATTGACGACAATGGAAAAGATGTGAAAGATGATATTGATGATCCAAAATATAATTCATTTTCTTTCGCACCAATGATAGGTTTTGATTTAAGCGATAAATTCGCTGTTGGTGCAACTGTAAGTTTTTCTACATCAACAAGTAACAAATTGAAAGATGATGATGATAAAAAATATTGCACAAAATCTAACACATTTGGAATTGCTCCTTTCATTAGATATTCAGTTGCTGAATTCGGTAAATTCAATGTGAAATTACACGCTTCAGTTCCT
>JAZRXD010000094.1:0-13799 GCA_045600045.1 Bacteroidales bacterium
CAGAACCAAACAAAAAAGACTCTGATTTGATAATCAGTTTAGGTGGCGACGGAACGTTTTTAAAATGTGCTCATTTAAGCTACAAAACCAACATTCCAATACTGGGAATTAATTTTGGAAAATTAGGATTTTTAGCCCAAACGAATCCTGACGATATTGACTTCATAATCAAAAACATAAAAGAAAATAACTTCAAAATTAAAAAGAAAACACTTTTAGATTTCTCTTACAAAAACAAAAGCAATAACATTTCCGGCATTGGATTAAACGAAATCACTCTACAAAAAAGCAATGCCGTAAAACTAATCAAAATCAACATATACGTAGGCAAAGAATTTCTTTGTTCTTTTTGGGCCGATGGCGTCGTAATCAGTACCCCAACAGGTTCCACAGGATATTCGCTTAGCTTAGGCTCACCTATCCTAACCCCCGAAAATCATTCCTGCATCATCACACCAATTGCACCTCACACGCTCAATATTCGTCCCATAATAATTCCTGACAACGAAAAAATAACAATTGAAGCTACTGGAGAATTCACTGAATTTTTAATTTCTAACGACTATTCCAGTCAAATCATCAAGCAAAATCCCCGTATAACTATCAAAAAATCAAGATTTTGTATTCCAACAATTGAATTTACAACAAAAAATTTTTTTGGAACATTGCGAGAAAAATTAAATCTTGGAATGGACGTAAGAAAATAAGCATTGACGAAACATTTATCAAATTTTCTTTTATATTTGCATATATATATATACTGACTTATATGTTCAAAGGACTGAAAAATTTAGTTTGTATACTTACTGCACTTGTTCTTTTTTCATCAATTGCAGTTGGACAAGATAAGATGTGGAAAACGTATCCTTATGAACTTATCGGAGGGTTCGGCCCATCTTTCATGCTTGGCGAATTAGGTGGTGGTCCTGGTGTTGGTCGAAATTCCATTCTTGATATTGACTTTTTGTCTACCCGATTTGGTGGTTGCATTGGTTTACGCAAAACATTCCGTGAACGTTTGTCTTGGCAAGCTACATATACAATGGGTATGCTTTATGGTAGTGACCAAAAAACCGATGAATATTTCCGTTCAGATCGTGACATTTCTTTCAGAACACCTATTCAAGAATTAAGTTTTCGATTAGACTATAAAATCAGAAAAGAACGTGGTGGCCACATTTATGACTTACGTGGTGTTCGTGGTCAAAAAGGTGTAACACTTTCTACTTATTGGTTTGCGGGAATCGGAGTTTACCACTTCAATCCTAAAGCACGTATCGAAGGAGAATGGATAGCCTTACAACCAATTGGGACAGAAGGACAAAATTATATTGAAACTCGTAGACCTTATTCCCTATTCCAAGTATGTGTGCCAATCGGTTTGATTGCAAAATATAGTATTAATAGAAGATGGTCAATTTCTGCCGAGGCAGGTTTACGATTCCTATTCACCGATTATCTTGATGACGTAAGTACAACTTATGCTAATCCTGATTTAGTTGCATTACACGACAATACAGTTTCTGATGCTGCGGCAATTTTAGCGGCCGACCCTGCTTATGTAAAACATTGCTACGAAGATAATAACCAATATCATTACTACAACGAACAACGTGGAGATCCATACGACAGAGATTTTTACATGTTTTTTATGATTTCCGCTCATTACAAAATGAAACAAACCAGAGATGGTTGGCCAACGTTTAAAAAATGATAATGTTTGATACTAAAAACAACATTTCCTCGTTTTAAAAACATTGTGTCAAAAGAAATGAATCTCGGGAAAAAAATCTTTTATTTTCTTCTATTTTTAGTTTGTTGCAGGGAACTTTCCGCACAACATAAAGATATTGACTTTGGTTTTCTGATTGGTACAGCCCAATACAACGGTGACGTAAACATGACGAAAGCATACCACTCTCCACAACCCGCTCTTGCCTTATTATTTAGAAAAAACTACAATCCCCACTATTCGTTACGATTTAGTGCAACTTTCGGAAATTTAAGAGAGAATGATTCTGAATTTGACAACGCCTACCAACAAGAACGAGACTTTTACTTTGATAACACACGGATTATTGAATTTTCAGGAGGAATTGAATTCAATTTTTTTGAAATAACACACGAGAAAAAGAACCATAACTTTTCACCGTACGTCACATTTGCCCTCGGTGCCATGTATATGGAAGACTTGAAATGGTTTGAAACCATTGACATTCCAATGGGATTAGGACTCAAATTCAAATTAGCACCAAAATTGGAACTTCGAGGAGAATGGACATTTAGAAAAACATTTACTGATAAATTGGACCAGCTTGCCAACGAAGCAAAAGATGGTTACCTACAATACAAACAAATATCGTTTAATAAAACAAAAGATTGGTTTTCTATTTTAGGAATCTCCCTACTTTTCAACTTCAGCGACGACAAGGCGCCTTGTCACATCTACAATATACGGAAATACAACTAACTATTAAATGGCTTTCGATATGAACAGCCATTCTTCCATTCGGAGCATCCGTAAGCAGTATTCCCTTTTATAATTTGACCTTTTCCACAAAGAGGACACTTTGATCCGACAATCGTATTGGATTGTGCAACAGTTTGACTTTCGTTAGACAAGACTGTTTTCTTCGTATCCTTTTTCGTTGTTTTTGGTTTCGAAGATTTCTTTCCCTTTTCTGTGATTTCGGTAATTGCCACTCGACGATTTGTGTTATCCCTTAACACTGTCATTACAATTTCCGAAACCATTGCTTTTAACTCATCAAGGAATTGTTTTGCATCGTATTTGTGTTGTTCTATTTCACGAAGTTTCTTCTCCCAAGTTCCTGTTAATTCTGCACTTTTTAACAACTCCTCATGAATCATTTGTATCAATTCAATACCAGTTTGCGTTGCTATTAAATTCTTTTTTTCTTTTATAATGTAACGACGTTTAAATAAGGTTTCTATAATCGCTGCACGAGTAGATGGTCGTCCAATTCCATTCTCTTTCAATGCGTCACGTAGTTCTTCATTATCCACCATTTTACCAGCAGTTTCCATTGCTCTCAGCAACGTTGCTTCGGTATATGGTTTCGGAGGTTGTGTCCACTTTTCAGCTAAATCTGGTTTATGAGGCCCCGATTCTCCCTTTACAAATGTTGGCAAAACACCTTCTTCCTCCTCCGTTTTTTCATCATCATCCTGCACTTTATTACCAAACACCACACGCCATCCTGGATCAAGTATATTTTTTCCGGTAGCCTTAAATTCATATTCATTAACCTTTCCAAGAACCGAAGTTGACGTGAATTTACAATCTGGATAGAAGGCTGCAATAAAACGTTTGGCTATTAAATCAAAAACACGCTCTTCATCTTGCGAAAGATTGTGAGGCGTAACTCCCGTTGGAATTATAGCATGGTGATCGGTTACTTTTGATGAATCAAATACTTTCTTGCTTTTTGGTAATTTTTTCCCTTTAAATGGTTCTAACAAAGGTACATACGAACTAATTCCAGCCAAACCACCCATTATTTGAGGACATTTCGAATAGATATCGTCACTCAAGAAAGTGGTGTCAACACGAGGATATGTTGTAAATTTCTTTTCATATAAACTTTGTATCAATTGCAAGGTTTTATCAGCCGAGAATGCATATTTTTTATTGCATTCAACCTGTAATGAAGTCAAATCAAACAACCTTGGTGGTGCTTCCGTTCCTTTTTTATCCGTGGTGTCGATAATAGTAAAAAGCGTATCTTTTATTGCATCCAATATTTTCTGCCCGTCTTCTTTCGAAGTGAATTTCCCCGAAGTTGCTGTAAAAACCGTATCACGATAGGTTGTTGACAAAACCCAATATTGTTCAGGTGTAAAGTTTTTTATTTGTAATTGGCGATTTACTATCATGGCCAACGTTGGTGTTTGCACACGCCCTATTGACAATACTTGACGATTTTGACCATATTTCAATGTATATAATCTGGTCGCATTCATTCCCAACAACCAATCTCCTATCGCGCGAACCAGTCCTGCTTCGTACAAAGATTGATATTCATTTTGTGATTTTAAATTATTAAAACCTTCACGAATTGCTTCTTCTGTCAGCGATGAAATCCAAAGTCTTTCAACCGGACATTTCGCCCTTGCTTTCTGCATAACCCAACGTTGAATCAATTCTCCTTCCTGACCAGCATCACCGCAATTTATAATTTTATCAGCCTTTTGCATAAGTGATTCTATCACTCTAAATTGTTTTTCAACGCCTTTATCATCAATCAACTTTATTCCAAATTGTGGGGGAATCATTGGTAAACGCGACAACGACCACGATTTCCACAATTCTGTATAATCATGAGGTTCTTTCAAGGTACACAAATGACCAAAAGTCCACGTCACCTGATAACCATTTCCTTCCATATAGCCATCGTGAGCATCATTTGCGCCAATTACATGGGCAATATCACGGGCAACACTTGGTTTTTCGGCTATACAGACTATCATTTATCTACTTTAATTTATTTTGATTCTTAATTTCCAACTGATTAAATTCAAAATTCGATTTTATTTGAGACAGAATCGATTCAACAATTTTATATATTTCTTTACCTTTTGTATAATCAGCTGCACAAGCAAAATTCACTCTGTTTTCGTGAATCAGTTTCTTCGCCAAATCTTTTTTGTCCTTACTTGTAGAACGATATATAGCTATAGAATTTCCTCCTGCTTGCTTAACCATACGCATACATGGAACATCAGTTTCTCCGTCACCGAAATATATCATATGAGAAAATGGTATTGGACGTTCCGATTCTGATTTGTACTCATTAACCATATAATTTTCGCTAATATTGGCAACGCCTTTGTTAATCATAAAAAGGAATTGCGTCTTTGCCGTAAAATCAACAGCCACAGCTGGCCATTCTGCTATTCCATCTACATTATACAAAAAAGAACAAGCGTAAATTTGTTTGAATTTCGACGCAATTCGTGTGCCTTCAATCATTTCCTTTAGACCTGATGAATTTATATAATGTTCTACCAAAACATCATATTTTTTGGCCAATTCGTCAACAACGTCAAACCATTCTTCAACACCTTTGTACAATTCAACACTTTTGCCATATTCAACAAAAGCCTCCCGCCGAATGCTTTTTCCCGCCATTCTGGATTTGTCAATCATCAATTTCATATAGCAAAGTATATTGCTTGCATTGTGAGTTTTTACCAACGCATCAACCTCTGCCCAAAAATCACGTTTGTTTTTTATTCCAATATCTTTCAGAAAATCGTACTCCTGCATATTACAAGGAGACAACGTTCCATCAAAATCGTAAATAAGTGCAACTGTAGGTTTCTTTGCCATATCAAACGTTTCAAGTTCTACAAATGTAAGAATTCGTCTTGTGTAAAATCTTTAAAACCCAAAAACTTTTTCACAATAAATGAAACCTTATCCTGCCCAATGTTCTCTGTCCAAACTTCTATATTGTATTGCTTCGGCAAGGTGTTCTGGTTCAATATTTTCCGACTCTGCTAAATCTGCAATGGTACGCGACACCTTGATTATTCTGTCGTATGCACGAGCCGACAAACCAAGTTTTTCCATTGCTGTTTTCAATATAGTTTGGCATTCGTCATTCAACACACAATATTTTCGAATCAATTTTGCATCCATCTGCGCATTGCAATAAATCGGCATGTTTTCAAATCGTTTTTGTTGAATTTCACGACAACGTACAACCCGTTCCCGAATTTCCTGACTTGTCTCAACCGGAGTTTTATTTGACAATTCCTCAAACGGAACAGGAACTACCTCTATATGTATATCTATTCGATCCAACAATGGTCCGGAAATTCTATTCAAATATTTTTGCACAACTCCCGGACTACAGACACATTGTTTTTCTGGATGATTGTAATACCCGCATGGACATGGATTCATCGAAGCTATCAACATAAAACTTGCAGGGTAATCCACCGTGAATTTTGCACGAGAAATGTTTATATGTCTATCTTCCAATGGTTGACGCATAACCTCCAATACCTGTCTTTTAAATTCAGGCAATTCGTCGAGGAACAACACGCCATTGTGAGCAAGTGAAATCTCACCTGGTTGCGGATACGTTCCTCCTCCTACCAATGCCACATCACTTACCGTATGGTGTGGAGAACGAAACGGACGCTCCGACATTAACGAAACGTGTCCTCCCAACTTACCAGCAACAGAATGGATTTTTGTAGTTTCCAAAGCTTCGTGCAATGTTAAAGGTGGTAAAATGGAAACAATACGTTTCGCCAACATTGTCTTTCCTGCTCCGGGCGGACCAACCATAATTAGATTATGCCCTCCGGCAGCGGCAATTTCCAATGCTCGTTTCACATTTTCCTGACCTTTTACATCTGCAAAATCATACGTACAATTATCTACATGTTTGAAAAATTCTTCACGTGTATTTACTTCTGTTTTTGAAAGCACAACTTTACCTTCGAAAAAATCAATCACATCTTTTATATTATCAACGCCGTAAACGTCTAAATCGTTTACCACCGCCGCTTCACGTGCATTTTCTTTTGGTAATATAAAACCTTTGAATCCAAATTTACGGGCTTCTATTGCCATAGACAAGGCTCCCGTAATTCTATGAACGCCACCATCAAGCGACAATTCACCCATAATAATATAATCACCGACATTCGAAGCTACAATTTGTTGCGATGCCGATAAAATACCTATAGCCAATGTTAAATCATAGGCAGTTCCTTCCTTTCTGAGGTCTGCCGGTGCCATATTTATTGTAATTTTTCGACCTGGCAACTTATAACCCACACTTCTTAATGCCGATTCTATTCGTTGCTGACTTTCCTTTACTGCACTATCTGGTAATCCTACCAAATAAAAATTCACACCGCTGACTATATCTGTTTCAACGGTAATAATTCGTGCGTCAATCCCATTGACTGCACCACCATACGTTTTTACTAGCATAATTTGATTTATTCTTCTCTTGTCGCATATATAACCTTTGTTGGGCTTTCAACACGACCAAAGATAGAATAAAATCAAATCTTTTGTATTGTTAAATAATGGCGTCGTTACTAAACATCCATTAACAAATAACAACAACTACTATCTTTTTGCCTTAATCGAATGTTCGATGATGGCAGAAAATACGTCTGCTTCGTTCAAACCTTCTGCTCGCATTTGTTTTGGGACAATGCTGGCTTTACTCATTCCCGGATTCGTATTTATTTCCAAAAAGTTCATATCTCCATTTGGGGTAATAATGAAATCCACACGACAAATTCCAAAACATCCAAGATATTTATAGATTTTTGCTGTCTCTGCTTTACAAAGCGCCGTAACTTTTTCCGGCAATTGAGCTGGCGTAATTTCTTGACTATAACCCGCTTCGTATTTTGCTTGATAATCAAAGAATTCGTTTTTCGTTTGAATTTCTGTTATCGGCAAAACATGAACGCCATCTTCAACTTCGTAAGCTCCAACAGAAACCTCAATGCCTTTCACAAAACGTTCAATAATTACTTCGTTATCTTCGCTAAATGCTTTTTTGATTGCAGGAACTAAATCTTCAACTGTTTTAACTTTTGAAACGCCAAAACTTGAACCTCCATTATTTGGTTTAACGAAACATGGTAAACCTACAACGTCTATAATCTCTTTTTCGTTGATTTCGTTCCAAGGACGCAACAAGACTGCATCAGCAGTTTTTATACCGAACGATTTCAAAAACATTTTTGTTGCGTATTTATTGAAGGTCAACGAACCAGTGAACACACCACAACTTGTATAAGGAATACCCAATAAATCCCAATATCCTGGCATTTGTCCATCTTCTCCAGGAGTTCCATGTATTGAATTATATACGCAATCAAATGTTATTTTCTCTCCTTTATACTGAAAAGAAAAATCACTTTTGTCTATTGGTAATTCTCCTTCTGGTAATTGAACCATCCAATCGCCATGTGATATAAAAACAGTGTAAACATCATACTTGTTTTTATCAATCATTCCACTTACTTGAATGGCGCTATTCTTAGAAATATCCGATTCTGAAGTAAAACTTCCGCCAACTACTGCTATTTTCTTTTTCATAGATTTATTTTTTGTGAGATTCTATATATTCTGAAATTTGTTTATTGTAAGCATCCGCAATTCGTTTAACAACATGATTATCAGCAGTGTATGCAATATTTTCCACCTTGTTGATTGGCAACACCTTCGGAGAGGTTCCTGAAACAAATGCGGCATCAAAATTTGCTAATTCTGCCAAGGCAATTTTTCTTTCTACCAAAGGAATATTCAATTGTTTTATCAAATCGATTATTTGCAGGCGAGTGATTCCGCACAAAACATCTTGTGCCAACGCGGTTACTATTGTATCGCCTTTCACAAAGAATGTATTTGATTTACTTCCTTCCGTAACGTTTTTTTGCGAATCAACCAACAACACCTCATAAACTCCCGTTTCTGCAATTTTTTTGTATGCATTGGTTTTAACCGCTGCTTCTTGTTTTACATTAGGATTACTTCGTTCCCCTTCGAATGTACCGCATTCAACGCCTTTTTTATACATTTCATCCGTTGGGTACGAATGTTTGATTTCGTAAACCAGAAACTGCACTTCGTTCATTTTGGAAATGCTATATACACAACGGACGTTGCCATTTTTCAATCCATATTTATTTATAAACTCCAAAATTGACGAAGTAAATACATTTTCGGCAAATGGTCTTTTGCGCTGCGACAAATCGAAAGATTTAAAAAATCGGGCTGAATGATCTTCCACAAACAATGGAACAGCGTCCATCACACGCAACACATCGTAAATAACAACCGCTCCTTCTGGAACAACAACTTCGGTGGCGGCTTTCATTACTCCGTCAACCAAGATTTTAGAAGATATACAATCTTTTACCATATCATCCTTATTTGCTTGGTAAAAGTATTAAAAAACGTTGTCTGCTATTTTTCAACACTAGTTTTTTATCAACCACTTATTTACAAAAAAAGGCGACTCCTTTCGGAAATCGCCTCAATTTGGTAGTTTTAGTGTATTCTACAATTTAAAGCCAATTGTAAATGTTATATAATCATTCTTAACGGTTGAATTTGCATCTACTAAATTACCTTTCAAATCATTATATAACAAGTTGTTTTGTTTTGATTTAGCTCTCATCCACGACAAGTCGCAATATACAAGATTTGTTGCCAAACCAACACCTGCTGAATAATCGCTACGATAGAAATTATCACCAGAAACATTCTTGTAAGGATTTCCATACATTGCATATCCAGCTCTGAACATAAATGGTCCGTAACGGAATTCACCACCACATTTAATGTTATTCACTTTTTTCAATTCAGCACCGATTTGTGAATTTCTGTCTGATAATGATTGATATTCGGCATCAAAACTACATTGTGAATAATCCATTGATTCCAAATCAACACCAATGTTTACTAAATTTTTGTAAACAAAACCTAACGAAGCAACAAATTTTGCTGGTTTTGAAAGTTTATAATCATACTCTCCCGAATAAGTATCAACAGCTCTATTGCTTTCGCCAATATTTATATCATAAAAAGCTTCCAGTATATTTTCATAATCTGTACTGAAATTATATGTCATTGGTGTATGGATAGCTCCACCAATACGTAAATATTCTATTGGACGGATAATGATACCGAATTTACCTCCAACACCACTACCTGTTACATCATTAGTTTCAGAATATGAAAAATCGCTCAATTCAGGACGAACATTATCAACATCACTTTCGGCAATAATCTTTGTTTCCGAGTATGCAATATTTTCAAAACACAAATCAGCACCGAAGAAAACATATTCAGAGAAATCAACTCCTATATTAAACAAATATTCTCTTTGTTGACCATTGCGTTCTATTTTAATATCCTGGAACAAACCATCGTAATTAGCAGAACCATCTTTCACAAAATCACTATAATAAGAATTAGACACTGTGTCGTAATTCAACAATGATGTATTCCAAGCCAATGTGTTATAGTCATCATACCAGATTTCATTACTTGCCAAACGAAGGAAATCATCTGTCAAAGAAGAAGTTGGATCTTGTTTTGTGTATTTCAATGTTTCATTGTAACGGTTTTGTGCATTCATAGAGAACGAGAATGACAAACCAGAAACAAACACATCGTTTTGTTTCAATGGTTTATAACCAACCAATCCGAAACTTGGCACTTTCAATTGACTTTCAAATGCTTTATCGTAACCACGATAATAGTTTTCCGACTTAGAATAAATGTATGTTGGAGAAAATTCCACAACACTTTTTTTGAAAACAGCGGAACTTGCCGGGTTAATACTCATTGCCCCAACATTTCCCCCTAGCGATGACAAAGCACCTCCCATTGCCATATAACGTGCATTACCTTCAACAAAAGATTCACTAAAACGTAGAGCATCTAGATAATCCTGAGCTTGTAAGGTCAACGCTCCAACAAGGCTTAACGCCAATAAACTAATTTTCTTCATATTGATTTTATTTTTTACAAATGTAATACTTTTTTTTATTCTTCTTTATTCTGTTTTATTAATGATGCGAGCTGTGCGACGAACTATGACTAGAGCTATGCGATGAACTACTGCTGTGAGAAGAACTGCTTGAACTGCTTGGACGACTTGATGACGAACTGCGAGAAGAACTGCTCGTATGCGAAGACGAACTGCTTGGTCTGCTATAGCTGCTACTACTTCTTGACGAACTCGAAACACTTGATGGCGAGCTCTGCGGACCTCTCGAATAAGAACTGCTTCGTGACGATGAAGATGATGACGAAGAAGAACCTGTGCTTCTCGAAACCGACGTACGTGTTGAGCTTTGTGGACCGGCTGATGTACGTGTTGTTGTCGTTGACTTAACAGAACTTGAAGAACTTGTCGATGGTCTTGACGTTTGTGTCGAAGAAGATGAACCTGAACTTCTCGTAGTTGACGTACGTGTTGAATTCTGCGGTCCTGCTGATGTACGTGTTGTTGTCGTTGACTTAACAGAATTTGAAGAACTTGTCGATGGTCTTGACGTTTGTGTTGACGAAGATGAGCCGTTTGTCGTTCTTGTTACTGACGTACGAGTTGAGTTTTGTGGGCCAACAGACGTACGTGTTGTTGATTTTGCCGTAGATTGACTCGAACCTGAACTTCCCGAAGAGTACGAAGCTCTTGATGTGCTAGCCGAACGAGTTGCTGTAGAAGAGCGTGGTCCATAATTATAAGACGAATGATCGGCACTTCCATGAGAATAATTATTGACATAACCGTGTTTCGAAGACGAGCGATACCGATCTCCATATGGACGCGATGGTCTGTAATGAGTATAATGATGTGGCTTAGAATAATAGTAAGGACGATAATGGTATGTATGATAGTAAGGACGATGCCAGTAATAATAATCATACGAATACGGATACCAATAACTGTAGTAATATGGGTCATAATAATATGTACGATATCTATAACCATAAGGATAATATCCTATCGACCAATAAGGACCGCCTATACGAAAAGAAACATCCCATGTCGGATCGTAGGAAGACATTAAATGACGTGAATAATAATAATCATCGTCGTAAAAAGTGTCGTTTTCAATAATGGTTGACGATGCATCCGATTCAGCGACTTCATCCACCGCGGCATTCGCCATTTCAACTGTTGATGATGGTGCTGCGTAAGCAATGGCAGGTTCAGTAACATCATTAGATACATATTGTGCATTATATTCAACCAACGAAGCGCAAGAACTGAACAACATCAGCCCGATAAACGTTAATGGAAAAATTGTTTTCATAGTTAAATCCTCCGAATGATTAAAAGTATCAATAATTTTTTATTCTTTGTATAAGATTATAAAGCAATTTCTTACAAGCAATTATCATACCAAAATTATGGCTAAATTAACAAGTCGAAAAGAAAATTATTCACAGTGGTACAACGAGTTGGTTGTAGCTGCTGATTTAGCTGAGACATCAGCGGTTCGTGGTTGCATGGTTATTAAACCTTATGGCTATGCTATTTGGGAAAAAATGCAGCATCAATTGGATTCTATGTTTAAGGCTACAGGCCACGTAAACGCATACTTTCCATTATTCATACCAAAATCATTCTTTAGCAAGGAAGCTAGTCACGTTGAAGGATTTGCAAAAGAATGCGCAGTTGTTACCCACTATCGTTTGAAAAACGATCCCGAAGGCAAAGGCGTTGTTGTTGACCCTGATGCAAAATTGGAAGAAGAATTGATTGTACGCCCCACTTCGGAGACAATTATTTGGAACACATATAAAAAATGGGTTCACTCGTACAGAGACCTTCCTATTCTTTGTAACCAATGGGCTAACGTGGTTCGTTGGGAAATGAGAACACGCTTGTTCCTTCGTACTGCCGAATTTTTGTGGCAAGAAGGTCACACAGCACACGCAACTGCCGAAGAAGCCCGCGAAGAAGCAGAAAAAATGATTAACGTATATTCTGATTTCGCCGAAAATTTCTTAGCAATTCCAGTCATTAAAGGTGTAAAATCGGCAAACGAACGTTTTGCCGGCGCTCTTGACACATACACTATCGAAGCTTTGATGCAAGATGGCAAAGCATTACAATCTGGCACATCGCATTTCTTAGGACAAAATTTTGCTAAAGCATTCGACGTTACATTCACAAAAAAAGATGGTACAACAGACTACGTGTGGGCAACATCGTGGGGCGTTTCAACAAGATTGATGGGTGCGTTAATTATGACACACTCCGACGACAATGGTTTAGTTCTACCTCCGAAATTGGCACCTCTTCAAGTTGTAATAGTTCC
Organism: Bacteroidales bacterium; assembly: GCA_045600045.1. Lineage (GTDB taxonomy): Bacteria > Bacteroidota > Bacteroidia > Bacteroidales > UBA1715 > UBA1715. Next base: position 12,850 of record JAZRXD010000094.1, read on the forward strand.
AATTTATAAAAATGACGAACAATTAGCTGCCATTTCAGAAAAAGCAAATGCAGTAAAACAAGCATTAGAAAAACGTGGAATCTCGGTTAAATTTGACGACGACGACACACAAAAACCAGGATGGAAATTTGCGGAATACGAATTGAAAGGTGTTCCAGTACGTTTAGCTATGGGGGCCCGCGATCTTGAAAATGGCACAATAGAAGTTGCACGACGCGACACATTAACAAAAGAAACGGTTTCGTTCGACGGCATTGATTCTTACGTTGAAGACTTGCTTGACAAAATTCAAAAGAATTTATATGAAAAAGCAAAAGCATTCCGCCAAGAACACACTTACAAAGTTGACACATACGAAGAATTCAAGGAACGTGTTAAAAACTGCGATGGCTTCATTTTAGCACACTGGGACGGCACAACCGAAACAGAAGAAAAAATAAAAGAGGAAACCAAAGCAACAGTACGTTGTATTCCATTCGATGCACCAGACGAAGAAGGTACTTGTATTTATTCAGGTAAACCATCGCACAAACGTGCTTTGTTTGCTATCAGTTATTAGACAAAAAACGGGCAAACGATAAAAAAAAGGCGGATAGAATTTGATTTTTGTGGTTAATTACTATCTTTGCCACACCAAAATAGGTCGGTCCGGTAGCTCAGCTGGATAGAGCAACAGCCTTCTAAGCTGTGGGTCATGCGTTCGAATCGCATCCGGATCACCAAATTTAAAAGCACTTACAAGAAATTGTAGGTGCTTTTTTTGCTACCAATCGAAAAGTGATTGAATATCTTTTTGGAAAATAATTATTGGTCTAATGGTCAAAAAAGTACCTAAAAACCTTGTAATAAATTGAAATTTATATATTTACAGCATTTTTAAGAAAATGAGTAAAAATCTGCTTTTATTGCAAGGGGCAAAATGTAATCCGAAAAGGTATTCAAAGAGGATT
>JAZRXD010000095.1:0-48260 GCA_045600045.1 Bacteroidales bacterium
AACAACCACGCTTTTTATAGAAAAGACATCTCTTTTGAAGACATATTTGAACTGTACTTATTTGATAGACGTTTAAGGATATTGATATTTAATGAGATTGAAAAAATAGAGGTGGCAGTTAGAACAAAACTATCCCAAATATATTCTGAAACGTATAATGATAGTCATTGGTTTTTGAATGACGAGCATTATAAAGATCTGGATTCCTATGAAAAAATAATTAAATCTATTACGGAGGACGTAAATAGGAGCAATGAGGATTTTATAAAACACTATAAAAACAAATATTATTCTCCTGAAATGCCAGCTTCGTGGATGACATTGGAAGTTGTATCAATGGGCACACTAAGTCGATTATATGCTTCATTAAGAAAAAGTGATGCGAAGAAAGAACTTGCTCGTCAGTTCGGATTGACAGATGTTGAGATAATGGCAAACTGGCTTCATGCCTTTTCTAATTTAAGAAATTGTTGCGCTCATCATAGCCGAGTTTGGGATAGACGTTATACCGTTCAAATAAAACTACCATATAATACTCTGTATCATTTTATTGATAGAGGAATGATATATAGGATTCGACAGAATAAATTATTCCCTCTATTGTCGTGTATTAAATATATCTGCGATATTATTAGTCCAGGGAACGACTTTGGTAAAAAACTTAATGAATTGCTCTTTAATGCTGGTACATTAGTCTCATTTGACAAAATGGGTTTTCCTGAAAAATGGGATTGTTTACCTATTTGGAAATAAAATTTGACATTACCAAAACAGTTCAAAAAACTAAGTAAAACGAAAATAATGATTCTTTATAATTAGAAGAATAAACATATTCCATCAATCTCTTTTTTTTTATTTTTGTCCATCAAATTTGACACATATATAAAATGGCAGATTCTACATTTAATTTATCCGAAATACTTCGAAAGAATATTCGAAATATAACTCCCTACTCCACCGCGCGCGATGAATATCAGGGCGTGGCATTGGTAAATCTTGATGCAAACGAAAATTCATTCGGCTCGGTAGGAAATGGCAATTTCAATCGCTATCCCGATCCGTATCAATCAGAACTGAAAAAAGTTGTGTCGAAAATCAAAGACATTCCAACCGACCAAATTTTTCTTGGTGGCAGTGGTAGCGACGAAGGAATTGGTTTGCTGTACACTGCATTTTGCGAACCTGGAAAAGACAACGCAATTGTTTGTCCGCCAACGTATGGAATGTATGGTGTTTCGGCAGAAATTAACGATGTTTTCTGCAAAGAAGTTCCTTTGACCGAAGAGTTTCAATTGCAAGCTGACAAAGTGCTTGAAGCAATTGACGAACACACAAAACTTATTTGGATTTGTTCACCAAACAATCCATCGGGAAACGCCTACGACCGCGAAGCTATACGTAAAGTTATCGAGAATCAAAAAGCAATTATTGTAATTGATGAAGCATATATTGATTTTTGTCCTCAAAATTCGTGGTTGCCAGAATTGAGCAAATATCCTAATTTGGTTATTCTACAGACTTTTTCTAAAGCATGGGGACTCGCAAACTGCCGTTTGGGTATGATGTTCGCATCAAAAGAAATCATTGCTGTAATCAACAAAATCAAACTACCGTACAACATGAACGGTATGATGCAGGATTATGCGTGTAGAATTCTTTCCGAACATGCTTCCGACAAAGATGTTATGGTTGAGGAAATATTGGTGAATCGAGAAATTCTTATTTCAAAACTGCAAGAAATACCATCTGTAAGAAAAATTTATCCAAGCGATGCAAATTTCCTTTTAGTTAAAATTGATAACGCACACGAAGTTTACAATTATCTTGTGAAAGAAGGAATTATAGTTCGTGACAGAACGAAAGTTAAGCTTTGTACTGACTGCTTACGAATCACGGTTGGTACAGCAAAAGAAAATGATTTGCTCATAGAAAAACTACATTGTTTGTAGAGTTTTCCAACGTATGGCATACAAAAAAAGGCAACCCATTTGGATTGCCTTTTTTTTAATTAGATTAAAGACTAACGACATTTGATTTTGTATTCATCATCGCCATCTTCGTAATCTTTATCCATATCTTTACATTCATCTTTTTCTTTGTCTGTTAAATCAAAATAAATTTCTTTTGATTTTGAGATTTTGTCGCCATCATGTTTTACAACTTCTTTGCAAACACAATCACGACCGAAACAAGAAGACATCAACAAAGCTGCTAAGCCTAATGTTGCAATTAATAAAATTCTTTTCATAACACTAATTTTTAATTGTTTTACATACCCAAATATAAAAATAATAACGATACGACAAAATCATTTCAAGTCGTAAAAAAGCCATTTGGATGTATTATTTCCTCAAACTTTTGTTTATCGTGAATCTTAAATCACTCGTGAATGCGTATCTTTGAGAAAATTTTAAACATGGATTTCAAAAAAATAATTTTTGCATGTATTCGCATTTTGCTTGGAGCTGTTTTTGTTTCATCATCAATTTTAAAACTTTTTTCAATTGATAGTTTTGTACTCTACGTATATAGTTTCGGCATTTTCGGCTACGTTGCAACAACCATATTGGCAAGAATTCTCGTCATAATTGAATTTTTACTTGGTATAGGATTGATTTTCAGAATTTTCTACAAGCCAACTTGGTGGAGTACATTGCTCATGTTATCTGGATTCTCGTTGTTTTTGTTATATGTCGCATTTTTCCGCAACGATGAAAACTGCCATTGTTTCGGCGATTTTATTGAACTCGACGCCATTCCATCAATCATTAAAAATCTTGTAATGATTGGTTTATTATTCCTAGTGAAAAAACAGCAAGAATTCACACACGCCAGCAAACCATATATAGTAACAATAGCAATCGCAGCGATTTTGTTCGTTGCGTTTTTGGGATTTCCACTTGATTCATTATATGCAAAAATGTACGGCGACGACCACGAGAGATTCAATCATTCGGCATTCGAGAGATACATTGTAGATTCAACCGATGTAATTGACAGTTCACAAAACCAAATAATCGGATTAGTTTCGGCAAGTTGCAAACATTGCAAAGCCGGAAATAGAATTATACAAGCTATTTTTGAGCAAAACGACCTCGACAAAAACGATTTCAAAAATATAGTTTGGACAAGCTCCGATTCAAGCTTAAATGCATTTAAAGACACAACAAAAACGCAAGAATATTTCTACTTGAAACTAGCTCCGAACCGACTTATAGAAATCAACTACGGATATTTTCCGACTTATGTTTTCTTTGAGAAAGGGAAGCCTATTAAAGCCATCAATTACAAAGAAATAAAGGAAAACGAAATCGTGAAATTTTTACAAGAATAAACATGAATCCACTAAAGAAGTATGCGTTAGCTATAGCAATTTGGATTACAATAATTCCTATAGCTATTTTAAATGGAGGTTTGCGTGAATATGTATTAGTAAAACTAGGTGCAATATCGTTGCCTTTAAGCGGAATAATTCTTAGTATCTGCATTTTTGTAGTTGCCCTATTGCTTATTCCTAAGATAAAGAACTGCAATAAAACAGACTATATTCTTTTCGGAATTTTATGGGCGATTCTCACAAACCTGTTCGACCTTTCAATGATTTTGAAAAATGGAGGTTCTTTTAATGATTTGCTTGCAATGTTTAGCTTTGCAAAGGGAAACACATGGAGTTTGGTTGTACTTTCAACTTTGATAGCGCCCATGGTTGCAGGAAAAATTTTCAAACAGACGAGGAACTAATACTTATCTATGTTATACTAAAAAAGGACATCTCGTAATGAAATGTCCTTTTTAGTAGCGGGAGCCAGACTCGAACTGACGACCTTTAGGTTATGAGCCTAACGAGCTACCAACTGCTCTATCCCGCGATATATCTTTATTGACTATTGTCGTTTTTGGGTTTGCAAATGTACAAAATCAAAAACACAAGTCAAGTCTTTTTTAATAAATTTTAGAAATTTATAATTTTATCAGGGAAAAGTTGCACCAATACCGCCATTGCAATAAGCAACAGCAACACAACATCAGCAAATACTTTAATTCGAATATTCACCATGTAATTAGCAATGAATATTGCCGCTGGCAACAATCCAAAAAACAAGAACTCGTAACCAACATTCGGAATCAAAAAATATACTAACAATACTATAAACAAGAAAAGCAACAATAGGAAATAATATTTTCTCAAAACGACCTTTTTCAACCCGCCCGAGAACATAAAAATCATAGCCAAGACGAATAAAAACCCTAAGAAGAAAGAAAATATCAAAGGAAAGAAATAATTAAACGCCGCGGTACGAGGTGTCAACAAATTCACTTTCCATATCTCTATTTGCGACGGCAACGAATCGAAGCAAAACGACAAGGCAAAAACCATAATAATTGGCAACAAAACACCGATTATTGCCGACAACCATTGACGCCAATAGAAAGGAACCATTATCATCAAGCCCAAGAATACAAGTGCTACAAAATAAATAGATGGTGCATAAAACAACGAAGATATTGAGAAACAAACAGCACTTTCAAATACGATTTTCAATTCTCGTTCCTGTTTGTACATTCGGAACAAAAGTGACAACCCAAGAATGACAAAAAACAATGCTGGTTGCATTGGATTCAATTGTTTGAAATCCTGCAAACTTGCAGAAAAAATCAAAAACAAAAAAACATAGAAAACCGAACGTTTTTCAATCAATCTAACCGACGAATTAATTTTCACCAACGAAATAACATTGACAGCTAAAATTGCCAATGCAACCAATTGCCCCAACAATGCATTTGAATTTTGTAAAGCCATCAGTGGCTTATACAAAATCATTGGGGTTTCGTCGTAGAAATGCAGAACAAATTTAGGTTCAATCAAATTTGTACCCCATAGTAACAATACCACTATAGGTAGCAAAATGTAATTAATCGATGAATTTCTCTGCAGGAATTGAAGCATCTGTTACCTATAAATCTTGACCTATATCACGACGATAATACATTTTGTCAAAATGTATTTTTGCAATATTCTTATACGATATTTTTAGAGCCGCATCCTTATTCTCACCTAACGAAGTAACCGCAAGTACACGACCACCTGAAGTTCTCACTTCGCCATTTTCCAATTTTGTGCCAGCATGAAACACAGTGCTATCAGAAAATTCTTCTTTGAAAGTGATTGTTTTTCCTTTTTCGTAAGCTTCAGGATACCCGCCCGAAACAGCCATAACCGTTGTTGCCGAAAATGGATTTATTTCAATCTTTTCTTTCGACAATGTTTTATTAGCAGCCGCAACGAACAATTTCAACAAATCAGATTTGATTCTTGGAATGACCACCTCTGTTTCCGGATCACCCATACGAACATTATATTCAATGACTTTCGGCGTTCCATTATCGTTCATCAAACCAAAGAAAATAAAACCGCAATAAGGAATATTATCTTCCTGCAAACCCTTAATTGTTGGTTTTATAATTTCATTTTCAACACGATCCATCAATTTTTTGTCGGCAAACGGAACTGGAGAAACTGCACCCATACCACCAGTATTTAAACCTGTATCATGTTCGCCAACACGTTTATAGTCCTTGGCTTCAGGAAGAACAACATAACCTTCGCCATCGGTCAGTACAAAGACTGACATTTCAATTCCTTTCAAACATTCTTCCAAAACTACAGTTTTACTTGCGGCACCAAATTTTCCGTCAAGCATATTTCTCAATTCTGATTTTGCTTCATCTAAATTTTGCAAAATCAAAACACCCTTACCAGCTGCCAAGCCATCAGCTTTCAATACATAAGGAGCAGTTTGTTTTTCCAAGAATTCAAAACCTTCCTGAAGATTTTGTGCTGTAACCGTAAAATGTTTTGCCGTTGGAATATTATGACGATTCATGAAATTTTTGGCAAATTCTTTACTACCTTCCAACGTAGCTGCATATTTTTGAGGACCGATAACCGGTATAGATTTTAATTGCGAATCAGCAAGGAAAAAATCGTGAACTCCTTGCACAAGCGGATCTTCAGGGCCAACAACAACCATATCAATATTGTATTGTAGAACAGCTTTTTTCACATCTTCGAAAGCCGTTGCCGAAATTGCCAAATTAGTTCCGACTTGTGCTGTTCCAGCGTTTCCTGGAGCTATATACAATTTATCTAACAATGGACTTTGAGCAATTTTCCATGCCAAAGCATGTTCACGTCCACCTGAGCCTAATAATAATACGTTCATTTTATTTTTCTACTTCTGCTGTGTAAACTTGTTTTTGTTGGCGATAAATTTCAAGCAAATTCTTGTCTTCCGAATAAATATGAGCATCGGCTACACGTTCTTGGATTTTTGGGAACACGGCCTCAACTTCTTCTTGCGTTTTATAAGGACCAACATAAACCTTGAATAATTTTTTTCCTTCTCTTGCATCGTTTATCCAATAATATCCACAAGGGAAACCATCGACATACGACATTTCAGCAACAATCTTAATAGCTTCAACTTCGTTTGGAGTTGCTTTGTAACCAATCAACCAACCAGAAGTCGGAACTTTGTTTTTATTTGCGATACGTTGTCCATAATATCCATCAGTTGGAACTTGAGTAACCACAGGTGCAGGAATTGTATCTTCAACAATTTGAGGAACCGTATCAACAACAGGTTGAACTTCCTTTATAATCGTATCGTGAACTACAACAACTTCTTTCGGAGCTTCCAAAATAGGTTTCAATTTTGAAAAATAAAGCCACAAACCTCCGCCAATCAACATTAGCAAAAGGAAAATCAGAATACTGAGAAAAATGATTACTCTTTTTGATCGTTTTCTTTCCATTTCGTCTTCTATTTGATTATCGTCATCATCCTGTTCTTCATCGGTTGTTTCTTCTGCAACTTCCGATTGTAAATTTTGTTCTTCAACAACCGGTTCTGTTGGTATCTCAACTTCCACCGGTTGTTCAGGTTCTGGTACTTCCTTCACCTGTTCTGTTGAATTAGATTCATCAGCAGAAACTTCTTTTGATTCTTCATTCGAAGATTGCTCCGCAGATATTGATTCTGTAACTTGATCTTCAGCAACTTCTTCTACCGTTTGCTCTTCCGGTTCAACAGAGAGCGAAATCTCTTCAGTCGTTTCAAGTTGAGTTTCTACAGATTCCTGTATTTCTTTTTTCACTTCTTCCTGAATTGGTTTCGGTTCTGCCTGAGCATCTTCGGTTTCCGATTTTTTTTCAACTTCAACTTTAACCTCTTCTGGCCCTGAAGTTGGTTCAAGTTCAACAACTGGCTGAATATCATCAACTTCAAAAATAAGCTCATCGTTCTCGTTTGGAGAAAAATTTTGCAAATCTTTTTCTTCTGAATTATTTTCTACGTCTGAGCCTTTTTGCATACGGTATAATTTATTGAGTTACAAAGATAGGAAACTATTTTATCATTGTTAATCCGCCCATATAAGGAACCAAAGCATTAGGGACCTTAATTCCTTCTTCCGTTTGATTATTTTCTAATATTGCAGCAACAATACGAGGCAATGCCAATGCCGAACCATTTAATGTGTGACAAAGTTGTGTTTTCTTGTTTGCATCTTTATAACGACATTTCAAACGATTAGCTTGGAACGAATGGAAATTAGAAACAGAGCTAACTTCCAACCAACGATCTTGAGCTTCGGAATAAACCTCGAAATCATAGCACAATGCAGCCGTAAACGACATATCACCCCCACAAAGACGAAGAATTCTATATGGCAATTCCAATTTTTGAAGAAGACCTTCAACGTGAGCCAACATCTCTTCGTGTGATTCTTTTGAATGTTCCGGCGTATCTATTCTTACAATTTCTATTTTCGAAAATTCGTGAAGACGATTTAAACCGCGCACATCCTTACCATACGAACCAGCTTCGCGACGGAAACATTGAGTGTAAGCACAATTCTTTATTGGCAACTGTTTTTCGTCCAAAATCACATCACGATAGATGTTTGTAACAGGAACTTCGGCAGTAGGAATCAAATATAGATCATCGATTTCGCAATGATACATTTGACCTTCTTTATCCGGCAATTGACCCGTGCCATATCCAGAAGCCTGATTCACAACTGTTGGAGGCATAATTTCCGTGTAACCGGCTTTATTAGCTTCGGCCAAAAAGAAATTAATCAAAGCTCGTTGTAATTGGGCACCTTTCCCAACATATACTGGGAAACCAGCGGCAGTAATTTTTACTCCAAGTTCAAAATCTATAAGATTGTATTTTTTTGCAAGTTCCCAATGAGGAATTTTTGCATTGTCGCAACCACACACTTTTGCATCTTCAGGTTTCAAATCTGCGATTCTACAATTTGGTGTTTTTACGCCATTGCCAATATTAAGTTTAACCACAACATTATCTTCGGCACAATTTCCTTCTGGAACATTTTCCGCAGGAATATTAGGAAGAAGAACCAAAACTTTTTGTAGGTCTTCGGCAACATCAGACATATCTTTGTCCAATGTTTTTATATCTTCTTTCAGCTCAACGGTTTTCGCTTTAGCAGCATTAGCTTCGTCAACCTTTTTTTGAGCGAACAAATTTCCTATTTCTTTTGACAACGTATTTATTTCCGCTTGTTTCGCATTCAATTCCTGTTGAATTGCAACACGTTTTTCATCTAAGGCGATTATTTTTTCTACAGCTTCTTTAGCATCGAAGTTCTTGACAGCAAGTCTTTTAACAACAAATTCAGGATTTTCCCGAATTAACTGAATTGTAAGCATTGTATTTTAATTATTTTTCTACAAATATAAAAAAACTCCTGAATTATATTCCTCGAAAGGAGATATATTCAGGAGTTTTATAAAGATTAAAGACTATTGAAATTATGCTTCTGCTGGAATAACAGAAACATATTTTTTATCATCACGTTTTCTTTGGAATTTAACAGTACCGTCAACCAAAGCAAACAATGTATGATCACGACCCATACCAACGTTTTCACCTGGCATAGTAACAGTTCCACGTTGTCTAACTATAATATTTCCGGCAACAACAGCTTGGCCGCCAGATTTTTTAACTCCTAGACGTTTACTTTCCGAATCTCTACCGTTCTTAGAAGAACCTACACCTTTTTTATGTGCCATTGTCTATAAATTTTAATTATGCAACAATATTTTCAATTTGAACTTGTGTTAAAGACGCTCTGAAACCATTCTTAACACGATAACCTTTTCTACGTCTTTTCTTAAAAACGATTACCTTATCGCCTTTAACGTGAGCCAAAACTTTCACAGTAACTTTTGCACCTTTCACTGTTGGAGTTCCAACCTTAACACTTTTGTCTGCTACTAAAAGAACGTTTTCGAAATCAACTGATTCTCCTTCGTTGTTTTCAAGACGATTCACATAGATTTTATCGTCTTTCGCAACCTTAAATTGCTGTCCTGCTATTTCTACTATTGCGTACATCGTAATAACTATTATTCCTTCTAATTTTGGACTGCAAATGTATAAAACTTTGGAGAATAACAAAGACTTTTTCAAATTTATTCCAAAAAATTCTATTTTTGCCTCGAAAATTAAAGGTTACAATAAATGAAAACACAATCAATTTTGTATTTGGCTCTCATAACAATCTTTCTTTCAGCTTGTTCCAATGAGAAAGAAAAGATAATTGTTTCGCACCCAAACGGCAATCCTGCCTATGTTGAATATTACATAGAAAACGACACATTGAATCCAAGTCGAACACTTCGTTATTATATTAATGGAGAAAAACAAGAAGAAATACATTACAAGAACGGCATAAAAAACGGAGTGAATACATTTTGGTATCAAAACGGAGAAAAAATGTTCGAAGGCAATTTTGAAAACGGGTTATTGCAAGGAACATTCACACAATGGTTTGATAACGGCAAAGTTGATTATATAGCAACATACGAAAAAGGACGACCTTCCGGGACTTGGAAATACTACAACAAAGACGGCTCGCTCTTGAGTGAACAAAAAATGCAATAATATTTTGCTAATATAAAAAATTAGTTACTTTTGCACTGATTTTAAATGGTGCCCATAGTTCAGCTGGTTAGAGCGTCAGATTGTGGTTCTGAATGTCGAGGGTTCGAATCCCTCTGGGCACCCCAAAAGGCAAGATTTCAAGTCTTGCCTTTTTTATTTTCCCAAAGCCCAGACAATAAAAAACCCGGAGTATGCACACCCCGGGCTCAAAAAGTATGTTTCTATATAACGGGAGGAACTAATCCACGTTATGATTTAAATACTTGTTATCGCCAAGTATTATTCCCTTTGAATTTTTATCCAATGAAAATTTCGAAGGCTCAGTACCTTTTATTCTACTTGCAACTGCTTCTGCTGTTAACTGAGCTCGAGTTTGCGGTTGTTCAACAGATTGAGATGAGACTGTTTGCGCTTTTTGTTGACGCAAATAAGCAGGTTGTTGCTCAAGCATTGAAATATCATCCATTTTGCGAACCGAGTCATAGTCGAATCTTGTTTTATTAATTGTGATATCACCGGCATCGTTAGTCGCAAACAATTCACCTTGTGTTACTTGTTGATTTGACGGAGCAACATTTACTTGTGGTTGTGATTGAGTTTGTCCGGGACGAGAAAACACATGATAAACAGGTGCTTCCGGTTGTTTCAAATCAGGAATATCATTCATATCGAAACCCGTTGCAATCATTGTAATACCAATTTCATCACCTGATTCAGGTGCGCCCATCATATAACCCCAAGTGATATTCACATCAGTTTCGGCTTTTTGACGGATATATTCCATAATAATACCCAGTTCATCGCCTGTCAACTCGTTTTCATCCGTCGAAGTAATATTCAACAAAATCTTTTTAGCACCGCGAATATCAGCTTTATTCAACAATGGACTATCAAGTGTTGCTTCAATAGCCTTATATGCACGTTCCTCACCTGAAGCAGAACCTGCTGCCATGACAGAAACACCACTATCTTTCAACACTGCTTTCACATCACGAAAATCCACGTTTACAAAACCTGTTTTCTGCATAATGTCGGCAATAGACTTGGCTGCCGTTGCCAACGTTGCATCAGCTTTAGCCCAAGTTTCACGCAATTTCAATTCTCCATATAGATTACGTAACGTTTCGTTGTTGATAATCAAAATAGAATCGACATTTTGCGACAAAGCCTCAACTCCGCGAATTGCGCTTTCCATACGAGCAGGACCTTCGAATTTGTAAGGAAGAGTAACTATTCCAACTGTTAAAATGCCCATTTCCTTAGCAATTTCAGCTATAACAGGAGCTGCACCTGTACCTGTTCCACCGCCCATACCTGCAGCGATAAAAAGCATTTGCGTTCCTTGTAATTTTTCTTGAATCTCCGCTGATTTTTCTTTTGCATATTCCTCGCCCAATTCAGGATCGCTACCGCAACCTTCACCTGGACCTAAGGCAATTTTATTTGGAATCGGACTTTTTTCTTCCAAATCCTGACGATCGGAATTACATACAATAAAATTAACGTATTGTATGCCTTCTCTATACATACGGTTGACAGCATTTCCTCCACCGCCACCAACTCCTATTATTGTGATTGAAGCAGCCTGCTTTGGTGCTCCAAAATCTATTAATACTTCTTCATCCATAGTTCCTCTATTTTAGATTTATTCGTATTCTGAATTCACATCATCAACACCAAAGAAACCCTTAGCTGCTTTACGGGCACTACGTGTAGCCTTTTGCCACCAACCAGTTTTCACTGTTCTTTCAGTCTCCACACCTTCAGCAACCGGTTCTTTTGTCAAATTCGCTTCTATAGTTTTTTCAACTTCAACAGATTGTTCAACGACATTATTTTGTTGTTCATTTTCGAACAATTCTTCAGCACGCATTAACAAGCCAACCGAGGTTGAGAAAATAGCATCATCGAACAATGTATTGTCGTGATAAGAAACTCTCAAAATTGGAGAACTCAACTTGGAGGTTAAACCTATTTTGTATTTAACAAGTTGTGACAAATTTTTCAATTTTGAACCACCACCAGTTACAACTATTCCTGCATCCAAATTTTTCATAAGTCCGGTCATTCCAATATTGAACATTGCAGAATCAATGATTTCCTCAACACGAGATTGAATAATTCCAGACAATTCTTCAACAGATAAGTTTTTAGGTTCTTGACCAGGAATTCCTTCGAGCGAAACATAAGAATTTTTAGGAGCGAATGCTTTTATTGCTTCGCCATATTGTTTTTTAATTTCCTCCGCATCGGATTCCAGCAAACCATATATATTCTTTATATCGTCTCTGATATTATTACCACCGAAAGGGACAACCGAAGTTGCTTTCAAAACATTATCCTTGAATATAGCGATATCGGTTGTTCCACCACCCATATCTATCAAAGCGACACCAAGTTGTTTTTCTTCGGCAGTTAAAACAGCATCGGCAGAAGCCAATGGTTCCAAATACATACCGCCTTCAGCTATTTCCAAGCCAGCCATTTCAACACTTTGCCTTAATTGCATCAAAGCTTGGATTTTTCCTGTAACAACTTGATAATTAGCATCAATATGTTTACAAGCCATTCCAAGGGGATCGGCAAATTCCGAACCATCCAACACGTAATTTTGTGGTACAATATTGATGATTTCCTCATCAAAACCAATTGCAACATTACGTGCTTCTTTTTTCAATTTTTCCAATTCTTGCTTTGTAATTTCTTCAGCAGCATTTTCACGTGTTTTTGGCACGCTGAAAGATCTTGACTGAACATGACGTCCAGCAACACCAACAACTACCTTTTGAGGGAAAAATCCAGCTTCTTGTCGAGCTACTTCCACCGCCATTTTAATTGATTTAGCAGCACTCGAAACATGCGATACCTCTCCACTCCAAAGCCCAGAAGAAGGCACGTTACTTTTTCCACAAACTACAATCTCGCCTTTTTCGTTCTTGTAGCCAACCAAAGCAACGATTTTTGTAGTTCCTACATCAATTGCGGCAAACATTTTTGCCGCATCAACCACTGGTTGTTTTTCATTTAGTTCCATACTTTTTTATTTTATTTTTTTGTGCATACTATTTGATTCTTGAATTTTAAAGACAACGAGTTGTAAAGATTCCAGTTCTCGCGGACTTTCTCGGCTTTATAAAAAGCTTTTAAATGACGGAACTTCACATCGTAGTTGTCCATTGTGCCGAATTCTATTTTTGACGGACCGATTTTGCTTCCCAAAACAAATTCCTGCGATGATGTCACATAAATTTGTTCGATGAGAGGCAAAAACATTTCGTCGTTTCGAATAATTTTAGCCATCTCATAAATTTGTTGCAATACATTGGACTCGTTTATATCAGCCACATTTACATTTGGCTGATATTGTTCGAATATCTCGCCCGATGCAACCATCACACGTGCAGAAGCACGTTTTGACAAAGGCATCGTAACACCATTTTCATCAATGTAGAAGCTTGCATTTTGTGAAACCACACGCACAATCGGCGTACGCTGTACCACATTAACTCGCAACTCGCCCTTCAATGAGAAAAATGTTTCGCAATCAAGAATCGTTGGATTTGCTTTTAGAGTTGATTCTATTTCCGGCACGTTAATTTCAGCCAACTCTTTACCAATCAACATATTCCGATTGGAATTCATTGCATTATAAATATCCTCCTCGGTAACAAAATTTGAATGAGAAGAATTCTTTTCTATTGAAATAATGACATCGGTGCAACGCAACGAAGCTCTTTGAACTTCGGCAAAAGACAATCCTGCGATAGTTACTATCGACAATACAATCAATGGCAGATATGTCTTTATTTTAAATGTCATCTTATTTCAACAAATCAGTTATTGGTTGAACAAAGCGGTCAATATCGCCGGCGCCAACCGTTATTAAAACTTCTAAATCTTTATTTTTCAATACATTCAAAAGATTTTCCTTTGAACACATTTCTTTTTTGCCACAAGTAACTTTATCAAAAATGATTTTCGACGTAACGCCTTCTATTGGCAACTCACGAGCAGGATAAATGTCAAGTAAAATCAATTCGTCGAGCAACGACAAACTTTTTGCAAATTCTGCGGCGAAATCGTGCGTACGGGTGTATAAGTGTGGTTGGAAAATTCCCGTCATTTTTTTGCCTGCATACATTTCGCGAATCGACGTGATGCAAGCAGCAAGTTCTGCCGGATGATGTGCATAATCATCAATGTAAATTACTTTTTCGTTGGCAACATGAACATCAAAACGACGAACAACACCTTGAACTTGTTTTGATAGGTTTTTCAACTCATCTGTAGTTAATCCATTTACGAGCGAAGCGGCCGAAGCAGCAACCAAATTTTCAACATTTGTCTTTCCTGGCAAACCAAAATGGATTTGAGAAATTTCGCCAAATGGCGTATGTAACGTCAATTCAAACGCATTGTTTTTAATCACTATCGATTTCATATAGAAATCGGCAGAAGCGTCTTGTAGTGCGTATGTATAAACTGTTACATTGTGATTTTTCAAATCTTGTTTGATTGGTTCGAAATTCAAACCAAGTTTATGGATAAGCGTACCATTTTGTTGAATTTGACGGGCAAACTGATAGAAAGACTCTATCACAGCCTCGTGCGTTCCGTAAATATCAAGATGGTCGGCATCCATAGCAGTAATTACTGCCGTTGAAGGATATAAATTAAGGAACGAGCGGTCAAATTCATCAGCCTCAACAGCTATGAGTTCGGAATTACCATCGTACACAAAATTTGAGTTGAAGTTTTTAGAAATTCCGCCAAGAAAAGCGTTGCAACCCTTATTTGATTTACTCAATAAGAACGATGTAAATGTCGTTGTTGACGTTTTTCCGTGCGTACCTGCAATGGCAACCGTTGTTTTATCTTTGCAGATAAGCCCGAGAACTTGAGCGCGCTTAAGAATAGTAAAACCATTATTCTTGAAATATATGTATTCAGTATTATCTTTTGGTATAGCTGGCGTAATCACAACGATAGTTTCATCTTTTGCCGATTTCACTTCCGCAGGAATTTCGTCAACAGAATCAGTATAATGCACCATCATTCCCTCCGACTGCAACGCACGAGTCAAATCGGAACAAGTACGGTCGTAACCATAGACCGAAGCACCCTGCAAGTTAAAATAACGAGCAAGAGCACTCATTCCAATTCCACCAATACCAAGAAAATAATAATTCCGTTTCATTATTTTGTTTTTATCAATTTGACAACCTCGTCGGCAATTCTATTTGCTGAATCACATTGAGCCAACGTCAATATATTTTTAGACAAATCAGCAAGTTTTGCTTCATCGTTAATCAATTGCAATGCAGTTGAAACCATTTCTTTCTCAGCGTCAACATCCTTTACCAACACTGCAGCATTTTTATTGACCAACGCCATTGCATTGTGTGTTTGATGATCTTCGGCAACATTTGGAGAAGGAACCAAAATAGAAGGTTTACCCAACAAACACAATTCAGAAATAGAACTTGCGCCAGCGCGGGAAATAACCAAATCGGACATTGCATACGCCAAATCCATACGGCTCACGAAATCAGTCACAATTAATCGTTCTGACTTGAATGGCTCCGCAGCCTTGCGTGCAGCTTCTATATAGCCTTTACCAGTTTGCCAAAGAACTTGTATTCCACTATCTGCAATTTCTTGTAGATGAGCAATAACACTATTATTAACCGTACGTGCCCCAAGACTTCCACCAATAATCAAAAGGATTTTTTTGTCGGCTGAGAAACCAAATTCTTTCAAAGCTTCTTCTTTATTACCACCAGCAAGATTTTGACGAACCGGATTACCTGTAAGGATTATTTTTTCTGCAGGAAAGAATTTTTCCATTCCTTCGTAAGCAACGCAAATCTTGCTTGCGTCGTTCTTCAAAAGTTTATTCGTAACACCGGCAAAACCATTTTGTTCTTGCAACAAAACAGGAACGCCTTGTTTTGCAGCGACTTTCATAGCTGCGCCAGAAGCATAGCCACCAACGCCAACAGCAACATCTGGTTTGAATTCCTTAACAATTTTCTTTGCCTTGCGCATACTTTTTGCCAAGTCAATCAACACAGAAATATTTTTCAACAAATGAGCGCGGTCAAACCCACGAATTGGCAAACCAACGATTTTATATCCTGCAGCAGGAATGCGTTCCATCTCCATACGAGATTCTGCACCAACGAAAAGGATTTCACAATCAGGATACTTTTCACGTAGTGCATTTGCAATACTTACAGCTGGGAAAATATGTCCGCCGGTTCCACCGCCACTTATTAATACTTTCATATTCTATTATTTTTTTACTTCTTCTACTTTTTGTTGTTCTGATTTCTTTTCATCATCTTTTTTCACATGATCTGACGCATATTGCGACATACCGAGAATGATTCCGAATTCAATACACGTGATGAACAATGACGAGCCTCCGGAACTAATTACCGGCAACGTTTGTCCTGTTGCCGGCAAAAGATTCACAACAACAGCCATGTGTAAAAATGCCTGGGCGGTCATCACAAACGTCAATCCAAGAACCACCAACGTATCAAATGAATGTTTGAATTCTTTTACTAAAAACATTGCTTGCCAAATCAACCAGATATAAAGCAAAATCACAACAATCGCACCTATCCAACCAGTTTCTTCAACAATTATCGCATAAATGAAATCGCAATAAGCTTGAGACAAACGATTACGTTGTTCGCTGTTACCTGGGCCTTTTCCAAAAAATCCACCATTTGCTATAGCTATTTTAGCTTGAGTAACTTGATGATTATCGATTGGAGCAAAATCGCGAGTGGCATCGTAACCGCTTGCATAAGGAGCCAAACCCGGAGCAAAACTAACAACACGCTTCTGCCATGTTGTACCACGAGGAAACAATTCAGGTTCCTTTATTATAATGAAACCCATAATTCCAGCAAATACAACACCTATTCCTATCAAAATAAAAAACTGCTTGATTGGCAAACCACCTAAATACATCATGAAAAACATAATGACCACGATGAACAACGCCGTTGAGAAATTGGAAATCAGAACAAGAACAGCGACCAACCCAAAACTTCCTAAAATCTTGTACAACACTTTTTTAGGATTATCCAATTCATTTTGATTGTCGGAAAATATTTTCGCCGCATATACTATCAAAGCCAACTTTGCGAATTCACTTGGTTGTATTGACAATCCTAAAACATTAATCCAACGATTTGCACCATTAACTTCTTCGGAAAAAGCACTGGTAAATGTCATCAACAACATTACAACAGCAACACAATACCAGAAAAAGGCCTGTTTTTTCAATATTCCAGGTTTTAGTCTGTAAACAACTTGCGAAACAAAAATCGTAATGCCCAAACCAACAACCAGCAAAATCAATTGTTTTAAGAAAACACCTACCGAGTTGTTGCCACCACCTTTGTAGATGACCATGCTCGAAGAACTGAAAACAGCCAAAAGGGAAATACATGCCAATAAAGCCAAAATAACCCAAATGACCTTATTGCCAACAAATAAGCTGCGAACGGATGTTATTCCGAACGAAGCGATTTTTTCCTTTATGACTTTTTCCAATGAATCCATTAGAGTTTTCTTACTTCTTCCTTAAATTGTTTTCCTCTATCTACATAGCTTTTGAACAAATCGAAACTTGCACAAGCAGGCGAAAGCAAAACAACATCACCTGGTTTTGCCAACTTATAACAGGTTTCAACACATTCTTTCATACTGCGTGTTTCAACAATTGTATCCAATCTTCCGCCAAAAGATTTTTTCAATTTTTCGTTGTCGATTCCCAAGCAAACCAACGCTTTAACTTTTTGGTCAACCAAATCATACAATTCCGAATAATCGTTGCCTTTGTCGGTTCCTCCTGCAATCCAAATCACATTTTTAGATTTCATACTGTCGAGAGCATACCAAACGGAATTGACATTTGTAGCTTTAGAATCGTTAATAAACTCAATTCCATTTACTAAGAATGGAACCTTTTCCAAACGATGTTCTACATTTTCGAAAGACATCAAGCTTTCGCGAATTTTTTCATTTTTAATGTTGATTGCCTTTGCTGCCAACATTGCAGCCATTGAATTACCATAATTGTGTTTTCCTTTCAACTGTAATTCTCCGGTTCCTATTGAAAAATGTTCTTTATCCTGCAGATTCACATAAATCGTGTCTTCTTTCAAATAAGCTTGTTTTAAAGAATCGTCGGTCACAGAAAACGCCCATGTTTCAGCAGTAACTGTTCGTTTTTTCATTTCTTCAATCAACACTTGATCGTCGCTACAATAAATGAAAATGTCATCCGACTGCATATTTTGCAAAATGCGGAATTTTGAATTGATATAATTTTGGAATTTATATTCATATCTATCCAAATGATCAGGCGTGATATTCAACAAGATAGCGATATCGGCCTTAAAATCGTACATGTGGTCAAGTTGGAAATTACTGATTTCCAACACATAATAATCAAAATTATTATGAGCAACTTGTAATGCGAAACTTTTTCCGACATTTCCAGCCAAACCGACATTCAAACCGGCTTGTTTAAGAATGTGATACGTTAATAATGTGGTTGTAGTTTTTCCGTTACTTCCAGTAATACAAATCAATTTCGCATTTGTATAGCGAGCAGCAAATTCCAAATCGGAAACAACAGGAGTGTTCATATCCATCAACTTCACAATAAGCGGAGCGTCGGAACGGATTCCCGGACTTTTAATAACTTCGGAAGCTTGCAAAATTTTTTCTTCGGAATGGCTACCTTCTTCATAGGCAATACCATTTTCGTCCAACATAGTTTTATATTGGTCTTTGATTTTCCCATTATCGGAAACAAACACTTCAAAACCTTTTTCTTTGGCAAGAATAGCAGCGCCAACGCCACTTTCCGCAGCACCAAGAATAACTATGAAATTTTCTTTTTTCATTGTTTTATATTAACGTAATTTTAATGTTACCAATGTTAGCGCAGCCAAAATGAAAGCGACCAACCAAAATCTGGCTACGATTTTAGATTCAGGAAGACCTTTTTTCTGAAAATGATGATGCAACGGAGCCATCAAGAAGAAACGACGACCTTCGCCATATTTCTTCTTTGTTTGCTTGAAATAAGAAACTTGAATGATAACCGAAACACTCTCTGCCAAGAAAATACCGCACAAAATCGGCAGCAACAATTCCTTACGAATAAGAATTGCGAACACACCAATAATTCCGCCAAGCATCAAACTTCCGGTATCACCCATAAATACTTGAGCCGGGAAAGAGTTGTACCACAAGAATCCGATTGTTGCGCCCAAAAATGCACTTGCATATACAACCAATTCTCCAGAATATGGTATGTACATAATGTTCAAGTAATTTGAATAAATCACGTTACCCGACAAATATGCCAACACGCCAAGTACAGCACCTACAATTGCAGTAGTTCCTGTGGCAAGACCATCGAGACCATCGGTAAGGTTTACACCATTTGAAACAGCAGTTGTGATGAATATCACAATCAACATGAAAATAATCCAACCAACCCAAATTGCATTGTCGCCAAGAAATTCTACGATTGATTTGTAATCGAATTCATGGTTTTTGACAAACGGAATTGTCGTTTTTGTTGATTTTTCGCCGTAAAGTTCAACACGAGTATGTTCAATTTGTTCTTGACTATATTGTTGTTGCGTATTTTGGATAACATCGGATTTTTGAACAATAACAACATCATCATTAAAATACAAGGTTAATGCAACAGCAAAACCACACACAACCTGACCAACAATTTTGTAACGTCCAGGCATACCTTCTTTGTTTTTCTTGAAAACCTTAATATAATCGTCCATAAAACCAAGAAGACAGAACCATACTGTTGTGAACAACATTAAAAGAATGTAAACATTCGTCAAGTTTGCGAACAACAATGTTGCAACCATAATTGCAAGGAAAATAAGGATTCCACCCATTGTAGGCGTTCCTTTTTTCTGCATTTGGCCTTCCAAGCCAAGATTACGAATAATTTCACCAATTTGCTTTTTCTGCAAAAACTCAATCAATTTCTTACCAAAAAGTATTGAAATCAACAAGGCCGTAATGAATGCAAAGCCCGCACGGAATGACAAATACTGGAAAACGCCAGCTCCCGGAAAATTGAATTGATCTAAATAACCGAATAAATGATATAGCATATTACTTCTGATTAAAAATTTCCTTAATTATTTCTCTATCATCAAAATGGTGTTTCACACCTTGAATCTCTTGATACGTTTCGTGACCTTTTCCAGCCACAAGAATCACATCGCCTGCCTGAGCCAACATAACAGCAGTACGAATAGCTTGTTTTCTGTCGAGAATAGTCAGCACATTTGCAACGAACTGTGGTTCAATTCCTTCGCTCATTTGACTAGCAATATCGGCAGCATCTTCGTTGCGAGGATTATCAGACGTAAGAATTACTTGATTGCTCAAACGAGCACAAATTTTTCCCATAATCGGACGTTTGGTTTTGTCGCGGTTTCCGCCAGCACCAACAACCGTTATGATTTTGTTTGTTTTAGGACACAAAGCTTTGAGTGTTGTTAGAATATTTTCCAATGCATCTGGCGTATGAGCATAGTCAACAACAGCAGTCACTCCTTTGTTGCTTTTAAAAAATTCAATTCTTCCCGCAACTGGTGTCAAAGTCGATATGACTTCCAAAACACGTTGCTTGTCTTGTCCAAGCAACATTGCGGCAGAATATACAGCCAACAAATTATATGCATTGAAATATCCTATGAAACGAGCAACAAGTTCAACACCGTCAATCTTCAACAACATTCCGTCGAATTGTTGTTCCAAAACGCGACATTTGAATTCACTCATACTCTTTAACGAATATGAACTTTTGTGAGCTTTTGTGTTTTGCAACATAATTTGTCCATTGCGATCGTCATCGTTTGTCAATGCGAAAGCTGATGAAGGCAAATTGTCGAAGAAAGATTTTTTCACACGAAGATATTCTGCGAACGTTTTGTGGTAATCCAAATGATCTTGTGTGATATTTGTAAAAATTCCGCCCGAGAATTTCACTCCAGCCGTTCTATTTTGATGAATTGCGTGCGAACTAACTTCCATGAAGCAGTATTTACAACCAGCATTTTGCATTTTTGCAAACAACTCGTACAACTGAACCATATCTGGAGTCGTATGCGTTGAAGCAAACTCTTCGTCACCCACAAAATTAACAACAGTAGAAAGTAAACCGCACGTGAAACCCAATTGCGTGAACAAACGGTACAACAACGTAGCAGTCGTTGTTTTACCATTCGTTCCCGTAACTCCCACAACTTTCATAGAATCGAAATCAATTCCATAGAAAGCGCGGAGCATACAACCACAAGCAATCACCGAATTTTCAACTACAATATAAGTTATGGCAGGGTTTGTAGTTTCCGGCAACTGTTCGCACACAATTGCAGTAGCACCTTGTTTTTCAGCTGTTGCAATAAAATTGTGACCGTCAACCGCAACACCACGAACAGCAACAAACACCATATTTTCCGAAACTTTACGGGAATCGGTATTTATTGCCGAAATCGTTTTGTTAGTTTCGCCAACAATTTGAACCACAGCAACTTGTTCAAGAATACTATGTAAATTATTTTCTTTCATTATTCAAAATTCAAAACAATCACATCATTTGGAGCATAAGGCGTTCCCGCTTTCACCGACTGACGAGTAATTCGTCCGGCTCCAACGCATTTAACTTTCACGTTCAAGCTATCTGCCAAAAACAACGCATCACGCATTCCCATTCGTTCAAAATTCGGTACCAAGCCACGAGAAAAGCTCATAGCAGATTCCAAAATTTTATTTTCAGTTATATTCGTCTTAACCCAAACCGACGCAGCTTTTTTCTCTACAGGAATCGACAAATCTTTAAAAATCGATGCAAAATCGTAAGCTGAACCATTTGTCATCGGTGGCATTTTCATAATCGAAGTGGTATCAGCTGCCATTTGATTACGTAATTCATAGTCCATGAAATAAATTCTATCGGATATGCTTTTGAAAACGCCAACAGAACTATATTGTCCTGCTTCTTTTGCTTGAATCACCACTATGCACGAGTATTTTGGATTGTCGGCCGGAAAATATCCGCAAAAAGAACCACGCCATTTTCTCTTATTATAATGTCCTTTTTCAAACGTTTGCGCAGTTCCTGTTTTTCCAGCAATTTTGTAATACTTGCTTTGGTATTTTTTAGCTGTTCCAACCTCAACAACTGATTCCAAAATGCGATGAGCTTTTTCCAAAGTCTCCTTTTTACAAATAGAACCTTTTACCGATTGAGGTTTGAATTTACGAATCGTACGGGAATCTGTGCGAATTTCCTTCATCAAATGCGGACGCATCATTTTGCCGTTGTTTGCCACAGCATTATAGAATGTAAGGATTTGCAATGGAGTTAGTTCAATTTCATAGCCGTACGACATTTGAAGCAACGTACTGCCCGACCATCGTTCATTTCCATCTTTCATGCTTGGATCTTTAACTTTTGGATGTGGTTCGCCAACCAAATCAATTCCCGACGGTTGATCCAAATTCATCGATTTCAATCTATCGATATAATCCCATTCGCGTTTTTCACGCACATAAAATTTATTGATGATTTTGCTCACACCAACATTCGAAGAATTGGCAAACACATCGCGAACCGACAATTTGTGGAATCCGCCAGTTTCATAATTCCAATCGGTTACCGAAAGTTGAGCTTTTTCATAACGATAGAAACCATTACCAATATCAACCGTATCATTCAAATTCACATATTTGTCTTCGAACGCAATCATAAGCGAAGGCAATTTGATTGTGGAACCAGGATCGCAGACATTCGAAACTGCAAAATTCCAGTTTTCGTAATAATTCGAATCCAACGGATTTTCGTTACGCGACAAATTTGAAATAGAAAGGACTTCTCCAGTTTTCACATCCATAACAACAGCGCACCCCCATTCCGCATCGTATGCTTTCAGAGTTTTGGTCAATTCTTCATGCGTTATAATTTGAATATCAGCATCGATAGTCGTGACCAAATCATAACCATCTTGATTTCCTTCGCCATTTTCCAAACCCATTGCCGCAGCATCCGGATTCAATTTGCCGTACAATTCTTCATCAAACGAACTTTCCAAACCTGTTTTTCCGTGAAATTCACCCTTCGGCAAGAAACCAATCGTACGAGTAGCCATTCCGCCATAAGGGTACACACGATTATTTTCAACAGAAATATTCAATCCACCCTTGTACGTTCCTTCGCGTAGCAACGGCAGTTTCTTGATTTTCTGCAACGTATTGTAATCAATTGTATGTTTATGAAGTTTCACAATCTTTTTGTCGCGTTCGGCAGTTTGAATCAAATTATAATAGTAAGCTCTATCATAACCATCTTCTGCAAAAATGCGAGCCAACCCATCGGCAATCGAATCGATATTTTCCTTAATCAAAGTTGGATTTTTCTTAAAATGATCGATTCGTGCGTCAAAATAAGCCTCGTATTCAGGAACGGAGCAGGCAAGCACGCGTCCTTTTCTATCCAAAATATCGCCACGTCTTGGTTGAACAATCTTAACAACTTGTTTATTTTTGATTTCCTGAAGTTTTTCTCCCTCATCAACCTGAATGTCGAAGATTTTCCACAACACAGCAATGGAAACGACCATTAAAACAGTCGGAACCAAAACAAACCGAAGTCGGATGTTACCAATTATTTTTTCTTCATCAGTTGTCATTTGCCGATATTGTATAAGCCGGTTTTTGTAATTCCTTCAACCCTAGTCCACGTTCTTTTATTTGTTCCTGAATGTTGATATATTTCATTTTGTTGATAAGTTCACGGTCTGTTGACACAAATTCCGCACGTAGTTGTTTGATTTCGCGGTCAAGACGTTTGTTTTGTTGTTCTATATAATAAACGTGGTAACCATTTGCTATATAAAAGATTGCAATAAGGAATAGTACCAAGAAAACAAGGGAATGACGTTTAAAGAAATTCGCCTTAAGAATTCCTCCGTCAAGAACCGATTTTAGATTAATATTTTTCGACTCAACCTTTTCAGTCATTTTTCTCCACTATTCTCAATTTTGCACTACGTGCTCTATTATTTTCTTTTATTTCCGCATCAGAAGGAACAATCACTTTTTTTGAAATGCTTGTGAATGGTGTTTTCACATTACCATAAAAATCTTGTTCTACATCGCCATCGAAATTTCCCGTCTTAAAAAAGTTTTTCACCAACCTGTCTTCCAACGAATGATATGTTATCACAACAAAACGGCCACCTGGTTTCAAAATCTCCAATCCTCCTTGCAAGAAATCTTTCAATGCTTGCATTTCGTTGTTCACTTCGATGCGCAAAGCCTGGAAAATCTGCGACAAGTATTTGCTTTCCATCTGTGGATTGCAGAATTTTTGTCCAATCTGTTTCAATTCTTCCGTTGTTTGAATCGAACAAGCAGAACGACGCGAAATTATTTCTTGAGCCAATCGGCGTGCATTTGCTATTTCGCCATAGTTTTTAAAAACTTTCGTCAAACTTTCCTCATCGTACTCATTCACCACATTTGCCGCCGATTTTTTCACCGAACGATCCATTCGCATATCCAACGGTGCATCGAAGCGGAAAGAAAATCCACGTTGGGCATCGTCGAAATGGTGCGACGACACACCCAAATCAGCCAAAATTCCGTCAACACAATCAACTTCAAAGAACTGCATGAAATTCTTCACGAATGCGAAATTGTGGTACACAAACGTAAATCGGCTATCGTCGAAAGCATTTTCGCATGCATCGGAATCTTGGTCGAAACCAAACAAATGTCCGTCGGTTAGTTTGCTGAGTATTGCTGTCGAATGCCCTCCGCCACCAAATGTAGCGTCGATATATACTCCTTTCGGATTTATATTCAATCCTTCAATTGATTCGTTCAGAAGGACAGGAACATGATATTTCATATAGCTCTACTCATTCAAATTAAAATCGTCAGTAAATATATCTCCAGCCAATTTCTCGAAATCTTCTTGCGACATTTCGCTCGCTTCGTACTTCGACTTATCCCAAATTTCAACAATGCCTTCGACGCCAAGGAAAACAACATCCTTCGTCAATCCTGCAAAATCCATCAAACTCTTCGGAACAAGCAAACGGTTCATAGAATCCAAAGCCAGCTCGGTCGTCCCCTTACTGAATTCGCGAAGGAATTCGTTGTGTTTCGGATTGAACGGATTCAATTTCTTAGAAAACTGTTGCATGGTTGATTGCCAATTTTCCATCGGATGAAGTTCCAAGCATTTTTTGTAGATGCCTTTCTTCAACACAAAACGTGGTGCTTCCGTCGTTTCGCCAAGTTGGCGGAACAATTGCGAAGGAAGTGGCACACGTCCTTTTGCGTCAATTTTACCAGTATGTTCACCTACAAATGTCACCATAAACTTTTCGTTCGAATTCGTTGGTAAAAGTAAACACATTTTTCCCACTTTCTTACATTTTCTTCCACTTTTTCCCACTTTGTTAATAACTTTTCGGTAAAAGCCGTAAAAAGCAGTTCCACAAAGCTTTCAAAGGATTTTAACAAATCGTGAATTGTGAATTAGACTTAATCACGAAAAAAATTATCTTTGTATAAGATTTTTGTAAAAATGGACGAACAAGCATCAAAAGAATTTATCAATGTCGAAAAGATATTGAAGACCAAGGCACCCGATTTATACAAGAAGTTGCCAAAATTTGTTGTCCGTTATTTTACAAAAGTGCTGCACCAAGACGAAATCAATTCCGATTTGGACAAAATTTCCGATTTAGTTGGTGTTCCAAAATTTCATAAACATCTCGCAATCAACAATATAAATATTGATTATCTCGGAAAGGAAAACATTCCTTCCGAAGGTCGTTTTATTTTTGCATCGAATCACCCGTTTGGCGGTCCCGACGGCATTATGATAGTTTCGGCTGTTGGTAAAATGTTTCCAAAAACGAAATTAATGGTCAATGATTTGCTGATGAATTTGCCTGATATTGAAGATGTTTTTATTCCAATCAACCGTTTTGGCAGAAACAAACGCGACTACGCCGAAATCTTTGAAAGCAGCTTAAAATCCGACTATCAAGTCATTATTTTTCCTGCCGGACTGGTTTCACGCAAAATCAAAGGAAAAATCGTTGATTTGGAATGGAAAAAATCGTTCATTTCGTACGCCAAACGCTACGAGCGCGACATTATTCCCGTTTTCATAAGCGGACAAAACTCAAACTTCTTCTACAATCTTGCAAATTGGCGTAAACGATTGGGAATTAAAACAAATATTGAGCAGCTATATCTGGTTGACGAACTCTATAAACACAAAAACGAAAGCGTTTCTATGTATTTCGGGAAACCAATTTCATATAAAGACTTAACCAGCGAAAAAACGGACAAAGAATGGGCTGAGGAAATCAAAAAAATCGCATATTTACTTCCAACAAAATAAACATGGAACAAATTATTGAACCAGTTGATAGAGAATTGATTATCGCCGAATTAACCGACGACAAATTCCTCCGCGATTCTCACTTTGGTTCCA
The DNA here is from genome assembly GCA_045600045.1 of Bacteroidales bacterium. Classification (GTDB taxonomy): domain Bacteria; phylum Bacteroidota; class Bacteroidia; order Bacteroidales; family UBA1715; genus UBA1715. The sequence continues at coordinate 26,572 of JAZRXD010000095.1, forward strand.
ATAAAATCTATACCGTAAATTACCACAATTCGCCGAATATTATGCACGAAATCGGCCGTTTACGTGAATTAGCGTTTCGAAATGCTGGCGGTGGGACAGGAAAAGCACTCGACATTGACGAATTCGACATTCACCCTGAACATCCCTACGAACAAATCATTATCTGGAATCCCGAAAGCAAACAAATACTTGGCGGGTACCGTTATATTCTCTGCAAAAATGCGTTGAACACAAACGGTAATTACGATATGGCGACAACCGAATTATTCAATTTTTCGGAAAAATTCCGCAAAGAATATATGCCGTACACACTTGAATTAGGCCGTTCATTCGTCTATCAAGAATCAAGTTTGGGTGCTTCGGCACGAAAAAGCATTTTCGTACTCGACAATCTTTGGGAAGGGATTGGAGCCGTAATCGCGCTCAACCCACAAATTCAATATTTGTTCGGTAAAGTGACTATGTATCTGAGTTACGACAAATTAGCACGTGATTATATTCTCTATTTTTTCAACAAACATTTCAAAGATAAAGAAAAACTAGTGACAACAATTGAGCCTCTTCCCTATTTCCACAACGAAACGGAACTTGCGAAAGTATTTACCGGCAACAATTTGCACGACGACTACAAAATTCTTTTTACGAAAGTACGTGAACGGAAACACAATATTCCTCCGCTTATCAATTCATACATCAACCTCAGCGAAACAATGAAAACTTTCGGAACATCGCTAAACAAAGGATTTGGAGATGTTGAAGAGACAGGAATTTTAATCACAATCAGCGACATTGTTTCCGAAAAACTGGACAGATACATTCTTTCATATCAATTTTAATCAATGTCCGACAAAATTTTTCCAGCCATTGGTGTTGTTCATTTCAACAAGAAAAAAGGATGCCGAAGACCCATTGTGAAAGTTAAAAACGATGGTGAAGTTTATGTCTCATTGCCGTGGCTTTATCCTCAAAAATTAGCAGAAAGCCTTGTTCTTTTAAGCACAGAAGCTATTATAAATCAACAGCATAAAAGGAAAGAACAAACAAAAATCATTTCTCAAAGTCAGGAAAGATTCACACATTTTCATAATCTCGAAATCGTAAAAGGATTAGACAATTCACTCCGAATTTCAGTGAAAGACGGAACCATCAAAGCAATAGTGCCACAAACTATCAGCATTGAAAATCCAAGAATTCAAGAAGAACTTACAAGCACCATAGAAACTGTTTTACGCAAAGAAGCACAATTTTATATTCCCGATAGAATTAAATTGTTGGCTCTACAACATAATTTTTCCTACACAAACGTGAAAATTTCGAGTGCAAAAACCCGATGGGGATGCTGCAACACACAAAAACGCATTATTTTCTCGCTATATATTATGACCTTGCCGTTTTACCTAATCGACTACATTATTCTCCACGAACTTTGCCACACGGTACATATGAACCACAGCAAAGATTTCTACGATTTACTGAATCAATGTTGCGGCGGGAATCACAAAAAATATCAAGCAGAAATAAAACGATGTTCAATGGATGTGTTTCCTAAATCAAATGATTTTTAAGAAGCAAAGACCGAAAGAGAAAGACTTTTCTTACTTTTGCATAACAAATTGTCAAGAATGAATTTATGGGTAAATTTTTCATATATCTAATTTGTCATTGTCTCTATCCTTTTTCATTTCTTGTTCCAAGAACAAAAAAGATTTTGGTGTTTGGAAGCTTCCGTGGTGCATTCAACGACAACACGAAATATCTTTTTATTAACGCACAAAACAAATTGCACGACAAACGATTGTATTGGATAACACCTAACCGTAACACAGCAAAGCAAATAAGAGAAAAAGGCCTCAAAGCATATTGGGTTGCGTCGCCTAAAGGGATTTGGTTTTCGCTTCGTGCAAAATATTGGTTTGTCAACGCCTATACTTCCGACATATTATATTGCTTTTCGGGTGGAGCAACCGTTGTGAATTTGTGGCACGGAGTTGGACTAAAACATTGTGAATTCAACACAATTAGCGGAATGTTGGTTGACAGATATGTAAAAAAGACTTTGAAAGAAAGATTTTTCCATCCCGAATCATTCCGCAGACCTGATTATTTTCTGTCATCAACCGATTTTCAAAGTCAAATGTTCGCGCCCGCATTTCGTATCCCAATAGAAAAATGTATGAATTTAGGTTATCCGCGAAACACAATTCTACTACAAACAAAAGAAGAAATCCTCAAATTTGTCGACAAATACGAACCACAAACAACGAGAGAATTAATCGACACTTTACAGAAATACGACTGCGTTTATATGTATATGCCAACATGGCGGGATTCTCAATTGGATGTATTTATACAACAAATGGATTTACAACAACTAGAACCAATTTTGGCACAAAAAAACGCACTATTGTTACTCAAGCCACACGCAAATACAATTGTTGGCGAAGTTCAGAAATTCGAGCATATACAATTAATAAATAGTACAACCGACGTGTATTGCATTTTGCCGTTCACCGATGTTTTAATCACCGATTATTCATCGATTTTATATGATTACCTGTTGTTGGACGGCAAAGGCGTCATTCTCTACGTTTACGACATTGCCGAATATGTTCAAGAACGCGATTTTTATTATCCTTTTGATGAAAATGTAGCGGGAGAAAGGGCAACAAACTTTGAACAACTAAAAAATCTCATTATAAATAGCAAACATTCTATTCCTGAATCGGAACGAAATTTTCTACTAAACAAATTCTGGGGCGACACAATGAAATCCGATGTTTGCAAGAATATTTTCAAACATTTGGGAATCGAATAACAAAAACATTGAAAATCAGCACATGACAATTTCTTCAAAACGAGAAAGTTTCCCAATTGTGCGTTTCTTCCTATAAAAACATTTACCTTTGTAAAAAATTACGAAAATGAAATTTGAATTTACTGCAGCGCGTATCGCACAAGCCCTTGACGGCGTTGTTGACGGCGATGAAAACGCAAAAATAGTTAGAGTTTCCAAAATCGAAGAAGGACGTGAAGGTTCAATCACCTTTCTTGCTAATCCTAAATACACTCCATACATCTACACGACAAATGCAACGGCAATCGTTTGCAGCAAAACGTTTATTCCAGAACAACCAATTCAATCAACACTTATTCGTGTTGACGATCCATATTCATCATTTACCAAACTACTGGTTTTCTACCAAAAAGAAAAAGAAAGTAAAAATCTAAAAGGTATTTCGTGGAAAGCAAAGATTCACCGAAAAGCAAAAATTGGCAAAAACGTGTATATTGCTGAATATGTATCAATTGGCGCACATGCCGAAATTGGAGACGGATGTAAAATCTATCCAAATGTAACTATTTATCCATATGCAAAAATCGGGAAAAATTGTACTATACATGCAGGAGCAATTGTTATGCAAGAATGCGAAATTTCCGACAATTGTATTTTACAACCAGGTTCGGTAGTTGGTGGCGATGGATTTGGTTTTGCACCTCTTGAAGATGGTTCTTACATGAAAATTCCTCAAACAGGAAATGTTATTCTTGAAGAAAACGTTGAAATTGGAACAAACGCAACAATCGACCGAGCAACAATGGGTTCCACAATCATTAAACATGGAACCAAAATAGACAATTTGATTCAAATCGGACACAACTGTATAATTGGTTCTGATTGCGTTATTGCTGGTCAATCTGGCGTGGCTGGCTCGACAAAAATGGGAAACAACTGTATGATTGGCGGACAAACTGGTATTGCAGGACACCTTCATATTGGTAACGGCGTTCACGTGGCAGCAAAAACTGGAATCGTTAACGATTTACCTGACAATGCTCAACAAATGGGAGCTCCTTGTTTCGACGGACGCGAATACAAACGTGCCTATATTCATTTCCGCAATTTGGATAAAATAGTGAAAGAAATGAGAGGTTTGGAAAAACAAATTGAAGAATTGAAAGCCCAACTAAACAACAAATAACATGGCGAAATTGGATTTAGGCAAGCCAGAGAAATTTAGTCCATTACATTCTTTTCTACGTAATTTTTGGTTTCTTCTTTGGTTCAAGTTGTGGTATAAAGATATTACAATTATCGGGAAGAAAAATTTAGACAGAAATACACCTACAATATTAGCCATCAACCATCAAAACACAGCAATGGATCCGTTGGTGCTTTGTGGCACAATATTTCGCCAAATCACGTGGTTAGCCCGCGCTGATTTATACCAAAAAAAAGCGTTGCTACCGATTTTCCATTGTTTCAAAATTCTTCCAATTTTTCGTCAACGCGATGGAATAAAAAGTTTGGAAAACAACGATTTGGTTTTTGAAAAGGTTGTGGATGTAATTTCCGCTAAAAAGCTTGTCGGACTTTTCCCTGAAGGAACACATTGGGGCTTTAGAAGACTTCGTCAAACTCGTAAGGCTATACCAAGAATTGTTCACATGGCAGAAGAAAAGAACAATTACAATATGGATATAAACATCAATCCGATTGGAATTTACTACGAAGATTACATTGGTATTCGTTCAAATTTATTCATCAAAATTGGAGAACCAATTCCTATACGTCAATTCATAGAAGAACTAAAAGAAAATCCTCAAGTAGCAGAAAATGACATCCGCGAAGCTATTGAAAAAGGAATGAGAACATGTATGCTCGACATACCTCAAATGGACGAAACATACAACACCGTTGACAGTTTACGCAAAATTTGCAGAAACACAACGAGTCAAAAATTCCCATTTACTGGAAATAAGCAAGAACGCGAATTCAAGACTGACAAAAAAACTATTGAGCTTATCGAAAATCAAGAAAATAGGCAAATCGGTTTTATCAATACGTTGAAAGTAAAAGTTGATTCGTACGAAGAATTACTAAGAAAGTCGAAATTCTCGTATGAGTTAGTCGAAAACAACGGCGACGACGCATTCCAAGTTATCTGGAACTGTATGAAAATCGTGGCTTTGTTTCCATTTTATATTTGCGGTTGCTTAACTTGTTCGCTCAACCATTGGGGAATGAACAAACTTGGAGACAAATTGGCAAAAGACAAACTATTTAAAAACTCGGTAATGTTTGTGAGTGGACGACTTATGTCAAACATTTCGCACACTCTATTTGCTGTACTTTGGCTTATATTCGTTCCGCTTCCATGGTGGACAGTCTTTTTCTTCGTTTTATTCCTATTTTTGGTTTGGACAATCTTTATTGACTATCCACGACTTGTAAAACGTACAATTCACGAAATCATCTTCAACGCTGGTTTATTGAGTCAAGATGAAGATATCGCAGAAATGTGCAAACGAAGAGATGTCGTAAAAGAAGAATACAGAAAACTTTTAAAGTAACTACGATTAAACCCAACAGATATAAGTAAAAGTCTTTGCCGAAGCAAAGACTTAATACAAACACATGCAAAACCAAGTTCTTTTCAATCTTTGTCTAACGCTTTGTTGTAAACTAAAAGATTGGATTCTTCTTTTATATTACTTACAGACAGACACAAAAAAAGCCGGGATAAAATCTCGGCTTTTTATTCTTATTTTGATTAATCCTAATAGTTCAAATATTGCATGAACGAAATCATCAAACCAACGTTACTGAAATCAGAGATTTTAGAATAGAAGTTTTCCTCAACTACCGATTCGCTACTAATACTCTTGTTTTCCAACGCGCTAGTAGAATAATAGCATGCTTTAAAGTTGATTTCTCTGCAATAATAATGTTTACCAAAGAATTTAATACCAACTACAGCAACAGGTTGCCACCAACCACCTTTCATTGACACATAGTTATTATTTACTGCACCTTGGTTTGCGTCGTTACAAACACTAACGCCCTCACCAACAGCTGGATACATAATATATTCAGCACCTATACCGAAAGAGAAACCTGTTTTCGCACGAGTTGAAACAGTTGATGCTGCACCAGAATTGATATCAATAGTAAAAGGAAGACGTAATGTAGTTGTTGTTCCACCTACATCGTTAATTGCACGTCCGAAGCCTCCACTTGGTCTGAATGCCAACGACAATGATGAATTATTCGACAATTCCAAGAAATTAATTCTTCCAACAAGTTGAACAGTTGCAAAATTCACATTATTGCTCACGAAATTTATATCCTTAACGTTCGAAGCACCTTTGGTATTCACAAAAGTACCTTCCATGTGCATAACATCAGCGCCAACTGTACCACCAACCTGGAAGAACAATCTTTCTCCAATACCGCCACGGCCTGCAAATGCGAAACTAGAAATAAAGCTCAAAAGCAACACTAATCGACCAAAACGTTTCATATACTTTCTTTTTTATGTAAAACCTTCTAATTTATATCTTCAAAAAAAAGCAATCCAAAAATCTATTGAATCACACTATTTTAATATTTTGCGTCAAATGTATAAAATTCTTCTCGTTTTTTAGCAAATCAACCGTTCAAAATAATCAATTCTTTTCAAGAATTTTTCAAAAACAATTCACAAACCAAGTTTTTGCTTTTTTAACAAAAACTCTCGAAACAGATTTTTTTTCGTTAATTGATTAGTAAAGATAAGCTATAACTGGCGTTAATCCAAATTTTTCGAGGATAAAAAGTGTATTATTTACCATTTGCCGCCTTGCCTATCAATTTTTGATAGTTCTTCAATGTTTCCTGATAATATTTAATCTTATCATTTTCAGCTTGTTTCAAGCTTTTACGATAATCCATGTACTCTTTATGACGATAGGTTTCCATGGAATTATCGTTTTGCAACATTTTTACAATATCCTTGTAAACAGCCACATCGGCGTTCAAACATTCCGACATACTTGTATTGAAATTCGTTATATCGTTGATTTTATGCTCCATTTCTTCCAATTCTTTATTGAAACGAAGCGCTATTTTCTCATACATATCATCTTCGCCGTAATCGTTAGCCAACACAACTTTTGCCTCTTTCAACAAATTCAACGCTTCGATGGTAGAATTAACGTAATGTTGAATAAGCTCGTACAACTGTGGAACTCGTTCCGACAAAAAATCAATAGTTGGATCGGTGTAAACCTCGTTCATCTCGCCGACTTTGGCGAAAATATCGAAATAACTTTTCTTAAACACGTATTTATCGGAATAATAAACCAACGACAGATTACTTCCCTTTCTATCGAGATAACGCGACAAACTTGCCAATTCATTGTTACACAGATCCGATGCATTTCGTTGTTGTTTGTAAACCGAATCAACATTCGTTTTCAACAACGGGACCATCAACGAATCAAATTCATGTAAAATCGCAGCGCAATCATCTACCAATTCCATACTGCGATTCAATTTCGCTGTTCCTTCTTCCTGCAAATCTTTGTTTTGAATCATTGGTTTTGGCAAATCAATAATGTCGCGCAACACATATTTTCCTTTATATTTTTCTATATAAGAAAATATCTTTTTGTTTTGTCCGTTAATTTTATTGATTTCGCGAATTTGTTGGAGATTCACTTTTGTTTGTGTGCTTAACTGACTGGCCAACACTTTATTGGATTCTATCAAATTCTTTTTCCAATATTCGCTACGAACTTGCTTTGAATTTTGTTCACGAACATTATTTTGCGACGCTATAGAAAACAACGAGTCTGCAAGTTGGGCATTTTTCCATGCTTTTTGCAAATCGTCCCTTGACGCAAAAACCTTTCCTTTTTCCTCAATATAATTCGCATTGAAAAACATTTTTACCGAATAATAATAATACAATGCCGTGGTAAAATGACCTGCCTGATTCGTCTCCAGAGACTTTTCTGCAAAGAACAGGTTTTTCTCATCCAATGGAAGTTCCGAAAACGCATCCAAATCAGTCGATTCTGTTTGCACATCAGGATAATTTTCGAAATATACATTCATCAACGAATCACCAGCTATATAATACGACATCGGCATTGGAAATTTCAACAACTGAAACGATTCTGAGACTGGATAATGTTGCTTTATGAACGTTTTAGGATCAACATACAAATTCGCAGAATTAAAATCTTTCACCGACATTAAATGCGAAGAATACGGCACTTTGAACAACGTCCATAGGACTTTTGACGCAGGACTCACAACCGCAATCACCTTACTTGAAGCCGCTGTTAAATCCATTATTTTCCATTCCTCGCCCAATTTCACCAAAGCCCAGGCATATTCGGCACGATAAAGCGTGTCACCTGAAACAAAATCATAATCTTTTGTATAACCAGGAACATATATTGCCGGAATTTTCTGCGCTCCGCACATTTCAACAAAAAGTTTTGTATAACCGTCGCTAAGTGCTTTCTTCGAACGAAGAATTTTCTTTATCGACTTTGCTTCGGCCGGACGTTTTTCGTATTCCGCATAATCCAACTTTATGTTTTTACAAATCCAATATGAGAATGCCAACACGGTTTCCTCATCCGACGAACAATTTTTTGCCAACGCTTCCGACAGTTTTTCCACATTTTTACTTTGAAAACGAGCCACATGACGAGCATTACGGAACACTTCAGCCGTATCAACTTGTGCATGGCAAAAACCAACAAAAATGTTAACAAATACAATTGTTAATAAAAAATGCCGTAAAGCACTCATACAATAAGCATTAAATAAAATCGGTCGCCAATATAAACAACTTTTCAACAACTTGCAAACATTCTGCAGATTGTTTCTGTTAATTAGTAAATAATGGAGTTATTCAACAAGGAATGAGATTTCTTCCTGTGAAAAAGGAATCGTTTGTTCGTCTGGAACGAAATTCGAAACAAGCATAGTTTTGCGTTGTTGCAATTTTTGGATTTTTTCCTCAATTGTATTTTCTGAAATAAATCGATAAACCGTCACATTGTTCGTCTGACCAATTCTATGTGCACGGCTAACTGCCTGATTTTCGACAGCTGGATTCCACCATGGATCGAGAATGAAAACGTAATCGGCTTGCGTTAAATTCAGACCAACGCCACCTGCTTTTATAGAAATCAAAAACAATTTACAATCGTCGTCATCTTGGAAATTCTTGATAACTTCCTCTCTATTCGACGTACTTCCAACCAAATACGCGAATTTCAAACCTTCTTTTTTGAAATGTTCCTTGAACAAATCCAAATGACGAACAAAAGAAGAGAAAATCAATACCTTATGATGGTGAATGATGTTCGGAAGCATACGCAACACCTCATCGAACTTACCAGAACTTCCATGTGTTCCCTCAACCAACTGCGGGTGATTTGCCAACTGACGCAAACGCATTAATGCTTGCAACACATTGATTGTTGACTTTTGGAACGTTTCATGTTCGATTGATTCAAAAATCATATTCCGAACTTTTGATTTTTCGGTTTCGTACAATTTTTCCTGAACTTCGGACATTTTGCAATAACGTACCTGTTCTGTCAATGGTGGCAAATCTTTGGCAACTTCCTGTTTCTCACGACGGAATATGAATGGTTTTATTATTCTTTTCAACTGAGAAGCAACATTTTCATCGTGTTTTTCGATGTTTTTCACAAAATAATCCTTGAAAAACTTCAAACTTCCCAACATATCGCGATTCACAAAATTCAACTGTGTCCACAAGTCAAGCAAGGTGTTTTCTATTGGCGTGCCTGTCAACAAAAGTTTTCTATCGGAATTTAATTTCAATACACTCGCATAAATTTTCGAGCCTGGATTTTTTATCATCTGGCTTTCATCGAGAACAATATAATAGAAATTATAAGCCTCGAAACTGTCAATATCATTACGCAACAAACCATACGTCGTTAGAACAACGTCATATTTATCGAAATATGAAAACGACTTATTGCGTTCATTTCCAATATATTTGAACACTTTAATTCCAGGAGCGAATTTTTCAAATTCATTAAACCAGTTGTAAACGATTGACGCTGGGGAAACAATCAAACTAGGTTTATGTTGTCCACATTCTTTTTGAACATTCAAAACCTTTTGAATCAACGCAATAGTTTGCAAAGTTTTTCCCAAACCCATATCGTCGGCCAAGCAACCTCCAAAATTATTTGCATGCAAAAAGCACAACCAACGATAACCTTCGACTTGATACGGACGAAGCTGCGCTTTGATTTCAGAAGGCACTTCATTGTCGCGCAAACCATTCGTTTCGATGTGCATCAAACGCGTTTTCAACGCATCCGACAATTTTATCGGCAACCGTTGAATGGTTTTGTAATGAACTGTTTTTACCGAAAAATAATCTTGCGTTCCGTTTTTGGTAGAGAACAAAAACAATTCTTTGTATTTGGCGAACCATTCCGTCGGAATTATACCAATCTGATTATTAGGCAATTGAACAACAGGATCTTCGTTCAAAATGTTTTTTCGCAACTTTTTGAACGGAATTTTATATTCTCCAAACGTCACAACTGCACGCACATCGAACCAATCGATAGAATCAGAAACAACTTCCATTTCAAGTTTGGCCTGAAGATTTTGGATTTTCTGATCCGACTCATCAAACAACTCAACGGAATACGTATCGAACAACGATTTATGAGTTTGAATCCAATGTAAAATTGAAAAATAGCCGTCGGATTCGCGAGGCTCAACATGCCACAAGCCGTTTTCCTCTACAAGACCTGCATTTGTCAAATCACTTGCAAACATTTGTTCAAAAGCACTATCTCTTTGCAATCTAGTATAGGTTGGTTTGCCTCCAACGTTCTGATATTCAACTTCGAATGACCGTAGTTCCGACAAATTTTTAATCTTCCAAGATTTGTAAGCCAAGCAGAATTCAATATTAGCAAAACCTTTAATATCACGGACAACAGATGCCGAAATGTTAGGTTTCACATATTCATCTTTCAATTCAAAACCTTTTACCGAAACCCTAAAATTACGTATGCAATTCAGCACAAAGCCATCAAAAGTTTGTTGCAAATACGACAAACTCGTCATTGGTTTTTCAACGGTAAAATATATTTTCAGTTTACTAGCATCAATATCAGGGAACGAATAAAACGTTTGTCCTATTTTAATAACGCTCGGTGAATTCGACAAAATAATGAATGGCTGGCGATACAATTTCAACTCTTTTTGTCCGACCATAATCGAAACACTTCGTTCCAAACCTTCCGGAATACGATTAAAATTGAATGTCACATCAAGTTTTTTTTCACAAAACTCTATTTTATCTTCCGGATAAAAATTTGCTCCACGTACCTTATTATAAATAGGAACATTATTTTCGCGAGCCAACAAAAATGCTTCTGCCAAATGTTTTTCGATATATGGGCGAATCAAGCCATCAAACTTCTGTTCTTTTATCGGCAATTTTTTGTCACGTTCTTTTATTTTGAACAAAAAATCCTTCAACGTATCTTTTTTGTGACGTTGCCTTTCGAATTTTTTAAACAATGCACTTTCCTCACAATGGGCAAGCGACGCAATAATTTTCTTTTCGTGTGGAGCCAGGTATTTTTTGTTCGTTTCGGGCGTCAAATATTCCGAAACCTGATAGAATTCGCGACCATCTTCCTTCTTTATTTCGAAAGACGATAACACCCAACCTAAATTGTCAGTTTCCTGTAATATTAATGCGAATTGAAATTCCATAAATCCTTGCAAGAAACAAAGGTAAAATTTTTACACTAATAAAAAATTGCACAAAAAATTTTTTTTCAACAAATGCTTAAACCTCTAACTGTTTAAACTATTTTTGCCTCCGAAATGAGATTTTTCATCAAATTGTCATACAACGGAACTAGATTTTGTGGTTGGCAAATCCAGCCTCATTCGCCATCTATACAAGAAACCATAGAGAAAATTCTTACAACGTTACTTGGCGAAGAAATCAGTATTACTGGGGCCGGACGAACCGATTCCGGAGTTCACGCGTCATGTTATTTCGCTCATTTTGATACAGAAAAAAATTTTTCGATTGACGATATAAAATACAAACTGAACCGAATGCTCCCATACGACATTGCAATCCGTTCAATATTTCAAGTTCCCGACGATTTTCACGCACGATTTTCAGCAACATCAAGGACATACACCTATACAATCACACAAACGAAAAATCCATTCGCTAGCGAAACAGAATATTACTTTCCCACAAAACTCGATGTGGCAAAAATGAACGAAGCTTGCAAAATATTGATTGGAACAAAAGATTTCACAAGTTTCAGCAAACTACATACCGACGTAAACAACAACATTTGCACAATAACAACAGCTGAATGGAAACAAAACGACGATAAGCTCGTATTTACCATCTCGGCAAATAGATTTCTCCGAAATATGGTTCGTTCTATTGTTGGCACACTTATAGAAATCGGGAAAGGGAAAATCTCTCTACAAGATTTCTGCGTCATAATCGACAGCAAAGACAGGCAAAAAGCTGGTCAATCTATTCCTGCCTGCGGATTGACACTTTGCGATATTGTTTATCCGAATCTTTAATCAGCAAAGAATTATTTTCCGCCACCTTTTTCCTCGTATTTACACAATTTCAAATACGATAGGAATCCAAATAGTGATGTAATCAGGAACAGTATTGCCGCAGCTTTCACTGCAAAAGAGAACGAGTAATTATCGGATGCGTAGCCAATGAGCGGCCCCACGATTGAAAATCCCAAACGAATCAACAAATCTCGCACAGAGAGCACTGTGGCACGAATTTCCGAATCACAATAATTTTGGATGAGTTCTTTCAATATAGGCGTTGCAAATCCGCGGACAAAATAAAACAAAAAGGCAAAGAACAACGAGACAAAAACCGAAGGTATTCCAAAAGCGAAATATCCCATTGGCAATAACAAGACAATCAACAAAATCATGATTTTTACGCCAAACACACGTTCCAAAGTATCGGAGAAAAAAGAAGCCAGTGCAACGGTCAAATTCAAAAGTACCCATACTATTGTGGTCTGAATTTCGGTAAACTGCTGCTCCACAAAAAAGGTTTGAACTGTCCACGCCATAGTAAGCGTTGCCACACCTGTAACCGACGAAAGCATTGTCGTTCTACTCAAACCTTTATGTTTGAACAAAGCATAAAAGCCAATATCGGCAACCTGCTTGAACGATTTATGTAACAATTTTTCCCGTGAAGGTTCCACCAACAATACTGCTGCCGGAATTGCCATCGACGCAATTATCGCCTGAATCAAGAAAACCGAATCAAAAGAGAAAATTGCTGCAACCGAACCACCCACCAAAGCAGCCGTAGTTTCGGCCAGACAACCAAACGAAGTTACACGACCTTCATATTTCAGATATTTTTCCTGATTTTGCGATTGCTGCAACGAATCGTACAACATAGCGGAATCTGTTCCCGAAATGCAACTGTTTCCTACGCCCATAATTGCTTCGGCAATGAAAAACGCCCAAAAGCCACGCATAGAAGCATAAATCAAGAAACCTGAAGCTGCGAGAATTGTACCGAGAATAAGAGTTTTTCTACGCCCTAACACGTCGGCAAAATATCCCGAAGGGATTGCAAACAATGCACTAGTGAATGAATATGCCGCCTGAATAAGAAACAACTGCGTCGCATTCAAACCATTGTCAGCATAAAACAAGCCGATAATCGGCATATACAGCATGAACCATTTGGCACAGCGAATGACGTAGAGTTTGGGAATATTGTCTTCGACGATCATTTGTCCGACTGCAGTCTGTCAACATCGAGCGACACATTCTGCAATTTATTTTTAATGTTCTGCTGCGCACGAAACTGACGCATTTCCTCGCACTTCGCGCATTTTATGCCCCGCTTGTGCATTTCCTTATTTCGACTGACTTCAGTTTCGGGAAATGGTTTCTTAAAGAAAATAATATTCACTCCCAATGCAAGAAATGCAACGGCAACAAGAACTAATACAACTAAAAATAGCTTTAGCATAGAAGAACCAAGAATCAAAATTCAGGAATCAGGACTATTTTGTTTTTACCATTACGGTGTCAATCATTCCGTATGCTTTTGCTTCTTCCGATGTCATCCAATAATCGCGGTCGGAATCGGCAGCAATTTTTTCGTATGGATGTCCGGTATGAAAAGCAAGAATGTCGTACAATTCTTTTTTCAATTTTTGAATTTCCTTTACCGTGATTTCCATATCAGAAGCCTGACCTTGTGCGCCGCCAAGTGGTTGGTGAATCATCACGCGGGAATGAGGCAAAGCCATACGTTTTCCTTTTGCTCCACCAGCCAACAAAACTGCAGCCATCGAAGCAGCCATACCAGTACAAATAGTTGCGACATCAGCGTTGATGTACTGCATAGTATCGTAGATTCCTAAACCAGCAGAAACCGAACCGCCAGGAGAGTTCAAATAAATTTGTATATCTTTTGAAGAATCTGCAGATTCCAAGTATAACAACTGTCCTTGAACGATATTGGCAACATAGTCGTCGATTGGCGAACCCAAAAAGATGATTCTGTCCATCATCAAACGAGAAAAAATATCCATTGAAGCGACATTCAACTGACGTTCCTCAATAATTGTCGGAGAAATATATCCACCGTCCATAGCAGAAACATATTGGTCGAATGCCAAACTATTAATTCCTAAATGCTTAGTCGCAAATTTTCTGAAATCGTTTTCCATACTTTATTTTTAAAATACGACAATTATACGGATTGTCAAGGTTCACAGCGAAAATCCGCTCTTTTGTTTGCAAAGTTAGAAAAATATTGCGACAAATTCCTAATTCAATTTTAAACATATTGAATTCGAAAGGTTTTTAAATCAAAAAGATTTTTTCAATCTTTAATGTAAAGTTATTCATACATTTGCATATTGTTTTATACAAATCTGTTTCTATGAAAATTCTTAAAGCTGTTTGTACATTATGCCTTATGCTGTTAATCGGCACAAGCACAAATGCTCAATTATTTTACTTTTCGGGACAAGTAGGATATGCAAAACCACAAGGAAATGCTTTTAAAGACGAAACAACGGGAGAAAAATTAAGTTCTTTCGGTATAGGATACGACGCCGACGTCATGATGTGTTTTGACAGATTTGACAACAAACTATCTGCAGGAATCATGTACGTGGGAAACGCTTTATTTGGAATTGAAAGTTCTTCATCATTTGATATTGGATTGTATGCTTTGTCGTTATATGGAGTAAAAGGTCAATATCGTTTTCGAATACCAGAAAAGAAGGTAAGTCCATACGTTTCGGTGGGATTAGGTTTAAGTCAATTTGCAACACCCGACGTATATTCAGGAGAAACGTTAATAGCCGAAGGGAAAAGTGCATTTTCGTTTGGAGTACGACCTGAAATAGGCTTCGATTTAGGTGGATTTCTATTATCGGCAGCATATTTTGCACCAATGCATTATTCCATAGAATCAGAAACTGGAGATTTTAGCGGATCGGCCGGAACATTTTCCATATCACTCGGTTTTCGACAATATTTGTCATTCAACAATGGATTATCATTTTCAAGAAGTTCTAGGAGCAACGATTCTGACGCAATAAACACATCGAATTCAAAGAAAGCCAAGAAAAACACCGAAAGCAATTCCTATACTGAAAGCGAAACGACAACAAATAACGATTCCGCTACAGTTCTATCATCAGAAGCTTCAACAAATCAGACTAAAACTAATGCAAACAAAAACGCAGCATTTTCTTCTTCGCAAGAAATGCCACAAAGCAATGCCGACAGGGTTTCAAACCCAACAAACCCGTCTGATGCCCGCGTATCATTTTTTAACACAAGCTTTAGAGTTGGAGAAAAAGTATTGTATCAAGTTCGCGACAAAGTTTATACTGCTACTATCATTTCTTTTATCGGCAACGATATTGCCTTAGTTGAAATGGAAAACGGTGCGCAAATCAGACGATATTTGAAAGATCTTGTTAAAATCAGTAACAATAAGACTGCCCCAGCTGACACTCTAACTCAAGCACCTGTATCATCAACGGAGCAAGAACAAAACGATACGAAAAAAACGGTGGATTCAACTGCTTCACAAAATGCAACTAAAAAAGTTGCCGCTCCACAAAGAATGCCGCAGAGCAATGCCGACAGAGTTGAGAATCCGACAAATCCAACGGATTCAAAAGTTTCATTTTTTAATTCAAACTTCAGAGTTGGAGAAAAAGTATTGTATCAAGTCCGCGATAAAGTTTATACTGCAACCATCATTTCTTTTATCGGCAACGATATCGCCCTTGTCGAAATGGAAAATGGTGCGCAAATAAAACGATACATCAAGGATCTTGTAAAGATCACAACAGAGCAGGAATAAAAGCGAAAGGATTCAATCCCTCACAATCCTTAATAACGAACTATAAACAATTTTGTACTATAGCTTCGGCGCAGTTCATTCCATCGATTGCAGAAGAAACAATTCCGCCAGCATATCCGGCACCTTCACCGCACGGATAGAGATTTTCTATTCGTATGTGCGATAATGTTTCGGGATTTCGAGGAATACGCACTGGCGATGACGAACGCGATTCAACACCTACAATCATTCCTTCAGAACTTGCAAATCCGTGCATTTGTCTATCAAAAAATTTCAGACCTTCCTGCAAACGTTTTGAAATTGTCGCCGGCATCCAAAAATGCATTGGAGAACTCACCAATCCTGGCAAATAGGAAGATTGTGGCAGCGAACCTGATATTTTATTCCGTACGAAATCGGAAATACGTTGTGCCGGAGCAACCTGATTTTGTCCACCATTAGCGAATGCCAACGTTTCAAAATTCTCTTGGAATTTCAATCCTGCCAATTCTCCATATTCTTTAAAATCAGAAAAATCCTGAACCTGCAATTCCACAACCATTCCTGAATTTGCATACGGGGAATTTCTTCGGGAATTCGACATTCCATTTACCACAGTTTGTCGTTCTGCTGTCATTGCGGGAACAATAATTCCACCCGGACACATACAAAATGAATACACACCACGGCCGTCAACTTGATGCACTAAAGAATAATTCGCCGCAGGCAATTCTTTCATCACATTTCCGTGATACTGAATATTATTAATCATATCCTGCGGATGTTCCACACGTACGCCCATGGCACAGGCTTTTGCCTCCAACTCAACACCGGCATTATGCAACGCATAATACAACGGA
This sequence comes from Bacteroidales bacterium, assembly GCA_045600045.1. Classification (GTDB taxonomy): domain Bacteria; phylum Bacteroidota; class Bacteroidia; order Bacteroidales; family UBA1715; genus UBA1715. Next base: position 43,634 of record JAZRXD010000095.1, read on the forward strand.
CGAGCTGAATGTCCCATTGCGAGAATAACATTTTTTACAGCAATTGTTTCGTCGGCACAGACAAGTTTCTTTATACAATTTCCAATTATTTCAAAATCAATAACTTGCTTATTAAAATATATTTCTCCTCCACATTCAATAATAGTCTTACGCATATTGGAAATTATTTCAGGCAGCTTGTCAGAGCCCAAATGCGGATGTGCATCAACTAAAATTGAAGACTTTGCTCCGTGAATCACAAACAGTTCAAAAACGCGACGATTATCTCCTTTTTTCTTTGAACGCGTATATAACTTACCATCGGAAAACGTTCCTGCACCGCCTTCTCCAAAGCAATAGTTCGACAACGGATTGCAACCTTTATTCAAGTTCAATCTCGCAATATCTTTTTTTCGTTCCGAGACATCTTTTCCTTGTTCCAGAATGATAGGCTTTAAATTCAATTCTATCAATCTTAATGCAGCAAACAAGCCAGCAGGACCAGCGCCAACAATGTGAACTTCAGGACGAAGCGACACATCACGTTTTTCAAAAACCAATTGTTCTTTTGGAAGATTAGCATCATCACCGCAGGCAACCAAAACCGTAAGATTCATCTTGATATTCCGAGAACGTGCATCAATAGAACGTTTGGTAATTCTATAATCGTGGAGTTCGTTTATCGGCAAAGAAAGTTGCTCCGCAATAGTTTTTTTCAGTAAAAAATCGTTTGCCGCAATTTTGGGAGAAACTTGGAATGATATTGTGTGAACCATATTATTCGAAATGAAATGACAAAATGAACATTCGGCTTTTCAGACCGTCCATAATCGTACTATATTCAGTCGGTTCCTCTACCAATATGTTCTTTAAGCCAAAACTATATTTAAACTCAACAGCCAATTTAAAATACACCATAAAAAAATCAACGCCAAAACCAAACTCGTAGAAATAATCCAACGGATGTTGATTTATAGTGTAATCATCATTGTCTTTTGCAATTCTACGTGTATCCAAATCATACCGCAATGCCATTCCTCCAACCAAATACGGCCGATAGTTGTTGATTCGTTTTGCCTTGAATTTCACCAACAACGGAGCATCAATATAAATGCTCGAGATTTTCATTGTGTAGTCTTTCAACACTGGTTCGAAACGTGGGGAACCAGTTTTTCGAATCTGATACACAAGATTTCGTTGTCCGAAAATCAAACCTGGCAAAAATCTCACTGCGAAATAATCACCTAATCGAATTTCGCTCACAATTCCTAAATCAATTCCCATAGTTCCATGAGATTCAACATGATAGACAGAATCGGCAAGACCTGTACGAATAAGTGTGGAATCAGGAAAAATTCGGTAATTCATTTGATTGGTTCCCAAAGTGAATCCCAAATGGAACCACTTTGTGTCGTAGGATTGATCGTGCAACAACTTCTTTTTTTGTGCAAAACCTTGCACAGAAATCAAAAGAAGCAACACGATATATAGAACCTTTTTCAAAGAAAAACTTTTTGCAAAAGTAAAAAGAATTGCTATTACTTAGTACATAAGTAAAGACTCGCTATGCCAAACGAAAGTGACACAATTTTAGTATGTTTAAAACCTGCTTTGGCTGCTTCGTCGGCAAATTTTTCACCTGCCGGAAATTCTTGCACCGATTGAAACAAATAATAGTAAGCATCGTAGTCTTTAGAAAATATTTTACCAATTACTGGCAACAAATATTTAAAATAACAAGTGTATAATTGTTTTATCGGGAAACATTTCGGCATGGAAAATTCCAAAATAGCGGCAACTCCATTTGGGTTCAACACACGACAAATTTCTTGCAAACCATTCTGCAAATCCTCAAAATTCCGAACACCAAAACCTACAGTAATCGCATCGAAAGAATTGTCGGCAAACGGCATAGATTCGCTATCACCTAAATGTAAATCTACCAATTGTTGAAGATTCAACTTTTGAATCTTTTCTTTTCCAACCTCCAACATTTTTTCGGAAATGTCAATCCCTACAATCTTTTCCGGTTGAAGTTTTTTTGCCGAAAGAATAGCAAAATCACCAGTTCCCGTTGCCACATCAAGAACCGTTTTGGGTTGAATCGGCTTTAATGCTTTTATGGCTTTGTTACGCCAAATCTTATCAATATTCAACGAGAGAGCATGATTCAAAAAATCATACTTTCCTGCTATATTATTGAACATGTCGATTATTTGACCTTTTTTACCTTTCGATGAATCTTTATACGGAATTGCCATTGTTTCGTTTGTTGAACGACGCAAAGATAGAAAATCCCTCGAAACGATAAATTTGTGAATTATGCTTTATGAGTTATTTTTTCTATACTTGCATGAGAAAATAACAACAATGAGCATTATACTTCCTGAATTTTGGGCATTCATTTTCCTATTTATAATTTGGAAACATAGTTTTTTCAAAATACAAGGAATTGCGCAATGGATTTTGCTGGGGGTGTTTTTCTGTAAGCTTGCCACGTCGGGAATCTTACATTTTATTTACACGAATTACTATCCCGATCGTTCCACCGCCGACATTTTCAAATATTTTGACGATGCAGTTGTATTGTTTGATTCCCTACATCAATCTGTAGGCGATTTTCTAAAAATTTTATTCGGGTTAAACTGCGACACGCCCGAAATGTTCCACTATTTTGAAAACACCAACCATTGGACACGTATATACGAATATGCGCCATTTTTAGACAACCGATTGATTATCAGAACCAATATGGTTCTGATGTTTGTTTCGGCACAAAACATTGCCGTACATTACGTTTTTGCAAATTTCATCTCATTCTTCGGATGTATCTTGATTTACAAAACGTTCGAAAAAATGTTCGGAAAATCCATTTTGTGCTTCATTTTGATTTTTCTTATGCCATCAACTCTACTTTGGACTGCGGGAATTTTAAAAGAATGTCTGGTAATCTTTGCGTTAGGCTGTTTCGTTTACGGATTTTTCAACCTTACGAAACACATCTCGGTAAGCGACATTATTTTCTGCACCATTGGCTTGTTGTTGCTTGTGGTACTAAAAATCTACGTACTCGTGGCACTTTGTCCAGCACTTATGGCATTTGTAATCAACAAGAAAAAGATATTTTGGAAACCAATTATTGCATACATCGCAGTTTGTATTTTAGGCATTTTATGTATTGGCATGCTTGATTTTGGATTGCACAAACTACCCTTTTTTGAATCGTTTGCAGGCAAACGAACCGATGCAATCAACACTGCGGAACTTTACAATGCACAAAGTATTATTCCGATTAATAGTTTTGCCTCCACTCCATGGAATTTCCTGAAAGAAACACCTATGGCAATTTGGAACGCAATCGCACTTCCCTACATTTGGAATTTTAAAGGAATTCTGCAATTTGTGCCAGCATTGGAATCATTACTATTTTTTGTACTTGTTGCCTTAGTGATATTATTCTACAAAAAGCCTGAAGAATCGCAGAAAAACTTTATTTGGTTCTGCATCTTTTTCTCCATCATAATGATTTGGGAAATAGGCATATCAACAGCTGTCGTTGGAGGAATCGTTCGCTACAAAATTCCTATTTTTCCTTTCCTTTACACTACCCTTGCTCTACTAATTGATTGGGAGAAAATAATTATACGAAAATTCTGACATTTTCATATTTTTGTCTTGATTTTTCACCCCATAACCGAAATGTCAAGACTCATTTATGAAAGGAAACACTTTACCCACCGCTACCAACAAAGGCGAAATCATCTTGTATCAACCCAATGAAACCATTCGTTTGGAAGTCCGAATGGAGAATGAAACAGTCTGGTTATCGCAAGCCCAGATGGCAGAATTGTTTGGGAGAGAACGAAGCGTTATAGGAAAACATATAAAAAATATTTTTCAAGAAGGCGAACTAGTTGAACAGAACACATGTGCAAATTTTGCACACGTGGGTAATGATGGTTTACAAGTTTACGAGACAATCAATTACAATCTTGACGTTATAATTTCCGTTGGGTATAGAGTAAAATCACTGCAAGGAACTTTATTTAGACAATGGGCGAATCGAGTTTTAAAAGAATATCTTTTAAAAGGATTTTCAATTAGACAAGAACTGCAAACACTTAAAAATGAAGTAAACTACCACCTCCGCAATCACGAAATTCAACTAATCGCACACCAACAAAAAATCGATTTCTTCGTTCGTACATCATTGCCGCCAATAGAAGGCATTTTCTTTGAAAATCAAATTTTCGATGCTTACGTTTTTGTTTCAAAACTAATTAAATCAGCAAAAGAATCTATTATTCTGATTGACAACCACATAGACGAATCTGTTTTGACTTTGCTTGACAAAAGAAATGAAAATATTTCTGCTGTAATTTTTACTCAACGAATCTCTCCACAACTTCAACTTGACATTGCTAAACACAATGCTCAATATCAACCTATCGAAATCAAAATCTACAAAAATGCCCACGACCGCTTTCTCTTGATTGACAACGACTTGTATCACATTGGCGCATCAATAAAGGATTTAGGAAAGAAATTGTTTGCATTTTCGAAAATTACTGAATTTACGAAAATGGAATTGCTGGAGAGATTACAATAAAAGATTTATAGAAAAGCACTACAAAAACAAATCCACATT
>JAZRXD010000096.1:0-24338 GCA_045600045.1 Bacteroidales bacterium
AGTGTTTGTCGTGATAATATCGAAGATATGCTGTGCCGCCTGCTACTAAATATGCCAGTGTGCCGTACATCCAACCGCAGTCTAATCGTATTAGTTCGGCTCCTGCAAATGCTACGGCTGTGTGTCCGGATGGGAAAGAATTGTTTTTGTTTTCATCGAATGTTGGACGTGGTTCGTTAGTAATGGATTTTAAACTTAAGGTTAGTGCCAATGCGGAAGCGTAAGTTACCGATGCTGCTAAAAATTTGTTGTTGAAGTTGTTTTTTCCGTTCAAACAAAAATAAATCGCTGGATTGAAACATGCCGCAAGGTCGTCTTCCCAATAAGTTCGGTCTTTAGGTATTGTGTTGGAATATGGTTTATCGGAGATTTCGCATGCACCAATTGTAAAAAGTGTTGCCGGAATAATGCATTTTGTTATTTTAAATTGATTTTCGGAACCAAAAACAAATGGTTTTTGATGAATTGTGTCTGCAAATGCTTCGTTAATTGCACAAAGAAGAACTATCAGGAAAATATATTTCTTCATTTTGTAATTAATTGATAATGAAGATTCTTTGGTACTGACGTGCAGTTTTCGGCTATTGCAATATTGTCTTCGTTTTGGTCTGTCGCAGTAATCTGAAGATTCTTCTTTACCAAAGCTGCGAGTAATGCAAATTCACCTTGTCCGCAGTTTTCTATTGTGTATTCGCCTTCGTCAGGCAAGGCTGCGATTTTTTGTGCTAAATCGTTGTCTTTTAATACTTTTCGTGCCGATTGTTCTATTTGTCGGCTTTTATATATGTAGTTGTGCCGCACTAAATCTTTGTAATAATCGGCGTTTTCTATTTCGTGTGCCAATTTCTTGTATTCTGCTTCATAGAATTGACGGATGAGTTTTGCTGTCTCTCGACATTCTTTGCCATTGCGGAAAGTCGTGTCGGTTGGTGTAATTCTATTGAAAATTTTTACTGTTGCCCTGCCGCTTCTTAACATAAATTCGGTTTTGGGGAAGAAATGACCGATTCCGTGAATCATTGCTGGAATAATGTCAACGCCGAGTTGGTCGGCCAGATAGAATGCGCCTTTGTGAAAACGGAGAATGTCGCAGTTTTCAGAACGGGTGCCTTCTGGAAATACCAAAATGGAATATCCATTGTCGATTACTTTTCGAAGTTTATCCACATTGTCTTCTATTCCGTTTTCAACAGGGTAGAAGTCGGCGTAGCGGATAATCCAGCCGTAGAAAGGACAACGCCAAACCCACTCGTTGGTGAGGCAAATTATTTTTGGATTCAACATCAATAAATACATCAAATCCAAGTGCGATTGATGGTTTGCAATGATAATTCCTGGTTTTTCAAATGTTTCGTTTGCAACATTTTGAATGTCGTGGTCAATGTTCGGAATGATTTTGATTAAAAATCTAAAAATGCCGCATAACCGTTTGTGGTACCATTGTTTGTGTCTTTCGTTTTTTCCAAGAATTGTCAGGCTGAAAAATCCGGCAAGTGTTAGGTAAATGCTGCCAATAAGGAATACGCTGAATGATAAGGTGGTGATTCCCAAATTTTTAAGCGTGATTGGCATCAGGCGATTTTCCCCTTTTTTCTGCGTAAGCCAGCGATAGATGAGTGGCGGGAACAGATATGCCATTAGTACAACCGAAAACATTCCAACGATTGTTACTTCTCCAAGCGAACGCATTGCCGGATGTTGTGCAATGATGAGTGAACCAATGCCAATAAACATGATTGTTGCCGAAAGCCATACGGAATTTTTGTACGACGCAAGCATTTTCTTACGATATGTGTATTCGTACATCATTCCTTCGGTGACGAAAATAGTGTAATCGTCGCCTTGACCGAAAATGAACGTGGCAAGAATTATATTGACAATGTTGAATTTCATTCCGAAAATGCCCATAAGTCCAAGAATCCAAATCCAGCCGACAGTTAAAGGTATAAAGGCTGTGATGCTCAATTCCAAGCGTCCGAAAGAAAAGGTGAGGAATATAAAAACAATCAATCCGCAGATGTAGAGAACGTAGTCGAAGTCGTCGGAAAGTGCGTCAACCATTTGCGTGATGAGCGAAGTGTTGTCGAACGTGAAAATGTTTGGTTGAATGTTGTTTAAATTGGTTTCACAGTTTTCTTTTTTGTCTTTTTCTGTTTCAACAATTGTGTAAACTAATGTTTTGTGCGATGTTTCATCAACAAAAATGAAGTTATTTCCAATGGCATCCATTAACGGAGAAAAATATGCCAATTTTTGAACGTTATATTCTTTTGAAAGAATTTCTTCAAAATTGTAGAACGCATTTTCATTAAATCCTGTTGTCGCCGACGCATTTGCTATGAGTGTCAGGATTGTTTCTTTGTTTTTTGCAACAAATGTGTTCCATTTAGCAAGTCGTTCTTGTTGAATCTTTTGGGAAGGAATAAAAATGCTTATTCCCGTAGTATTGCTGATTTGTTTTGCTTGCTTGAGGGAATTAATCTTTGGCAGCGAAAGTTCGTAATTTTGCAAGGCTTCTTCCGTCGTGGCACCTTCGGAAACGCAGAAAAACGTTGGATTTCCGTTTTGTGTCTGCTCGTTCAGTTTTGCCATTTGTTCGCGTTGCGAATCTGTCATATAGTTGATGGCGTGAAGATCGGTTTCAAAAGTTGTTTTCTTGCTCATAATGTACAATGGAATGGTTATGAGCAAGATGGCAATGACGACGAATTTATTTTTGTCAAGGTTATACGAAGCGATTTTATTGAATGTCAGGTTTGTGCTTAGCCGTTCTTGTTTTGAGAAAAGTTTTTTCTTGAATAAATGAGGTAAGAAAATCAGCACGAATAAAATCGTTCCAATTAAAAGGAATGATGCGAACAGTCCCAAATCTTTCATCGCATTTGAATGAATGAAAATGAGGCTTAAAAATGCGCCAACAGTTGTGAGATTTCCTGTAACGAGCGGATCTATAATGTCGCGGATAGTTTGTTCTTTGCTGTATCCTTGCTGGTAATGGGCAAGAAAATGTAGAGGATAATTTGTTGCAATACCCACAATTATGGAGCCGATTCCTATGGCGATAATAGAAACAGAATCTTTAAATATTGAAACGAACGCCATGCCGAACAATCCGCCGAAAATCAGCGAAAATACAATGATGACCAGTGCGCGAACGTCGCGGAAAAAGTAGAGTAGAACTATTAGAATAAAAATCAACGCAATTGCCGTTGAAATGATGCTGTCTTTTTTTATTCGGTCGGCATTTGCAATAGAAATAACCGACGCGCCAATGCAATTAATCTGCATATTTGGATATTCCGTCATTGTTTGTGCTATGGCGGAATCTATGTCGGCTATAAGTTTCGCGTTTTCCGAGGTTTCGCTTACGGGAAATTTTGAGTTTATGGCAATGATAGCCTCTTTCCCTGATTTGTCGAAAATATAGCCGTCGATTATTTCGTAGTTTGAATTTGGATTGGCTTGTTTGAGGTTTTCAAGAATATGGTTTGTGAACTGCAACGGATCGTAGGTGATGAAATTTTTCATCATTCCGCCCATTGGCGACAGTGCGATTGCTTTGTCTTTTTGGAGATTGGCAAGGACAGAATCGGGGTTGAGATTATTCTCGATGTTCGTGTAATCTTCGTCGGAAAGATAATAAGGCATATTTTCAACAACGAATTTTCCGACGTCCATAATTTGTTGTTGGTCAATGGTGTAGAGGATTTCATCTATGCGATTTTCGTCTCGTTCCTGAATGTTCGACACAAACGATTCCACGGCGTCCATTATGGTGTATTCGTCGGCAGAATCGGACGAAACGGTAACCATAAGTTTGTTTGCGCCACCAATGTGTTGCGAAGCATATTGTATGCGTGCGTTTTCTTCGCTTTGAGGAAGAAACGAAGAAATATCTTCAATAAATGAAATTCTGCAAATTGCACATACACAAAGAATTATGATGCCGAATAATATACAACGCAACAAAACAGTGTGTTTGTCGAAAAACGAGAATATGCGAAGTAATAGACTTGTCATAACAATGCAAATTTCGTGATTTTGCAATTCTCACTAAAAAGAAAGACGGATTAGTTATTAACAAAAGTTGATGTGTTTTTCTTTGGTTTTTGCTACTTTTGTGAAAATTCAAAATAAAGGACAAAAACAGAAATAAAATTGTATTAACATAAAGCATTAACTATTATTCACGTTCAAAATAAGCCTCGGAAACTGATTTTGAAATCGGAATAAAAGTTCAGGCAAGTCTTGAAAGAATGCAATCTTATAGGTTAATGTCTCACCGTTAGGTGCGGACATTTCTTGAGATTGCGGGTTTCGCTCCGAGGCTTTACCTGAACGTGATAGAAAAGGTCGCACCTTTTTTATTGTCCGTAAGTTGATTGGTAGTTGTGCAAAAACTATCAATCAAAATGGGTAATAAAGATTTACACGCTGCAAGAACAGCAAAGAACGATGAGTTTTACACGCAACTCGAAGATATAGAAAAAGAACTATATTTTTACAAAGAGCATTTTAAGGATAAAGTTGTTTTTTGCAACTGTGATGATCCGTACGAAAGTAATTTCTTTAAGTATTTTGCCCTCAATTTCAATGCATTGGGATTGAAAAAATTAATTTGTACTTGCTACGATGGTTCGCCTATAGCAGACCAACAATTAACGTTGTTTGAACCTGCGGCACCATATGGGAAACAAGAAAAAACACGAATTGCTCATAAAATCGAGATAACCGAAGTTCCAGATATCAACGGTGATGGTGCTATTGACTTAACTGATGTAAAAAATCTTTTGGAGAATAACAAAAACATTCTTACAACATTAGAAGGAAATGGTGATTTTCGTTCTCCTGAATGTGTGGCACTTTTGCAAGAAGCCGATATTGTAGTTACAAATCCGCCTTTTTCTCTTTTTCGTGAATATGTTGCACAATTAGTTTCGTTTAACAAAAGATTTTTGATAATTGGAAATACCAATGCTGTGAATTATAAAGAAATCTTCCCGTTGATAAAAAACGACAAAATATGGCTTGGATGTACTAATTATAATGTTGGAATGTTTTTTATGGTTCCTGATTCTTTTGAAAAATATCATCATTTGCAAAATGGGAAAAAGATCGCTCGAGTTTCAACATCATGTTGGTATACTAATTTGGAACATAATCGTAGGCATCAGCCGTTGATTCTTTATAAGATGTTTGATGCATTGGAATACAGACCATTTGATAACTATACCGGCATAAATGTCGATAAAGTTTCAGAAATTCCTCTTGATTATGATGGGGTTATGGGTGTCCCTATAACATTTTTGGACAAATATTGTCCAGAACAATTTGAAATATTGGGAATAACATGTAGAAATTATTCTCCTGAGTATTGTACAAAAAAATATAAGAAAGAAGAATATCCAAATGCGGCAGATTTAAATGGTTCAGCATGTCTAATGATTAATGGGCAGTTAAAATTGACATATGGTCGCATATTAATTCGTAAAAAACGATAGAATTATGAAAATAACATTAACAAAAGTAAAAATTGCCGAATTGATTGACGGTTTTAAAGATGATGGCGACTTGGGAGTCGTTGGTTATCATGGTAAATTGGACATTCGTCCTAAATATCAGCGAGAGTTTGTCTATAAAGACAAACAGAAAAAAGCGGTGATAGAAACCATAAGCAAAGGCTTTCCGCTAAATGTAATGTACTGGTGCAAAAAGGACGACGGCACGTATGAGTTGCTCGATGGACAACAACGTACTATGAGCATCGGTAAATATTATGGTGGAGAGTTTTCTATTGAGTGGGATGGGGATTTACGTGGTTATGCAAATCTAACTCCTTCACAAAAAAAACAATTTCTTGATTACGAAATTCTTGTGTATGTCTGTGAAGGTGATGATAAGGAAAAACTTGATTGGTTTCAGGTAATAAACATTGCAGGTGAAAAATTGGAAGAACAGGAAATTCGCAACGCAGTTTACAGTGGTCCTTGGGTTTCAGAAGCAAAAAAATATTTTAGTAAAACAGGTTGTGTTGCACAAAGAGTAAGCGATGGGTATGTAGATGCAAAATGGATTCGTCAACTTGGTTTGCAAAAAGCAATAGAGTGGATTTGTCTTCGCGATGGAATAAAAGAAGTAAAAGAGTATATGGCAAAACACCAAGCTGACGCAGATTGTGATGAGTTATGGAAGTATTTTCAAGAAGTTGTAAAATGGGCGCAAACAACATTTCCCAAAAAACGAAAACAACTCACATCGGTTGATTGGGGCAAAATGTATTACGAAGTTGTGATAAAGTGTTCTATTGTATCAATTCCTAGTCCTGCTGATTTGGAGAAAAATATTGATGCTCTTATGAAAGACGACGAGGTTGAAAATAAGGCGGGTATATATTGGTATGTTCTTGATGGTGATGAACGCCATTTGGATTTGCGTGTTTTTAGTGAAAAAATAAAAACAGAGGTGTATTCAACACAAAAAGGAGTATGCCCAATTTGCAAAAAAACTTTTGACATTTCCGACATGGAAGCCGACCATATTGTGCCGTGGCGCAAAGGGGGATTGACTGTAAAAGAAAATTGCCAAATGCTTTGTATGCCATGCAATAGGAAGAAAAGCGGTAAATAGTTATTATAAAAAACTTTCAGCACCACCACGTCTGGATTGAGGGCAATTCAAATGGGTGGTGTAAGGTTTTCGGTTTTTCTTGTCTGCGGTTAATAGTCCGCAAAATATACGCTTTACACTTTTTTCTAACTCTCAATAACTCTTTTCGTCATTCAAAAGTAAAAAAGTGTATCAAAAACTTTCATTGAAAAGTTAAAAACATGGAGTGTTTTTGTCATTGGAAAGTTAAATGCTTTGTTGAAATCTTTCACTGAAAAGTAAAAATATCACTAAAAGTTTTCATTGAAAAGTAAAAAACGTATATTTGTGGAAAATATACAGATATGAAAAACTTATTGGCTATACATCACAGACTTGTAGAAAACACTGATAGTAAGTTTGTTAGATACCTATATCCTAAAATAAACTGGAGCAATAGGCTGATACTCATTAAAGGGGCAAAGGGAACAGGCAAGACAACCCTTATGTTGCAACATATAAAAAAGACGTTTGGCGATACGGAAACTGCCATTTATGCGTCGCTCGACAATATTTGGTTTGCAACTCATAGTATTGTCGATTTGGCGGAATATCATTACACGCATGGCGGTACGCATTTGTTTTTGGATGAGATACATAAATACAGAAATTGGGAGCAAGAAGTAAAGAATATCTACGACTCGTATCCAACCATGAATGTGGTGATAACGGGTTCGTCAATGCTGAAAATTGGTGAGACAATGATAGCCGATTTGTCGCGGAGATGCCGTGTATATACTTTGGAAGGTTTGTCTTTTAGGGAATATTTGAAAATTGAGGGCGTTGCTGATTTGCCTTTGTTATCGCTCGATGAAATTTTTGCAAACCATGTGAAACACGCTGTGTCAATTACAGCAAAAACCAAGGTTTTGCACCACTTCGAGAAATATTTGCAAGTGGGCTATTATCCATTTTATAAAGAATCGGGCGATGGATTTTACGACAAATTGCAAACCGTGCTTGACTCCATAATAGAAAGTGAAATACCTGCAGTAAGCAAAATAGAGTATGATTCGGTGTATAAAGCAAAACAATTGCTTGGCGTGATGGCCGAAACGGTGCCTTACACACTCAACATATCGAATCTTTGCACAACCTTGAGTGTTTCGAGAAACAATCTTGTAAAACTATTGGATTTGTTGGACAAGGCATCCGTAATCCGCCGCTTGTACGCAGAAACAACGGGAATGAAACAGTTGACAAAGCCGGAAAAGATTTTGTTCGCAAATTCAAATCTTATGCATGCATTGTCATCGGAAACCGACAACGGAACACAACGCGAAACATTTGTCGCTTCGCAACTCTGCGTTGACCACAAAATAAGTATGCCTGTCGCAGGAGACTTTGGGGTTGACGGTAAATATACGCTCGAAGTTGGTGGAAAGGGCAAAGGTTACAAGCAAATAAAAGGGATCAAAAATAGTTTCGTAGTTGTTGACGACTGCGAAATTGGTTTTGAAAACAAAATTCCAATGTGGCTCTTTGGATTGATGTATTGATTTTGCAGTGGTTTTATTTGTCGGTCTTTTGCTTTTTTATAAAAAATACAAAGAATCCAGTCAAAAGCAACAAACTACAGCAACCCAACAATGGCGCGTGCTCCATCGAGCCTATTGTGTCGATTTCGGTTGAAATGTCGGGTAATGTATTGAAAACGACCACTGTGCTGTTGTGAAATGTGTGTGCAATGATTGAAAACCAAATGTTTTGCGTGTAGATAAATAGGCCTCCGAGAAATATTCCTAATACAAATCGAGGAATAAAATTAAACATGTCGCCGTGTAAGATACTGAAAATGACCGCGGTAACGATAACGGCAGTAAGTTTGTTCTTAAATACATTTATAGCCACTGTCTGCATAAATCCTCTAAAAAATATCTCTTCGCAAATGGCCGGAAGAATTGCCATACAGAAAATATTAATAAGAATCAGCTCGGGAGAAATAAGATTTTGCATGAAGTTTTTTATTCGCAAATAATTGAGCCATAGCTCGGAATTTTCGCCAATAACGGACAGTATCGCTTTGGTATTTATGTCCGACAAAAGATTGATTCCTGGTATGTTTGCGACGATTATCAGTAAAATCAAAAATATAAGGGTAATTGTTGGAATATGTTTGTTTGATTGATTTTTCACGTGTAGAATTGCTGCCGGTTTTTGGTATATGGCGAATAATAATATTAGTGCGGGAATTAAAAATATGCAGAACGTTTCTGTTGAAAGTATATAGAAAATACAGAATCGTTCGTCATTGTCAAACGTTGTTTTTGACAACAATTGAAAGCCGTTCAGTCCGTTGCTTGTCGGTGCAAATAGAGTGAAAATGTAAATAAGCAAAAAAGATAGTAAAACGGCACTGACGAAACCGATTACTATCCTAAATGATATAGATTTTTCAAAGAATTTATCGAACACTATTCTCCTAATGTTGCAACCATTACTGCTTTGATTGAGTGCATGCGGTTTTCAGCCTCGTCAAACACGATTGAAGCAGGTGATTCAAAAACATCTTCTGTCACTTCAATTCCGTCAAGGCCGAATTGCTCAAAAACTTCGTTGCCTACTTTAGTTTCCAAATTGTGGTATGCAGGAAGACAATGCATAAATTTGCAATTAGGATTTTCTGTCAATTTCATCACAGCGGAATTAACTTGATAAGGTTTCAATAAAGAAATTCGTTCAGCCCAAACATCTTTCGGTTCGCCCATCGAAACCCAAACGTCGGTGTATAGAAAATCGCATCCTTTTACACCATCCGCAACGTTGTCGGTTACGGTAACAGTTGCGCCTGTTTGTTTTGCAATGTCTTGGCATGTTTTAATAAGTTCGGCACTTGGTTGTAATGCTTTGGGAGCAACAATTCTTACATCCATTCCCATTTTTGCGCCGCCAACCATAAGCGAATTTCCCATATTGTAGCGTGCGTCGCCAAGATATGCGTAACTGATTTTATTAAGAGGTTTCGTGCAGTGTTCCTCCATGGTAAGGAAATCGGCAAGAATTTGAGTAGGGTGGAATTCGTTTGTTAGTCCGTTCCATACAGGTACGCCGGCGTATTTTGCCAATTCTTCAACAATTGATTGGTCGTAACCACGGTATTCAATACCATCGTACATTCTGCCAAGAACACGCGCTGTGTCTTTCATTGATTCTTTCACGCCGATTTGCGAGCCGGTTGGCCCTAGATAGGTTGAATGTGCGCCTTGGTCGGCTGCAGCAACTTCAAACGAACAACGGGTGCGTGTTGATGTTTTTTCGAAAATCAAAGCGATGTTTTTACCTTTCAATGTTTGTTTTTCGCAGCCATTCTTTTTGTCTGCTTTTAATTTTCGGGCTAAATCAAGAAAATAACGGATTTCTTCTGGTGTGAAATCCAACAGTTTTAAGAAACTTCTTCCTTTTAATGAGTTCATTGTTTGAATTTTGTTTTTGCAAAGGTAAAAAACTTCGGAAATCAAATTGTATATTTTAGGAATCGTTGTGGCCTAACAATAAAAAAGGCGTAAAATTGAAACTCAACTTTACGCCTTTTTATGTTAAAGAGTGAAATACTAAACTAATTTCAATTCTTTAAGAGTTGCAACATTACCTTTTACAGATTTTGCGCTAGCTGCGAATTTTTCTTTTTCTTCTGCATTAAGGTCAAGTTCAACGATTTTTTCGATACCGTTTTTGCCAAGGATTACAGGAACACCGATGCAAAGATCTGATTCTCCGTATTCTCCTTCTAGCAATACTGAACAAGGAACCATTTTCTTTTGGTCGTGAAGAATTGCTTCAACAACGTATGCTCCAGCTGCACCTGGTGCGTACCAAGCAGATGTTCCAAGTAAACCAGTTAATGTTGCGCCGCCAACCATTGTTGATTTTACAACTTCATCAATCTTTTCTGCAGAAAGGAAGTTTGAAACTGGCATTCCTTTGTATGTAGCGAAACGTGCCATAGGAATCATAGTTGTGTCACCGTGGCCACCAATTACAAAACCTTCAACTTCGTTAGCGTTGCATCCGATTGCTTGTGACAAGAAATATTTGAAACGAGAACTGTCAAGTGCACCACCCATACCGATTACTCTATTCTTTGGCAAGCCAAGTGCTTTAAGAGTTAAGTATGTCATTGTATCCATTGGGTTTGAGATACAAACGATGATAGTGTTTGGAGAGTATTTCAAAATGTTTTCAGCAACACCTTTTACGATGCCTGCGTTCACGCCAAGAAGTTCTTCGCGAGTCATACCTGGTTTACGTGGAATACCAGAAGTGATTACAACTACATCGGAATTTGCAGTTTTTGAATAATCGTTAGTGCAACCAATGACGCGAGTGTCCATACCCAACAATTGAGCTGTTTGCATCATATCCATTGCTTTACCTTCTGAAACGCCTTCCTTAATGTCAAGCATTACAACTTCGTCTGCGATTTCTTTAAATGCAAGAACGTTAGCACAAGTGGCTCCAACATTTCCTGCTCCAACAACAGTTACTTTCATATTTTTTTATTTAAGAGTTTATCAATAACTTTTTGCAGTCTTTCTGATTTTCAACTGCACTTGCAAATATATAAATTTTACAATTAGGTTTTATGCCTCATTGTATTTTTGTGAGTAGAATTATTCTACTTATTTTTTGTGATTTCAGAAAAGATGTCGATAATGTCGGCGGCGACTTCTTTTTTTGATTTGAGGTTGAATTTGAGTACGTTTCCGTCTCGTTTGATTATGGTGACTTTGTTTGTGTCGTATCCAAACCCAGCTCCTTTGTCGGCCAAGGAGTTGAGTACGATGAAGTCGAAATTTTTCTTTTCTAATTTGCCTTGTGCGTGTTCGAATTCGTCGTTCGTTTCCAATGCAAATCCAGCCACAGTTTGTTTGCTGGTTTTTATTTTCCCGATTTCTTGTGCAATGTCGGGATTCGGCTTTAGTTCAATGGTGAGAGATTGTTTCTCTTTTATTTTTAGATTGTATTTCGTGACAGGGGTGAAATCGGCGACAGCGGCGCTTAAAATTGCACCATCCATTTGGGGAAAATAATTCATTGTCGCTTCGTACATTTCTTGTGCTGATTTTACATCAATACGAGTAATGTTTGGATTGCTTGTTTTGAGTTGGACTGGTCCGGCAATTAAAATTACTTCGGCTCCTCGTTTCGCTGCTTCTTCGGCAAGAGCAAAGCCCATTTTCCCTGTGGAGTGGTTACCGATAAAGCGAACGGGGTCTATCGCTTCATAAGTTGGTCCCGCTGTTATTAGGATTTTTTTTTTTAGTGATTCCTTTTTGTCAAAGAAATCAGAAAGCCATTCTGCAATAGCTTCGGGTTCTGCCATTCTGCCTTTTCCTTCGAGTCCGCTGGCAAGTTCGCCACTTGATGGTTCAATGAATGAAACACCGTCGTTTTTCAAAATTGATATGTTTCGTTGGGTGGCTTCGTGCGCATACATGTCCATATCCATTGCGGGGGCAATTACAACAGGACATCGTACAGAAAGATAGGTGGTAAGCAAAAGATTGTCGGCGATTCCGTTTGCCATTTTTGCCAATGAATTTGCCGTACATGGAGCAACAACGAATGCGTCGGCCCAAAGCCCCAATTCAACGTGGCTGTTCCAAGCACCATCGTCGTGATGGAAAAAATCGGAAAGTACGGTGTTTTTGCTTAATGTCGCCATTGTTACAGGAGTGATGAATTCCTTTGCCAATGGAGTCATAACAACTTTTACCGTAGCACCTTGTTTTACAAGTAAACGGGTAAGCGTCGCTGCTTTATAAGCAGCAATACTTCCCGTTATACCTAATAATATATGTTTGCCTTGAAGCATATTAAGCTTCGGATTCTTCTGTTTCAGGTTTTCTGAAATAAATTTGGTCATCTAGGAATTCTTGAATTGCCATAAGAACTGGGTTTGGCAATTTTTCGTAGAATTTAGAAATTTCGATTTGTTCACGATTTTCGAAAGTTTCTTCGAGAGTGTCGTTAACTGAAGCAAATTCTTCCAATTTTTCGTCGAGTTCTTTCTTTAAATCTGTTTCAATTTGATCGGCGCGTTTTGCGATAATTGCAATAGATTCGTAGATGTTGTTGGTTCCCTTTTCCAACGTTTGGATGTCTCTCGTAATCGTAGAAGCAGGTGCTTTTGTTTTCTTGTAATCCATTTCTATTATATTAAATTAATTATTTGTTCTTTTTTGAATTTGTAGGAATATCTTCTCGGCTTCTTTAGTCCATTGGCCGTTAGGATATTCGTCTATATAAGAATGATAATCGTCAATAGCCAAGTCGTAGCGTTCTTCTTTCTTTGAATCTATACTGTTTTCGGCAAGCAGGAATGATGAACGGAGTGACAGGTATAACAATTCTTCGCGGTATTTAGAATCGGGATATTGTTTCAAACAGTTTTTCAATGCAGTCACGGCTGCTTTGTAGTCTTCGAGATTGTAGAAAATCTTACTGTTGTAGAATGCTTTTTCTTCCAATTTTTCACGCAATTTGCCAATGTATTCGTTGCTTTCTTTTACATAGGCGCCATGTTGGAATTTGTTAATATACATTTGGAATGTTTGAATTGCTTTTTCTGTATAAGTTTGATCCAACGTTACCACAGGCGACATATAATAATAGCAGATTCCGGTATAGAAATAAGCGTATTCCAATTGTGTACTCGAAGGATACGTCAATGAAAAACGTTCAAAATAATAGGCTGCCATTAAATAGTCTTGTTCTTCGAAATAACTTTTTGCAAGCATCATTGTGATGTTTTCGCCTTTTTCCGTCAGACGGAATGCTGGTAATGCTTTTTCAAGCAATTCGTAGCTTCTGTAGAAATCTTTTGCTTCGAAATATTTCACGGCACCGTCATAAATCGCATCGTAGTCGTCCGACTTTAGGAGCTTTTGGTATTCGCTCTGGCAGCCGACGCAGGCAACAATCGCTATAATGAACAAGAACTTCTTCATACGCTACAATTAACGGGCAAAAGTACAAATTATTTTTTGTATAAAATCAAGTTTGTCAATTAGTTTTTTTATTTTTTTGGAGTGTTTGTTTCGATAATGCGTTTTATTCTCTTGACGCCTATTTAATCAACTATGTGTTGTTAATAACTTTTCAATTCTTTAGTGAAAAAAACAAAAGCTGAAAATCTCTTTTTCGTATTTTCGCTTGCATTTCCTATAAAAGGGAATGTAAAATATGTAAGTAGTTGAAATATAGATTAAAACTAAAAAATAATGGCAGAAGAAAATAACAGTGCATACACTGGTGACAGCATTCAGGTGTTGGAAGGTCTGGAAGCAGTACGAAAAAGACCTGCAATGTACATTGGTGACATTGGCGAAAGAGGACTTCATCATTTGGTATACGAAGTTGTAGACAACTCTATCGACGAGGCGTTGGCGGGCTATTGTACAAATGTGGAGGTTTTTATCAACGAGGATAATTCCATAACAGTCCGCGATAATGGTCGTGGTATTCCTGTTGACTGGCACAAAAAAGAAAATAAATCTGCACTTGAAGTTGTAATGACGGTGCTTCACGCTGGTGGTAAATTTGATAAATCATCGTACAAAGTTTCTGGTGGTCTCCATGGTGTGGGTGTGTCTTGTGTGAATGCGCTTTCTACCAAATGTGTCGTAACAGTTTGCCGCGATGGTAAAATATTCCGCCAAGAATATTCTAAAGGTAAACCTCTTACTGCGGTAGAAGAAATCGGAACGACAGACAAGACAGGAACTGAAGTTGCTTTCTGGCCTGATGGTTCTATTTTCTCAACAACGACATATCAATTCTATATCCTAGAAAACCGTTTGCGCGAGTTGGCATATTTGAACAAAGGTGTTCGTTTGCATTTGACGGATAAACGTGCACTTGATGCCGAAGGTAATCCAAAATCGTTGACTTTCTATTCGGAAGAAGGTTTGAAGGAATTTGCCAAATATCTTGATGAATCCCGCGAAACGTTGTTTGAAGAGGGTATGTATATTGACACGGAAAAGAATGGTATTCCTGTGGAAATAGCATTGCGTTACAATACGTCATATACGGAAAATGTTCACTCGTACGTAAATAACATCAACACGATTGAAGGTGGTACGCACTTGGAAGGTTTCCGTCGTGGTTTGACACGTTCTTTGAAAAAATATGCTGATGGTCTTGGCGTTCTTGAAAAACAAAAAATAGAAATAAACGGTGAAGATTTCCGTGAAGGTTTGACTGCTGTTGTTTCTGTAAAAGTTCAGGAACCATTGTTCGAAGGACAAACCAAAACAAAACTTGGTAACTCTGAAGTTTCGAGTGCCGTTGATCAGGCTGTGAGCGAAATGCTTGAATATTATTTGGAAGAACATCCAAAGGATGCAAAAATTATTGTTGACAAAGTATTGTTGGCTGCCCGTGCCCGTATTGCTGCCCGTAAAGCCCGCGATGTTCAACGTAAGACAGCAATGACAGGAGGTGGACTTCCAGGTAAATTGGCTGATTGCTCCGACAGAAATCCGGAAAAATGCGAATTGTTCCTTGTCGAGGGAGATTCTGCAGGTGGTTCTGCAAAACAAGGCCGTGACCGTCACTTCCAAGCTATTCTACCATTGAGAGGTAAAATTTTGAATGTTGAAAAAGCAATGCTTCACAGAATTTACGAAAGTGAAGAAATCAACAATATCATGAAAGCTCTCGGTGTTACAATCGGTAACGATGAAGATAGCAAAGCTGTAAATATTGAAAAAATCCGTTATCACAAGATTATTATTATGTGTGATGCCGATGTAGATGGTAGCCACATTGAAACATTGGTGATGACGTTATTCTTCCGCTATATGAAAGAGGTTATAGAAAATGGATATTTGTACGTTGCTTGTCCTCCTTTGTATATGGTGAAATCAAAATCAAAGAAAAACGAACAACGTTATTGCTGGACAGAAGAACAACGTATTGCTGCAATTGAGGAATTCAGTGCAGGTAAAGATGTTGACAAAGCTGTTACCGTTCAACGTTACAAAGGTCTTGGTGAAATGAACCCTGAACAATTGTGGGAAACTACAATGTGTCCGGAAAATAGAACGTTACGTCAGGTTACTATCGAAAGTAGTGCTGCTGCCGATGCCGCAATTGCTATGTTGATGGGCGATGATGTTCCACCTCGCCGTCAGTTCATTGAAGAAAATGCGAAGTTCGCTAATATTGATGCATAATTTTAAATCACAAATAACAAAAACCATGGAATTTATTGTTTCAACATCAGACTTGTTAAGTCAATTAAATACGATTAAAGGTGTTATTAATTCAAAAAACACTCTTCAAATCCTTGATAATTTCTTGTTTACATTGGAAGGCAATACATTAAAGATTGAAGCTTCTGATTTGGAAACAAGATTAGAAACTAAATTGGAATTGGAGAATGTGAACGGAAGCGGTGTTGTTGCCATCGAAGCAAAACGTTTGACTGATATGTTGGGCCTTTTCTCCGATGAACCATTGACATTTAAGGTTGATTTGACAAATTATAAGATTGATATTCTTTCGGCAAGTGGTAAATATAGTATTGCTGGAACAAGTGGCGAAGAATTTCCTAAAAATATGTCGTTGGAAGAAGGTTCTAAATCGTCGTTTTCTATTGCTTCTGATGTTTTGCAAAAAGCTATTGCAAGTACAGCTTTCGCAACTTCCGATGAAGATGCTCGTCCAATTTTGACAGGTATTTTGTTTGAATTGACAAACGAACATTTGCGTTTGGTTGCAACCGATTCTCATAAATTGTCTCGTTACACAAGAACAGACATTAAATCTGATACAGAAGCTTCGTTTATTTTCCCTAAAAAACCGGCAAATATTTTGAAAGGTATTTTGGCAAAGGAAAGTAATGATGTTCAAGTTGAATTCGATTCAAAACAGGTAATCATCACAATGTCTTCGTATGTTATGTGCTGCCGTTTGATTGAAGGTAAATATCCAAATTACAATGCGGTTATTCCAACTCAAAATCCAAACGTGTTGACAATTAACAAAGAGGATTTCTACAAAAAACTTCGTCGAGTTGCATTCTTCTCAAATCCAGCAAATAATTTGGCTCGTTTGGAAATGACAGGAACTCGTTTGCTGATTTCGGCTCAAAATATTGATTATGCAAGTTCAGCAAAAGAAGAATTGAATTGCCGTTACGAAGGCGATGATATGCAAATCGGCTTCAAATCGAAATTCTTGTTGACTATTTTGGATAATATCAATAGCGAAGATGTTAGTCTTGAAATGTCCGATCCTTCTCGTGCCGGTTTGATTATTCCTGTTGATAAGGAAGATGAGAATGAAGACGTTCTTATGTTGTTGATGCCAATGATGATTTAATAACGAAATAACCAATTAAGGAAAGAGTGGCTTTATGCCACTCTTTGTTTTTTGATATGAAACTACAATTAAACAGACCGATCGCTTTTTTTGATTTGGAAACGACTGGCATTGATGTCGTTAAAGATAGAATTGTTGAAATTTCTATTTTGAAAGTAATGCCAAATGGAGATGAGAATGCAATAACTCGTCGCGTGAATCCGGAAATGCACATACCCGAAGCAGCAACGGCTGTACATCATATAACAGACGACGACGTTGCCGATAAACCAATATTTTCTCAAATCGCCAAAGAAATCGCCGCATTGATTGATGATTGTGATATTGCTGGTTACAATTCTAACAAATTCGATGTCCCTTTGTTGGCGGAAGAATTTTCACGTGCGGGAATCAATTTCGATTGGTCAAAACGTAAAATGGTAGATGTTCATGTATTGTATTTAAAGAAAGAGCCAAGAACACTTTCCGCCGCTTATAAATTTTATTGTGAAAAGGATTTGGAAGGCGCACATGCAGCCGATGCCGATACATACGCAACGTATGAGGTTTTGCAGGCGCAATTGGAAAAATATTCCGATATTCAAAATACAGTTGATTTTTTGAGTGAATATACTCATCAAACAAATAATGTGGATTTTGCGGGTAGAATCATCTACAACGAGAAAAAACAAGAAATCTTCAATTTTGGAAAATACAAAGGACAGTTGGTTGAGGATGTCTTTCGTCGCGATCCAGGATATTATTCTTGGATGATGAATGGCGAATTTTTGTCGAATACCAAACAGGTGATTACTGCAATTAAATTGCGTACTTTTGGAAAGTAATGAAAATTCTTGCTTTGGAATATGGACATTCTGTTGCGACACTTGATGAGTCAATGGCTTGTTATCCTGATTCAACATTGATTCGTAACAACGACGATTTCTATTTTCCGAATTTCTCGAAACAAATTGCGGCTTACGTTGGTGTTTATTTGCAATTCAATAAAATTGGCAAATGTATTGAGCCACGTTTTACGAATCGTTATTTCAATGAAGTTGGTTGCGCCATTAAATTTATGGCTGCCGATGTTATTGAACGTAATAAAATAAACGGAACAGAAACTGATATAGCTTGTGGGTTTGATTCTTCGTTGGCGATAAGCAATGATAAAATTGTTATGGCTTCGTCGTTGAATTTTGAAGCTAAATACAACGGGAAAATACTTGATTTCGACTCCAGTTCATTTGAAAACATACCGGATTTGTTGGCAACTGCAACGAAGTATTTTACTGTCAAAATCGGAGACTTGTTTTTCTTGCCGTTAGTTCAGGTTCCTCAAATAGTTTCGATTGGCGACGTGTTCGATCTTTCTTTGCAAAATCAACAATTGCTTACGTGTTCAATAAAATAATTATTTATGGCACTTGTTCATTTACAGCGAGTTTGGGATTTTCTTTCGGAGTTGTCGGAAAATAATAATAAACCATGGTTCGATGCGCATAAGGATTTCTATAAAGCCGCATTGGCCGATTCCCAAACATTTGCTGAGCAATTGATTCTTGGTTTGTCAAAATTTGATAAATCTGTAGCAGGTTTGACAGTAAAAGATTGTACATACAGAATTTATCGTGATTTGCGTTTTTCGATGGACAAAACTCCGTACAAAAGTCATTTTGGAGTGTATGTTTGTCCGCAGGGCAAAAAAAGTGGCAATGCTGGATATTATGTACACATGGAACCGAAGAACGAAAATATGTTGGTTTCGGGTTTGTACATGCCGTCGCCGGAAGCGTTGAAAAGCGTGCGCGAAGAGATTATGTGCAATGGGGCGGAATTCAACAAAGCACTCAAAGCTTGCAAAGGTTTTGAATTGGATTGGCAGACTGCGTTGAAAAAAATTCCGCAAGGTTGGAATAAAGCCGATGAATTTTCGGATTATTATAGATTGAAGGATTTTGATGTAGTTCAGATTGTTAGCAAAGAACAGCTTCTTGATCCTAATTTCTTGGATTATGCTTTGGATGAATTCAAAAAAACATATTCTTTCAATGTTATTTTGAATCGTTGCGTGGAATTCGCCAAAGAAAATTATTGATTGACGATTTTTAATCCGATTCTTTTTCGTTGTAAATCAACATCCAAAACTTTTACTTCGATTTGTTGATGTAAACTGACAACATCGGCTGGATTTGATATGTATTGATCGGACATTTGGGAAATGTGCACCAAACCGTTTTCGTGTACGCCTATATCTACAAAAGCCCCGAAATTCGTGATGTTTGTAACAATACCTGGGTAAATTCCGCCGATTTTTACATCGTCGATTGTACGTAATGTAGGATCAAAAGCAAATTCTTGTATTGTTTCTCTGCAATCACGACCTGGTTTTTCAAGCTCGTTGAGTATGTCGTGTAATGTCGGTAAACCAATGGTATTTGTAATGTAATTGCTGAGTTTGAGTTGCTTTTTTAATTCTTTTTTGAGAATTAAATCGTTGATTGTGCAGTTGAGGTCTTTGGCCATTTTTTCAACGATAGCGTAGCTTTCGGGGTGAACGGCTGTGTTGTCCAACGGATTCTTTGCTCCTGGAATTCTAAGGAAACCAGCGCATTGTTCGTATGCTTTTGTTCCTAATCGTGGAACTTTTGTCAATTCGTGTCTTGATTTGAAAGAACCAATTTCTGTTCTATAGTCAACAATGTTTTGTGCGAGTTGAGGTCCTAATCCGGAAATGTAGGTAAGAAGATGTTTGCTAGCTGTGTTTAGATTCACACCAACTAAATTCACACTGTTGATTACGGTTTGGTCAAGTGCTTTTTTCAATTTTGTTTGGTCAACATCGTGTTGATATTGACCAACACCGATTGATTTCGCGTCGATTTTGACTAATTCCGCCAATGGATCCATCAATCTTCTTCCGATTGAAACTGCGCCACGTACGGTCACGTCTTTGTATGGAAATTCTTCGCGAGCTATAGCAGAGGCTGAGTAAATCGATGCGCCGCTTTCGCTCACGACAAATATTTGTGGCGTTTTATTGAATTTACAACTGCGAATAAATTGTTCCGTTTCGCGGCTTGCAGTTCCGTTCCCTATTGAAATAGCTTCGATATTGTATTGGGCAGCCAATTTTGTGACTGTATCCATTGCTTTAAGTGTCTCGTTTTGTGGCGGATGTGGAAATATCGCTTCGTGATGAAGTAAATTTCCTTGTGAATCAAGGCAAACAACTTTGCAACCTGTTCTGAATCCAGGATCGATTCCCATAACACGTTTTTCACCGAGTGGGGCGGATAATAATAGTTGTCGAAGATTTTCAGCAAAAACTTTAATTGCTTCGTCATCAGCTTTCTCTTTGCTCGATGCGGCAAATTCCGTTTCTATCGAAGGTTTTATCAATCGTTTGTAGGAATCTTCAATTGCTTTTTTTACTTGTCCCGTTGCTTCGGTACAACCTCTAACAAATAGAGGATAGAGTCTGTCTAACGCTTTGTCTTCATCAGGTGCTATTCCTACTCGCAAAAATCCTTCCGATTCACCGCGACGGATTGCTAAAAGTCGATGCGAGGATATTCGTTTTAAAGCATCTTTAGTGTCAAAATAATCCTTGTATTTCTCAGCTTCGAGTTCTTTACCTTTAATCACTTTAGATTGAATAATAGCGTTGTAGGCAAACTCTTTTCTAATTCTGTCGCGCGATGCTTCGTGTTCGCTAACCCATTCGGCAATAATGTCGCGTGCACCTTGTAAAGCAGCGTTTTCATCGGGTACATTTTTGTTTATGAATTGACGTGCCCTGGATTCAACATCACGTTCATTTTGTTTCATAAGGATTTTCGCCAAAGGTTCCAATCCGTTTTCGCGTGCAACTTCGGCTCTGGTACGTCGTTTGGGCTTGAAAGGCAGATAAATATCTTCGATTTCGGTTAAACTTGTACTTTCGGTAATTCGTTTTTTTAACTCGGGTGTGAGTTTCCCTTGTTCTTCTATGCTTTTGAGAATAAAGTCTTTCCGCTTTTCAAATTCATTTAATTTTTCGTAATGCGTTTGTATTTCCTGAATTTCAACTTCGTTTAATTCGCCAGTCATTTCTTTACGATAACGGCTGATAAACGGTATAGTTGCACCTTCGGATAACAATTTTAATGTGTTTGCAACTTGTCGTTCTTGTAGATTGAGCGATTGGGCTATTATTGCGGAAAATTGCATGACGTGCCGTGTTGTAGGTGAACGATTATTTTTTCAAAATATCAATAATGTTTCCGTCTTTGTAGATAGGAAGTACATTGCAGGTATCCATTGTTATGCAGTAGTCAATACATTGGTCAACACCATTTTTGCGGAGACGGTTTCGTTGTGCGCAATGTTCTATAAATTCACGAAGATTGTTTTTGTGGCAATTCCACATGTCTTGTGCTGCGATTGTTGAATCACATATTGTTTCGTATTTGCCTGTTGCCAACAAAGCATCGGCAACGGCACCCATAAACAAAGAATCTTCAATGTTGTATTTGTTCTTCCAACCAGCACAAAGCAAAGTGACGTCACATTCTTGTTCTTGAATCCAATTTATTAAAACAGAAAAATTACAAAAAGCACCGATAACAACGGCTTTGCATTGCTCGCCAAGTTGAATCGTTTTTGTTCCGTTTGTCGTGCTGTATACAATATCGCGTCCTGCTATTATTTCTCTTTTGAAATTTTCTGGGGAATTTCCAAAATCAGCAAAATCCAATTTAATGCCGCTTCGTTCTGCTGCAATCAGATAACCTTTTGATTTATAGTCTTTTGCTTCGTTCTCGGTTTTTACAGGAATGATTCGATTTACTCCATTGGCGAATGCAGTACAAATTGAACTTGTTGCTCTAAATACATCGGTAACAACAACTATTGCGTTTGGATTCTTAAAATAGTCGAAAAGAGCAGGCGAGTAGCATGTTTCAATGTTGAATTTCATCGCTTGATTGAGTTTTATCTTTTATGTCAAACATTACAATTATTGCGATGAATCCCCAAAATAGCGAAGCTACTTTATCCATGTCGAGAAAGTCGTTCAAAAACGCATGTATATAATAGGTGATGAGTCCTAACAAGAGGAATAGTACGGTTTCTTTGGTCAATTCATTTTTGGTTCGATTGTACAAATTAAATCCGATAACCATAACAGTTATGAGTATGGCAATGAACGATAAAGAACCAATTAATCCAGCGTCGGCGAGTAAACCTAAATATTCACTATGTGCGTTTCCCAAATCGGCTGCGTTCGTACTGATTTTTGTTCTGTCTTCGGAATGTTGGAATGGTGCATACAAAAACATATAAGTTCCTGGACCATATCCTGTTAACGGTTTTTGTTGAAACATGCGTAAAGCACACTTCCAACGATTGATACGTTCATTATTTGAATCATCTTTCGAGATATTCGAAACTGATTTTAAGTGAGAAAGGAAATTTGTACTGGAAACTTCCTGATTTTTCGACATTTTATAAAGAATTTCATTGTAAAATGGCGCAATAAGTACGATTCCGACTAATGCGGTGTAGATGAGAGTTTTTATTTTTATTCTTAATTTCAATATGCACCACAAGCAAAAGACAAAAATAATTCCAAGCCAAGCGGCACGAGTGTACGAAAATAGTAGTGCTATGCATAAAAGTCCGAGCAATATTATGTTGAAAAACTTTATGCTGAAATTTTTTCGAGTGCGTTTTATTACGACAAACATTGCTGGAATCAAAAGAGCCAAGGCTGCTCCATATGACGTGTGGTCGCGGAAGAACGGCTGCATAACCCTATATGATGTGTCGTGTGAAAAATACGATGGGGCGTGGTTTATAAGTGTGTATCCTATGACGATTGCAAACCCCAGAACGTATGCTAAAATGTATTTTACAATGTTTTCTTCGTTTACAACGAATTGAGTGACAATAAAATAGAAACATGTGATGAACCAAAGTCTTGTTAGTAAGTATTTGAACGATACAATAGGCATTTCGGAAACTAAACTGGTGATAAATAACCAACCTAAATACATGTAAATGCATATAGTGACAGGATGTTTTAATACTTCTTTGTCGAATTTTCGTTCGCTGATAAGTTTTAGGAAAAATACGCACATTGCCAAAAATATGAATGGTTCGGTGGGCAAACTCATATTTAAGGGTGTGTTTGGTATAAACTCCGACAATTCAATCGAAAGCGGAGTGCAAAACATTATGATAATCAGTAATTTATCAAGTGCCAAGAAGGCGAGGAAACCCAATGCCAATGCAAAAGGAACTAATGTTACAAGGTACGATTCGTTCCATATGCCAACCATACTCGCAATTATAAATGCAATTGCGGTAATGTAGAGGCAAATAATTGTTTTTTTCTCCGAAATCACTTTCTATAGAGATTGTTCCGTTGCTTCTTCCTGACGTTTGAAGTCTTTCACTAATTCAATGAAAATTAAAACAATGAAAGTGAAAATAAATGTCGCAACAGTTGAAATTCCGACAATGATTGAGCGTTTAGGTTTCGCTTTTTTATCGGATTTGATAGCCTTGTTTACAACATAGTAGTGTGTAAGTATTTGCTCGGCATCAACTTTTGCTTCTTTGTATTTTTGGTTCAGTGCACTTAATTGTTCGCTTTCAAATTCCAAAAAGTCACGCAACGAAACGTAAGCAGAACCATATTTTGCAAGTGTATCAAGTTGTTCTTTAATACGTTCTGCTCCTTTTGTGTTTCCTGATGCAACAGCTTGCGCATATGCTTCGTTCACAACTTCTGATTGTGATTCGTAGTCGTAAATACCTTTTTCCATAATGCCACGCAACGAATCTTTGAATATGCTGATTTGTTCTTCTTTTGCTTTGTATTCATATTCAACGATTTTCAAAGCTTCCGATGCACGTTTGTGTTCCATTTGGTTCATAACGGTATCGATTAATGTAGCTATGTCGTTTGCTAATAGAGCTGCCGTGTCGGGATTTGCGTCAAGAACGGAAATTTCTACGGCCATATATTCGGTACGTTTGTATGAAATACGTTTTTGATATTTTTTCAGCATTTTGTCGTTTGGATATTTCACATTTGCCGAGTCTATGTCGTAGTGTTGCCACAAATCGTATTTCTTGATTATTTTATTGCGGAGTTCGTCGCTGTTCAATACTTGTAGGATTTGTTCGGTTTCTTTGTCTTCACCATACATTGATTCTTTTTTTGCTGCGTCTTTCGTTGCAATCAATTCTTGAGAAATCGACAATGATGGTGCTGGATAGATTACTACTGACGAACGGTAGAGTGGTGTTATTAGTAACGAAACGACAATTGCAGCAACTGCACCAATCAATGTGGTGATGATTAAAGGTTTTTTGTACTGAAAAACTTTAAA
>JAZRXD010000097.1:0-21426 GCA_045600045.1 Bacteroidales bacterium
AAACAACGTCAAGGATAATTTAATAATTTTGCACAAATTTTAAGGAGTCAATATGGCAAGAATAGCAGGTATAGATTTACCAAAAAATAAGAGAGGTGAGATAGCGTTAACGTATATCTACGGTATCGGAAGAACAACTGCTGCAAATATTTTAGACAAAGCAGGAATTGATAGAGGTACAAAAGTACAAGATTGGACTGATGATCAAGAAACAGCAATACGTAACATCATTGCTGAGGAATTGAAAGTAGAAGGCGAATTGCGTTCTGAGGTTCAAATGAATATTAAACGTTTGATGGATATTGGTTGTTATAGAGGTATTCGTCACCGTTTAGGACTTCCTGTTCGTGGTCAATCTACGAAAAACAATGCAAGAACAAGAAAAGGAAAGAAAAAAACTGTTGCAAACAAGAAAAAAGCAACTAAATAATAATTGATACGGTATGGCTAAAAAGACAAAGTCTGTAAAAAAAGTTGTAAAAGTAGAAGCTGCGGGACAAGCTCACGTTCATGCTTCGTTCAACAACATTATTGTTACGATCACAAATGCAGAAGGTCAAGTAATTTCATGGTCTTCATCAGGTCGTAAAGGATTCCGTGGATCAAAAAAGAACACTCCTTATGCTGCTCAAGTGGCTGCACAAGATTGTGCGAAAGAAGCATTCGATTTAGGATTGCGTAGAGTGAAAGTTTTTGTGAAAGGTCCTGGTGCTGGTAGAGAATCAGCAATTCGCACAATCCACAACGCTGGAATTGAAGTAACAGAAATAGTAGATGTTACTCCATTACCACACAATGGTTGTAGACCACCAAAAAGAAGAAGAGTATAATTTAATTGTTTTAGAAAAAGATGGCAAGATATACAGGATCAACATCGAAAGTTGCCCGTAAATTTGGTGAACCTATTTACGGTCCAGATAGCGCTCTACAAAAAAAGAACTATGCTCCTGGTCAGCATGGTCCTTCAAAAAGAAGAGGTAAAAAAACTGAATATGGTGTTCAGTTACAAGAAAAGCAAAAAGCAAAATACACTTATGGTGTATTAGAACGTCAGTTCTCTAATTTGTTCGCTGAAGCAGAAAGAAAACCAGGTATTACCGGTGAGATTTTAATTCAATTGTTGGAACAACGTTTGGATAATGTAGTTTTCCGTATGGGAATTGCTCCAACTCGTCGTTCTGCACGTCAATTGGTTAATCATGGTCATATTATGGTTGACGGAAAAGTTGTGAATATTCCTTCTTATTCTGTTAAACCAGGAATGGTCGTTGCTGTGCGTCCAAAATCAAAATCATTAGAAGTTATTACGAGTTCTTTAAGTACAAATTCAGTTAGCAGATTTGGTTGGTTGGAATTTGACAAATCAGAAATGCAAGGAAAATTCTTGAATGTTCCAGAACGTTCTGAAATTCCTGAAAACATAAAAGAACAACTAATCGTAGAACTTTATTCTAAATAATAATAAATAGGCACTGTCTATGGCAATTTTAACATTTCAAAAACCCGATAAAGTTATAATGCTTGAATCGGATGATCGTTTGGGAGTATTTGAATTTCGTCCACTAGAACCTGGTTATGGTACAACAGTAGGAAATGCAATACGTAGAGTGTTACTTTCTGCTTTGGAAGGTTACGCTGTAACAAATATTAAAATCGATGGCGTAGATCACGAGTTTACCACAATAAAAGGTGTAGTAGAGGATGTTACTGAAATAATCTTGAATATCAAGAAAATTCGTTTTAAGAAAGTTTCTGCTGATGCTGTACAAGGAGAACATTTTACAGTAACAGTTGCAGGAAAAACAACTTTGACTGCAGGTGATTTGAATGCTTTCATGACGAATTTCCAAGTTTTAAATCCTGACTTGGTATTATGTAACATGGATTCTTCTATCAAATTATCTATAGATTTTTGGATTGGCAAGGGTCGTGGATATGTACCTGGTGAAGAAAACAAACCTGTTGATGGTGAGTTCGGTATTATTCAAGTTGATTCTATTTTCACTCCAATAGTTAATGTGAAATACTTTACAGAAAACTATCGTGTTGAACAAAGAACTGACTATGAGAAGTTGATATTGGAAATCAAAACTGATGGTTCAATTCATCCAAAAGATGCATTAAAAGAGGCTGCTCGTATTTTGATTCAACACTTCATGTTGTTCTCTGATGAGAAAATAACTTTGGATGCTGATGATAAATTTGGCAACGAAGAATTTGATGAAGAAGTTCTTCATATGCGTCAGTTGTTGAAATCACGTCTTGTAGACATGGATTTGTCTGTCAGAGCATTGAATTGCTTGAAGGCTGCTGATGTTGAAACATTGGGAGAATTGGTTCAATTCAACAAAAACGACTTGCTTAAATTTAGAAATTTTGGTAAAAAATCACTTACCGAGTTGGATGAGTTGTTGGAATCATTGAACTTGAACTTCGGTATGGATATTACAAAGTACAAATTGGATAAAGAATAG
Source organism: Bacteroidales bacterium (assembly GCA_045600045.1). Taxonomy (GTDB): domain Bacteria; phylum Bacteroidota; class Bacteroidia; order Bacteroidales; family UBA1715; genus UBA1715. The sequence continues at coordinate 2,475 of JAZRXD010000097.1, forward strand.
AAAGAGATGAGACACGGAAGAAAAATAAACCATTTAGGTAGAACACATGAACATAGATTAGCAATGTTGTCTAATATGGCAACTTCTCTAATCATGCACAAAAGAATTAAAACTACAGTTGCTAAAGCAAAAGCTTTACAAAAATATGTAGATCCAATTATCACTCGCTCGAAAGATGACACAACTCATTCACGTCGTATGGTATTCCGCGAATTACAAAATAAATATGCGGTTACTGAATTATTCCGTGAAGTTTCTTCAAAGGTTGCTGATCGTCCAGGTGGATATACACGTATTATTAAATTAGGTGTTCGTCCAGGAGATGCTGCTGAAATGTGTTTGATCGAACTAGTTGATTTCAATGATGTTTACAACAAAAAAGCTACTGCTGCTCCAGAAAAGAAAACTACAGTTAGAAGAAGTCGTAAAAAATCTACAACAGCAAAAGCTACTGCTAAGGATGCAGAAGTTGTAGAAGATGTTAAGGCAGAAGCTCCTGCTGCTGAAGAAGCAAAAGCAGAATAGTCTGAAATCTTATTTTCAAATATAAAAAAGAGAAATCCAATTGGATTTCTCTTTTTTGTTTGTAGAAATGTTAAAAAAGAAATAAAGAATATGCCAATAAAGAAGGTTACAATATTCGGATTAATAATTTTGTGTTGTTGTGAAGTGTATGCTCAATCGTTTCGCGATAATAATACAAACACAAAAGAAAACAAGTATATCAACATTGAAGGTTTTACTGTAGGTGCTCGATTTTCTCCGTGCGATGCAGGTGTTAACTATTATAGGAAATCTGTTACAAATGGCACTTTTGAGTATTATTTGTTGAATTTACCATTAAAACCTGCAACCTACCAAACTCATTATGCTAATGGGGAGGTAAAGAATTTCGATGTGCAAATAGGTGTACTTGATTTACCTACGATAAAAGAGGAGTATCAACAAAGTTCTGGTTATATAATCAAATTACGAGCAGAGTATTTGTATAACTCAAAATTGTACGGACGAATCCATTTTAATTTCATTAATGGTTTCGTTTGTTCGTATGCAAAATGGGCCGCTGGTTTTCGAATAAATTCAACCAATAGTGGTTGGGAGCATACTGATGAACTGGATTATAGTAGAGAAACATTTCAAAAATATCTTGATAAGGTTTTGAAAAATACAAGTAATTCAACATTAGTTCGCGAAATGATTAAAGTCACTTTGGCGGACGTGAAACCTGGCGATGTTTTGATACAAAGTGGACATCCTGGTCATTCTGTTATTATTCTAGATGTTTTACATAATGATGTTGAGCATACAGTGAAATTGATGTTGGCTCAGGGTTTTTCTCCAGCTCAAGAAATGGAAATCCTAAAAAATTTTGAAGATGATGAAAGTCCATGGTTTGTTGTTCCTTTGGATAGTTCCGATGACACAATGATTCGTACCCCACAATGGACTTTCTATGTGAAAGACTTGCGTAGATTTGGCAATTAATTGTCTTTCATTAACTATAAATGCGAAAATTGATTATTTTTGTTTGGCTAAAATTTTAAAGATAAAAAATGAATATTTCATGGAATTGGCTGAAGGAATATATTCAGCTTGACATTGATGTAGAGACAACATCCAAAATACTGACGGATATAGGATTAGAAGTTGAGGGACTTGAAAAATATCAAACGATAAAAGGTGGTTTGGAAGGGATTGTTGTCGGAAAGGTTTTAACTTGTATCGACCATCCAAATTCGGATCATTTACATATAACAACAGTCGATGTTGGTGGACCTGAAATTTTACCAATAGTTTGTGGTGCACCTAATGTCGCTGCTGGACAAACGGTAGTCGTTGCTACTGAGGGAACGAAATTATATGATGGTGATAACGAATTTGTAATCAAACGTTCTAAAATCAGAGGTGAAGTTTCGTGTGGAATGATTTGTGCTGAGGACGAAATTGGCGTTGGAACAAGTCATGAAGGAATTATGGTTTTGCCTGATTCAATTCCAGCAGGAACACCCGCTTCGGAATATTTTAATATAAAGGACGATTATGTTTTTGAGATAGGATTAACACCTAATCGTGTTGATGCTGCATCACATTTTGGCGTCGCTCGTGATCTTGCAGCGTATTTAAATGTTAATAATTCTGTAGAGTTGAAAAGACCTTCTGTTGATGATTTCGCTTTGTCAAGCACAAAATCACCAATAAAAGTGACTGTAGAAACGCCAGAATTATGTCCGAGATATACTGGCGTTGTGGTTTCTGGAATTACGGTAAAAGAATCTCCTGAATGGTTGCAAACACGATTGAAGTCAATAGGAATGCGTCCTATTAATAACGTTGTGGATGTCACAAATTTCATTTTGCATGAATTATGTCAGCCATTACATGCATTTGATGTGGCAAAAATTGAAGGACAAGAGATTCGTGTAAAAACAGTTGCAGATAAAACAAAATTTGTTACTCTTGATGGAGTAGAACGTGAATTGTCATCCGACGATTTGATGATTTGCAATGCAAATAAACCAATGTGTATTGCGGGTGTATTTGGTGGCTTGGAATCTGGTGTTACTGAATCAACGACAAGTGTTTTTATTGAAAGCGCTTATTTCAATCCCGTTTCAATTCGTAAAACTGCTCGCCGTCATGGACTTTCGACAGATGCATCGTTCCGTTACGAGAGAGGTATTGATCCAAATATTTCTGTTTACGCATTAAAGCGTGCAGCGTTGTTGATTAAAGAGGTCGCAGGAGGTGAAATTTGTGGACCTATATTCGATTCTCATTCCGAAAAATTCCCATCGTTCTCTGTCTCATTGAATTTAGACAATGCGTATTCTTTGATGGGGAAAAATATAGGAGATGACACTTTCAAGAAAATATTAAAAGGATTAGAAATAGATGTTGTTTCTGAGAAAGATAGAACATTGGATTTGTTGGTTCCTCCTTATCGTGTTGATGTTCTGCGCGCAGAGGATATCGTTGAAGATGTTTTAAGAATTTATGGTTACAATAATATAGAGTTTTCTACTAATTTACATGCTGCAATCACTCATGTTGATGGAGTTAATCCTACGAAAGTTCGCAATATGATTGCTGACATGTTGGTTGACAGTGGATGGTATGAAATCATGAACAATTCATTGACTAATTCATCCTATTATAATGACTTACAAAATGATATTAAAAATCATCTTGTAAAAATCATGAATCCGTTGAGTGCAGAATTGGATTGCTTACGTAACACAATGTTGTTCAGTTCTTTGGAAGTAGTTTCCCATAATATAAATCGTCAACAAAACGATTTGTCTTTGTTTGAATTTGGTAGTATTTATTACACAAAAGGAACCGAAGGATGTGTTACTGAGAAATATGGTGAATCTGCTCAACTTTCATTGTGCGTTACAGGTAAACAAAAAAATCAGTATTGGGCAGAAAAGCAACAAGACACATCGATTTTTGTGTTGAAATCAACTGTTCAGAAGATTTTGTTGAAATTGGGAATGGCAAATATTCAATTTCAACAAAAAAGCGACGATCTGTTATCTGGTTTGGAATGTACGGTTTTAGGCAACAAGGTTGTTGCACGTCTAGGTGCGGTTTCCAAATCATTGTTAAAGAAATTTGACATTGATAGACCAGTCTTTTTTGCTGAGGTTTATTGGAATGAAGTTCTTTCTAATTATCGACAAAAGGTTCAATTTAAAGATTTGCCACAGTTCCCTGCTGTACGTAGAGATTTGGCTTTATTGATTGATTCAAAGGTTCAGTTTGAACAAATTCAAAAAATTGCATATCAAACAGAACGTAAATTATTAAAACAAGTAAATGTTTTTGATGTTTACGAAGGAAAGGGTATTCCAGAAGGTAAGAAATCGTATGCTGTTTCTTTCTTGTTACAAGATGAGCAAAAGACATTGAACGATGCTCAAATTGATGCGGTTATGAAGCGATTGATAACAAATTATCAAAAGGACTTGGGAGCTGAATTGAGATAAAATATCTTCAAAAAATGTAAGATGAGAAATAAAAATAGTATCTTTACATTTTCTTAATCGAATATGAAAAGAATCCTTTGTAATGGCATATTGTTGATATTTACCCTTGTAGGGCTTGCGCAACAACGCTCTCAAATGTATTTTGAGCATGTGTCAATGGAAGATGGTTTGTCGCAAGTTGTTATTAACTCCATTATTCAGGATTCAACAGGCTTTTTGTGGTTTGCAACATTGGATGGTTTAAATCGTTATGATGGATATACCTTCAAGACATTTAAGCCTTCGAGCAATGATACAACATCAATTTCTAGCAACCGTATCCTATGTTTGTATTTGGACTCATTCGGGAAAATATGGGTTGGTACGTTTGGTGGCGGTTTAAATGAATACAATCCTTTGACAGAAACGTTTACTCGTTATATGCACGATCCGAATGATTCCAATTCATTGAGCAATAATGACGTTTATGATATTGTCGAAGATGAAGATGGCGTTTTGTGGGTTGCTACTTACGGTGGAGGATTAAATAAATTTGATAGGAATACACATAAGTTTACCGCCTATAAACATAATCCGAGTAATTTAAATTCTATTGGTAGTAATCAAGTTCGTGCTGTCAATATTGACCGATTTGGAAATCTTTGGGTTGGCGTGAACGAAGGTGGAGGTTTGGATAAGTTTGATAAAAAGACAGGAATATTCACCCATGTTGATTTTATACCTCATGATATTATGCGTATCGAGAGTGATAAAAATGGAGATTTGTGGATAGGTACGTATTATGGCGGTTTTGGTGTTTTAGATCCTGCAACAAATCAATATCAGGTTTTTGAAAATATTCCGGGAGACTCTCTGTCTTTGTCTAACAATATTGTATGGACATTTTATGAAGACACTCTTTCGAATATAATGTACGTTGGTACTCGTGGTGGCGGATTAAATATGTATGACTTGACGACGAAGAAATTCCTTGGTTCTGAAAAAATGCACCAACACGATTATGCAATTTCTTCAAACAACATTTTGTCAATATTAAGGGATAAATCAGGTATTCTTTGGATTGGTTCTGAAACGGCGGGTTTGAATAAATATAATACTCATCGTAAGAAATTTTCTTTGTTGCATCCAAGTCAAGATTTCAAAACCTTATTGACGTCAGATAACGTGATGTCGATTTTGGAGATTAAGAATTTTTCTGACGAACACGATGGACATTTCTTGGTTGGAACTCGCGGTGCGGGTTTGTTATATTACGACAAAGACTTTAAGCTTATTAAAACTTATCAAAGTGCCAAGGATGACAAGAATAGTTTTAATATGATAACCGCAATAGTCCAAGATCCGAGAGGTTTCTTTTGGTTAGGAACGGATGGAAATGGATTGTTCCGCTTTTCATTAGAGAATGGTGTTTTGGATCACTATCTATATATTGAAGATGCGACCAATGTTTTGTCAAATAGTGCAATTACAGCACTTTGTTTGGATGCACAGTTACGGTTATGGATTGGAACTTACGGAGGAGGGTTGTGTAAATATGAATGGAACAAAGGTAAATTCACGAAATATGATGTGAACACGTCAAATTTTATGAAAAATGCCATTTGGTGTGTGATGTTGGATTCGCATGGAATTATTTGGGCTGGTACAAATGGTCGAGGTGTTATGCGTGTGGATCCAGAATTTGATGAAGTTGAATTTTTCGAACCAAATAGATCTGTTCAAAATTCGCTTCCGAACGAAATCGTTTATTCGTTGCTTGAAACAAAGAACGGAACGTTTTGGGTTGGAACGGGTGGTGCAGGTATTTGTAAATTCGACAGACAATCAAAAACATTTGAATCATTTACGCAGAAATCGCATGGCTTAACAAATGATATGGTTTTAGCAATGCAGGAAGATAAACGAGGAAACGTATGGATTAGTACTTGCTATGGTATATCTCGCTTTGCTCCGTTTGCGGAAACATTCACGAACTACAATCAATCTGATGGATTGCAAGGAAATTCATTCAACGAACGAGCTTCATTCCAATCTTCAAACGGAATGATGTTTTATGGTGGTTCAAAAGGATTGTCATATTTCTATCCTGATAGTATTATAAATGATACATATACAGGCCGAGTTGTAATAACAGGTCTGAAAATTTACAATAAAGAAGTCGAAATTGGCGAAAAAATTCAAGGTGAAGTTGTTTTGAATCAATCTATTACGATGACTAAAGAATTGTCATTGTCGTATAAGTACAATTTCTCAATTGATTTCTCAATTTTAAATAATGTTGCACCATCAAAGGTTCAATATAAATATCGTTTGGTTGGTTTTGATGAGGATTGGAACTATACCGATGCCATGAAACGTTCGGCTACCTATACGAATTTGGCTGGTGGTGATTATATTTTTGAAGTTACAGCAACAAATAATGATGGCGTTTGGAGTGAAGAAATCACACAAATGAAAATCACCATAGTTCCTCCATTTTGGAAGACGACTTGGTTCTATTCGTTATTGATTTTAATAGTTGGTTTAGGTATTTATATTTATATCAAGTATAGAGAACATTTTTATAAAGAAGAAAACGCTAAACTTGAAAGATTAGTAACGGAACGAACAGCAGAAATAGAAAGTCAAAAGGCAAAATTGGAAATGCAGAGTGATTTGCTTACTCGAAATAACGAAGAATTGGCTAAATCAAATCGTATGATTCGAGATAGTATTAGTTATGCAAAACGAATTCAAGAGGCAATTTTGCCACCGATTACTATTCTGCATGATTATTTGCCCAATGCTTTTATTTTATTCAAGCCAAGAGATATTGTAAGTGGTGATTTTTATTGGTTCCTTGAAAGAGAAGGTAAAATGTATGTTGCAGCTGTTGATTGTACTGGTCATGGTGTTCCAGGTGCATTCATGTCTATGATTGGAGCTACGTTGTTGCAACAAATCACTTACAAGAAATTAAGAACTCCTGCGGAAATTTTGGATAAGTTGAACATAGGTGTACGTTCTGCCTTAAATCAAAAAGAAAATGCTTCGCCGGATTCTCAAGAAGATGGAATGGATATTACGTTATGCCTGATAGATAAAGAAAGTAGAACGATTCAAATTGCAGCTGCAAATCATGTTGCATATTGTGTCCACGATGGATTGATTGAAACGATAGAAGGTGATATGGCTTCGGTTGGAGGATCAATAACATCCGAAACCAATGGTGGTTTTGCCAACCATGTAATGTCATATACAAAAGGCTCTCGCTTGTATATGTTTTCTGATGGTTATCAAGATCAATTTGGTGGCGAAGAAAATAAGAAATTCCTTGGCGTTCACTTCAAGAAATTATTGTTTGAAACAAGTACATTACCTATGGAACAACAATTGGCGGTTTTGGATAAAACATTCGAAGATTGGAAGGGTAAGAGAAAACAAATTGACGATGTACTTGTTTTGGGGCTTGAACTTGATTAATCAGATTAAAATAGTTGTGATAACGACATGCATGGTATGTATGTCGTTTTTTTCGTTTGCCCAGTCACAAAACCATAATGTAACCACAAATCCTTCTGTTGCTTTATCCTATGTGGAACTCCCTGCAGTTCCTGATTCCGTAGGGAAAGAACAATATAAATTTGAGGCTTTTCAATTCGCATATCCAATTCCAGTCTCAATTTCTTTGGAAGATATAGCTTATGAACAAAGAGGTGACACCTTGTTTTATTCATTAGATATTGTTTCCAAAGGTGCATATTCTCTTAATTTGATTTTTGAGGATGTGAATGTCGATTCTCAATCATATTTGAGCATAATGGGGATTGATTCCGTTGATTTTCGAAAGTATTTAGCTTCTGAAATGAATCAAACAGGAGTTTTACCAACCTCGATAGTTTCGGGAGATAGAATAACTATTCAATTTGTAGAACCAGTTGATTGTGCTAATAAAAGTTCTTGGAAAATAACTCAAGTTGCCCACGATTATACAGGTGTTTTTATGAAAGGAGGCGATTTAAAAGCCGGGAAAGCCTCGTCGTGTAATGTCGATGTGAATTGCTCTGTTGGTGCAGATTGGCAATTGGAAAAGCGAGCTGTTTGTAAGTTAGTTGTACAAGGAACGACATTGTGTACGGGAACTCTTGTAAATAATACCTCAAAAGATAATACACCCTATGTTTTGACGGCAAATCATTGCATTAGTAATGCAACAAAGGCATTGCGTACAGTTTTTTATTTTGATTACGAAAACGAGCGTTGTGGAGAAGCTTCTGATATTAGAACGAAAAGTCTTTCTGGTTCGACGTTGATTGCGACAGCTCCTGATGGAAAAGTTGATTTCTCATTGGTACAGATGAATCAAGTGCCGCCTAAAGCGTTTAATCCATATTATGCAGGTTGGACTTTATCAGAGAACTCTGTTGATAAGCAAACTGTGTGTATTCATCATCCTAAAGGTGATGTAAAAAAAATCTCGATTGATAATGCTCGTCCCGTGTCGGTTACTTTCAAATCAAAAGTAATGACGTATGCTACGGAGGCGCATTTGAAAATATCAAAATGGGATGTTGGCACGACGGAAGGAGGATCTTCAGGTTCTTCATTGTTTGATGATGATCATCTTATTATTGGGACCTTATCAGGAGGCGAGGCAACTTGTGATAATCCAGTGAATGATTTCTTTTCGAAATTTTCAAAAGCATGGGATTCGTATGAAGCATCTACAGCCAAATTAAAGCCATGGCTTGATCCTTTGAATCTTGGTTCTTCTAAATGTCAGGGCTTTGATCCGTATGTTTTGTCGCCAAATCAAATAACAAATATCAGTCCGTTGGATACTTTATATTTATATGATTTTGAAAAGAAAGCAAATGGTTTATGGACTTCGACTAATGAGCTCGGGTGGACTTGTTTTGCCGAACGGTTTGTGTCAAACAAATCAATTTATGACATTGCTTTTTGTGGCGAAATGGATAAAACTCAAAATTTGGATGAGGTGCAATTTTGTATTTGGAAAGGCAATCAAGAACCAACGGAGGAAGTCTTTTCTATTTCAATGTCGGAAGTACAGATAAAGGATTCAGCATGGATTTACATACCATTAAATGAATTTGTGCCAGTTGATGGTGTCTTTTGGGTTGGGTATAAATTGGAAAATAATTCAAAAGCTTTTTCGTCGTATCTTTCAGAAACCATTTCGGATGGTGGTTTTTATGTTAAAACGCCACAAGGATGGACATCTTCGGAAGACATAGGATTTTTGGCTCATTTGGGAGTTTCGTTGCATGCAACAGCTCGTCCTGATACAATTACTTCATTTTATTATGAAAAGCCTTTTTTTGCTCAAAGTTTATCTGATGAGATTTTGTCAAAAGCACCCGATGAACTCTTTGTGTATGATTCTTTAGGAACACTAACGCAAAACACTAAATTTTACATAGTTTCTTCAAAAACTGTTTCAAATTGGTCTGCGGCAAATGAGAAAAACATGTCTTGTTTTGCAAATGTTGCCACGAATCAACCAATGGAATGGTTGCGAGGTTTAAAAATTGCAGTTTCCGAAATACCGAATAAAAATTTAAAAACCGATGTCGTGATTTGGAACGGAGTTTTTTCCGAAGAAATTTATCGAAAGCCAATTAGTAATTCGGATTTAAAGACGCAATGTTTCAACCAGATAAGTTTTGATTCGGTTTTGCACGTTGAATCATCGTTTTCTTATGGAATTTGTTACGAATCGGATAATCCGTATATGGAAAATCTTGCATTGTATCAATATTATGATGTGGAGTCGAATATAGATGGCTATTTTTTTACAAATGGCGGTTGGAATATGTATAAGAAATATGGAGTCCCATATAATGTTGCTTTGCAACCAATTGTGGTAAGAAACAAATATCATTTTAATCCCGATAAATATAAAATTTTGTATTCTCCTTTGATATGGATGTTTCCACAAACTTTATCAGGAGAGATATCTTGTTATGTATATCCAACGATTTGTCATTCCAATATCCATATTCAATTTATAAATGACGTTGCATCAAATGTTTATGTTGAAATATTTGATAAACAAGGACATATATTATGTTCGGACTTATATCCGATTGCTGCAGGTGAAATAACTGTTCCTACAGCAAATTTACCTTCTGGATGTTTTTCTATAAAAATTTCAACTTCGGAAGGAACATATATCCAAAGATTTATTCACCTAAACGACTAAAACACAAATTTTTACCAAATAGTGAAAAAAAGTTGCACTGCATGTAACTTTTTTTAGTTACTTTGCGTCTTGATTTTGTATAAGTGTATCGAAATTAAAAACTACAAATAAAATGAAACGAATTTATTCATTATTGGTTTGTTCATTGTTGATGACGGTGAGCGTATTCGCACAGAAAGAATTAACGATTTCTGGTGGTAACGTTGTGTCTGCAATGGTTTGTGAAAATAGTGTCCTTTACGTTTGGGGATCTAACAAATTGGAGTCTAACACTGGTGTCCTTGGTGTTGGAAGTTCTTCGGCTTATGTTGATAAGCCAACTGAAGTTAAGTTTTTCTCAGAAAAAGGTTTGTATATCCGCCAAGTAAACTGTGGTTCCGGTGCTCACTTTATTGCTGTTGATTGCGACGGTAAAGTTTGGTGCTGGGGTAACAATAGTTTGGGACAATGTGGAACAGGAAACGTTCCAAATGCAAAAGGTACGGTGCAATCGGAACCAACTCAAGTAAAATTGGGATCGAGCAAGTTGGCTAATACAGAATATGATGGTGGAGGTTATTTGATTAATGTGGATGTTGTATATGCTGGAAACAACAATAGTTTTGCAATTCTTGGAGATGGACAATATAAAGGTTGTTTGGTTGGATGGGGTGGTAATGCCCAAGGTTTTGATCCTAACGGTTATGATAATGCCTATGGTCAGTTAGGATGTGGTAACCAAACTAACCAGGCGTATCCTGTTTTTGTATTGGATGCAAAAAAACAACCATTGAAAGGTGTTGTACAAGTTTATGCGGGTGATAACTGTGCGTATGCATTGGTTGATGAAGATGGTGATGGAGTTGGAACCGTATATTCTTGGGGATATCAAAAAAGTAATGGTTCATTAGGACGTGGTGCTACTGGAGGTGTTGGTAACGAAGGGGAAATCAAAGATCCGTATGCTCGTCCTGTATGTCATGCCGATGGAACACCAATGGATAATATCACAATGTTGGGTTGTGGTGATGGTGAAGGTTATGGATTGGATACGGATGGTTATATTTGGTCATGGGGTAACTCTCCTTGGAATAATGCTGGTGGTGTTTTTGATGCAATTTATTCTTGGTACTCAAATGGTGCGAATATGGCAACGCCGTTGCGTGTAAGAGCTGGTACGACTAAAGGTGCTAGTAATGATGGAACATACCTATTGGCAAAATGGGTCGCTGGAGGACAAGGATTTGGCATGGCAATAACTGCAGATAATAAACCTGTTGCCTGGGGTGGAGGCGGTTGTGGTGATGGTGGTGCAACTGGTAACGGTACGACTAATGGTGGTGCCAAAACAGGTCCTGAATATATTTTGTATGGAGCAGGGAAAGTCCATGACGATGTTGTTTTGATTAACCGTGCTGATACATGGGGATTTTACGGACGTGGTAATGGTGATATGTATGCATGGGGATGTAATGATTATGGTCAATTAGGTATTGGTGGTACAAAAGCTCAAGCTTATGCAACACAAATTAATCCACCTGCAAATTGTAATCCTCGTAATCCTGATCCATCGGTTGATTTAAAGCCAGGAAATATGACCGTTTGTGCTTCCGCTTTCAATGGACAAGTTTTGGATGCAGGATTCGTTATAGGTACGGAATTGGCAGCAAGTTATAAAATAACATGGTATAAAGATGATGTAAAAATAACATCAGCTAGTGGTTTAGTTTCTGCCAAAGGTGTAAAATACACTGCTACAGAACCAGGAACATATCGTGTTGAAGTTGAACACGTTGAAAGTGGTACTGGAACAGGTTGTGTTACGTATGATCCTGCAATTGCGGAAATGACTATTTCTGAATATCCAAAAACATTTACTGAACCAGATGAAATTGTATTTTGTGCTGGAAAAGCAATGCCTAAAATTGGTGTAACTACTACGAATAAAAAAGCTGTTTATTCTTGGTATGCAACAGAATCTGCCACTACACCAATTGAAACAACTGTTGGTTCTGAACAAAAAGAATTTGATTTGTCAACAATCACATCTGTAAATGGTAAATATATATATGTAGAAGAAACAGCGGCAACAAGTGGAACTTTCATATCTAAGAATTCTTCTTCAAATTGGACTTCAAATCCGGATTATTTGAATGCTGGAAATCTTTCCAATATGTATGCAACAGGTTTTACGGTAAATGAGGATGTTACACTTACAGGTTTAAATTGTAATGTTAATGCTTGGGTTTACAACACAGGAGCAGAGGGTGTTGGTACGTTAACATTTACTGTTTATGGTTCTCAATTTAATAATGGAGGCTATATTCCAAATACTAAATCGTATGGAACATTAACAGCAAAATGTACAATTACTGGTTCTGATCAAAATAAATTCTATGAGTTTCCAGCAGAAGGTTCCGTTTCTTTGTCACCAGGTCTGTATTTTATAGTAGCAACAAAGTATGCTAAATCAGGATCCGATATGGGATTTAAACTTGGTAGAGGAGGAAGTAACATTTCTACAAATACGGTTGACGATGCTACAGGAAAGATTCTGCAATATACAACAATGGCTTGTGGTAACAATCCTAATCAAAACGGATGTGGAGGTAATGTCTACAATCTTCAATTTAAAACAACACAAGGATATTGTGATCGTATAGCAATTCCTATTGTAGAAGATTGTCCTTGTAATAAACCAGATGCAATAACTATTACAGGTTCAGATGATGATAATGTTTTGTGTCCTGGAGGAACAACTACTTTGACACCAACAAAACAATCGAATGCCAAAGACTTTGCTTATGTTTGGTACAAAGGTTCTGAAAAAGACGCAAATATTGTTGCTGGTCCGTCAACAACAGCTCAGTTAACATTTGAAGCAGATGAAGCTGCAACTTATATTGTAAAGGTTTATGACGTTGTATTGCCAAATTCAACAAACTGTCAGGAACGTGCAACAATTGATATTGAAAGTGCAGATAATCCAACAGTTACAATAGGTAAAGGTGGTGATTATTGCGATGGTGATGCCGTAAAGGACATTACATTGACATTCAAAGGTACTGCACCTTTTGAATATACATATAAGGAGAATGCGGGAACTGCGAAATCAGGTTCTGTAGCAAGTGGAACTTCTGGTTCTATAACTCCTGCGTCAACTGTAGGGGCAGGAAGTGCTTCAACTTCGTATGAATATACAATAGCATCTTTGTCTGATAAATATTGTACTGCAATAGCTTCTGGTTATGCTGGAAGTGCTACGGTAACTATTGGAGCTGTTCCAACAGCTTCAATTACTCCATCAGATGAAAAAGTTTGCGAACCAAATACAATTACATTAACTGGTGCAACAAATGTGACCGGTGCGACATTGGCATGGGGAGGAAAAGGAACAGGCTCTGGTACATCTCAATCAATTAGCGGTGCAGGTTCTTATACTTATACATTGACGGCAACTAACACTGTTGGTACAGCTTCATGTAAAAGTAAGGAAGCATCTCAAGATGTTTTGATTAATGCAAAACCAACAGTAACAGTTGCTGCTCCAGAAACAGAAATTTGTAGTGGAGGAGAATTAACTGTGAATGCGACAGCAAAAATTGGTTCTTCGGTTGCAACAGATGGTGAATATGCCTGGACAGATGCTACAGGTGATGGTGCTTCTGTAACAGTTGCGAAAGTAGCAACATGGCCAAATCCTGAAACTGCTACAGTCTCAGTTGTTTACACAAGTGCTGATGGTTGTGTTTCGGATGAATCCAATTCTGTGAAATTAACATTCAATCCAAAACCAACAGCTCCTGTTGCTACACCAACAGTTTCATACTGTACAACAGCAGATCCGTCTACTGTAAAACCTTTAACAGCTACAATTGAGAGCGGTGCTACTGCAACTTGGTATTTGCCAGATGGTTCAACTTCGGCAACGGCACCAACACCAAGTATCGCAAAAGCAACAACCACTACATATTATGTAACACAAACAAAAGCTGGTTGCGAAAGTGATAAGACTCAAATTGATGTTATAGTAAATGCTGAATTACAACCATCATTTATAATGTCTGCTGAAGAAATTTGTGAAAACACAACAGCAACAATTACTTTGGGTCAAGCTGATACATATACAAAGATAGAATGGTCTGGAGATGCAACAACGTATTTTAACGGTACTAAAATTTATAATCCTACATTTGCAAATGCAGATGTAACTGCAAGTACAACATATGATTTCAAAGTTTCTGTAGAAGACAAGAATGGATGTACAGGTAAAGCAACAGGTTCAATCGTTGTAAATCCAGTTCCTACAGCTGCTTTGGCAACTCCAAATAATGAACACTGTATTACAGAACTAACAGCTCAGGTTATTACAGCTACAATTACTCCTTCAATGACAGGAACAGGTTCTTGGACTTGTAATAACAGTGGTAAGATTGAAAAAACAGGAGAAACAACAGCAGCATTCACTCCAAGCGAAAATGCTGATGGTTCATACACAGTTTCATATTCATTTACAAGTGATAAAGGTTGTGCGACAGAAAAAGAAGCAACTCAAATTATGATTGTGAATCCGTTGCCAACACCTTCATTTACATTGAGTAATAATAGTGTTTGTGTAAGCGGTAATAATAGTGATCCTATCACAGTAACAAAGACGAATCCGTCAACAGGAACATTCGACTATGCTATTGATAAAGGAACAATAGATGCTACAAACGGAACATTTAATCCGAGTGGACAATCTGCAGGTGAATATGTTGTTACATTAACATATACCGATGCAAAAGGTTGTGTTAATACAACAACAAATACATTTACAGTACATGATTTGCCACAAGTTGAAATCAATTCAATTACAGATGATGAATTATGTTACAACAGTGCAGCTGTAACTTTAAGTACAACCGTATCTCCAGAAGGAGGAAATGGTGTATGGTCTGGTTCAATTACTAGTGCAACATTCAATCCTGCTGTTGTTGCTGTTGGTACTAATGATATGACATATACGTATACTGATGAATTTAAATGTCAAAATTCAGATGATTATACGATTACGGTTAAAAAACCAAAAGTTCCAACCGCTGGCGATGATGTGAATGAAATGGTTAACTCATTGCATGTATTGGAAGGTGACGAAACGTTGTCGGCAATTTCTAATGAATCGGATAATGCAGGTTTGCAATGGATGGCTGTTACTGGTGGAACGGTAATTCAAAATGGTGGAAATACATTCGTTGTAAAAGATGTAGCAGATGCTAAATCTGGTAATGACGACGGATTGGTTGGTTCTTATCCATTTGCAGTTCGCCAGATGATTACTGTTGCGGGCGAAGGTTGTTATAGTGATAGTGTTATTGTAACATTGAACGTTTCAAAATGTAATGCAATGGCTCCGTCAGTTAATTTTGCTGATAGATATATTTGCGAAACAGGAACAACTATAACTTCTGACTTCTTGACAGGTACACGTGTTGAAGGAGATAATCCTCCAACAAATTATAGAATCGCTTGGTTAACGGAAAACCCTGTTGGTAAAAATGCAGCATTTGTTACTGCAGAAGGATGGGAAATCTCTGGTTCCTCAGTTTCTACTCCAGGAGCAAATGCAGTACCTTATCAACCAAGTAAAGAGACAAAAGATTATTTCGTTGCTGAATATTCAGAAGATGAAGATTGTTGGTCGGTAGGTACAAGAGTTTCTGTACACGTTGTGCCAAATCCTATTGTATCTGTTTCTTCAGAAGAAGATGTTTGTAAAATTGGAACAGAAACGATTCCTGTAACGATTTCTCCTGCTGGAGGTGAATTAGTTGCAAGTACTGGTACTTTGACGGGTACAACTTGGAATCCTGGTGATTATTATACATCATCGGATAATTTACCTGTTGAATTCACATATACGTACACGACAGAACCATATTCTGATGGAATAACTTGTAGTGCGACAAGTACATCAAATACTACAGCACACTTTATGGTTGCTCCAGATATTCAAGAATACACTTGGTTGATTGACGACATTGCAAATATTCCTGATGGATTTGTAAAAGGTGAATTGTCATCAACAGGGAAAAAGATGTATTGGTATGAAGATCAATTGTTGAATTCATCTATAAACGAAGGTACGAATTTAACTTTGGATAGGGAACAATTACAAGCTGATGCTAATGGTCAGTTAACATTGACCGAAACTTATTGGATTATTCAAAAAGATGATTTTGGTTGTAAGAGTGAGCCATCAAAAGTTATTTTGAATTTAGTTGATTGTCCATGGGAAGCTCCTTCGGTTTCTGATGTTGAGGCTTGTTTGAATAAACCATTAGATAATTTCACAGCTATTGAAGGTGCTTCTGTTGCAGATAGAGCTGAAAATAAAAAAGTTACTAAATGGATTTGGTACAAAGAGGGCACTCAAATGTCTGCTAACTCTTCAATATTGAATGTTCCTGATTTTGTTGACAACACAAAAGATGGCGTTACAACATTCGAAGTACAATACGAAGCAGTTGAATCACAAAGTAAGAAAGCTTGTTTGAGTCCAAAAACAACTATTACGGCAACAGTTTATCCTTTGCCTGTAATTGAATTGGAAGAAAAAGAAACAGTTTGTTATAGTACAGAAGAAGTTTTGATTCCTGTAACTGCATCTTCGGTAAACGGAACAGGAACAGGAGACTGGTCTATCAATGGTGATGCAGATGCATTGAAAGCAGGTGTTTCTTCTGCTATATTCTATCCGCAAAAGAATGGTGCTAAATCAGGTAATTATACTGTAACATTTACTTATACAGATGAAAAAACGTGTGTTTCTTCTAAGTCACATGATATAGAAGTAATTTACTTGGAAGCTCCAGAAACTACAGATTTCTATTCTATAGTGTCTCAATCTAATCCTGTGCAAGTAGGAGCTGTTAAAACAACAGGTGATGGAATCGCATGGTTTGAATATGCAGCATCAACAGATGCCGAAGATAAATTTGATTTTGCGAAAGGTTCAAGTGCAGATAAGTTTGCAACAAATGACAATCCAAACCAACTAGCAAATAAAAAATATTATGCACGTCAGTATAAAAATGGTTCAAACGACGCAAGTGTTACTTGTTATAGTGAATCGTCTCCTGCAGCAGTTGTGATTAAGATTTGTCCAGTACCAAATGTAGAAATAGCAAATGTTGATTCTTGTTTGTACAATGGAAATCCAACATTAACTGCTGTTCCTGGAGAATGGCTTGATGCAGAAGGTGCAAGAGATCTTTCGGTATCAACATTCCGTTTCTACGAAAGTGTAAATGGTAAAGATTATACAACTTTTGTAAAAGGTCATACTGATGTTGCCAATGGTAATGGAACTTATGTACCAGAATTAGTAAGTAAGTCAAATGCGGCAGGTTATTACTATTATTTCGTTTCGGAATATAATGATTTGCCATATGCTAATTTGACAAATCCTGAAGGTTGTGAAAGTGCTCCGGTAAAAGTTGTTGTTAATATGAAAGCGACTCTTGCTCCTTCAGTTTCTGCAGTGTCAACATCTTCGGTTTGTGATGGAGATAAGAACCCTTCTTTCCGTGTTGCTGTTGAAGATGCAAAATCATTGATTTATTGGTACGAGGCAGATGAGCCAAATCCTAATAGTAATGGTGATGTTGATACATTAGTTGCTTTTGGTAAAGGTGAAATTTATACTCCTATAAATGGAGTTGTTGGTGAAAACGATGTTTATGCTGTACAATTCATAGGCGGATGTTTCAGTCCACAAACAAAAGTTTCATTCACTGTAAAACCAAATCCAGTTGCTCCAGAACCTGTAGGTAATGAAATTTGTTACCAAGAATTAAGTAATGAAAATAGAGTTATTGAAGCTATTGGTGATCAGGTAAAAGGTTATGCTATTACTTGGTATAAAGACAACAATAAGACAAAAGTATTGAAAGCCAACAGTAATACATATCAACCTGCCGATACAGCAGTTGGAACATACTACTATTATGCAATGCAAACAGTTGACGGATGTTTTGGTCCGGTAGTTCCTGTAGAATTCACAGTGAAACCATTGCCAATAAATCCAAGAATAGAACCACAAGATAGACGTTGTACATACGATGACGCCGTTTTGTTGAAAGCCGAAGGCACAGATGTATTATGGTATGCATCAGATAAAGCTACGGTCTTGAATCCTGGAGAAGCAAGCAATGAATATCAAACTGAAGATGTGACAGCGGGTAGAAAGACATACTACGCAACTCAAACAGTTGATGGTTGTGAAGGTCCTATGTCAATGATTTCGTATATGATTTATAAACAACCAGAAATGCCAACAGTTATGGGTGCAAGTATCTGTCAAGGTGATACAGCAATGCCAACATTGTCAACAGATTTGTTGTTGGATAAATGGTATGCCGATGAAGATTTGTCAGTTTACTTGACGTCAGGTTACACATATGTACCTGAAGTTGGAGCAAATGAATATGGTAACAAGTTGTATTATGTTCAACGTGAACAAAATGGTTGTTTAAGCCCTGTTGCTATTGATACGTTGTATATCGTTCAACATCCTGTTATAACAATTGACGAAGATAAAATCATGTGTGTATATGATACTATCCAACCAATTAAAGCATTAGATTTCATTCCTGCAATTAATGATCGTTCTTCTGTTGTTTGGAGAGTGAAGACAGGTAAGGTTTCTAAATATGTTGAAGAAGTTGAAGGAGAAGGACATGCAATTGTTCCATCTGATGTAATTACAACTGAGGGCAATTATGAAGTATATGCATCA
>JAZRXD010000098.1:0-6001 GCA_045600045.1 Bacteroidales bacterium
CGTTGCAAATTCATCAAAATCAGGAACATCTGACGCTGTTAAATAATTTTCTAAATCGGTCTTAGTTGCATAAGTCGATTCTATTTCTTCCGTCTTCGTATAGCCTGCCAATTGCTCGCTTACGAATGTCTCGCTTGCCAATCCCTCTACACTTGGGATTGACAATGCTGATATTTGTTCGCCTACATACGTCTTAGTCGCCATATCCGCAATGTCCTCATCCTCTACCATGTTTTCGATTTCTGATTTTGTCGCATAAGTTGCTGATGCGTTTGTCTTTGTTTCCATGTCTGCTATGTCATCGAAAACAACCATGCCAGCAACCTCTGCTTTCGTTGCAAATTCATCAAAATCAGGAACATCTGACGCTGTTAAATAATTTTCCAAATCCGTCTTCGTTGCATATGTAGATTCTATATCCGATGTTTTTGAATAGAACGATAATGTATCTTTCGTTGTAAATTCTTCAAAGTTTGGCAAATCTGAAGTCTCCGCATAAATACTCATATCTGGCAAATCTTCTAGCTTTGCATAATTTGATAACGTATCCTTTAAATTTTCTTTTGTAACCAAACCGTCAACAAAAACCGGATTATAATCTTCTAGTTTCAAATAACCATCTAAATCTTCTGTTTTGGCATATTCACTCAATTCTGCTTGAGTTGCATATCCTTCCAAATTAACTTCGTGATACTCTTCTTTCAACAAAAAACCTTTCAACGTATCTTTCGTTGCAAATTCTGTCAAATAGCCAGGTATTTCTTCTTTTTTTACATACTCCTCAATACCTTTTACCGTTTCTGCCGACTCTGCATGCAAAGCATATGGAACAGACAATAATTCCGACACACTCTTCACGACTTGGCCATTAATAATCACCTGAGTCATAACAAAATACGGCCCATCCGACCAATCAATCATTGAAAAATCATTTCCATCTTCTGCTTCTCCAGCTCCAATTTCCAACGAAATCAATCCGTTTTTATTTGTTGTTGCCTCATGTGTTTCTGTATAAACAGGTAAGCCATCCTCTCCCCCTTGTAATATACTAACAATGACAGGCATTGTTGTTTCAGGAATCAACACTCCTTCATTATTTCTCACTACAGCTTGATAGCTCATTCTTTGTGGAGCAACTTGTGCAAATGACACAACAACTAGAAGTATCATTGCGAATGTGGTAAATATTCTTTTCATATTATAATAATTTAACAGAAGACTAACTGATGAATAAAAATTATTGTTTTACAACTTTAAAAGCGCGGACTATTTTATTATTCTGTTGCACCTCCACAAAATAAACGCCAACCAGCAATTGTGCGACATCAATTTGAGTATTGTCCGAGGAAATTTTGCCCTCAATTTGAGTGCGTCCGTTAACATCTGACAATCGATAAGACAACCCTTCGTTTTCTATACCGACTATCGACAAATTCAGGACATCTGTCGCAGGATTAGGATAAGCTGTTAATTGAATAGATGAGATTTCTACATCTTTTATAGACAAAGACGTAATCACATAAGCTTGTTGCACACCTTGAGTCAACGACACTTCTCCATTTTGAGATTCATACGAATTATAAAATACCTGACCAACAGAAAAGCTCACTGAGCCATTTTCGTTAGTTGATTCACTACCTGCAGAAACAACCCCACTTTGTGCCTGCGAAGTCACTGCGAACCCAGCAAAAACGATCATCAACAAATTCTTTACCCTCATAATAATATATTTTAGACTAACAAATATATAAAATTGATTGGATTAATACTACTCTATAAAAAAGAAAAAACTGAAAAGCTATTAAGCCCTTCAGTTTTTTCTTGTAATTTTTGTTCTATATTAGTTGTTGTCCGTAACAAGACGCACGCACATACCTGCTGTTTTAGTATATGGTTGTTGTTGAATGAGTTTATCATTAGAACCGACAAACCAATAAGCCAAAGCAGAACCATTTTTTTGAGCATCAGCCGTCCAATAAGCAGCATATGTTTTGGTACTCGTCAACCAAACTTGATTAGCAAGACTTGACTTATCACTAATTTTTCTTACACCTGAAGCTGGTAAAAAGACAGCACCGGTTGCTTGCATAGCGTACCATTGTTCTTCGGTATATTGATTTGCAGAGAAACTTAACGATGCACTAAAGGGTTTACATTTAGCTGGATTGCCAGCCCAATTATCCGGCAATAACACTATTCCAGGAACATCTATTGACACATCTTGTCCATTCACATTTTTCTTGGTTGTTATTGTAGCATACGCAATTTTGTCTGCTGCGCCAACACGACCTTGATACAAATAATCCCATTCTTCAGTTGTCAATGTCCTCCATTGAGAGCCCATATTTACACCCCAATCAGCAACTGTTCCAGCCAATGTCTCTCCATAATAATAATCAGAAGTTTCTCCACTCAACGAATAGGGAAGATATGCAGTATATGTTGAATCTCCATTTACAACCATTTTTCCACTCGTTCCCCAGGCAAATAAATCTATCCAACCCGAATACGAAGACGACACATTGATGTTATCGCAAAGCGCATTATTTACATATACATTACCACCATTTTCTCCAACATGATTGTTTGATTTACCAGCCACCGCATCAAACTGACATTCTGCAAAACGCCACGTATTTGACGAACCCTGATATTGCAAATTACCCTTTGAAAATCTAATAGTTTTGGTCGCTGAAACAGAAAAAACTCCATTTGTTGAGCCATCAGAATTAACGCCTATATTTGTGATTTTCTTATACACAGCACCATTGTTATCTGTCTTTGCATATTCAACATATTTTTCCCATCCACCTTCTTCGTCTAACAACGCTTCCAAAATTGCATCAACAACTTCATCTCCTAACTCTTTACGTGCTGTTTCATCCCATTTCGCATAATCTTCAGCAGCCCATTCTTTTAATAAATTATCGACAGCACTTTCTCCTAGTCTTGATTTATTTCTTGCCAAATCTTCGTATTTATCATAATCTTCTTCCAACAAATCCGTCAATACTCCCATTGTATAGTTTTTGTCATAAACTTTCGTTGAACTTGATTCCCATTTTGTATAATCCTTTGAAAGATTTTCTTCCATCACGTGTTTCAAAGAATCTTTTCCATATTTGAGTGCAGCAAGAACATACGTAGGTTTACCCAAAAGAAAACCGCCTATATAATCCCCCAATTCATAATCCCAATTATTTGGATTTTTAGTTAATTGAACATAATATTTCTGTTCAATGCCACAACTTTCTGCACTTAAAAGGTGAACTTCATCTCCTTCGGTTTCGAATTGAGAAGCCAATTTCAGAACAACACCATCATCTTCACTTTCATTAGAATTTACAGGTTCAAAATCACTCGCAGAAGCATCCTTTAAATTTTCAGGATCCGAAGCCAACTCCTCTATCGACTGAAAGAAAATTTGTTCCGAATACCCATCTTCCGTCTGAGATTTTATAGCTGAATTTTTAAAGATATACGCTATCACTTCTCGAGAACGCTGATCAACATACTTATCTATCTCAGATTTTTTCACATATTCTTCCAAATTTCCTGCAGTTTCTGCATATTTCGCATACGGAACACTCAACAATTGTGATGTTGCCTCGATTATAGTTCCATTCACATTAGTTTCAGTTTTAATAAAATATGGTCCATTTGCCCAATCTATTGTAGCAAAATCGTCATCATTACCAAATTCCAACGACATCAAACCATTGGCATTTGTCGTAACATTTTGACTTTCAACATATACAGCATCACCAAGTGCATTGTTTTTTAAAATGCTTATCGTTACCGAAACAACTTTGTTTGCATATAATTGTCCGTTCACATCGCGGACAACAGCCTGATAACTCATTGTCTGAGGTACACTTTGTGCAAATGCGACAACAAAAAGACTCAAAAATAAAAATACGGTGCTAAAAAATTTCTTCATACCACACATTTTATAGGTTTCATCAGGGAACAATATGCCCTTTGATTCGGAGGCAAATATATAAAATCAAAATTCACTTGTAAATAGATTTGTCTATTTTTTTGAATTTTATTATCAACACTTTTTTCTCTTTATCAATATTTTAGAGCAACACTTAGTGTAAAAGTGCCCATAACAAAACCGTCAAAATCCCAACAAACAAGAATTACAAATTGTTTATAAAATTTTTTCTTGAAAATATTTTATAAACACGAAAGAAATGATTCAACTTCGTCATAAAAAAACCATACGCTCGCCACCAATAATTCCAATATTTTACAGCTTCCTTACCATGATTTTCATCATATACGATAGATTGAGGAGCATCAGATTTAAGTATTTCTTTATTAAAATCTATTCTGTAACGATTATAATTCTTACAATTTGATGCATCAACACCAAAACCATCATTTCGCACCAACGAACGAAACGGACAAACTGAAAACATATTTTTGCTATACATATTATATATGTATGCAATTAACCAAATATCCTTATTCTCTTTTTTATAAGAATGCAATGTCTGCAACAAATCACTACCTAAGCGCTTGAAATTACGTTTTTGAATTTTGTTTTTCATAAACAATTCATAATCACTTATTTCCCAATCCATCGTATCCCAGCGATTTTTCCATGTTGCCCACCCCCAACTTTGAGCACGCTTATTAAGATATATTTCCGAGTAATCTTTGGTAGAAGATGAAATTTTTACGCCAAAACCTGAAATTTGCATAATTCTATTGTCTGATTCATAGGCCTGCAACATTGTATTCATATAAATCAAAAAACTTGGAGACAAATGCAAATCATCCTCAACAACAATCACACTTCCATACCGATTAATTATTTCCGTAGTCCCACCAATCACCGATTTTGCAAGACCTAAATGAACAGAAGAAACACGAATTGTCTTACTTCTGCCTATTTCAAAATTTTCCGCGATTTTACGTACGGATTCAACTTTTTCCTTATCTCCTGCTAAATTCGAAGGGCAATCTATATATATGTAAATATCAGATTTTTCAGACAAAACAGCATTTTTCAACGAACACAACGTATTCTTTAGTAAATCCGCTCGATTATATGCAAACACAACAACTGGAGCCAATTTTGTTTCGTCTAACGCCATAATTTCGGAAATAACATATGAAGAAAACTGGATATAAAATACAAACAAGCTTTAAAAAATCCTTTGTAGCAAAAATTTAAACGAAAAACATTTCGTGGATTCGCTCCAAAACAGCTCCAATAATTTTTGAAGCGAACTGAAAACGATTTGTCACAATCTTTCCAATCCTGTTTTCGTTTTTCACACTCTCCAACCACACCAGGAGCAGTCCATATAACTATTGAATATTTACTTGCTCGAAATCCGTATTCTATATCCCCAACAGAATGAATATAACGAATGTCGTTGAACCCAAGCTTTTCGAACACATAACGAGGTATTAAAACGACATTGCCATTCATTGTTTCACATTTTTGTTCCATTGAAACATTTTGTATCGGACATTCTTTTTCTCTCCAACCACCATACGTTATAATTGAAGTGGCATTAGAAGAACATGTTGAACCAACTATAATTGATTGATTTAAATGCACGTTCGATGATTCCATTAATTTTTGAATGGCATTACTATATAGCTTAACATCGTCATTCAACCATAAATAATAATCATAATTGTATTTCGCAGCTTCTTTCCATGCCACGAACATACCTTTATTCCAAAACAACGAGCCATCTCCTTCTAATACATATACATTAGGGAAATGTTGTCGTATTGCGTCTGGCGAACCATCGGTACAGCCATCATTTGTCACATAAATATCAATCGACAATGATTGTCTATCATATTGCTGCTCCGACAATAATTGCAAACAACGCAAAGTAATGTCTTTGCGATTATATATTGTTATAAGGACAGCTATTTGTTTCATAACAAACCACTTACACAAGTATACAATTCCTCAATTGTTTTAGGATAACAAATGTAGTGTTTTTCATCATTATCCGACAAATAA
>JAZRXD010000099.1:0-30530 GCA_045600045.1 Bacteroidales bacterium
GTATGTTCCTGTGATGATAGAGGTGAAGGGAACAAAAGGTGATTTTGAAAAGTTGGAGAATGGAGAAGTTCATAATCAAGACGATAATGGTAAACCGCTTTACAAACATATAAAGAAATACGCAGTAAATGGAGCGGTGCATTATTCCGAAGCCGTCGCACGAATCTCTAAATCTTTTAGTGAGGTTATTGCTATTGGATTTAATGGTTATGAATCGGGCAGTACTATAAATACAGAAATGGGTGTTTATTTTGTGAGCAAAGCAAATATGTATTGCCCCAAAAAGATTGATGACTACACCGACTTTTCTTTTCTAAAATCAGAAAACCTTTCAACTCTTGAAACTAAGCTTAAAAACATTCTCCTTTCAGATGATGAGAAAGAACGTCAGACTCGTGAATTAGAAGATCGTATCGAGAATACCCTTGCCGAACTTAATCAGGATATGCGCGATAAGATGCGTGTGTCGGAACCTAAAGATCGATTGAAATTGGTGTGTGCTTTAATTATGGCTGCACTTGGCGTGGAGGGGAAAATTGCACCTCTTGAAATTGAAGACTTAAAGGGTTTAGAAGCAGAAGACGAACACGATGGAGCTATTATTTTACGAAAGATTAAAGTGTTTTTGAATGAAAAACATCTTCCAGAAGAAAAGCTTATCAATATCCTTTCGCTTTACAAAGGAATATTGAATGATGCCCTTTATTATAGGGCAAAAGACGGTGAAAGTACCATAAAGACAGCCTTTATTTATGTCAAAGAGGAAATCATGCCAATCTTCACTATGGGTGAGGAAGTGCATATTGATTTCACGGGAAAACTGCTTAATGTGTTAACAGGCTGGATTACGGAGCGTGCCAGTGACGATGAAAGAAATGATGTTGTGCTTACTCCACGCTATGTTACCGAACTGATGGCGAGACTTTGTAAGGTAAACAAAGATAGCTATGTTTGGGACTGGGCAACCGGTAGTGCAGGATTCCTTGTGTCAGCAATGAAACTGATGATTGATGATGCCAACAAAACAATTCAAAGTGAAGATGAACGTAAGGAAAAGATTGCAAGTATTAAGGTAAACCAGTTGCTCGGTATTGAACTTAGACAAGATATTTATGTTCTTGCTGTACTTAATATGATATTAATGAAGGACGGTTCAAGCCATATTCTTAATAAGGATTCCTTAAAGGAGTACGAAGGAAAATATGAGCAAGGAATGAACAAAGATGAAGAATTTCCTGCCGATGTGTTCTTATTAAATCCTCCGTATTCAGCGGAAGGTAAAGGTTTTGTCTTTGTAGAAAAGGCTTTGAATAGAATGAACAAAGGTCGTGCGGCTGTGATTATTCAGGAAAATGCTGGAGGTGGCAAGGGCGATGGTTTTACCAAAAAGATTCTGGAACATAGTACCTTGCTTGCATCTATCCGTATGCCTATAGATTTGTTTATAGGTAAATCGAGTGTGCAGACTGCAATCTATTTGTTCGAGGTTGGAACTCCGCACGATACAGACAATCTTGTTACCTTCGTTGATTTTAGTAATGACGGCTATGCCCGACAGAATCGCAAGAAATCAAATTCTAAAGTGAATTTGAAAGATGTGGATCATGTAAGGGAACGATATGCGGAGTTGGTGGATATTGTGCTTAATCGTAAGACAAAGACAAGTTATTATACTGAAGTGAACGGACTTGTGGTAAAAGACTCCATTTCGCTCGAAGGCAACGACTGGACATTCAACCAGCACCGCAAGATTGATACAATGCCAACCGAAGCAGATTTCCGCAAGACTGTTTCGGATTATTTGAGTTGGAAACTCTCGACTATCATCAAGGAGGACTCTGCAAATTTTCAGTAAGCCCTCGTTTGACAAAACTCAAAGAGGATTTTGAGGCAAGCGGGGGTGTTTGGAAAGAGTGGAGAATTGGGGAGTTGTTTCAAGTAAAAACTACTAAAGGTATAGATGCAGGAAAAATACATCTTAAAGAAAAGGGAATGTATGAATTTGTGGGAAGAACAAAAGCTAATTATGGTGTACAAGGTTTTGTTGATAAACTTGATGTGTCTCCTAATTCAAGAAATGTTTTTTCTGTGAGTCAGATTGGATCAGTACATGCACAAATAAGGCAAAATGAGTGGTATGCGAGTCAAAACATATTCCAATTAGAACCTTCTTCATTAAAATTACTTAGTAATTATATTGAAGGAAGTATAAATAAAGCATTGTCTATATATGCCGATAGTTGTTATAGTTTTTATCCAACATTAGCCTCTTTAAAAGATTTAAAAGTGTTAATACCTTACAAAGGTGCAATTGATTATTCCTTTATGGAGCAATACATTACTCTTTTAAAAGAAGAAAAGATGCTTCAAGTGGATAAGTTCCTTAAAGATTCGGGTTTGAATGATACCACGCTTTCAGCAGAAGAAACAGCCGCATTAGAGAAGTTTAGGAATGGAGAGGTGAGGTTTGAGGAGAGGAAGATAGGGGATTTGTTTGAAAAGATTAAAACACATAAGTTGCCGTATAAAGCGGAGTCTCTTCCTAAGGTTAAGATTGGTAACAATACTTTGCCTTGTTTGACTTCTAGTTTTCAAAATCAAGGATTGAATTACTATGTGCCAGAATCTAATGCTACAGTTTTGCAAAATGTAATTACTATCCCGTCTAATAGTGATGTATATAGAGCATATTTTCAGTCTGTGCGTTTCACTGTTTTGTCTGATGCTTATGCGATAGAACGTAAAGATAAAGGACTTAAAACAACGGGCGAACAGTATTTATTTATGGTTGCATGTATAAATAAAGTTACAGACAAGTCTTTTTATTCCTATAAAAATAAATTAGGAGGTTGGAATGTTGTTCAAGAAAAAGAGTTTAATCTCCCTGTAAATTCAGATGGCGACATCGACTACACTTTTATGCAACACTTTATATCAGCTTTGGAGAAGTTGGTGATGAGAGGTGTGGTAAAGTATAAGGACGAGATGTTGAATGCCAATCTTAAGACATATTCGTTTGGTACAGATTGCTATAATGTTGCAGCAGAACCTAATTTGCAAAATAAATAAAATACATTACAACAAAGGCGTAACTCCCAATGAATTACGCCTTTGTCTATTGTTTCCTCTTTTCGTATAAAACCTTTCTTTGCTTTATTATTTCCCAATCTTCAATTCCGCTTTCTCCAAACCTTCTGCTTCGGCGGTGATTTTCAATGGTTTATCGTACGATTTTGGTTTTATGATAATTTGTGCATATCCATTGAACAAATTTCTGCCAATTTCTGGCGTAGGATAGATTATTTGCACGCATCCTGGTTCACGATTTGGTTCATCGTAAATATACGTTTTACGGAATTTTTGTCCTGTAACAACATATTCATTTTTGCCAGATTTTAAATATTCCAACGGAATTTGTATTGCATCGAGTTGATTGGCTCTTTGAATATTTTCTTGTAATATATGTCCGTTCACGTAGATAGTTTGTCGTTCCACAATACTTTTTGCGAACAATGTTACGGTCATGTTTTTGTCAAATTTATCAATGTTGAATGAGCCACGAATCACTTTCAACGAATCTTTGTATTCGTCCCAATGTAGATTGTCTGGTTCGGCAGAAAAAGCAGGAATCCACGACGAATAATTGTAGCCTTCGGTGGTTTCTTCTCTGTTTTCAAGATTAGGAACGGTACATTCTTTTAAGTCAACAATTTGGGAAACAATGTTTTCCGCAACGAAAACTTCTGCCTCGTGACTTGATGGATTTCCATTCCCAACATACACCATATCCACATCGCCATCAATCGTAAATTGTATTTGATTGTTTGCAGTAATGTCAATTTCATTGTTGTCATTCAACGCGGAAACAGTAATGATAGCAACATCGTTTTCGTTTAAACCATAATCAAGCATTTTTAGTTTTGTCGCTTTTGCGTTTCCGTTCACAATGGAAGTTCCATAACTTTTGCCGTCTCCCTCGCCACACAATCGTTCTCCTTTTGCATCGTAGCCAACGGCTGAGAGAGTCCCATGTACGAATTTCACTTTCCATGTAGCAAATTCATTTTTCGCAATAGGTTGAATTCCTAAAGATTCGTTATTTACAAACAATTCAACTTGTGGACAATTAGAATAGACGATAACATCCACCGAATCAGTATCTTCTGGATAATCCCAATTTGAGGCAATATGAAGAACCACATCTTTAGTCCACCACGATTTTAGATAGTAGAAATTGTCTTTCTCAAAACCGCACAAGTCGGTAATTCCAAATTGAGAAACAACAGCAGGATAGTCAAAAGGAGTAGGTTCGCCACGATAGTCAAGTCCTGTCCAGTAGAATAATCCTGAAGCCCATTGCAACGAATCGTAGAATTTCCATGCGTTCATCATTCCTGCATCGTTTTCGTGTACTTTAAAACGTGCCATCCAGCAATTTTCTGGTTGTGATACGTAAATGCCGCGAGTGCGTTCGGTGTTACTTTCTTCGGTACCGATTAGAGGTTGATGAGGAAATTTGTTGTGATGTCCAATCACGTCGCCGTGGCTGATATAGTTGATTCCACAAACTTCGGTTGCTTTCCCAATACCCGTGTCCCATCCTCCACTTGATGCAATGGTAAACGCACGCGAAGAGTCTAATTGATGTGCAAATTCTTGCATGTTTTTGGCTATACGAGCGCCTATTTCAGTGCCTTCGCAAGCCCATTCTTCGTTACCCAACGACCATACAAAAATACAAGGATGATTTCGGTCGCGACGGATAAGTTGTTCTATATTATGCTGATGTTCTTGATTTATCCCAATCAAACGAGCTTCTTCCATAACTAATACTCCCATTCTATCGCAGGCTTCAAGAAAATCTGGGGAAGCAGGATTGTGAGATGTTCTAATTGCATTACAACCCATATCCTTCATTTTTTGTATGCGATATTCTTGTAAGTCAGGCGTAATCGCAACACCCACGCCCGCATGGTCTTGGTGTAAACAAACGCCGCGAACTTTTGTCGGTTTCCCATTTATAAACAAACCTTTGTCTGCATCAAATGCAACGGTACGAATACCAAAATTTGTTTGATATGTATCTACAACTTTTTCAGTTTCAGTGTTATACACGCAAACGTCGCTTCTGTACAAATACGGAAACCCTTCGTCCCAAACATTCCATATCAATGGATTTGAGATAGAATAATGTAGCACAACTTCGGTGGAACTGTGCGGTGCAAGACAAATTTTTTTTGATTGTTTTTCTATCTGACAATCAAAGCCAAAGGCAATGCTGTCGGTGTTTTTGTAAGTCTCGTCAGGATTGATGATTTTTTCAATAACAACAAAAGTTGCAGGTTCATTTGATTCGTTCACAATTTTTGTCCGCGAAGTTATTTCTGCTTTAGAATCCGAAAGTTTGTCTGTGGTTATAAACGTACCATAACGAGCAACGTGCAAAGGATTTGTTTTAATCAAATTCACATTTCTATAGATTCCAGCACCTTCGTAAAACCAACCTTCCTCGAACGAAGCATCGGCACGAACGGCAATGACATTGTCACCACCATAATTGAGATATTCGGTCAAATCGTATGAAAAACCAGTGTAACCACTTGGCTCGTTTCCTAAATAAAATCCGTTACACCAGACTTTTGAATCACGAAAAACGCCTTCGAATTCAATAGAAATTTTTTTGCCGAAATCAGCGGAATCAATAAAAAAAGTCTTTCTGTACCAACCAACGCTATTTTCCGGATAATTTTTACCAATAGTTTTGGAACCATGACTCACACTTCCATTTTCAGAAAACGGCAATTCCACGCACCAATCGTGAGGGACAGAAACAGTTCTCCACATTCTGTCGTCAAAATCCTTTGCTGCAGGACCGTCACCAAAACCAGCTTTGGTTACATACGAGAAATATGATGTTCCGTTGTTAAAATCCTTTTCTCTGTCGTAAGCATGGCCGATTGCAAATTTCCAATCGGTGTTGAATGATTGCACTGAACGGTCGGACGTGTTGCTTTCCTGATTTTTTGTGGAACAAGAAAACAAAACGAAAATAGAAAGAATGACAAGAAGTTTTTTCATACAAAATTCATGTTTTGAAACGGTAATACTCTTTACGTTTTCAAAGATAATGAATTATTGTAAAAATAACACTAAGTATCCTTGAAACTTTTGTAATAATCAAGTTTCTTGTGGTTGTCTAATTAAAGAACGTATTTGATTTATTCGTCTTCCAATAAATCTGGGCGAAGTAATTTTGTGCGTTCAAGCGATTGCTCCAATTGCCATTTTTCAATTTCTTTAGTGTTGCCGGAAAGTAGAATGTCTGGAACTTTCCACCCATTGTAAACCTCTGGACGCGTATAAATAGGGGCAGCCAAGAGATTGTCCTGAAAAGAATCATCAAGTGCCGAAGCTAGGTCTCCCATTGCACCAGGAAGTATTCGCACAACACTATCGGTAACAATTGCCGCAGCAAGTTCTCCACCTGTAATCACGTAATCGCCAATTGAAATCTCTTTTGTGATTAAATGTTCGCGGATTCTGTGGTCAATTCCTTTGTAATGTCCGCATAGAATGATAATGTTTTCGAGCAGAGAAAGGGAATTTGCTGCTTTTTGCGTGAATTGTTCGCCATCGGGGCTCATATAGATAATCTCGTCGTAATGGCGTTCGGATGTCAGTTTTGAAATACATTTATGAATGGGTTCAATTTGTAGAACCATTCCGGCACCGCCGCCAAATTGATAGTCATCAACATGGTGATGTTTTTCGTCAGAGGAGTAGTCGTGTAGGTCGTGTACGTAGATTTCGGCAATGCCTTTTTCTTTTGCTCGTTTTAATATGGACGTTTCCAACGGACTTTCAATTACTTGCGGAACGGCGGTGATTATATCTATGCGCATTTGATTTTTTTTCTAAAAATAAGACCCTTTTGTTTTTATTATCGTGCAAAATTATATATTTTCGCTAGATAATTCGTATTCGGTGTTAATTGGTGCCGAAAGAATTGTAAAAAATGTAAAATCTTGCTTTACTAATAAATATGGTATTAGAAGAAGTAAATAATGAAGAAAAAAATTCTGAAAACGTTCAGAATGAGGAAGTTCTATCGACACAGGCCGAAGCGTCTATTGAATCTGTTGATTATCACAATTTGTCGTTGACAGAATTGATTTCGGCTATGGAAGCTTTTTGCACGAAGGATTTAGTTGAGGTTCACCGCAAGGAAATCGAAGAAATCCGTTCCATGTTTTACAAAAAGCAAAAAAGCGAAACAGACGAAGCTCGAAACGCTTATGTGAAAGAACACGGAAGTGCGGAAGGTTTTACATACGATTCAAAACAAGAAGAATTCAAGGAAGTTTACGGACGAATTAGAGATTTGCGTGCAAGTTTGGTTGAACAAAAACAAAAAGAACAGGCAAAAAATCTTCAAACAAAACTTCAAATTATTGAGAAACTGGAAAAATTAACCGAAGCTCCGGAATCGATGAACAAAACGTTCGCCGAATTCAGAAGTTTGCAGGAAGAGTGGAAAAATTCAGGCGAAGTTTCCGCAAACGACGAAAAAGTCGTTTGGGAAAAATATCATTTGCAAGTTGCGAAATTCTACGATTATGTTAAAATCGACCGTGAACTTCGCGATTTAGACCAAAAGAAAAATTACGAAGCAAAAGTTGAGTTGTGCGAAAGAGCTGAAAAATTGTCGGAATCAAAACAAATCGTAAAAGCATTTGCCGATTTACAAGTTTTGCACGATGAATGGCGCAAAATTGGACCTGTAAAAGAAGAATTCAAAGAACAATTGTGGGAGCGTTTCAAAACAGCTACAACTGTTATAAATAAAGCACATCAGGATTATTTCACGAATATAAAGAAACAGGAAGAAGAAAATCTTCAGAAAAAAACAGTGTTGTGCGAAAAGATGGATGCAATTATAGCAAACCTTGAACTAACGCAAAAACAGTGGAATAATGCTACGAATCAAGTGTTGGAAATTCAAAAAGAATGGAAAACGATTGGTTATGCTCCACAAAAGCAAAACAATTTGATTTACGAACGTTTCTCTAAAGCTTGCGACGTGTTCTTTACTGCAAGGAAATCATTTTTTGGAGAAGTGCACGAGGTTGAAAACGACAACAAAAAACAAAAAGTTGCATTGTGCGAAAAGGCAGAAGAAATGCAGTCGCGTACCGATTGGAAAGAAGCAACGCTTGATTTCATCAAGTTGCAAAAAGATTGGAAGAAAATCGGTTCAACAAGTTTCCGAGATTCACAAAAATTGTGGAACCGTTTTACTACAGCTTGCAATGCATTTTTCGAGGCTAAAAAACAATTCGAAACGAATCTGGATAAAGCTTTGAACGATAATGTCGCTGTTAAGGAATCGCTAATCAAAAAAGTATCCGAAATATCAACAGATGTGAAAGAAGATGCACTCAAAGCTATTTCTGCAATACAAGAAGAATGGCAGAAAATTGCGGTACCAGCAAGTGCAAAAACAGATCTTCAAAAACGTTTTTCAGAATCGGTAAATACTTTGTTGGGTAAATTAAATATAGAAAAGGGCGCCGCCGAAGATTTGGCATTCCGTATTAAAATGTCGGCTATGATTCTCGAAAAATCTGGCGAAGACAAAGTAATGCAGGAAGCCAAAAAGATTAAAAACAAATTGAGTGGTGTTCAAAATGAAATAAAATCGTTGGAAAACAATGTCGGCTTTTTCAGTAAATCTTCCGACGCCTCAAAATTGATAGCTTCGGTAGAAAAGAATATAGAAAAAGGAAAATCTGAAATCGCTCAATTGGAAAAACGTTTGAAAATTATAAATTCAATTTTAAGAGAACATAAATGAGATTGACGAGACTATCATATTGCCTGATATTGCTAATCGCTTTGGTTTCGTGTTCGAATTCAAAAAAGAATTCTTCCTCAACAATTGATGATCCATACAAGGATGTTGTTTTGGGAGAAGGACTTTTGAGTGCCGGAGTTCCGGAACAGTTGGATTATTTGATTGATAATCTAGTTCTTTCTGATGAAATGATTGGCTTGTTGGCACAAGAAGACAAGATGTTGTTTGATGAATCTTTGCTGAATTCAACAGAAAATGTGAAATATTACAACACGAGCAAAAGCCGTGCGGTAAATATGGGTGTGTATGGTGCCGAATTGAATTATCTGATTCATTTTGAACAAACACAAAAGTCAATGCTTTATATGATTGCCTCGAAACAATTGGCCGATATGATTGGCGTGGCAATGGCTTTCGATCAACAAACAGTTGAGGAATATCAAACAAATGTGGAAAACAAAGATTCTTTGATCAACATAATTTTTGTGGTTTACGACAATGCAAAAAGAATGTTGAAAAATGAAGAACAGTTTATGTTGTCAACGTTGGTAATTGTTGGAAGTTGGATTGAAAATATGTATGTGACGACAGAAATTTTCGAACGTACAAAATCTGCGTCGTTGAAGTCGAAATTGATTACAAAAGTCATAGAACAAAAAGAATATTTGAAGAATATAATTCTTGCAATAGAATCGTTGGATGAAGGTGACAATGTGTTTGTTACCGAAATGATGTCGGATTTAAAGAATATTGTTGCAGTTTACGAAGGTATTGGCGACCGGGTTCTTTCCGAAGATGACGTTCATTTAATCAATTCGGAAATAAAAAAAGTTCGAGCGCGTGTTGTTAGTGTAAATTAGTTCGAATTCAAGATTTTGAAAATCTTTTGGAAGGCAGAATCAAAAAGGTTCTGCCTTCTTTTTTCGAGGGTAAAAGAATCTTAATTATTTGTTAAGAAAAATACGGGTTTTCTCTCTTGAGAGACGGAAAAAATATCTATCTTTGAAAATCGTCGTAATATGCTTTATTGTCGGTTTTGCACGATAAAGAAACTTTTCTAAAAAGTTATAAAGCGTAAAAACGGAAACAAAAAGAATGTTAATGAATCAATACGAACAGATGAAGACAATATCATTGATTGCAAATTCAGGGATTCAATTTTATACAACTCGCGTTAGTATAAACAAACAGGACCAAGCTTTCAAGTATTTTTATGAATGGGTAAATCCTGTAAATAAACGTAGCAGTTTCGACGCTGTCTATCGTTTAGAGGAAAAGAATCAGGAAGATGAATCGACAACCGTTGCTTATTTTTATTTACGTCCACTTGTAGAAAATGGTTGGCTTGCACCAGATCAACCCATTTCTATTTCGTTGTTGAAAAAGAACGGAATCAGTCCTGTTGCGGTTGAAGGGGAAGAACAAGAAAACGGCAAAATCTATAAAATTGATTTGGAACAAGCCTTTGAAACTATTCGTAGTTTTGAAAACAAATGGTTGCCGATACCATATTTCTATCAACGCAAAAAACAAAACGGAGAGTTCATTTTTAGAAAATTAGGACCTCTTAATTGGAGCCGTTTCAAAATGATTCCTTGTGGCGAAAACAATGGAAATTTGATGTACGATATTGTCCTTGCTTTTGAAACGCGCACTAAAGATAAAGATGTGTTGAGTGTTGTGGAACAAAAGAACAATGAATATCCTGTTTTCAACGATTCGACGGCAGAAGAAATGGATTTCGGACTTTGCAAAAATGAGTTGCTTTTGTTGGATTTTTGTTCTCCGCAGTTTGGAAGTTCGTATGTCCATGATTATTTGTTCAATCTTGTTTTTCCTGACAAAACCGATATTACTCAATTTTTTGACGAAGATATTCATCGTTACAAATTCATTACTTCGTATTTGTTGTTGATTGATTTGTTGGTGCAAACGGAACAATTTCCGAATGTAAAATTGCATAGAAACAAGATGGACGAAGCCCGAACTGTTGATATGGTTATCAATATGGGTAATTCAAAATCAACGGTTTTGTTGGTCGAAAATAATGACTTTACTTCGGTTACTCCGTTGCAAATGTTGAATTTGACAAATCCTGTAAAAGAAGTTGGCGAAACATCAGTTTTACGTAAAACTGCCGAATCGTTTGATATGCAAATGGCTTTTAGAACGGAAGGTTTTGGCTTTTGTGGGCCAAATAAAAGTCGTCAGTTTGTATATCCGAGTTTCGTGAGACTTGGTCAGGAAGCGCAAGAATTGATTTGTGCAGCGTCGGATTGCTCTGCAAATGTCGATTCCAATTATTCAAGTATAAGTCCGAAACATTTCTTGTCGGATGCAAAACCAAGTGTGAGGGAATGGAAAAATGTTGTTTTGAAAGGAGAAAAACAAGACGGAACAATTCCTGAAATTTCAAATTTAACGAGATATATTTCCAATAATGGCGATTTGAGCGTTGGTGGAATTGGCGGTCAAGCAAATCATTTTTCGCGTCGTTCATTGAATACATTTGCATTCTTGGAAATAATCAACCAGGCAAATAT
Source organism: Bacteroidales bacterium (assembly GCA_045600045.1). Taxonomy (GTDB): domain Bacteria; phylum Bacteroidota; class Bacteroidia; order Bacteroidales; family UBA1715; genus UBA1715. The sequence continues at coordinate 11,398 of JAZRXD010000099.1, forward strand.
TCAAATTAACAGCGAAGAATTTCGTTCTCGTTCTGGAAAAGAAAATGAATTGTTGCCTCGCAGAATCAATAACATTATTGTTACGTGCCCACCTGCATTGTTGAAGTCTGAACGTGATGCGTTGCTCGTTTGTGCAGCCGATGCGGCAACATTGTACGAAAAATTCTTTGAGCTTCGAGACACAAAAATCATTGTTACACCACAAGTTAAACGTGGTGCAAACGCAAAAATGTGGTTCTACGACGAAGCAACTTGTGCTCAGTTAGTGTATTTGTATAGTGAAGTCGGTTATAAATACAAAGGCTGTGCAAGTGAATTCTTTAAGTTATATCAACAAAATAAAGAAGTTCCATTGACAATCGGTTCGGTTGATTTGGGTGCTGGGACAACCGATATGTTGATAAATGAATATCAATTCGATGAAGCCGAAAATTCAATAAAATTAACACCGAATCCATTGTTTTTCGATACGTTCTATCAAGGCGGCGATAATTTGGTTAAACGTATGATTGCTCAATTCATTTTTGATGACGAAAACAGTGCTTTGCGTAAACAATTGGGCGGTTTGTCGATAGAATTGTATCGACAATTCTTGAAAGATTTCTTTGGTGAAAACGAATCGTCAGCAATAGATAAGAAACTTAAGAAAAATTTGAACACTCAATACTGGATTCCGTTGATGAATTATTTCTTGGATTTATTGAGTAAGGATAGTGCAGATTGTTCGGTTGCTTATTCTGATGTTTTTGCTTCGTGTGCGTTAGGCGACAAAATTATTCAGGATTTTAAGACAAATGTGAATGTTTGGTTGCAGAACAAAGGCGAAAAATCATGCGATATTGATTTGTCGAAATTGGAATGGCAATACAATGCAAAACATGTTTCGGAAATAGTTTTTGCTGAATTTGAACCTCTTTTGAAGAAGATTGCGACAATCATGCACGCATATTCGTGCGATGTGATTTTGTTGACCGGACTTCCTTCTTCGTTGGCTCCTGTTCGTGATATTTTCTTGAAATATTACGCAGTTTCTCCTGACAGACTAATCGTTCTAAATAATTTCTATGTTGGCTCTTGGTATCCTTTTGCACAAAATACAGGATACATAACCGACAGTAAAACGATAGTTCCATTTGGAGCATTGATTGCTTTTTATGCAAAATCGGAACAAAAATTCAACACATTGTCTTTAAATACGGAAAATTTGGAAAAAGAGTTGGATTCCGCTAAAACAGTTCAATTTGTTGAAAGTAAAAAAATAGGAACAAGAACGAATTATTTGATGACGCCATTGATAAAACAAGGTTCTCTCGAAGTAAAACAATTCCCAACTTGTATCAATGCGAAACAAATGGATTTGGATACGTATCCAACAAAAGCCTCGTATTGCATTGATGTAAATCAAACGAAAATGATAGAAAAAATTCGTCGTCAAGCAATTGCAAACGGACAAATGACTATGTCGGATGAGGAAGTTGCTGCTGAGGTTGAAAAATCAATGAAGGAATTACAAGAAAAAATGCCGTTGAACATAGCATTGGAACGTAATTGTATGGATAAAGATTCGTTGATAACGACAACGATAACAGATAAAAATGGCGAAGAATTAACCGATAACAATATTGAAATTCAAATCAAAAATATTGGCGTAGAAAGTTCAAATTGGTTGAATTCAGGAATTTTTGAGTTTTAAACTACATGACGAATATGAAGACACAAGATATAAACGAAAATATTGCACTAATTGACGAATCGTTGGCATGGGCTAATTCGAACGGGGTGCAAACATTTCCTGTAGAAGTTTTTAAAACATATCGCAGGAATCTGGCAAAAATTCAAGAATCATTGGATGGCGCTTCGGAAAAGAAATCTTCAAAATCCGTTTCGTCTGCGCAAGCTTTGAACACACTTTCGGTAGTTGATGTTGTAAAAGCATTGGTTGAAACATATTATGGCGAAAATAATTTTGAATTTGTTTTAGGCTATGATGTTATCAATCAAAAAGTTAAAGAACTTTTACCTCAAATAAAATCAAAAACATCACAACAATTGATTTCGGAAGAAGACATTTATAATCTAGGCGATTTTATTCATACGGAAATAGGTAGTGTTGCGTCAAATGTCTATCAATCTGATTTCTTCAAAATGGTTGCTCCTGAAATTAAATCGATTGGTGATGAAAATTGGGGAGAATTATTTTCGTATTTGTGGAACCACGACACACGTTTCACTAATTTATTCAATTCGTTAATTAAGAAATTGGGCGTCAAACGTTCGGCAACCGAAGTTGTGTCGGAATCATACGCAAAACAAATTCGTGACGATGTGGTCGGAAGACTTTCTGTTTTTTATAAAGCGAAAAGTCAGGATGAACAAAATAGTAAATTGCAAAAAACAATTGGCGACATTCGTGCCTTGTTGGATTTGAATATCGGCAACAATCAGGAATTGTTTGGAAAAATTCTAGATTGCCTTATGGTGCAATCCGATGACGTTCGCAAAGTAATTTACGATGTGTTGATTTTGGATACCGAAGAACCAAAGAATATGGCTGCAATTCAATTAATTCGTCGCCAATGCGAAATTGACGTGAAGGATTCGGCTGAAAATAATTTGGAAAAACTTACGAGCCATTATTCGTTGAGTTCTGATGATTTGGAAAAAATGTACGCAGAACAAGGATTTTCCGTAAATGATGTTATTGCAATGGGAAGTGACACGGCTTCGATTGGCGATGTGGTTGCTGAAACTGTTGTTGCGTTTTGGATGAATTATATCAATAATAATGTTCAGAAAATCAGTACAATGTTGCCTCATGCCGAAGAAATTTCAAATACGTTGATGCAATTGTTTTTACACTTTAATGTTTCGAAAGTGTTGTCGGATGGTGTGATTCAATATCAAAGTTTGTATGGCAATCGTGATTCAATCAATGCAATAGCAGATTTTATAGCATTTGAATTGAATAAATTTGTTGGCACATTCGGCCGTCAATATATGGGTTTTGATGAAGTTCGTAAGATTCAGGAAAAAGCAACTGCTTGTAATGTGAAAATTGCCGATGTTTCACCATTGGCAATGAATTCGCAATTCAAACGAATGGATGCAAAACAAGCGTTGACAGTTTTGGAACAAAGTTCAAAAATCGATTTCGACAATATGGTCACATTGCTTAATTTTTCATTTTGGGACAATTTCCCGAAATGGGAAAATTTCATCACAATGGGAATTTTGTATGTCGGAGAAATTAGTCAATTGGATTCTGCCGCAAACGATCAAGTTGGAGGCTTGATACAAAAAGGTTTGAATTTATACGTTGATGAAGCCGCTGGTAAATAGGAAAACGAGGAGGATGAAAGATGAATGAAACGCTAAAATTTTCGTGGGGACATATATTTGCCTTTTTGGCAATGATAATGATTTCGTATATCACGTTCACAGGAGCGGCGTATTTATATGATACAAATTTGGTGAAAGCAACCGCTTGGGCACTCGGCTCTTTTATCGTGTTGTTTATTGTTTTTGTAGGAACTCAGCAATTAAAATCGGCGGAAAAAGATTTTACTCGTTGCATATTGTTGGAACGAATTGGGGTATTGCTTTCAATTGGTTTATTTGCATTGATGATAACAGTTTCTCCATTCAAACATTTTTGGACTGTATATGGCAATAAATCGGAAATAACGGCTGATTTTGCAATGGCGATTGATTCGTCAAAAAGTATTTTTGAAAATTATGACGAATACGTTGATACTCGAATCGAAAAATGTATGCAAAGCAATTCAACCGACAAAATTGCGCAAAGTGATTTGTTGCGTTTGCAGTTGCAACCTGAAATTTTGAGTGAATCAGGTCCGTTTAGTTATAAAGAAAAAGAATCGGAAATTATCAAATGGATTGACGCAGCTCAGGAATCTAGTGTTTGGAATGTTTTTGTCATCGGTAATCTTACGCAGATTCAAGAAGGTGTGGAAACATGGAAGAAAACATTGGAAATGTGGTCGGATAGAAAATTTTACGAAGATGATATGGAACCATATAAAGCTTCGTACGATATAAAAGCCAATTTCGATACGCTTAAGCAAAAATTCACGGTGTCGTCGGCCTTTCAATGGCGAGCAATTTTGTGGGCTTTGTTGGGCTATTTCTTTATGGCTATGCCATGGTTGTTGCAACGTCGTCCGGTAAAAAATCCAAATTCATTATTCGGAAAGAAAAAATGGACTGAAGAAGCAGATTACGAAGACCAATTGGGAGAAGGAAACGAGCCAATACAAGAGGAAGTTTCCAAATCGAAAGAAGAAGATGATGATACATTTGAAATTTAGATAATTAGAAGGAAAATAAAATAAAAACTATGCCAACAAAAGAAGAAATATTTGATAACATAAGCGACTATCCAGCGTCGGAAATTGCAGATTTCATTATCGAGGGTATTGTTACTTTTGACGAATTGTGCGAGTATAAAAATACTGGCGGAGAGTTTGGTAATGTCTTGCGTGAAGAAGTAAAGAAATTGATTGCTGGTCAGGAACCCAAAGATTGGGAAGCTGCTTGTCGTACAAATACCGAAGAAAGTTATTCGGAATACATAAAAAAATATCCGTTGGGACCAAATAGAATTGAGGCAAATCTTAGAATTGGTAAAATCCGCACACAGAAGAACGATAATCTCTGTTGGCAGAAAACCGACAAAAAGAATGTTGAAGATGTAAAACGATATTTGGCCGAATTTCCGCAGGGCAGTTATGCTTTTCAAGCAAAGAAATTGATGAAGGAATTTGAAAAACGTGCTCAGTTTGATTTGAGCGAATTCATCAACGAATTGCGGATGAAAAAGGAAAACGAGCATTTTGCAGAATTGCAGAAGCAAATGAATGAAGGCACTATTTCCAATGCCGAAATCCTTAAAATCATTTCCGAAGACCATAATATTTTCAATACGGATTGTATCAACGACTTGTTGGACAACGCATACATTACTTATGAGGATTTGATTTCAAAGGCTCAAATTGATGAAACGTTTATTCATTCGTTGCAAAAGAATTTGAGCAACATCGATATTCCTTCGGTTGATTGCGATGCAGTAGAACAGATAGAGAAAACATCGACGGAAATCTATTTCTGGGGTGTTAAAAACTCAGGAAAATCTTGTGCAATTGGTTCAATTTTGAATACAGCACGTAGAATGGGATATGGAATTACAAACAAAAAAGGTCAAGGTATTCCGTATTTCGACGCATTGTCTGATTTGTTCAACCAGCATGATTCCCGTCCAACTTCGGTGCTTCCAAATGGTACGCCAACCGATAGTTTTGCGGAAATGGGTTTTGACATGACAACAGTTGAGGGAAAATATTATCCACTTACTTTCGTTGATTTGGCTGGAGAGTTGTTGACGGCAATTTATGCAGAGGCTCACAATATTGTTTTGGATGATCCAGCATACGATAAAGCAGCGAAAGCATTCCGTCGCGTTTTGTTGGAAAATCATAAAGAAGGAAATCGTAAAATTCATTTCTTTGTTATTGAATATGGTGCAGCTGGTAAAAAAATAAAAATCGGAAATGATATAGAGCTCGGTCAAGATGCATTATTGGAAAATGTGATTGACATATTGAACGTTGCCGATCCAATGGAAAATCCATTTAAACGTGATACAGATGCAATTTATGTAGTTTTGACCAAAGCTGATAAAATCAAGGCAAATAGTGCTTCTGAACGTCGCGAGAAGGCAAATGAATACGTTAAAACGCATTACAAAGGTTTGGTGACAGCTGTTCGTAATGTTTGCCGTGAATGTGAATTGAATGGTTATGTGAAACCAATAGCAGGAAAAGACGAAGTGAAACCAAAGATTTTGGTTATCCCATTTTCTATTGGCGATGTTTGTTTCAAGAGTTATTGCGTTTTGAGAGAAGATTCACCACAAAAAGTTTTGAATGAAATCACTACTCGTGCGACTTCGGAAGAAGATGATTCTCGTTTATTGTCAAAATTGAAAAAAAGCTTTAGAAAATGAAAAACATCGCTGTTTGCGTAAAAGAAACCAACGACGGTTATAGTAGCGATTTCTTGTATAAATCGAACAACTTTGTGAACGAAGGTGTCGTTACTGATATCCGTCTTTCGTGGATTAGCGGCGTTTTTGATTCTTCAACAAATGAATTTCGTGAGAAGTTGAAGGAAACAACTCCGCTCAAATTCATAAAATTCACAAAGGAATATTTCTATTTGGTTATTCTGAAACTTGGTCAAACATCCCGTTGGAATGACAACGTGGCTGTTTGGTGTCAAATTCCAATCGGTGTTTTCCCAACGTACACAGATTGGAATAATCTTGTTACAAAAATAGATGATGTTCTTAATAAAAAAGAGGCACTGACAAAACCTGAATCATGGTCTTTTTTCGATACGTTGCTTTCGAAATCTTATGATTGCGAAGATGTGGTTGTCGATATCAAGGAGTGTAACAAAATGTATGCATGCCGTTATTTGACGGAAGTAAACAATCTAAGTGAATACCTTAAAAATTATTATCAAGCAGGTTATCAGAATTACGAGGCGGTTGTTTTGTTTTCGCAAGAACAAAAACAAATGGTTACTTGTAAGCCTACGGTAAAAGACTTGACCTCGGAACCGTTGGACGAAATGGTAGTGTTTCCTGTCCCGCAAAATAACGACGGATGGCAACCATTTGACAGCAAAGATGAATTAATAGAAAAACCAATTTTGTATGGCAAAAATGAACCAGTTTCTGTGTATTGGAAACGCATTGGTTGCAAGACAATCCAACGCAACGGAATTGGTGGAAATGCGGTTGCATTTCAAATTTCACAATCAGATTACAGAAAAGTTATGAATAAATCATCGTTTCAAATTCGTGATGAAAAAGGCCAGGATGTTACGTTGTTTAGCGTGAAAATTAACGGTCAAGATTTAAAAAATGGAGAAATTGAGTTGCCGATGGATTTTAATCTTTCAAAGGCAAATGTCGCCATTTCGCTGAAAGGTGTTGAAGTGAAAAAAGGAGGAAATTCTGGTTCGCAAAAAATTATTTTTGGCGTAATTGGAATTGTTTTGGGTTTGGTGATTGGTTTGATTGTGGGGCTTTCCCGTACGCCTGAAGTGGTTGAGGTGCCGACTCAACAACCTCGTCCGTTCAGTTGTTCCCGATATTTTGAAGAAAACACCAACGAATGGACAAAAGCATCGATGGATAGTTGTTCGGATTTGGTTGGCGTTTATGAACTGTTCGCATCGTACAATTTTAAAGCTTTGCAGGAAAAGAAAGATTTGTTGGGGAAATATACAGGTCTGAAAGATTTGGTTGTAATGATTGACAAAGCCGTGGAATTGGATTTTCAGGTTGATGAGGCTGATGCATTTAAAAATGGTGTTATTTCTGTTTCAACATTTAAAGATAAATTGTTGACAATTTATTTGGAATCGTACGATAGTTGGTTCAAAGAAGAATTAGACGTTTTTGATTTAAATTTGTTCGATGCGTTGTATGCCTACGATAAGGAAACTGTAAAAAAATATGCTTCTGCCGATAGAACGAAATTGCAATCAATTTATGAAAATTGTTTCAAGTCGGGAAAAGTCCATCCGCAACATTACATCAATGCCGAGGAAATTGATTTTAATCAATATGTGAATAGTTTTTCAAATGTACAGGCGGCTTCATCGTCAAAGCAACCGAAACAAGAAACAAAATCGGCTCCTGTAAAAGATTATTCTGGGCAAGGAGCTGACGATTAATAGGTAATCTCAAGATTATGAATAAGATAATTAAATTAATAATTTTAGCGGGAACGATGATTCTTATCTGTTCCGTTTCGGTGTATTTCTATCGGAATCAAGTTGCGAATACTCCGACGTTGTATTTTAGTGGCAATCAGTTTGTTGGTGATATTGAAAAAGATATTGCGGAAATGTCGTCGTTCGATTGTTCTAATTGTGCAAACGAGCCGGAAGAGTTGTTCGTGAAAATCGACGGAAAATTCAATCTTTTCAAAAAATACAGTTTGATTGAGCCGGAAAAGCAAAAAGAATTGATGGACAAGTTCGTGGCTGCGTATGCTGGTAAATTCTTTGAATCGACAACGTGCAAGTTTAGCAAACCATGGAATTTTGCGAAGGAAGAATGGCGCTTTAAACGTGTCGCATGGTTGCTTGATTCGGTTGGCGGAAATCAATTGTCACCAACAATTAAGGCTAATTTGCAGTCGATAAAACAAGTTGCAGCAGATTACCATTCTGCAAATAGTTTGTTGGCTCAACGTTCTTTCAGTAATATGGCGGAAGCAAAAAATCGTGTTGCTTTAGCTAAAAAGTACAAAGAAGATAAGTATTTGTCGAATTGTGGCTCGTTGGCATCTTCTTTGTCGGCCTATCCAACACATATGCACAATAATCATTATTCGTATGTCCGCGAAATGGTTGAGCAAATGGAAATGCAAATCCAAATTTTGGAACGTTTGGCGGAATCAACTTCGTCGAAAAGTAGTATGTCGAAAGTTTATAAAGCAAATTTCAATAGAATTTATGCCGATGTTTCAGGAAACTTACAAAACGTTCGCGTTGCTTTAGACGACTACGATACAAAAGCACAAGCTACATACGGATTGAAAAAAGACGTTATGGATTTGAGCAAACGTATGGGAACATTAACTCAAAAATTTTATAGTTTACCAAGACCAGAATAACAATGAAAAAGTTTTTTTTAATTTTTGGAATCATCGCTTTTTTTTCTGCACAATCATTTTCGCAGGTAAGTATCAAAAACACAGTGGGAGCAAACGTGTTTTTTGGTGATCTTTCAGACTCAAAAAATATTAGTTTTTCCAATTCTATAAGTGCAGGATTATTTTTGACAGAGTCGGGGGCTGTTAGAGGTAATGTTTTGTATGAAAGCGGTAAATTGAACGGGCAAAAAGATGATATCAAAAGTGGGTATGTACGCAGAGTCAATGAGTTTGAAAATGAGTATAAGGAACTTTCTATAAACTTGAATCTCTATCCGTTGAAAATGACCCGCTTTGCTGATAGTAAATTTCAACCGTATGTTATGCTTGGTTATGGTTTTATGTGGTTCCGAGTTGTTGCATATACTGAGTATGGCGATTTCTTTTCGCAATCGTTTGGTTATGAAAATAGAAAGTCTGTTGATCCAACATGTGAAGTTGTTGTGCCACACGGAGTAGGACTTTCCTATGAGTGTTCTCCGAATTTGGCTTTTTCGATAGATGTGAACCGTATGTATGTGGAGTCCGATAAACTTGATGCTGTTGTATCGGAAAAGAAGGATGTGTTTGGTAGTGTTTCGTTGGGCGTGAAATACACAATTGGCAACGATTCCGAAAAGAAACATAATAAACCTATTCAATCGAAAGAACGTGTTGCTTCCGATGATTCAAACGATGACTATGATTCTGAAGATGAAGAAATTGTTGCTAAACCTGCAAAATCAAAACCATCGAAAGTTAAAGAAGTGGTAAACGAAACCCCGGTTGTTGTTGAAAATTGCGATGAATACAAAGCTCAACTTGCAAAAAAAGATGCACAAATAAAGGTTTTACAGGATTCGATTTACAAATTGTCGAATATTCCGGAATCGTTGAAAGTTAAATATTGCAGAAAATATTTGAATGGCCTTTTGTACAGAAAATGCGATGCCGAAGTAATCAAATCAAATTTGGAAATTCTTGATTCAGCACGTATTCACGATGAAAATATTGACAAGTACAAATACTTGTTGAGAAATTATGAAAGTTGGTACAATGAATTTTTGACTGTTGTTGAATATGCACAAAACGATAGCCGTCGTTATAGTCCGCTTACTTCGGAATCGAGTGCATTTAAAAACGACGTTGTAACTAAAATTAATAACTTGTCATACAATAAACGAAGCGTTGCAAACTGGAAGATTTATTATTTGGAAGATCAAATTCTTTTAGTAAAAAAACGTTTGGATGAAAAAGTTAAACATCCAGAAGTTATTATTGACTTCTCGGATATGTTGAAATAAATGATTGCTAATTGAGACGACGCTTCGGTTTCGTCTCAATTTTTTTATAGTTGCAATGACCTTTGATGAATTTAATATAGACGAAAAATTGCTTGAGGCAATTTCGTACATGCATTTTGAAAAAGCTTCTCCAATTCAGGAACAAGCGATTCCTGTTGCGTTGGAAGGACACGATATTTTAGCTTGTGCACAGACGGGAACGGGAAAAACTGCCACATTTCTGATTCCTGTTTTACAAGATTTGGTGCAAAATGGAGCTCACGGAATCACCACGTTGATTGTTGTTCCAACGCGTGAACTTGCAATTCAAATAGATCAGGAATTGCAAGGATTTTCGTATTTCACCGACACCACGAGCAAGGCTGTGTATGGAGGAGACAAAGGAATGGATTGGGATGAGCAGAAACGTGCTTTTACCGAAGGTACGAACGTTATTATTGCCACACCCGGACGTTTGATTGCACATTTACGTTTGGGGTATGTAAAGTTGAATAATCTCCGTCATTTAATTCTTGATGAAGCCGATAGAATGTTAGATATGGGTTTTGTCGACGACATTCGTCAGATTTTATCGTATGTGCCGAACAAACGTCAGACTATGATGTTCAGTGCGACAATGGCTCCTGAAATCCGCAAATTAGCAAACACGATTTTAGTAAATCCTCGGATGATTTCGGTTGCTATTGCAAAACCGGCAGAAGGAATTGTTCAGTCGGCATATATGGCTCATCCATATCAAAAAGTGGATTTGATTACGCACATTTTGGAACAAAATCCAGATTATGATAGTATTCTTATTTTTACATCGACGAAAAAAATGATTTATTCGATTGTTTCGGCGGTAAAAAAGAAAATTCATGGTGTCACAATCGAAGGAATTTCGTCGGATTTTGAACAAAATGAACGCGAAGATGTATTGTTGCGTTTCAAAGCGAAACAAACGAAAATTCTTGTTGCAACAGATGTTTTGAGTCGGGGAATTGACATAAAAGGAATTAATCTTGTGATTAATTTTGATGTTCCGAAAGATCCTGCTGATTATGTCCATCGTGTGGGACGAACCGCACGTGCCGATGCGAAAGGCGAAGCGATAACATTTATCAGCGAATCGGACATTCTTCGTTTTTCGAAAATTGAAACGTTGATTGAAAAAACGGTTGAAAAGCGTCCGTTGCCATCAGAACTTGGCGAAGCTCCTGAATGGAAAATTTCAGAGCCCAAAGAGAAAAAAAGATATTTCCATCACGGACATAAACATCATAATCATAGTGGAAACGGACCAACAGGGAAAAACAGACAAAGAAAATTCTATCATAAAAAAACTGAAGGAAAAAAGAATTCCGACAACAATTCCAAGAAAACAGAATAATTGTATTTTTGCAATGCAGTAGGTCGTTCTATCGCTCCCGAAAGGGGGAGGAAAGTCCGGACAACAAAGAGCGTTGTGCCTGTTGAAAGAACAGATGTGCGTGAGCGTATGGTATGGCAGAAGAAAATTACCGCCGAAGCAATTCGGTAAGGGTGAGAAGGCGGTGTAAGAGACCACCATTGTGCGAAGCGATTTGTGCAGATGTGCCACCGACAAGTTGCAAGACCATGTAAACCGACGTTTGAGGGCTGCTCGTTCGAGTCGGAGGGTAGGTTGCGTTAGATAAATGATAGAATCCTGCAAAGGAACAGAATCCGGCTTATAGACTTACTGCTTTTTTAAAGTATTTTCTCTCTTTTTATAAGATAGCCGGTAAGGATTTGATTGAAACCTTTGTTTATGTCGGCTTTTATGTAGTCAATTTGGAATTTGTTGCAGGCTAGTTGAAGTTCCGAAACGATTTTCGTAATGGTTTCGTTGTATGATTCGCGCACAGCGTTCGGATTGATTTTTAATGTTTCGCCAGTTTCCATATCGCACAATTCTGTCGGGCGGTTTTCGAAAGCGAATAATTCTTCTCGTTCGGGTTCGGTGACATGAAAAACAATCACTTCGTTTTTATTGTAACGAAGATGTTGCAATGCATCAAACAATTCGGCATAATTGCCGGGTTGGAAAAAGTCGCTGAAAATGATTATCAACGATCGTTTGTGAATTGTTTCGGCAAGTTGGTTCAGTGTTTTTGAAAGTGATGTTTTTTGTTGAAATGAAGATTGGTTGAAACTTGCTTGTAAACATTTATTTAATTCGGCATATAACATTTGAGTGTGTGCTTCCGACAATCGAGCTGGCGTATGTAGAGTAACTTCGTCCGACAATAGCGAAAGTCCCACTGCATCGCGTTGTTTTCGAAGCAGATGTATCAAAGCGGCTGCAGAATACAACGAAAAAGCAAGTTTATTTTGAATGGAATGATCTTGGAACGGAAACAACATCGACGAAGATGTGTCGATTACCAATTGGCAGCGAAGATTCGTTTCTTCTTCGTAACGTTTGGTGAAAAGTTTGTCGGTTCTGGCAAATAGTTTCCAATCAATATTTCTTGTCGATTCGCCGGTATTGTACAGGCGATGTTCCGCAAATTCAACGGAAAAACCATGAAACGGACTTCGATGCAGTCCAGTGATAAAACCTTCAACAATTTGTCGGGCAAGAAACTCGAAATTGTCGAAAATTTGAAGTGATTCTATTGTTTGTAAATCAACAACATCCATGAATTATAACGCACAAAACACAATACACAATTTGGAAGAATTGTGTATTGTGAATTTATACATTGGAAAAATTAGCAGTTTGCATCTAATTTTTCACGGATTTTTTCTGTTGGCACCGCACCGACTAATTTGTCGATAACTTCTTTGTTTTTGATGAACAAAAGGGTAGGAATGTTGCGGACAGCGAATTTTGAAGTGATGGTTGTATTTTCTTCAACATCGCATTTCCCGATAATCGCTTTGTCGGCGTATTCCGTTGCAAGTTCTTCAACAATAGGTGCTATTTTTTTGCAAGGACCACACCATTCAGCCCAAAAATCTATTACCACCAATTTGTCTGTGTCAACTACTTGATCGTAGTTTGCGTCTGTAATTTGAAGTGCCATAACGTTTAATTTAATATTATTTCTACTGGATAATTTTTCATTTCGATGAAGAATGAATCTTCTAATTGTATTTTAAATGTAGCGGACGTTAATTCCGTGTGGATATTGTTGTTTCGTACAATAAAATTGACATTCAGACCTTTATCGGATTTGTAAACCCAATTTGACAACGAGTTTATAAATTGTTCTGTTATATTCTGAATGTCGATTTTTAGTTGCACTGCTTTTATTTCTTGCATCATTTCTTGAGCCGATTTAACGTCTTTTACAGCAAAAGCATATTTAGCATCGTCCTTGTCCTTTGCGTACCAAGGTTTTTCCAATTTGCCGATAATGACAACAATATCTTTTTCTTTGAAATTTTTCTCTTTAAACAATTGATATGCACTTGTATCGTTTGATTCGTTTTGTTTGCCGAATAAAGCAAATTCGTGTGTACTAGTGTAGTCGCTGACAGAGAATATTGCCATTGGAGAACCTTTTTTTGTGGTTCCATAGCGAATTGTGTCGAGCATTCCCATCAAACGGATTTCTTTATTTTTCAAATTTTCATGTTCTGCAATGGAATCAACGTCTCCCATTTGTAAATTTCCGAAACCTTTCATTAGAAAGCGGAATTTGTCAAGAGGATGCGACGACAAGTAGATACCGATTAATTCACACTCTTTTTGAAGAAGATAGATCGGATCGAATTTACGTGGAATTGGCAATGCCGGATGTCCGGTGTCAATCTCTTCTTCGCCAAATAACGACATCATTGACGATTCGGCTTTTTTGTTTCTTGAAGCAGAGAAATTTGCCAATGTTTCAATAAACGGCGTTCCATCTTCCGAAAGACTTAAATAAGTGTCGCGTGGTAAACCCAAACAATCAAGTCCACCACTGTAGGTAAGTAATTCAAGGTTTTTGTTTGAAAGTTGCACACGTTGAACAAGATCGAAAATGTCTTTGTATTTTCCGTTTTTCTCGCGTTCTTCTATAATTGCGAGACCGATATTTTCGCCGAATCCTTTTATTGCTTTTAGACCGAAATGTATATCGCCTTTTTCGTTTACCGAAAATGACAATTCACTATCGTTCACGCTCGGACAAAGAACATTCACGCCCATGGATTTTGCTTCGCCCATGAATTTAGAAACATCGGCAGGGTTGTCCATACTATTAGTCAGCAAACTTGCCATATATTCGGCAGGATAGTGTGCTTTCAAATAACCAGTTTGATACGATACCCAACCATAGCAAGCAGCGTGCGATTTGTTGAATGCGTATGAGGCAAATTTCTTCCATTCATCCCAAATCTTATTCAAAATTTCGGTTACTTTTTCTTCAGTCCATCCAGTTGCCTCGCATTGTTTGGGGACACCTTGTTTTATGTAAAGAGTATATAATTCTTCCATTTTTGCAAGTTGTTTTTTCCCCATTGCCTTACGAAGTGTATCGGATTGACCTCGGGTGAAATCCGAAATTTCTCGAGACAAAAGCATCACTTGCTCCTGATATACCGTGATACCGTATGTGTCCTTCAAATATTTTTCCATACAAGGAAGATCGTATCGGATTTCCTCATATTGATCCTTGTATTTCTCTGGATTACTGTTAAATTCTTCTTTTGTGATTTTACCTGCTGCAATATCCTCCAGTAATGCTTTTCTTCGAATAAACGACGGAATGTTGTCCATTGGTCCTGGTCGATAGAGTGCATTCATTGCAATCAAGTCGCCGATTATGTTTGGTTGTAATTCTTTCAGATACTTCTGCATTCCCGGCGATTCAAACTGAAAAACTCCAACGGTTTGTCCTTTGCAATATAGTTGATATGTCTGTTGATCGTCGATAGGAATTGTGAAAATATCAAGATCTTCGCCTGTGTGATGTTTGATATTTTTGACGGCTTCCTTCATAATAGAAAGAGTTTTCAATCCAAGAAAGTCCATCTTAATCAATCCTACAGATTCAATTACGTGTCCGTCGTATTGAGTTACAAGCACGTCTTCGTGTGTATCTTTATCTTTGATTGTACAGACGGGCGCAAATTTCGTTAGGTCGTCGGCTCCGATGATGACTCCGCAGGCGTGAATTCCTGTTTGGCGGTTTGTGTCTTCCAGTTCTGACGCATACGTTAGCATTGATGACACATTTTTGTCTTCCCCGTTTAGTAAAGTCTGAAATCCCGGAATGATTGCAAAACAATTTTTAAGTTTAACTTTTGGTGATTTTATTTGACCTTTACTTTTGTCATCGCCAAATATTTTTCCCGTGTTTGGGTCGGTCATACCGTTAAAATCCTTGTCGGGAATCATTTTCTTTATTTCGTTAACTACGAATAGGGGAACTTTTTGTACACGTCCAACATCGGCAATAGAAGATTTTGTTGCCATTGTTCCGTAGGTGATGATGTGTGCAACTTTTTCTTTCCCATATTTTTGCGTAACCCAATCCAATACTTTTGCTCGCCCTTCATCGTCAAAATCCACATCGATATCAGGAAGCGAAATACGGTCGGGATTTAGGAAACGTTCGAAAAGTAAATCATACTTTAATGGATCCAAATCGGTTATATGAAGGCAATATGCAACAACGGAACCAGCTGCGGAACCACGACCGGGACCAACCCAAACTCCAAGTTCTTCGCGAGCGCCACGTATATAATCTTGCACGATAAGGAAATAGCCCGGGAACCCCATGGTTTTCATTACATGCAATTCAAATATTATACGCTCTTTTTGTTCTTCTGTTAAAACTTCACCGTAGCGTTTTTTTGCTCCGTCCCAGGTAAGTTTTGCAAGATAGTCGGCTTCGAGTTTTATACGGTAGAGTTTTTCGTAACCTCCAATTTTTTTAATTTTCTTTTCTGCTTCTTCTTGGCTCAAAAAAACTTCGCCTTTTTCATTTCTTGTGAATTCGTTGAACAAATCTTCTTCGGTGAATTTTTTCTTATATTCTTCAACCGTACCGAATTCCTTTGGAATGTCGAACATCGGCATAATTGGTCCTGAATCAATAGAATAAACTTCTACTTTGTCGGCAATTTCTTGGGTGTTTTCCAGTGCATCGGGAATGTCGCTGAAAATAGCGGCCATTTCTTCAGGTGTTTTTAACCATTCTTGTTTCGTATAATGAAGACGATTAGGGTCATCGAAATCTTTACCAGTGCTTAAACAAATCAATCTATCATGAGCCTCTCCGTGTTCTTCTTCCACGAAATGAACATCGTTTGTTGCAACAATTTTTGTATTTGTTTTTCGGGCTAATTCTATCAAGATTGGATTTACTTGTTGCTGACGTTCGTACGTTCCTGTTTCGGCGTTTGGTTTGTCGGTTTTATGACGTTGTATTTCAATGTAGTAATCGTCTCCAAAAATTTCTTTAAACCAAAGTATGGTTTGTTCGGCTTCGTCGATTTTGCCAGCCATTATAAGTTGTGGTAACTCGCCTCCAAGACAGGCTGAGCAAACAATCAAACCTTCGTGATATTGTTTCAGAACGTTTTTGTCGATACGAGGACGGTCGTAAAATCCATCAGTATATCCAATTGAAGCAAGTTTACACAGACTATGGTAACCAATTTCGTTTTTCGCCAAAAGGATTAAGTGCCAACCGCTGCGGTCAACAATAAAATCTTTTCCTTTTTCGGCATTGAAAAATTTATAGTTTTTGTCTTGGTCGTATAATGTTCTTCGTGCACAATAAGCTTCAATTCCAATAATTGGTTTGAAAGGCACGAAATCTTTTGCTTTTTGTTCTAATTTCGGAAGTTCTTCTTCTAATTCAGCAAGATGTTTTTGGGCATCTTCTTTCTCTTTTGCGGATTTTTCTGGAGAATTGATAATTGTTTTTTCCTTTGCAATATTTTCTTTGCATTCTTCAATTTTCTTTTTCGGTTTTGAGTTGAATGAGATTGTGGAATCCATTAAATCCTTGATACCGAACATATTTCCATGGTCGGTAAGCGCCATTGAAGTCATTCCTGTCTTCATACATTTTTCAATCAAGGCGGGAACTTTCGACATTCCGTCAAGAATTGAATAGTGCGAGTGGACGTGTAAATGAGTAAATTTCATTTTTTTTAATTAATGATTAAAAATTTGTGAGTTGAAAATCAGAATTGATGGGAATCTGATTCCTTCAAGACGCATTAGCAAATAAAAATAATTTTTACTTTGAAAATACGTGTGTTGATAATATGTGGGAAAGTAATTCCATACATCAAAAAACTTTTTTCTAACTCGAGACTCTAGTTAATTGATGCAAAGAATAGTTGTATCTGTGCAAAAATTCAACACAGGTTATAGAATTTTAAAAATTTAGAATTTGGTTCGATATGAATGTAAATCTTCCTAATATTGCATGATTTTGTTCAAGAAAAATATGAAAATCATAGCATTTATAAAAAAATATATGGCGGTGCTTGTGCTTGTTGTGGCATTAGTGTCGTTGATTGAACCTGTTTCGTTTAGTTGGGTAAAGACAAGCTACATCAATTGGTTACTTGGAATAATCATGCTGTGCATGGGCATTACGTTGCAACCATCGGATTTCAAAATCGTGTTTTCGCATCCGAAAAATGTATTGATAGGTTGTGCCGCGCAATTTACAATTATGCCCACGTTGGCGTGGATTCTCACCAAATTGTTTTGTTTGCCGCCGGAACTTGCTATAGGTGTGATTTTAGTTGGTTGTTGTCCGGGAGGAACGGCATCGAATGTAATTACATATCTTGCGAAAGGTGATTTAGCGTTGTCGGTAGGTATGACGGCTGTTTCAACAGTGTTGGCTCCTATACTTACACCATTGATTTGTTGGTTTTTAGCAGGAACATTCGTCGAAGTGAACGTGGTGAGTATGTTTGTGTCGATAGTGCAGGTTGTCGTTATTCCAATATTTCTAGGATTTGTCGTTCAACGAATGTTTCCGAATTTTACAAAAAAAATAGTCGAGGTTTTGCCGGCATTGTCAACCATCGTCATTATGCTAATTGTTGGTTCTGTTGTTTCCGCAAATGCAGAACGATTGTATCATGTGGGATTGCTCGTTTTGTTGGTTGTTGTTTTACACAATTTATGTGGGTTTGCTTTAGGATTTTGTTTGGGAAAATTATTGAAACTTCCATACGATAAAAATGTTGCGATTTCAATAGAAGTTGGAATGCAAAATTCTGGTTTGGCTTGCACGTTGGCACAACAACATTTTGCACTGTTGCAAGTAGCAACAGTGCCTGGCGCGGTGTTCAGTGTATGGCACAATATTGCTGGCGCTGTCGTAGCAAAATTTTATAGTTCAAAATACAAAGAATAGCCCTTCCCATATTGGTGTTATAAGTGTTTTTTTACTTGAAAAATGCACCTCGTTCGCAGATAGTTGAAAAAACATTTTTGCTATAGAATGTAGCAGTCTAAATTGTTGTATATTTGTTTTTTGTAACTATTTTTTACGGAAAATAGTCATATTACAAATAGAGGAATTTTTTTAGAAAAAACTATCAGTATGAATATAAATTCACGAGCTTTTAGAAGAGTTTTTCGGTTTATTGCAACCGTAGGGTTTTGTGTTGTCGCATCGGTCAATATTGGCTTTGCCCAATGTGGTACGCCAGCGTTTAAAGCAAATGCAGGGTGGTGCGATAATTATTATGCCAAGTGGGAAATTAATGGAACGATTCCGGCGGGAACCAAGTATCATTGGTATTATGATGATGGTCACTCTATTGTTGATGTTGGTTATGGATCCGATGGTAAAGGTTCAGTAATGACGACGCCGTATCGTTGTTCGGCTACCGATGGGTCATCGGTGACTATGTTGTATGCGAAAGAGGTAGTGAGTACAGGGGTGAACCCATCAGCAGGAAAATTGCCAACAAATAATATCGGAACTAGTTCAACTTATACAGTTGGATTGAATACACCATATGACATTCAGTTGGAATCGTTTTCTATGCCAATGGCAATATATTATTGCCCTAATTCCTTTACTGCAACAGTATCTTTTGTAAATAAATCAACGAATAAAACAGTAGTTACGGTTACCTATGATTTTTCAAGTGTAACAAATGGAGTGTTGGTTATTCCGATAAA
>JAZRXD010000100.1:0-64514 GCA_045600045.1 Bacteroidales bacterium
GGAAATCATATCATCCCTCATTTTATTCTGTTTTACAGTGGATTGAACATACTTGAGTTTTTTACTTTTATTTAACAATAACAATAATTTGTGTACGCAAGGGACAAATTTAGCTTGAGTCCAATTAGCAAGTTGAGACATCCATATTAGAGTCCCAGCTGTCACCATTCCGTTTTTTATCAAGGTTTTTAATTCTGATTCACGCAATGGTCCCACTTGACATCCATCAACAACAGTGTAATACAATTCTTTGGCACGATTAACCATTCTTTTTTGATGAATTATATAAAGAGTAAACAATCGCGATATTTATCAATGTTATTAACAGCATTATTGTAACAAAGAAAATGATATTATAAAGAAAGAAGGAGGCGACAATATTTGATATTATTATAATAATTGAAAATGTCCAAGCAACGGTTTTGATATTGGCAACTCTATGTCCACAATTGTAATCACAAGCCATAGCCGATTCTAAACAAAGAAAAATTGAGATTGTTGCAATGATAAATGATAACCAATTACGGTAATCATCTTCTTTTGCAATCTCAAAACAAAGCAAACCCATAAGAGTACTAATTCCTAATACAATAAGTGTTTTAACTACATTGATTTTCATATTGACGAGTTTAAAGATTAGCATAAAGCAGGATTAGCTTTCCTATTTCTGGGACCTGAGTTGCTGGTAACCAACTCGATAAGCCAGGTTTCCACACTAAAGAATCTTTGGTTACAAGTCCTTTTTGAATAAGGGTTATAAATTCTTGTTCTGAAAAAGGACCTGCTTGACTTCCATTAATAGATGCATACAATTGTACTCCAGCAGATGGAATCGGAGGTGGAGTTTGACTCCCTTGTTGATTTGGCATAACTGAATTCATCATACGTGGAATCTGATTTGCGATGGTCATACCCATTCCCATCTCAATCATCTTATCAAATATATTATTATCATCTGTCATAATTAACTATTATTTAAGTTGTGCAAGGCAAGTTTTCAAATCTGTCCATTCGGACAATCCTGGCATCCATACTTGTGTGTCAACATTAATTACATCAGCTATTGCAAGTCCTTTGAGTTGTTCAAGTGTAAATGGACCTTTTTGAACTCCATTAACAATAGCAAAAAACTGTTGTTTCTTATTTTTACAATTGTCGTTTACTTCTTGTTTTTGGAATATAGGCAAAACTACATGCTGAGGTATATGTCCATTAGGCATCGAAGTCTGCATCGTTTGTATATTTTGCAAAGTCTGTTGTGCCAAACTCTGCATTGCATCTGACTGCGCCAAATTATCCAAAGTGTTAAATCCTTGATTATTCAAAAGTAAGGCATCAAAATCTAAAGCATCCATATCAATTACATATTAGGCATAGGAGGAGGACATGCACTGCCTTGAGATGACTGAAACAAAACTGCTAAGGCTGGGATAGTACTGATTGGAGCCCAGTTAGGCATTCCGTTAGCTCAAATCATTGTCTGGGCATTTATTTGACCAGCTTGAGCCATTTGCATCAACGCATTAATGTCACAAGGTCCATATTGTTGATTGTTTATATTAACAAAATATTGTACTGATGGAGCTCCAGGCATAGGCGGAGGTGTCTGCGCGGGTGAACCAGGCATCGGTGGCGGATTTTGGCCTTGAGGTTGGGATTGAGAAGGCATATTCTGATTAAGGGCAGCCCCCATATTGTTCATCATATTACCCATTTGACCTGCTACAGCTGTCCCCATCATCATACTGGCCATCATTCCTGCAGGATTCATGTGACCATCACCACCAGTGAGATTCATACCACCCATATCACCCATATTATTTAGACCTGTTTTCATAACATCGGCCTGTACATTAATTTGGTGTGCTCCCATATATGTTGATTCAGAAGCAAGGTTTGATCTATGTTGTGCCGCTTCCGAAGCCATATTGGCACGGTTTGCAGCCGCTTGATTCATTAGGTTTGCTTGCTGAGCCGCAGCCATAGTCTGCTGATGCTGGGCGAATTGACTTTCCTCACGCATACGTGCCATCATATCTTCCTGATGACTCATCTGCATATTAGCCATACGAGAAGCTGTTTGGTTTCGAATATCAGCATCAGTGCGCATCGTCTCACGCTGAATCTCATAACTGAGAAGAGCATTCTTTTCATTTTCAAGATTAAACATGTGTGTTTGTTTCTCAGTTATCCTTTTAAGATTCTGATAACTTTCTGATTCTTCATCATAACGGATATCTGAGATGGTGACATCAGTAGCCAATACTCCGAAACGATTAGCTATCTTGTTTTGAAGTCGCGCTAATATATACTGACCCATTTCTCCAATAAGAGAATTGAAGTGCATTACAAAGATGCCAGTGTCTTTTGCTGCATTTGAGACAATTTGCTTTACTTCTTGAGTAAGAAGACTTTTCATCTGTTGCTCAAACTCAGACAAGGTTGTGTCATTTCCTCCCCAAGCCTCGAACATAGCTTTGATATATTCTTTCTGAGAAGGAACCTCAAAAACAAGTGAGCCTTTGATTGCTACTTGAATATCATAGGATTTGTATTCCGCTTCTGCTGGTACAATCCTAAAATATGGGATTGTGAACGGAATTTCCATATTTCTAGCTAGGTTAAAATAGTAAACCTCAGCTTGAAAAGGAGTTCCGCCTGCATAAGCGGCACCAATAATTGATGACAGAATAGGAAGATTTTCTGTTTTAATTATATCATTATATGGTCCCTTAATGACATCATACTCACCTTCCTTCTGCTGGTAGAGAAACACAGCAGCCTGTCCTGGACGGACACTAATACTACTTCCTGTACGAATAGCATTTTCCTTTTTCGTGGAATTAGCATCTTGTCCTGCAGGACGCCATTTCCAAATGAGGAAATCTTTCTCTTCACAACGAATGGCATCCATCAATCCGCCTTCGTTTTTTTTACTAAAAAGTCCCATTTTATATTTCTTTTTCAATCATTATCCAGATCCTTATCATCATCAAGCACCATCAGGATACCATACGATAATAGCGTTCCTGAGGCCATCATTATTGTTATGGTTTTCCATAATACCGACCACTCTGTTTGCACTACCACATATCCTATTGCAAGCGAAGCAAGAATCAATACTATGCCAATAATTACTTTTATGCTTTTTTTTAAAAACATCTTTCTATTTTGACTTGCTGTTAATTTATTTTGTCTATGTATTGCTTCGTCCAAATTTTTTATAGCTGTGTTCAATAATTGATCGTTGGGAAACATCATTTTTGCCTTACGAGAACATTCGTGTAGTTTTGATACACAAGATTTTCCCAATACACCATTGAACCGATAATCTTTTTCTATGTCAATACCTTCCAAAATTGTTTGTAAATAATTCATAAGTTCTATAACATCACCTTTTGTAGTAGGGATGGGGAATTGATTAATGATCTTAGACATTTTTTTATAGTTCTTATTTTTTAAATCATTAGACAATTTTCGCACAAGAGAATTTGCCTCTACACCTTCAAAAGCATATCCACATTCTGGACAAATCCCCAAATAAGATTGTACAATGGTTCCACACGCTGGGCATTTTTTTACATCGCCTATTTTATTTGATTTTGGTGCAGATTGAGCCACTTTTTCCTTTTCTGTTTTTTCAAGTTCAACAAGTCTTGCATCCAACACCATTTCAAACTCGTCTAAATCAATTCCAAGACTTTGTGCTTTTTTGAAAAGAATTTGTTTTTCTTTTTCTGTGAGGACCCCATCAGCTAATGCTGCATCAATAAGTTGTTCTAACTGTTCATTGTACATATATATATTGTATTAGTTTAATACTATTTATCACAAAAATATTCCTTCCAAATCTAACAAATAAGAAAATACCGTCTCCAATAGGTTTACATGTCAACCATTTGGCGACAGTTTTATTTCGTTGGAGTACAAGGCAAAAAAATCAAATTGAAGGATTTTGGAAATCCTAACCAGAGTGTCGGTATCTATAGATTTTTTAGAGAAGATTTTATATGCGTTGGTACGGCTACAGCCAAGTTGTCGTGCAAACCAAGCAACGGTTTTCTGTTGGTTGTGAAGTTCTTTTTCTATATGTTGTCCTATATAAATCATAAAAGCGCGAACCGTTCGTTAAATTGCTTATTTAAGTTTCGAAGGCTCTGGTAAACCATTGACGATGAATAAGCACGAAACAGTTCACGCTTAAAGCGCGAACCTTTCACTTTCTTACCCTCTCGTCTATTAAAATTTACCAGATTTTACGAAACTAAGAAGTAAGAGCGTAAAGCTCAGTATGTTGTTATTTATTTAATCTATGTTTATTCCTATAATTTTGTTAGTTGTTTTCATTTATTTTTTCTTGCAAACTATACTTTGGATTACTTCTGCCATATTGAGAGCATCAAACTTTACTGCAATAAGTTTTTATTGAATCTTTAAGATAGTATTGCCGTTAAATATTTCTTTGCAAAGATAGAATTTTAGTTCTTTAAGCAACCAATTGGAACCACCAAAATACCATCATCTCGTCGATATGCGTATTTACCAGTTCCAGTAACTATCTTTATTGGAGCGTTTGAAGATTTTCTATTGGGGCGTTTGAAGATTTTTTATTGGAGTGTTTGAAGGTTTATTTACATATCAACTTTAAAAAAAAAAGAGATGCAATAATCACATCTCTTAATTCTTATCTCTTAATTCTTATCTCTCTCAGTCTTACCGACACTGCATTTTTGTGAGCATCAAGCATTTCGGCTTCGGCCATAGTTTCGATTGTTGGTCCAAGTGTAGTTAATCCTTCTGGAATAATTTCTTGGAAGGTAATTTTACGTACAAAACTATCAAGAGAAACGCCACTATATGCTTTAGCATAGCCGTTTGTTGGCAATGTGTGATTCGTTCCCGAAGCATAATCGCCAGCACTTTCTGGTGAATAGTTTCCCAAAAATACAGAACCTGCATTCACAACTTTTTTGCTGAATTCAAATGCATTGCCAACCGACAAAATCAAATGTTCTGGAGCATATTCGTTCATCATGGCAACCATTTCGTCTTGTGAATCGAAAACGACAATTTTACTATGTTGCACCGAAGCATCAACAATTTCATTTCTCTTCAACACTGCCATTTGGCGTTCAACCGCTTGACGAGTTTCCTCGGCAATCCGTTTTGACGTGGTCAACAAAAATGCTTGACTATCTTTTCCGTGTTCGCATTGCGACAAGAAATCGGCAGCAATAAATTCTGGATTTGCTGTTTCATCGGCAATAATCATTACTTCCGACGGACCAGCAGGCATATCAATGGCAACACCTTGGGTGCTTACCATCATTTTGGCTTTCATTACGAATTGATTTCCAGGACCGAAAATTTTGTAAACCTGTGGAATTGTTTCAGTTCCGTAAGCCATTGCTGCAATTGCTTGTGCGCCACCAACCTTGAAAATCTGCGTTACGCCAGCTTGTTTAGCTGCGTATAAAATTGCAGGGTGGATTGAGCCAGTTTTGCCTTCGGGCGTACAAAGAATAATTTCTTTACAACCAGCGATTTTTGCAGGAATTGCAAGCATCAGAATTGTCGAAAATAAAGGTGCGGAACCACCAGGAATGTACAATCCAACCTTTTCTATACCAACACTTTTACGCCAACATTTCACGCCGAATAATGTTTCGGTAACCGAAGGAATTTCTTCTTGACGTTCGTGAAATTTTGTAATGTTTGCGATTGCCACTTTGATGGCAGATTTCAATTTGTCGGAAACCAATGATTCGGCAACATTAATTTCTTGTTGCGAAACTTTAAGGTTTTCAATATTTGGATTGTCGAATTTACGACAGTATTCAAGTACGGCTTTGTCACCGTTTTCCTTTACATTATTTAAAATACCAGCAACAATTGGCTCTAATTCTGCATTTTCCAACAATGGACGTTTGAGTATTGTCGCCCAATCTTTTCTCTCTGGATTTATAAATGTTTCCATTTACTATTTCTTTTTAGAATTCTCAATAACCGACATTGCCGTAGCTAAAACACTACTTACGTCTGTCATGTTTTGAGGAATAATCATTGTGTTGTTTTCTTTTGCTAATTTACCGAATTCGTTTAGATATTGTTCGGCAATGCGAAGGTTAACGGCTTCGGTACCATTTTCGGAACCGATTGCGGCGGCAATCTCGCGAAGTCCGGCCGCTGTTGCTTTGGCAATTTGTTCAATTTCGCTGGCTTTACCGGCAGCTTCGTTAATTCTTCGTTGTTGTTCACCTTCGGAACGAGCAATCAATTCTTGTTTGTCGGCATTTGCCACATTGATTTTTGCCTGCATTTCACCTTCCGATTTTGCAATCAACTCCTGGCGGGCTGCTTCGGCAGCATTTATTTTTGCTTGTTTTGCACCTTCCGATTCGGCGATGATTGCACGTTTCTCGCGTTCGGCACGCATTTGTTTTTCCATTGCGTCCTTAATGCTTTGCGGAGGCGTGATATTCTTTACTTCGTAACGAGTAATCTTGATTCCCCAAGAATCGCTTGCCTTGTCAACGGCAGAAACAATCACCGAGTTGATTGAATCACGTTCTTCGAAAGTTTTGTCGAGTTCCAATTTGCCAATAACACTACGCATAGTTGTTTGTGCCAATTGTATAGATGCAAATCCGTAGTTGTCGATGCCGTACGACGCATTTTTCGGGTCCATTACTTGCAAATACATAATTCCGTCAACTTCAACCGAGATATTATCGCGTGTGATACACGTCTGTGAAGGAACGTCGATTGCTTGTTCTTTTAATGAATGTTTATAAGAAACACGATCAATAAAAGGAATAATCACATGAAAACCAGCAAGTAATGTCTCATGATATTTACCTAAACGTTCAACGATATAAGCTTCGCGTTGTGGAACGATTTTTAGACTTCCGGTTAGTACGAAAAATGCTAAAATACAGACAGCTATAAGAAATGTTACCATAATGATTACGTTTTATTTGGTTTTTAGAATTATTCTTTGTTCTCTTTTTCTACGGTTAGTTTTATGCTTTTGCGATTTACAATGATGACGTTGTCACCTTTGTGGATAGTATCGGAGGAATTTGCATCCCATTTTGAACCTTTGAATTCAACTTCGCCACGACTGTTTTCAAAGTCTGTTAAGGCTACAGCCTGTTTGCCAATGTATTCGTCGGCCAGTTCATCTGTTGATTCAATTTTTTTCTCAAAAAAACGTTTTTTGAGCATTTTTCTAAAGACAAGTAGCAAAACAATAGAACTTACGACAAAAATAACAAGTTGAGCTTCAGTTGATAGTGATTCGAAAATCAATTTCGCAACGCCTGTAAATAAAGCTCCGCAACCAAAAAAGATTACAATAAAACCGGGTAGAATTAATTCCAATCCTACACCGATTATACCACTTACAAGCCAAATAGTTGCAATATTCATATTAGCGAATCATTTGTTCTATTGGACAAACTAAAATTCCTTCGGCACCAGCTTCGCGAACTTTTTCAATAATATCCCAAAAATCGTCTTCGTTGATTACCGAATGAACCGAACTCCATCCTGGTTCTTTCAAAGGCATAACTGTTGGACTTTTCATTCCAGGAAGAAGACTTGTAACTTTGTCTATTGCAGAATTTGGAACATTCATTAAAATGTATTTGTTGCTTGATGCAGCTTTTACAGCTTCAATGCGAAGCATCCATTTGTCGAGTAAAGCTTGTTTTTCGGCAGTAAGGTTTTTGTTACCGATAAGAGCAGCTTCCGATTTGTAAATTGTTTGAACTTCTTTCAAACCATTGCTTAATAATGTTCCGCCAGATTCTACAATGTCGCAGATTGCGTCTGTCAAGCCAATTGTAGGGGCTATTTCCACAGAACCGCTAATTTCGTGGATTTCAGCCGTTACATTATTTTCTTTCAAATAGTTTCCGAGAATTGTCGGATATGAAGTTGCGATTCGTTTGCCTTCCAACGAATGGATGTCTGTATAATCAAATGCGTTTGGAACTGCAATCGAAAGACGACAACCAGCAAACCCAAGTTTTTTGATGATATTTACATCTTTGTTTTGCTCGTCTATTTCGTTCATTCCCAAAATACCGAAATCTGCAACGCCGTCGGCAACATAGCCAGGAATATCATCGTCGCGAAGGAAAAGAATTTCCATAGGGAAGTTGAATGCCTGTGTTTTTAATCTGCTTGAGTTGGAGATGAATTTGATACCGCAATTTTTAAGTAATTCGATTGTCTTTTCACTCAAGCGACCTTTCTTTTGAATCGCTAATTTGATAACTGTTTCTTGTTCCATTTTTGTTTTAATAAGTTATTATTCAAAAAAAAAGGCTTGCCTGAAGCAAACCTTTTTATATTGTGCATTCAGTTTGTTTTCCGAGTAATTATATAGAATGATGATGAATCATTTGCTTTTATTTTTTGCAATAATACAAAAAAATGTTGGAATACTACTTGTTCGGAATATTTTTTAATGTAATTAAAAGTGCGTTCCACGTTTTCTCAACTGACGGAATTTCAACAACTTCATTAGGTGAATGAGGCCCTTTTATGTTCGGACCAAACGAAACAGCTTCCATTTGAGGAAATGTGTTTGCAAAAATTCCACATTCCAATCCTGCGTGAATTACGTTTACGTTTGTTTCTGTTTCAAAAACTTTTGCAAATGATTCTTTTGTAATTGTTAAAAGTTTTGAATTCCAATTTGGTTGCCAACCTGGATATTCTCCTGCAAATTCGGTTTTAGCACCATATAATTCAAAAATCGCTTTTTGAGCGTTTGCAAGTTTCAACTTATTATTTTTGTCGGTGCTGCGAAGTAAACATCCAACCGAAAGTTTGTTGTTTTTTGTTGTTACAAACGACAAATTTGTTGATGTGTTGAGAATTTTGCAGTTATGGTTTTCGTATTTCACAGGCCCATTCGGACAATTTACGATTGCGCGAATGATTCCTGCTGTTTGTTCTTGTGAAATGGCTTTTGTTTCGGCGATAGTTTCGGCCGTGATGCACGAAAAATTTGGATCGGTTTGCATGAATTGTGATTCCTTTTCGGCAACAAATCGTTCGAACATTTTGTGAAATACATTTTCGAATGAGCGATTGAATGCAACGATAGCTGTTGCTTCGCGGGGAATTGCATTCCGCATATTTCCTCCGTTGAATGAAATCAAACGTAATTCGGTTTTCTCCATTATTTCGTACAAAAATTCGCACAAAACTTTGTTTGCGTTAGCTCTATTTAGAATTATTTCGAAACCAGAATGTCCGCCTGTTAATCCTGAAACAGAAATCGTATAAACTTTTTCGTGTCCTATGAGGTCGGAATATTCTAGGTCGAAAGTGAAATTTGCGTCTAATCCGCCAGCTCCGCCAATTGTGATTTCGTTTTCGTTTTCGGAATCAAGATTGAGTAAATATTTTGCTTGAATATCGTCTGGTTTTAGTGCAAAAGCGCCTGTCATTCCTGTTTCTTCGTCAATAGTGAAAACGGCTTGGATTGGTCCGTGTTCAATATCTTTCGCATCGAGGATGGAGAGAATCATAGCGACGCCCATACCATTGTCGGCGCCAAGTGTCGTGCCGTTTGCTCGGACAAAATTCCCGTCAATATAAGCTTCGATAGGATCGGTTAGAAAATTATGGTTGCTGTCGTTTCTTTTTTGCGGAACCATATCGACATGGGCTTGTAAAACAACAGGTTCTTTTGTATCGAAACCTGGAGTTGCGGGCTTTTCGATAAAAACATTGCCCACGGCATTTTGTCGATGTTTCAGATTCCTTTTTTCTGCGAAATTGACAAGATATTTAGTAATTTTTTCTTCGTATTTCGAAGGACGTGGAATTTGACAGATTTCGTCAAATTTTTGCCAGACGCATGTCGGTTGTAAATATGAAATTTCAGACATAGCAAATAGTAACTTTGCTGATTATTTTGTTGATCTTTTTGGTAATTCGTTTGCGATATCTTCGATTCTTAAACCTTTTGCGGCAAGTAATGCCATAAAATTGTAGAGCAGGTCGCCGCTTTTTTCAATCAATCCTTCTTGTGTTCCGTTTGTCACTTGTATGATTGTCTTAATTGCGTTTTCGCCAACTTCTTGGGCTAATTTGTTTACACCGCCTTTTTTTATCAGTTTTGTTATTTCTGAATCTTCTGGAAGTTCTGCAACTTCTTTTGCCACATGGTCTTGTATGGTCGACAAGGTTACGATTCCGCCTTTGTTTTCTTCGGCCCAGCAAGTGTCGGTTCCTTTGTGGCAAGTTGGCCCAATAGGATGAGCTTTAATCAAAAGCGTGTCGTTGTCGCAGTCAACTTTTATATCAACTAAGTTTAAAAAATTTCCTGAAGTTTCGCCTTTTGTCCACAAAGTTTGTCGTGAACGACTATAGAAAGTTACTTTACCAGTTGATAGAGTTTTATCGAAAGCCTCTTGGTTCATAAAACCAAGCATAAGGACTACACGAGTATCGGCATCTTGAACGATTGCCGGAATTAGTCCGTCGGCGTATTTTGAAAAATTTAGTACCATTTTTTTTGCGTTCAAAACAAGGTTATACTTGCTATCTTACAGGAATATTTTGTGTTCGTAAGTAATTTTTTAATTCGGGAATTGAAATTTCCTTAAAGTGGAAAATACTTGCAGCAAGTGCTGCGTCGGCTTTTCCTTCGGTAAATACATCTTTGAAATGTTCCATTGTTCCTGCTCCGCCTGAAGCAATCACAGGAATGTCAACCATTTCCGAAACTTGTCGTGTTATTTCGTTTGCAAATCCACCTTTTGTTCCGTCGTGGTTCATCGATGTTAGTAGAATTTCACCTGCTCCGCGGTCGTAAACTTCGCGAACCCAATCCAATGTCTTTATGTCTGTTGCCTGATGTCCTCCGTGAGTATGCACCATCCACGTATCGTCGTGCAATTTTGTGTCGATAGCAACCACAATACATTGTGAACCAAATTCTTTTGCTAATTCAGTGATTAGTTGGGGATTATAGACAGCAGCTGAGTTTATGGAAATTTTGTCTGCACCGGCTGCAAGTAATACGCCTACATCGTGCACCGATTTAATTCCGCCTCCAACGGTGAAAGGAATATTTAAATGAAGGGCAATCTTTTTTACCAATTCGGCAAACGTGTCACGTCCTTCAATTGTTGCCGTAATATCTAGGAATGTAAGTTCATCGGCGCCTTGTTCGGCATACATTGCACCAAGTTCAACAGGATCGCCGGCATCGCGCAAACCTAAAAAGTTGATACCTTTTACTGTGCGTCCGTCTTTTATATCGAGGCAAGGAATGATTCGTTTAGCCAACATATTTCTTCGAGAATTTATATTTTTTGACAAGTGAAATGCAAATACCGGCCAACGAAATGAGAAGTATTGGTAATACAATGTTGAATAGTCGCCAGTATGTTTTTTCGTCTATTATTCTGTTTTTGTTCAATAAGCGAATGGTGATTTCGCGGGCGCGGACCGACAATAAATCTGAATCACCGCACAAGTAACTAACTGCATTCATAAAAAAATCCAAGTTGCCTGTGTAGGCACGTTTGTCGAACGAGAAGTATTTGTAGTAATACAATGGTTTTGGAATTGTGTCGCCATTGGTCACATCGATTTCGTTTCTGATAATATCGCCGTCCGAAACAACTATGATTTTGTTGCTGTCGGAGGCTTGCTTTCTGTTGAAGTTTTGAGGAGTTTTTATTACGCTGTTTTCCAACGGAGATTTTCTGGATTGGTAAAGCGAATTGTTTTGTCCTTCCAACAAAACGGCGGTAGGGACATAATATTTGTTGAAAAATGCCTTGTCCGGATTGTTTTGAAGAACTTGAAAACCAACTGTATTTGGCGTTGAAAGAATACGTGAATAAGCCGATGAATTCAACAAAATAGTCTTTTTAATTCCTGTTGCTTCCAAAGTGTCGATTGTGCTAGCAAATTCTGCTTTCACCACGTCAATGTTTTTTGTTATGAGATGTTCTTCGGCAGGTTTGAACAACGGAAAATAATACCAAGGAATTGGTGCAAAGCGTGGCTGTTCGCCGAATGCGGCTACGTTCATTGGAATTTTAGCACATTGGTTGTCAAGCAAAATTGTGGCATTGATTCGAACGCCAAGATTGAACAATAGGTCGGAAATGTTTAGATCTTTTGGAATTGCGAACGTGTATGGATTTGTTTTGAGTGAATCCAAACTTACGTCCACGTTATCGGACAAAAACAACACGTTACCGTTGTTCATAATATATTGGTCGATTGCGTATTTGTCTTGCTCGTTGAATGCTTTTGTTGGTTCTGCAATAATGAGTGCATCGTATTTTGTTATGGAATCAAGCAATTCTTGTGTAGAAACTCTGTCAATGTTGTAAATGTCTAATAAAGAAATAGTTGCATCGTAGGTGTAGAGTAGTGGGATTTCGCCGTGACCAGTTAAAAAGGCGATGTTTTTTCGTGTCTCGGTGGTAAGTTGTTTAATTGCTTTTACACATTGGTATTCCAATTTTTGCAATGCCGTATTTATTTGTTCTTCAGAGGAATTGCCCAATGCGTTGCTCAACATGTTCACTGTTACGAATTTTTGCGAAGTTGAAATAATCAAGCCAGGTACAACATAGCGTTGAACAACTTTCCCGTTTTCGTCTTCTTCTTGAATTGTGTATGGTGTTAATCCGTAAGAATCGTGCAATCGGTTGATTGTATGTTTGAAGTTGTTTTTCCCATCGCCAATTTTTTGTGGATCAATAAATTTGATAAGGAATTTGTTTTTCCCTGCAATTTGTTGGAATTCGTTCAATAAATCGGAAACTTCGCGTTGCATTTTTGTGAAAGCAACGGGTAAATCTCCTGTAAGATAGACGGTTACACGAATTGTGTCGTTTAAATTTTCCAATGTTTCTTTTGTTGCGTTGGAAAGAGTGAATCGCCCTTCTTCTGTTAAGTCGAAACGGCTGTGTTTTAGTCCGCTAATCCAAAGTACGAGAATAAGTGCGGCAACTGCAATTGCAATCTTTTTTAATGTTGGTGTGAATTTCGAAGCCATATTATTTTCGTTTTTTTGCAATTGAAAGCGTTGTTAGATATAGGAAAAATGCGATGAAACATACAAAATAAAGAATGTCGCGGGTGTCAATCACACCACGGCTTATTGAATTGTAATGTTCATCAATTCCAATGGTTGTGAGAAATGACAAACTTGGAATTGTTTCTGCAATAAAGTCGAATCCGATAAAGAAAACGAAACAAGTTGCTGCTGTAATTATAAATGCAACGATTTGATTTTCTGTGAGTGACGAAATCAATGTGCCGATTGAAAGATAAATGCCGCCCAAAAAGAATAATCCAATGTAAGCTCCAATTGTGGCTCCCATATCAAGGTTCCCAACCGGACTTCCCAGTGCGTAAACTGTTATTACATAAAGGATTGTTGGAATGAGTGCGAAAAACAAAAGAACGATTCCTGCCAAAAATTTGCCGAAAACTATCGAAAAATCGGTGATTGGCATTGTTAGTAGCAATTCAATAGTTCCGGATTTTGATTCTTCGCTGAAAAAACGCATTGAAATTGCAGGAATGAGGAATAAAAAAATCCATGGTGCCAAAATGAACAGCCCGTCTATATTGGCGTAGCCGGAATTCAAAATATTGAAATCTCCGTCGAAAACAAACAGGAATAATCCAGTCGCCAATATGAAAACGGCTAAAACCAAATATCCAATAAGTGAACTGAAAAAACTGGATAATTCCTTTCGAAATAGTGCAATCATAATCTCTAAATTGACGGTGCGAATATAATAAATATTCTGGTTGGTTTTTACAACAAAATGTAAAGTCGTGCGACAAGGGAAATAACTAAATTTATTTACATTTACGCGGATTTGTGAAATTCGGGAAAATGGAAGGCAAATGTGATTTTTTCAAACTGTTGATTTTTGCGTTACTTGGCGTTGTGGCATTGTCATCGTGTGCTGAATTACGTTTGCCGGAAAAGAAGATAAAAACATCGGCATGGGAAGATAGAACCTCGTTTGTTGTAAAAAGCAGTAATGATTGGGATATTGTTTATAACTCGGATTGGGTATGGACGGGAGGTAAAACCGTTGATGAAAATGGCACTGCTACGGTAAGTATCAGAATCCTCAAAAATCATAGTTTTAATTCTCGAGTTGGAATAATCAAGATTCGGTCTAATCAAAAGGATTATATAATAAAAGTTTGCCAAGATGGTGTGCGTATGAAGCGGGAATCGGGCGATTTAGGATTGAGCGTGGAATGGGATACTTGTAATTTGGGGGCGGCGAAGTCAAACGAGGCTGGAAATTTATATAAATGGGATGAAATACACGATTACGAAAATAATGGATATAGATTGCCGACAAAAGACGAGCAAGATGAATTGTTGACAAATTGTATTTGTGTTGCTGGTGAAAAAAACGGTACTTATGGCGAATGGTTAATCGCAAAAAATGGAAATGCAATTTTCTTTCCAACTACTGGCGATCTTTACAAGTCAAAGATTACGGGTGTTGATAGTTGTGGGTGCTATTGGTCTTCGTCAAAGTCTAGGATTTTTATGTATGCGTTGACATTTCGTAAAAATGATTACTCACATACTCATTTAACAGGATTCAGTTATGAACATGGTTTTGCCGTGCGTCTTGTACGTAAAAAGTAAAATTGGTTGTCTAATTTTTTTCGTGTTATAGTTATACTATGATAGTAAAGAAATTAATCTTTTTTTTACCTTTGGACAAATAAGTTTTCAAGATGCAGAATGCAATAAATATCTACCAAATTTTTACGCGTCTTTTCGCGAATCAAAACGAAACAAATAAGGAATTTGGAACACTCAAGGAAAATGGTTGCTCTAAATTCAACGATATAACTCCAATTGCGTTACAGGAAATAAAAAAACTTGGAATTACCCATGTGTGGTACACTGGTGTGATTCGTCATGCTTCGTGTACAAATTATTCGAAATATGGACTGACAACCGATAATGCGCAAGTTGTGAAAGGACGTGCGGGTTCTCCGTATGCAATCAAAGATTATTTTGATGTTGATCCTGATTTGGCAACGAATG
Source organism: Bacteroidales bacterium (assembly GCA_045600045.1). GTDB lineage: Bacteria > Bacteroidota > Bacteroidia > Bacteroidales > UBA1715 > UBA1715. The sequence continues at coordinate 15,089 of JAZRXD010000100.1, forward strand.
TGAAACTTCGTATGAAGGAATTTGAGGATTTGGTGAAACGTACGCACAACGAAGGTTTGAAATGTATTATTGATTTTGTCCCGAATCACGTTTCTCGTGAATATCATTCCGATAGTATTCCTGAAGGTGGCATTTCGTTGGGTAGTTACGACGACACGAAAGTGAGTTTTTCGCCGAATAATAATTTTTATTATTTGCCGGACGAAGAGTTGCACATGCCTATGGATATTAATTTCCCATACACTGAAAATACGCCTGCATATTACGAATATCCAGCAAAAGTTACAGGAAATGATGTCTTTTCTTCATCTCCGTCGCGTAACGATTGGTACGAAACTGTTAAGTTGAATTATGGTATTGATTATCAGAATAATTGGAATTTAAATTTTGAGCAAATTCCTGATACGTGGATTCGTATGTTGGAAATTTTGTCGTTTTGGGCTAAAAAGAATGTTGATGGTTTCCGTTGTGATATGGCGGAAATGGTTCCTGTTCAATTTTGGAGTTGGGTTATTCCGCAAATCAAAGAAATAAATCCGGAAATTATATTCATTGCGGAAATTTACAATCCCGATGCGTATCAAACTTATTTGAATACTGGTCATTTTGATTATTTGTACGACAAGGTTGGTCTGTACGACACAATGCGTTTGATTGTTGAAGGAAAAGGAATCGCAAAATATATTTCTGATTATTGGCGTAGAATCGAAGATTTGACGGGGAAAATGCTCCGCTTTTTGGAAAATCACGATGAACAACGTATTGCATCACGCTTTTTTGCAGATAATGGTGATAAAGCTCGCGCGGCAATGGTGTTGTTGGGAACGTTAAATCCAGGTCCGTTGATGATTTATTTCGGTCAGGAAATCGGAGAAAAGGGAATGGACAAAGAAGGCTTCAGTGGAATTGACGGTAGAACAACAATTTTTGATTATTGGAGCTTGACGGAATTTAATAAATGGGTGAACAAAGGAAAATTTGATGGTGAAAAATTGTCGGTCGAACAAGTTGACTTACGTGATTTCTATTCTCGCTTGTTGAATTTCCGACTGAATTCCGAAACAATTCAGAATGGTTTGTTCTACGATTTGATGTGGAAAAATTATGGGGGCAATTTGAATGCGGACAAGATTTTTGCATTCCTTCGCTATACAGAAAAGGAAAAATTATTGTTTGTGCTGAATTTTGATTTCGAACGTACTCAAACATTCCGCTTGATGTTGGGTGAACATCCTTTCCAAACAATGAATTGCCCACTTGAAGGAACTTTAACGCTTACGGAAGTCTTTGAAAATGATTTTGTTGATTCGTTTTCAATGTCCGAGGTGATAGAAAATGGTTTGCCGATTTCGATTGTTCCTAATTCGGCATTAATCTTTAGAATGGAATGGAAGTAACTTTAGGTTTTTCGTCGTGTCCGAACGATACTTATACGTTCGATGCGTTGATTCATAAAAAAATTGATACGAAAGGTATTGATTTTAAATGTGTTGTGGCCGATGTGCAAGACTTGAATCGTCGTGCTATGATTGGCGATTTGCAAATGACAAAGTTGAGCTATTTTGCATATTCTCAAGTTTATAAAAATTATCAAATTCTTGATGCTGGTAGTGCGTTGGGTTATGCAAATGGTCCGTTGTTTATTTGCAAAAAGGGAAATGAAACAAATGTTAATGCGAAATCGAGAATTTTGATTCCTGGACGGGAAACAACGGCAAATTTGTTGTTCTCAATGGCTTATCCCGATTATACGGATAAGACAGAATGCCTTTTTTCGGAGATTGAATCAAAAATAAAGAGCGGCGAATATGACGCGGGAGTTATAATTCATGAAAATCGTTTTACGTATGCTGAACGAGGTTTTTCTATGTTACGCGATTTGGGAAATTTTTGGGAGGGCGAAACGCATAATCCCATTCCACTTGGCGCAATAACAATTCGTCGTGATGTTCCGGAAGATTTGAAACAAACTATCAATCAATTGCTTCGTCAAAGTATTGAATACGCCAATGAACATCCGCAAGATTCAAATAAGTTCATTCATCAATACGCACAAGCAATAGAAGACGATGTTTTGAAAAAACATATCGCTTTGTTTGTGAATGATTTCAGCCTTTCGCTTGGTTGCAAAGGACGACAGGCAGTCGAAACTTTGTATAATCGTGCGTTTGAGTTAGGCATAATAAAAGAATTGCCCAAGGATATTTTTGCGTAATAGCTCGAAAATCTGATCTTTAGAGTTTTAATCACAAACTAATCAGTTCTTTTTTCAATTGCCTTTGCTTGAAAAATTCAATTGTAATAATCAGACAAAGTAGAATGGCATAGGATATAAGTGATTGCGTGAGTGATAACGGAAAGTTGATTTGGGGATGAGGAAACGTGTTGATGTCGGCTATGGCATCTTGTAGATAATATGTTACAAAATTCAAAAATTTGATTAAAAAAGATGATGCGATTGGAATCCAACACGTTGCTAGCGATATGATTGTACATATTAATATAATGAATGATAACGGAATCACTATAATGTTCGTAAGAAGACTGTACGTTGGAATAGTATTGAAATAATATAGTGTGAGTGGAGTTGTGCCAATTTGCACGGAGATGGAAACAGCAAGAATTCCCCAAAAATATTCTCCGATTATTGTTTCGGGTTTGAAAATGTTTTGAATGTGTTTCCCAAAATAAACTATGCTAAACACGGCACTGTACGAAAGCTGAAAACTGACTGAAAATAAGTCGTTTGGCGAAAATAATAGAGAAATAAAAGCTGCGGTTGCTAATGAATTATATGTACTTGATTTTCGTTTGAGCAACAATGAAATGGAAATCATGGAACACATGATTGATGCTCGTTGAACAGATGGACTTAATCCTGTTAGACAAGCGTACATCCAAATACCACTAATGCAACAAAGAATTTTTAGCCATGCAAGTTCTTGTTTTCGGATGAATCCGAATACGAAAAACAAAATGCCGTTGATTATTCCAACGTGTAGTCCTGAAACGGCAAGAATATGCATGGCACCAGCCGTTTGAAAATCACCTTTTGTTTCTTCGTCAAGCAACGATTTGTCGCCAAATGCAAGTGCTGCAATTAGTTGGTGATTTTTTTCGTTCAGCCCCAATTGTAGAAGTTTGTCTAACGCTTTGCTTCGTAATGACATACAAAATGAAAAGACATTGTTTTCGTGGTCGATGTATTTCCATTGCTTGGTCGATACATATCCTTGACAATAAATGTTTTGGTTTCCAAGAAAGGTTTTGTAATCGAAAGCAGAATTCGCTTGATTCTCAATCGCTTTTAGATTGTTTTTAAATGAAATGATATCGCCATAGTTTAATTTTTTTGAAAGACTGTCTTTCTTTATGTAAAGTATTGATTTGCATTCTTGTCTGCCTTTGGTCGATAGTACGGTAAATTTATATGTCTTCGCTTTCTCTTCGGGTGAACTGATGATTTTTCCTTCAATCCAGCTTTGTGTGGCCCGTTCGCAATAATGCGTTTTGTGTAGTGAACTGTTGATATAGCCAGCAATGACGAATCCCAAAAGTAAAAAACAAATATGGGCTGATTTGACTGCTTTTGCCAACAATATGCAAAGTAGAGTGCTTAGGCCCAATAGGGCGACGAGAGTGGCTTCTCCCAATTCATTCGGAAAGTAACGAAATACTATGATTCCTGCAATGAGTGCGGTGGTGACGCACACGCAAGGATTCTGTGCCAACAAACTTTTTTGAATGTTGGTCACGGCGGCTTTGTAAAATGTCATTCAGTGCGGTCTTCTCTTAAGCTTTAAAAAATTTAATTTTATATCGTGTTGAAACTTTTCCTTTTAATATGTTGTTTAGTTTTCCTGTCAACAATCTTCGTTTTAGTGGTGTCAAGTGGTCTATAAAACATTTTCCGTCGAGATGATCGTATTCGTGTTGGATGATTCTTGCACAAATTCCGGAGAATATTTCGATATGTTCTTCGAATTTTTCATCCAAATAGCGGAGTTTTACAAATTCCGGACGCGAAACGTCTTCGAAAATGCCGGGAAAGCTTAGGCAGCCTTCGTTGAATAGCCATTCTTCTCCTGTTAATTCAAGTATTTGAGGATTGATGAATGTGCGTTTAAAACCTTTTGCGTCAGGATAATCTTCGGCGAATCCGTTTGCGTCAATTACAAAAAGTCGAATTGACAAGCCGATTTGTGGCGCTGCCAAACCAACACCTTCAGAACTCTCCAATGTGTCGTACAAATTCTTGATAGTTACATCTAATTCTGGATAATCTTTCGTTATCTCGGTGGCAACTTTTCTTAAAACTGGAGTTCCGTAAGCAACAATTGGTTTTATCATAATACATTATTATTTTGTTCCATATACGATTGAAGTATGATAGTCGCACTAATACTATCGACAACTTCTTTGTTTTGTCTGTCTTTTTTCTTCATTCCTCCTGCCAGCATTGTTTGATGGGCAATTGTTGAGGTGAATCTTTCATCCATTTCGCTGATTGGCATTGAAGGAAATTCTTTTTTGAATTGCTTTTCAAAAGCTTTCACGAATTGGGCGTTCGATGATGGTTCGTTGCGGAGAGTTGTAGGCATTCCTATTACAACGTGCTCGACTTGCTCTTTTGCAAAATAATCTTTTAAGAATTGGATTAAGTCGCAACTGCGGACAGTGGTAAGTGCATTTGCAATAATTTGCAAAGGATCGGTCACTGCAATTCCTGTACGTTTTGTTCCGTAATCTATGGCTAAAATTCTTCCCATCTTGGTTGCAAAGGTACGAAAAATCTATCAAATGCTACGACCTTGTTTGTGTGCAGATTTCTTTTTTCTTTTTCGGGAAAGTTTTCGGCAAAGGAGGGGACTTTTTAAGATAAATTACTAAATTTGCACGAAAATTTTTTGATGGTAAACTAAATATAAATTCACAATGGGAAACGTAGGACAAGCATTATTCTTGATGGGTGTCGGATTGGTAACCGTGTTTGTGGTACTGATATTGATTATCCAGTTCGGGAAATTGTTGATTTTCGTTTGTAATAAATTTTTGCCGGAAGAAGAAGTCGCTCCCAAAGCAAATTCATCGGCAACAACAATCGATTCAAAAGTATATTCTGCTATTTGTCAGGCAGTTTCAACTGTTACAGGCGGTAAGGGTACTGTAGCTGATGTTAAAAAATTATAATAGTATAAACGTAAAAATATATATAAGGTATCATGGGTAGACAGATAAAATTTTCTTTGGTTTACAGAGATATGTGGCAGAGCTCAGGTAAGTATCAGCCACGTGTTGACCAATTAGTTCGTATTGCTCCTGAAATCATCGCAATGGGATGTTTTGCTCGAGTAGAAACTAATGGTGGCGGTTTTGAACAAGTTAACTTGCTATACGGCGAAAATCCTAACAAGGCGGTTCGTGCGTGGACAAAACCATTCCATGAAGCTGGAATCCAAACTCACATGTTGGACCGTGCATTGAACGGATTGAGAATGAGTCCAGTACCTGTTGATGTACGTAAATTATTCTATAAGGTTAAAAAAGCACAAGGTGTTGATATCACTCGTTGTTTCTGCGGTTTGAACGATACTCGTAATATTATCGATTCAATTAAATATGCTAAAGAAGCAGGCATGATTGCTCAAGCAACAATGTGCTTGACGGTTTCTAAAGTTCACACTGTAGAATACTATTGTAACTTGGCAGACGAATTAATCGCTGGTGGTGCTGACGAAATTTGTATGAAGGATATGGCTGGTATCGGTCGTCCAGTTTCATTAGGTAAGATTGTTTCTTATATCAAATCTAAATATCCAAATGTAATTGTTCAATATCACGGACAAACAGGTCCTGGTTTTACTCCAGCTTCTATTTTGGAAGTTTGTAAAGCTGGTTGCGATATTATCGATGTTGGTATGGAACCACTTTCTTGGGGTACAGGCCACGCCGATGTTATCATGGTACGCGAAATGTTGAAAGACGCAGGTTTCGATGTTCCAGAAATCAATATGTCGGCTTATATGCGTGCTCGTACATTGACACAAGAATTTATGGATGATTTCTTGGGTTACTACATCCCAGAATCTAACCGTCGTTTGACTTCGTTGTTGATTGCTCCTGGACTTCCAGGCGGTATGATGGGAAGTTTGATGAACGATTTGACTACAAACTTGGAAAGCATCAACAAATCTTTGGCAAAACAAGGCAAACCAGCAATCACAACTGATGATTTGATGGTTATGATGTTCGACGAAGTTTCGTATGTATGGCCACGTGTAGGTTTCCCTCCACTTGTAACTCCATTCTCTCAATATGTAAAGAACTTGGCTTTGTTCAACATCATGCAAACTGTAAAAGGTAAAGAACGTTGGACAATGATTGCAGATAACATCTGGGATATGATTCTTGGTAAATCAGGTAGATTGCCAGGTGAAGTTGCTCCAGAATTGAAAGAATTGGCTGCGCAACAAGGTCGTGAATTCTTCACTGGTAATCCTCAAGATTTGTATCCAGACAAATTGGATGAATTCCGTAAGGAAATGGATGAAAATGGTTGGGAATATGGTCAAGACGACGAGGAATTGTTCGAATTGGCTATGCACCCAGAACAATATCGTGCATACAAATCAGGAAAAGCAAAAGCAGACTTCGAAGTTGAATTGGCTAAGAAGAAAGCAGAAAAGGCTCAAGGCGGTGCAGGTGCTTTGAAACCACAAACATTGACAGTTGATGTAAATGGTGAAAAATATGCTGTAACTGTTAGCTACGACGCTCCAAAGGCAGATGCTCCAAAAGCAAATGCTGCTCCTGCTGCTGCTCCAGGCGAAGGAAAAGAATTGCTTTCTCCACTTGAAGGTAAATTCTATCTTGTAAAAGGTTCTGGTGATACTCCTGTTAAAGTTGGTGATACAGTTAAACAAGGTCAAACTGTTTGCTATGTCGAAGCAATGAAGACTTTCAATGCTGTTGCTGCTGAATGTGATGGTGTTGTTACTGAAATCTGCTTTACAAGTGGGTCGGCAGTATCTGAAGACGATGTTTTGATGAAAATTAAATAATTGACAAAATGCAAGAAACGTTACAGAAAATATTCGACATGACTGCTCTTGGTTCGATTATCGACCAACCGCAGTTCTTGATCATGTATGCATTGGCATTCTTGCTTTTGTATCTTGGTATCAAGAAAGAATTTGAACCACTTTTGCTTGTGCCTATTGCTTTCGGTGTACTTATTGCCAATTTCCCTGGTGGTGGTATGGGTGTTATCGGAGCTGACGGCGATGGTCTTGTTCATTTTATGAAAGATGGCCAAATGGTAGCAAAAGATGTATATGCTATGTCGTTGCCAGAAATTGCACACGATATGGGTCTTATGAACTTTTTGTATTACGCATTGATTAAATCTGGTTTGCTTCCACCACTTATTTTTATGGGTGTTGGTGCATTGACAGACTTTGGACCAATGTTACGTAACCTTAAACTTGCAATCTTCGGTGCAGGTGCTCAATTTGGTATCTTTGCAGTGTTGTTGGTTGCTTGTAATTTTTTCACAATGCCAGAAGCTGCTTCTTTGGCTATTATTGGTGGTGCTGATGGACCTACTGCAATTTTCACAACATTGAAACTTGCTCCACATTTGTTAGGTCCTATTGCAATCGCAGCTTATTCGTATATGGCTTTGGTTCCAGTGATTATTCCATTGGTTGTGAAATTAACATGTAGCGAAAAAGAGTTGAAAATTAATATGAAAGAGCAAGATAAATTGTTCCCTAATTCGCAAGAATTCAAGAATATGCGTGCTCTTAAGATTATTTTCCCTATCGCTGTAACAACAATCGTTGCTATCATTGTTCCTGATGCTGTTTCTCTTGTTGGTATGTTGATGTTTGGTAACTTGATTAAGGAAATCGGTGCTAATACATCTCGTATTTACGAAGCTGCTTCAAGTACAATTATGAATGCTTGTACAATCTTCTTGGGATTGTGCGTTGGTGCAACAATGACTGTTGATGCGTTCCTTAACTGGACTACAATTGGTATTGTTTGCGGTGGTTTCTTGGCTTTCGGTTTCTCAATTTTCGGTGGTATTATGCTTGTAAAATTGATGAACTTGTTCTCTAAAAAGAAAATCAATCCGCTTATTGGTGCAACTGGTTTGAGTGCTGTTCCAATGGCTTCGCGTGTTGCTAACGAAATCGCATTGAAATACGATTCTCGCAACCACGTTCTTAACTACTGTATGTCATCAAATGTTGCTGGGGTAATTGGTTCTGCAGTTGCTGCTGGTATCTTGATTTCGTTCTTGGGCTAATAAATGAACTTTCTCTAAAAGTCCGTTCAAATTTTGTTTTGAGCGGACTTTTTTATTTGTGAAAATGACTTTACGTTGGAAATCAATAGGAATTTGGGCTTTAAAGATTTTTATCTTTATTGTTGCTTGGGGCTATGTCATATATAAGTTCCAAACAATGGACGGTGATGTTTCCTTGATCTTTAAGGATGACAATTTTTCTATTCCGATATTCTTATTTGTTTGTCTTCTTATGTTTGCTAATTGGGGACTTGAAGCTTTTAAATGGCAGAAATTGGTGGAGTGTACTCAAACAATTTCATACAAAACAGCAGTTTCCGGTGTGTTGATTGGTTTGCCGTTGGCACTTATAACTCCAAATCGTATTGGTGAAATAGGTGGGAGGGCAATAGTACTGAATCAGAAACGAAAGGAGGCCGTGTTTGCTACTTTGTTGGGAAGTTTAATGCAATTGTGTACTACGTTGATAATGGGCTTGATGGGTATAATTTTATGTTTTGCTTTTCTGCCTCATAATCAAATGATTGAACGTGCGATGGTAATCTCTTTAATAGCACTTGCTTGTATTGTTTGTTTTATACTCGTTTGCAAAAACCAACGTTGGCTTAAAAATCTGTTTCTTAGGATTGTGGGGAAAAGAATCTATGTACGGTTACTCCAACTTGTGTGTATGTATTCTAGAAAAGATGTTGCTCGTACATTATTAATAAGTATATTTAGATATTGTGTTTTTGCAAGTCAATTTGCCTTGTTGATACAAATGTTGTTGCCTGATTTGTCGTTTGTGGAAATTTTTATCGGTATCACATTGATGTACTTGTTTACCACATTGATTCCAACTTCCGTTTTGGGCGAAATAGGTATTCGTGGCTCTGTAGCAATGGCAGTGTTCCAGTTATATACAACGAATGTTTCTATCATATTTCAAATCAGCATTTTGATTTGGATAATAAATATTGTTGCACCAACATTAACAGGATCATTCATCTTGTTGAATGTTCGCAGACAAAATCAGCCAAAATAAAAAGGCATCGTGTGACGGCTTCTTTTAGTTTAACCAAATAGCAATTTCAAATTGTGAAGTTTTAGCGTATGTAAATGCTCTGCAATAATCTTGTAAAAATTTAATTCTTGCTGAATTGCTTGTTGTTGATTGTTTGATTTTTGAATTGTTGAAAGGAGTAGTATAGATTTTATTCATAGGCATATTGTTTAAAATTATCAACAAAACGAATCAAATGAAAAAATAGTATTTACAAAACGATTATTTTTGCGTTCGGAATGAAAACAGGGAAAAAATCTTTTTGGGTTGCGTTGTATCGTTGGCGATTAAAACAAATCTCCGACAAGCAATTCATGTATTTGTTGAGTTTGATTCTTGGTATAGTTGCTGGTTTTGCGGCAGTTACTTTGAAATCGATGGTGCATGGAATCCAGTATTTGTTGCGTTTGCTTTCGCCGGATTCTGGTTTTAATTTCATGTATTTCTTCTTGCCGATGGTTGGTATAACATTGACTTTGCTTGTCGTGAAATATGTGGTTCGAAAGGATTCAAACATTGGCGTTCCGGGTGTGTTGTATGCTATTTCGCGAAAAAAAGGTAAAATTGAACCTCACAATATGTTCTCGTCAATGTTGGAAAGTGCGTTGACTGTTGGATTTGGTGGATCAGTCGGTTTGGAGGGACCAAGTATTGTTACAGGTGCTGCTTTCGGCTCGAATTTCGCCAGAGTGTTCCGTTTGGATTATAAACAATTTGTTACGTTAATTGGTTGTGGCGCTGCTGGGGTTATGGCAGCCATATTCAATGCTCCCATTGCTGCGGTAATTTTTGTGTTGGAAGTTATTTATGCTAATTTTTCAATGTCGTCAATCGTTCCTTTGATGCTTACTTCGTCAATAGCGACATTGTCGTCGTATTTCTTCCTTGAACAAGATGTGCTGTTTCATTCGGTTGATATGTTCAATCGCGATTATCGTTTTCAAGATGTGCCGTCGTTTGTCGTTTTAGGTATTATTACTGGCTTAATTTCAGTGTATTTTAAGAAAATGTACGTGCTGATGAGCGATTCGTTTTCGAAAATCAAGCAAAAGAAGACTCGGTTGTATATTGGCGGATTGGGATTGGGTGTTTTGTTGTTTTTCTTTCCGTCGCTTTATGGAGAAGGTTTCCGCGAAATAAATATGTCGTTCCGTGGTGATTATTCTTTTCTGTTTGAACAACCTCTGTTTGCTCCTTATAAAGAACGGTTTGTCGTTGTTTGTGCGTTGTTTGCCTCTGTGATTTTTATCAAAGTTATGGCTTCGTCGTTGACTTTTGGGGCAGGTGGTGTCGGGGGAATTTTCGCTCCGTCGTTGTTTATTGGTGCAGTGATTGGACTATTCTTTTCGTATTTATTTTCGTATTTCAACATTCGTGTTCCTGAGTCGATTTTCGTGCTTTTAGGTATGTGCGGCATGATTGCAGGTGTGCTTCATGCTCCGTTGACGGGAATCTTCTTGATTGCCGACATCACAAGTGGATACGGACTTTTCGTCCCACTGATGTTGGTTTCTGCAATTTCGTATGCAACGGTGAGAATTTTCGAAGATACGTCGGTTTACACTTATGTTTTGGCTAAACGTAAGGAATTACTAACCCACGATAAAGATCAATCGGTGCTTACGCTGCTCGACATAAAAAAATTGATTGAAACCGATGTTGTGACTATTGATCCAGATGCAACCTTAGGCGATTTGGTTGAAGTTATTAAACATTCCAAACGAAATATTTTCCCAGTTGTTGGCGAAGATGGAGTTATGTATGGAATGATAAAATTGGATGATATCCGCGATAAAATTTTTTGTCCGGAATTATATAACAAAGTGGATGTGAGAACATTAATGTATATACCTGAATATTTCTTCAGCCCGAATCAATCAATGGACGAGGTTATAAAAATTGTTCAGAAAAGTGGTCATTACAATTTCCCGGTTATTGAAAACGGGAAATATATTGGTTGCATTTCTCGTGCAAAAATATTTTTGGAATACAGAAATGTTTCGGCTTTTTTCTCCGAAGATTAACTCAAAAATCCTTTTGTTTTTTTCCTTAAAAATTCGTTATTTTGACAATTCTCCGAAACTTATGTGGGGGAAGGTATGTCTTAATGAAAATGAACTTTTATCAAACACAGAATAGTATGCGTACACAAAGCATTTCTCGTTTAAAACGAGTTTTTTTAACGGTTATTGGTTTCGTAACAATTTCATTGACTGCGTTTTCGCAAGTTGACTACGAATTCTGGTTCGCGGCTCCGTATGGAAATATCGATCATGCTCCGCAATGGCCAGAAGGTTACAAATACAAAATTGGTGGCCGTCCGATTTATTTGCGTTTGGCTACTCAAGATGCCGATGCTGATGTCGAAGTTTCGTTGCCTGCTTTGGGTGAGACTGTCGCTTTCTTGAATATTAAGGCGAATAGTACGGCAACTGTCGATTTGACTGAATATATCGACTATATTCAATGTTCTAATCTTGGCGATACTGTTGAAAATAAAGGTTTGTATATTCGTTCAAATGCTTTGATTACAGCATATTACGAGATTGCTTCTGTGCTGAATACCGATATTTTTTCTTTGAAAGGACAAAATGCGTTGGGTAAAGAGTTCTTCGCTCCATTCCAAAACTTGATGATGAATGATACTTTCCATAACTTAGGATTTGGTGATGAAAAGCAAGATAGCAAAGGAAATCCTTCAGGTGGTGTGAATGATAACGGAGTTTACGATCCGGCTTATTCTTATGTCGTAATAGTAGCAACCCAAAATAACACAAAGGTTCAAATTACACCAACGACTCCTTGTGTGGGAATAGCAAAAGGCGAAACAAAAACTGTGCTGTTGCAACGTGGACAAACATACGTTGTTCGTGCTATTGGTCAAAATGTTAATTCTCGTATGTCGGGAACGCATATCAAATCTAATAAACCGGTTGCTGTAACAATAGGCGAAGATTCTGCATATCCAAGCTACTTTACAAAATCCGGCGATTGCGAGGATTATGTTGGAGATCAAATTGTTCCGGTAGAGGTTACAGGTCGTAAATATATTGTTGTGCAAGGACAAGGTTATGAACCGTCTGCTGGGCATCAAGGTGCTACGGGGTCTAAAAACTTTTATGAAATGGTTGCTGTGACTGCTACCGAAGACAATACAACGGTAAGTGTTGACGGTGCTCAATTTGGAAGCACACTTCAAAAAGGAGAAACGATTACTATTGAGTTGGAAGATCCTAATGCAATTTATACATTTATTGAAGCGAATAATCCAATATATGCGTTCCATATTTCTGGTTATCACTGTGAAACCGCTGGTGCTTTGTTGCCTTCGGTTGAAATGTGTACGGGTTCTTACAAAATGGGTTTTGTAAGAACGTATGGTTCTGAAAATGATCAAGAATTCTATATGAACTTGATGGTGAAGGGTAATGGTGAAAAAGATTTCTTGTTGAACAACGAAAGTAATTCTACTATAAATAACGCAACATTCCAATCAATTGAAGGAACAGACTGGAAAGTTGCTCGTATTTACTTTAATCAAAGTGATTTGCCAGAGGGAGCCTATTTCTTGCAAAACACAACGTCGTTGTTCCACATGGGTATGATGAATTCAACATCACATGATTGGGGCGATGGTCAAGGTTATCGTTTGATGGGGTCTATGTATGGATATTTCTCTCGATTCAGTGATAACTATCCAAGTGCTAAGATTGTAAATAATAACGATACAAGTATTACAGTAACTCGTGGTACAAAAGTAAGTTTGCTTGCCGATGGAGGTTACAAATTCAAATGGATTGGTTATATGTGGGACGGACACGATTGGGCGTTGATGGATGCTCCATACTATTTGAATGATGTGAATGTGGAAAACCCGTATGTTAAAATCGACGCATTAGGTATTTACAAATATGTTGCAACAATCACTACTGCATGTTACGATGACGTTGAACGTAGTGTAATTGTTAAAATTGTTGAACCAGTTGACTTGAACGAAATTCACGATGCGGTTTGTTATACTCCAGAATTAGGATTGAACAAAAGTGCTTCGTACAATTTGTATAATTTGAACGATACAATTGTTGGTAAAAAAGGTTTGATTACAGGTTTCTATGTTGACAATTTCAAAAAATTCGTGTCAGCTGATACCGCAATTATAAATGATTATGAAGGTAATGAATTATACGCCGACAATTTAACTGTTGTAAACGGTTCTATTTCATCTGTTGCAAATCCTGCTCCTGATGATGAACATAATTCAGAATCGGTTGGTCATTTGGTGAAAACGGCAGCTCAGGATTATACAAATAAATATGTTGGATTGAGTGGAGACCAAACTCAAAAATCGGTTTGGATGAATTATGATTTTTCTAAATCACCTCTTGATTTAACAAAAGGTTATCAGTTCTCATTCGATATAAGATATGATAGTACGTCGACAGGATGGTCGAGTGATTATCATGACGTATATATGGAATTGGTTGATAATGAGGGAAATTCTGTTTCAATGATGGGAACTTCAATGCCGACTGTTTCGCAAAAAGATACAAGTACTAAACCAGCATGGGAAACTTTGGAATTCGACTTTGAACCATATTTGGAGGATTTAGGTAAAATTACCTCTATGAGAATTAGAGTATATTCTGGAAATAACTGGTATAATAAAACATCAAATTATGGTTATTATATTGATAATATTAAAAGAAACACTATTTCATATTTGCAATTGTTGACAGTTCCTGAAGCAAAAGACTACACAATTACTGATGGTGATTCTTTGTATGCTATCGTTAAAAACCATTTCGATGTAACTCGTACCGATACAACTATGGTGTATTTGTCGGTTCGAAATCCTGGTATTGAAAAACGTGAAGCTCAAATCAACGATACGTGCGTAGTTGGAAATGTTTTGCATGATTACAATTTGACTCGCTATAATTACGAAATTGGTGGCGCTTTGGTTGCTAATAGATTATGGTATTGGGATCAATTTAGAAAATTACCAATCGAAAATCCTGAAAGTTTTGATATTGATTTGACCGAACATGGATCTAATATTCCTATATATGGATATGTTGATGATGAATGTGCCGATGTTCCAGGAATTTTGCATTTGAATATATATCCTGTCCCAGAAGTAAACGATGTTGAAACTACAGTCTGTGGTGTGTCTGCTTTAGGCGGAAATAAGGGCGTCATTAAATTGGATGATTACAAGAAACAAATTACTACAGATTTGAATGCACATATAGAATGGTATTCTTCTTCAACATACGCAACAGGAACTGCTCTTGGTGCAACGACCTCGATAACGGTAACCGACGGAACAGTCTTTTATGCTAAATTGTATAATGGTGACGAACCAAGATGTCCAGTATATGCACAATTAAAAGTAAAAGTTACTTCGGTTCCTGCAATCACGTTTGATGATTTCTCTGTTTGTGCAGACGATGAAGATGTTACTTTAGATGCAAAACCTTCGGGAGGTGTTTATTATGGCGACGGCGTGACAGGTGCTAAATTCAGTCCTTCTGCTGTTTCTGTCGGAGAGCACAAAATCACATATAAGGTTTCAAAAGATGGTTGTGATGCTTTGGATACTGTAGTTGTAACCGTAAATCCTGAAGTTAAAGCAACTTTGGTAAACAAAAGTGGTAAGCTTGATGGAAAATCAAAAGCTCAATTAGAAGCTACAATCTTGCCTAACTCGTCATATTCTTACACATGGAGTGAAGCTGTGACTGTTAAAAATTCAAATGAATTGAATTGGGGTAAGGCAAGTCATTTGGAAACTCAAACTTCGTTGACTCCAAATACAACAGTTTTGGATCGTCCTACATATTTTGCTATCGAAGTTACTGATAAAACAACGGGTTGTATGGATTCAGCTCGTGTGTTGGTTGATGTATATATTCCTGTTGAAGTTTTGTTGAATCCGGTTCCTGTTTGTGCAGGTTCCGATGTTACGATTTCTGCAGACCGTGTTGGTGGTAATGGACCTTATACATACGCTTGGTCATTCAATCCAACTTCTACTAAATATACAATGGTAAATGATTCGGTTGTTAAATTGAATAATCCACAACAAAATGTTTCTATTACTGTAAAAGTAACGGATAACGGTGGTGCAGCTGGGGAAAATGTTGCGTCGGTAACTGAAACACAAGTTGTTTATCCAAATCCTGAAATTCAATTGACTGGCAATAATGCTTGTCAAGGTGGTGATTTAGGATTCTCACCAACAGTGTCTGGCGGTGCAACTCCATATTCGTATGAATGGACTGGTAATACAGAAATATTGAAATCATCATTAACTTCACAAAATGTTTTGGTTAATACATTAGATAATGTAGGATCTTATTATTTGACATTTAATGTTGTTGACAAAAATAGTTGTAAGGCTCAAAAGGATATAACTGCTGTTATCAATCAAAAACCAGTTGTAGCTGCAAAAACATCAAAATCAATTGCTTGTTGGTCCGACCAAATTACATTGAGTACATCGGTTACAGTTGGAAGTACTGTAAATGCTCAATACGAATGGATTGCAGCAGATGCTAAGAGTTTGGAAGGTTTGTCAAGCACAAAGATTCCTAATCCAACATTCTCATCTAACGTTTCTGGTACCCATAAATTCCAAGTTATATTTACAGATGAAAAAGGTTGTAAAGATACTTCCGACGAAGTCACTGTAAGAATCGAACCTCGTCCATCGGTTTCTATCGATCCGTTGGATAACTTGTGTGTTTCAACTATGGGTGTTGGCTTGTCGGCAACACCATCACTTCCTGCTGGTAGTACAAGTGCTACTTATTCATTTGTATGGTCTGGCGATGTGAAATCATCGGAAGATAATCCTATTTTGGATATTTCTACACCTGGAATTAAGAAGGTTGGAGTAAAGGTAACTTCAAGCATTGGTTGTACTTCTGATTTGGTAGAACAAACATTCGAAGTTTTCGAAAATCCTATTGCTGAAATAGCTGGTGATAACAATGCAGGTTGTGCTTCCGATACAATTACATTGAATGCAAATACAGCCTCTCCAAATGTGTCGTATGAATGGTCTTCAGTGTCAAGCATGTTGTCAACTACAGGTAGTTCGGTACAAATGATTCTTCCTTCAAATACAACGGGTGAAAAAACAAGTGAATATCCTGTACGATTGGTTGTTACTGATAATAAAACCAAATGTAAGTCTTCAACTTCGAAAAATGTTGTTGCTTATCGTTTGCCAGAAGTAACTATCAACGGTAAAACTGAAGTTTGTGATGGAGGTACTCAAGTTTTAACACCAAATGTTATTTACTCTAATTCTACTAATTATAAAGTAAATTGGTTCTTGGATACATTACAATTAAGTGCAACAAATGTTGTTGATCCAGTATTTACTCAAACAGGAACAGGGGTATTTAATATCGGTGTTCAAATTACTGATGAAAAGGGTTGCCGTGGTCAAGGTTTCATAGCAATTAAAGGTTTGGAACTTCCTACTGCAAATGCAGGTGAAGATAGAACTGAAGAATGGGATACGGATTTTACATTGTTTGGTAGTGCAACAGGTGGAGCACCTTCTTATACATATTTCTGGAGCCCGGAAGATTCTTTGAAGTCAAATCCTACTTTACAAAACCCAACTTCAAATTTGTTGGAAACAACAATCTTTACATTGGAAGTGACAGATTCGAAGGGTTGTAAAGGAACGGATGAAGTCGTTATTACAATCATCGGTCAACCATTGAAGGTTCAAATTTTACAAAGAGATAGTTTGTGCGAGGGTAAAACTGTAACGTTGGAAGCATTGCCTTCGGGTGGTACAGGTGACTATCGTTACAAATGGTATAATATGGCAGAGCCTTCAATTGTAATAGGTGAAGAAAAAACTATTGACGTTTCGGTTTCTGAACCTACTACATATAAGGTTGAATTAAGTTGCGTTGGTCCAAAAGCATTCGATCCAACAAGCGAAACACGTTTGGTTTCTGTTTACCAAAATCCACAAATTTCAATTTATGGAGGCGACGAACCTCGTGTTTGCCAAGGTTTGATAAAGAGTTTGGTTCCTATTGTTACTGATGGAACAGCTCCTTATACATATGAATGGGTTGACGAATCAAGTCCTATTGCAATAACAAGAGAGTCTTATTCTTTCAGTAATTCTCAAGTAACAGGAACACAAATTGTTACATTAACAGTGACCGATGCTATTGGTTGTGTTGGTGTTAAACCAATCGAAGTAACTGTTGACGCATTACCAACTGTTACAATTGACAATATGGCTGTTTGTGCTCAAGCTGAAGGCGAATTGATTGCAACTGCAGGAACAACTGGCCTACAACCATATACGTACGCTTGGGATGGAATCGATGAAATTGTTGCTCAAGGTAACGTTGCTAAATTCACAATCAATACAGAAGAAACTATGACGAAGGTTGTAAATGTTACAATTACCGATGACCATGGTTGCGAAGGTTTTGATGATGCGGTTGTTACTATAAAACCATTACCAAGTATTGAATTGGATCCTCGTTATACGGTTTGTGCCGAAGCTGATTTACTTTTGGATATAAATCCAGATGGCAGACCAAATGATTATGCTATCACTTGGAACGATTCACCTTCAGGATATAAATTGACACAAGACGATTTCCTTGAAACAAAAGCAGTGTTTATTTCTACTAAAACAGGAACGTTCACATTGCATTATACGGTAGAAGATCGTGATATGGGTTGCCCTAAAAATGGTTCTATTGAAATAGAGGTATTCCCAGCAGTGAAATTGGCTGAAATACCTGATCAAATTGCTTGTGCAAGTACAGATTTAAAGATTAGTGCAAAAGTTGTGGAAGGAAACCCATCATATTATTCTTGGATAGGAAGCGTTTCTCCAACTGATGAAAAAGAAACTGCATTTAATTTTGCGAAAGAAGGAGAGTATGATGTTACTGTGGAGGCTGGTGATTTGAATTGTCACGATATAAAATCATTTACTGTTACAGTAAAACCAAATCCTGTTGTTCAAATTGAAGATGGTAGCCAAATTAAAGAAGTTGACTATTCTTCTAATGTGGAATTAGCTGCTGAAATTGTGACGCAAACGACAGCTCCATACACTCATTCTTGGGCGGAACCAAGAGATAATAATATTGCTTCTGGTGCAAATAGTCAAAAAATTACAACGGGTAGAATTACCAAAGGAACTACCACTTATTATTATCAAGTAACTGATAAGTTTGGTTGTATTGATGTTGATTCAATTGAATTGCAAACAGAAGTAATTATTCCTCAATTGCGCCGTTTTGTTGATATTACAACTTCAACTGAAGCCAATGAATTAATTGATACAGCTACAAATGATTTGACTGATGCTCGTTTGGAACTTTGTGAAGGTGAATCTGCTTGGATTATGCCAATATTTACTTCTGGAAATTCAAAGAGTATTTCAAGTTTGTCATATCGATGGTCTGATGACGAAGGAAATGTGTTGGGAACAGACATCAATTTATTGGCTGCTCCAACAAGACCTGAGGTTACTTATTATTTGCATGTTTACAATGATAAGACTGGTTACTATTCCGATGTGACATTTAAAGCTCGAGTTCATCAAAATCCTGATGCTTCTATTATTGTTTCTCCAGAATGGAATGGTAAATTCTATACTGCACGAGAAGGTAAAATTGATAATATTTTAATTGATGGTAATCCTTCTTCTGAAGAATATGGAGTTGAATTCGTTTCACATAAATGGACAGTTTCTCCTGAAGTTCAAATTTCAAGTACAACTGCTCAGAAAGCAAATATTTATACTACCAAAGAAATTAAGCCATTAAGCTTAACGTATGAAGTAGTTGACCAATATGGATGTTCTACTACTGTTAATAGAGATATTGAAATTGTTAATCAACCTATTCCTGTAATTATTGGTAACAATGTTTGCGAAGGTGCTACTGCAACATACCATACAGAGGTTAATTATCCAAAAGGATCAACATTCTATTGGGAAGTTGAAGGTGGAACAATCGTTGGCGATCCAACTTTATCTAACGTTCAGGTTACTTGGGAAAGAACAGAAAACACTTCTTTGACGGTAAGTGTTTATCCTAAAGGTGATCGTGAGGTTGAAAATGTTAAAAGAATAATTTACGTAAATCCATTGCCTGATATTGAAATAGATGGTAAGAACCACGTTTGTGTTGGCGAATATGCTCCTTACGAAGCAATCAACAATAAACCTGAAATGGATTTAGTTTACTCTTGGTCGGTTGTTGATGGTTATGGTGCCATTTCCAACATTACGTATCCAGTAAGCGATATGGCTACGGTTCTTTGGAATAAAGTAGGAAAAGATACGGTTGTGTTACATGCAATGTTCGGTGCTTGTACAGTAAGCGATTCATTACCTGTTTACATTCACCCTGTTCCAAAAGCAGATTTTACATATCAACCAACCGAAGAAGTTTATTTCAAAAGCGAAGGTGTTATTCGTCATACCGACAGCGTTTTTGTTGATAAGGAAGTAGCATTCACGAATTTAACTAAGAATGCCGATAATTACGATTTTTATTGGGATTTCATTGGCGATGGTGTTTATACCGAAAATTCTAAAGATGCAGTTTATGAATATGACGAAGTTGGTGACTTTACTGTTTCTTTGATGGTTGTTGAAAATATGTGGGGTTGTAAGAATATCGTTGCAAAACCTTTGAAGGTTATTCCTAATCCAACTTGTGGTATGACATTCCCGAATGCATTCACACCAGATTTGTCAGAAAACAATACTTTCTATCCAGTTTATAAAGAAGGCGTATTGGAAAGCGGATACGAATTGAGAGTTTACAATCGTTGGGGAACATTGCTTTGGTCTACAACAGATTTGTACGATCAATGGGATGGTGTCTATAAAGGTTCGGTAAGTAAACAAGATGTTTATGTTTATCAATGTAAAGCAACTTGTGAAGATATTGATCCTTCTACAGGAGAACACCGAGTTCTAAACATCAAAGGTGATGTTACGATTATAAGATAATCAGAATAGAGGAATAAAAGAGACGGGGTTTTGGTTATCCAGAACCCCGTCTCTTTTATGTGAAAATATGTAGTAAGTAATGTAAAAGAAACAAAAAAAGATGAGGCTCCGCTTCATCTTTTTTGTTAAATCACTAATATCTATTAAAGCATTTCTTTAAGTTTTCCGTCTTTCTTAGCTTCAATATATTTTTCAAGTTTTTTGTCAACTTCAACTTTGTATTTCTTGTACATGCAATAACGTACAAATTTGTCGATTGCTTGATATTGTAGTTCTTCTTCCTCTATTTCAAAATTGTTTTCAATTGCTGTTTTGCATAAAGCTGCAAAGTAACGAGCCGTTAAGGCAGCGTCGCTACTTATGATTTTGAAAAACTTTTTGTGTGTTTGAAAATTATAGTATGGATTGTTGTTCATCCATTCTACAAGAAAATCAAATGCGATGAGATTGTTCTCGTCATTTTTTACAGAAGAGTTCAATAAAAACTCTGAACATTCCATTACCGTAGGTTTCATTTCGGCATATTCAACGGAATCGGTCAATAATTTTCCTTTTAATTCGGAAAAATCTTGTGCCGATAATTGTGAAAAAGCCATCATTGCTGTGAATGCTGTTATAACTATTCGTTTCATAATTGTAACTATTTAGTCGTTGTTTCTATTAAATATGCAAGTTAGTGCATTTTGTCAAAAATCGTTCCGTATTTTGCCGAAATGTAAATTGACAAATAAAGTGACGAAAAACCATGAGTTTTCGTCGTTGCACATTATATTGATTTTTCGTAAATACGTTTGGAGGCTTGTGCCGATTTCAACAGATGAAGAATATATGTTTTTTCTGGAGAAATCGAATTCTGCACTTGTTTGTGCCATTAAACCAGGAATAAGTTTTATCTCATTGAATCCGCGTGAAAATGATGCTTTCCCGTATTTGGTATAGTTTGAGTCGTTGAATTTCTCAACAACATCTTTCCCGTCGGGATAAAGCACGTGGTAATATGTTGGTTTTTCTATTGCACAGGCAAAACCACCAGAATAATTCCAAAATATGGCAACTGAATTTTTGTCGAATTTACTGTAGATTTCGTTCTTTCTGCCAATTGAGAATTGGAGAGTGCCGACATTGTTTTGTTTTCCATAAATGGAAGCACCACTTGACGAAGCCAAACGAATTTCTTTCGGACTTTTTAAGTTTGCGAATTGAATTGTGTATGTTGTTTTGTGGAGGTAATCAACATATTTTCCGTAGCGGTATCCAATACCAAACCCATTGGTGTTTAATCCAACAAAGCAAGTGTATTGATTGGAAAATAGAATTTTACTTTGATTGTCAATCTCTCCCTGGCTGAATGCGGACAATGAAAAAATACAGAGTATGAAAATACTCTGTATTAAATGCAAAATTGGATGTATAAGTAACGGATACTTATATTCTTGAATTGTCAATTTGCTCGATGCTTGATTCTCCAGGATAAGCTGGACATGGATCAACAGTTTTACAAGCAGAAACAAGTGCTGCCAATGCTGCAGCAACAACCAATACGATACCTAATTTTTTCATAAAATAAATATTTAAATGTATGAATTGAATTCAATGTCCAAAGGTAATCTTTTTCTTTGAATAACTATTGGATGACGCTTAATTTTTGCAATTTAGTTACTTATGTCTTCGTTTTTTTATCAAAGATTGTAACTTTGCGTTCATCATTGTAAAATTGATAGAATGATTCAAAGAATTCAAACTGTTTATTTATTCTTGGCCGGCTTGTTGGTTGGTCTGGCTGCATATTTCCCATTGTTGGATTTTCATTTTGGAGTGGAAGGAGAAGTTGCTCGTCTGAATGCTTTTTCGTGGACGTTGTCGGATACAGAAGGTGTTTGGCAAAATGTGGCAAATGTGTATTCCTTGGGAATAGCGGTTGTACTTACCGCTTTACTGAATGTGGTTATAATATTTTTGTTCAAAAATCGTAAATTACAAATAAAATTGACGCATTATGCTTTTATTCTGAAAGTTGCGTTGATTGCGGTTTTGGTATATTTTGTTTTTATAATGCAAAATGAAGACTTGGTTGCGACAAAACCTCAGATTGGTTCGCTATTTATAGCTGTTTCAATGGTTTTTGATTGGCTTGCAGTAAAGGCAATTCGAAAAGATGAGGCTTTGGTTCGTTCAATAGATAGAATTCGTTAAATAAATATAAAATGAAAAGATTTATTTGTTTATTCGTTGCGTTTTCTTTAGGTGTTTCGGTTTTCGCTCAAAAAACACCTCACAAAATCGAAGTAAAAATCAATGGCGTTAAAGATACAACGTTGTTGTTGGGTTATCATTATGGTGCCAAGAAATTGGTTTCCGATACAATCTGGGTTGATTCAAAAGGTAAAGGTACTTTTGAAGGCGATTCGTTGTTGGACGGTGGGTTGTATTTAGTGTTGACGCCGGATTATCGTTATTTTGAAATAATGATAGACAATCCAGATCAAACATTTAAGATTGAAACAGACACAGCCGATTTGTTTGGAAATCTTAAAATAGAAGGCAGTGAATCAAATTCTGTTTTCTTGCAATATCAAAAGAAAAGTTCGGAAATGTACAAAATCCGCAAACCCGCTCTTGATGCGTTGAAAGATTTGTATGATGAAGATACTGCTAAGTTTAATAAGAAAAAATTGGAGGCTCGTCGCGATTCTATCGAAATGATGCGTAAAGTCGTTGATTCTGTACGAGATATAATGGTTGCATACGAAGATGGAATTCGAAAAGATTATCCAACATCGTTGTTGGCTTCGATTTTAGGTTGTACTCACGAAGTTGAAATTCCTGATTATCCACGCGATGAAAATGGAAACATTACTGATTCGTTGTTCAAATATACATACATGAAAAATCATTATTTTGATAATATTAATTTAGGCGATGAACGTTTGTTGAGAACGCCTGTTTATGAATCGAAAATCGATGATTATTTTGATAAACAATTGTTGCAAATACCTGATTCTATTATAGTCCAGGTTGATTATGTGATGAATAAAATTCTTGAACAAGAAGGAAAAGGTTACGAAGGCAAAATGTATTACAATACGTTGCATCATTTGTTCATGAAATATCAAAATCCTAAATACATGGGACTCGATAACATCTTTGTTCATATTATGGGCAATTACTATTTGAATGGCCATGTTCCAGCAAAGGTTTTCGAGGATACTGCTTATATGAATAAAATTCAAGATCGTTACGACAAAATGTTGCATAATCAAATTGGTGTGAAAGCAACTGATTTGCTTGTTTACAAAATGGGACAGGACACATTGGACGAAAATATGGGCTGGACTCGTTTGAGCATGGTGAAATCACCATACATTGTTTTGTATTTCTTTGATACCGACTGCGGACATTGTAAAAAGATTATCCCGGAATGGCACAAATTATATCGCGAAAATGAATTCAAGAAAAAAGGTGTTGAAACATTCTTAGTTTACACACAAACCGATATGGACAAGTGGAAAAAATTCATTTCGGAACAAGATATGTTTGATTTTATAAATGTGTTCGATCCATATCAGAACACAAATTTCAGAACCACGTATGATATATACAGCACGCCGGTTGTGTATGTGTTGGATAGAGAACGTAAGATTATTGCAAAACGATTACCACCGGAAACGGTTGTTGATTTGTTAAATCATGAATTGGAAAAAGATTCGAAAAAGTAATAAGTAAAAAATGCAATCAATTTTGATTGCATTTTTTACTTATTCGTTGGGAAGTAGGAGCGAACTGTCGCCGTAGCTCAAAAATCTATAGTCGCTTTCGAGTGCGTGCTTGTAGATTTTTCGCCATTCATCGCCAACAAATGCACTAATAAGTAGAAGCAGCGTGCTTTGCGGTTGATGGAAATTGGTGAACATCGAACGAACTAATTTGAATTTATATGCTGGCGTAATCATGATTTGTGTGTAATATTGGATTTCCGTTAGTTCGTGTTTTCCCATAAATGCAAGTACCGCGTTGAGCGAATCTTCTACTGAAATATTTTGTGGCAAATCGTATGCTTCCCATTGCGAAAGATTTTTTATTTTGTCCAAGGGATCAACATTTAATCTCACACCTAGCCAATAAAGTGATTCCAGTGTCCGAACCGAAGTTGTTCCTACTGCAGTGATAAGTGGTTTGTGTTCTAGAATGTTTTCAATTAAAGATTTTTTTACTATACACAGTTCCTGGTGCATTACGTGCTCGGTGTAAAGTTCTGTTTTTACAGGCTTGAAAGTTCCTGCACCAACGTGCAATGTTACTTTCCCAATGTCGAAATGTTTGCTCGGAAATTTTTCAAGAACTTCGGAAGTAAAATGTAAACCAGCGGTTGGTGCGGCTACGGAGCCGTTAAATTCTGCATAAATTGTTTGATATCTGTCGTTGTCTATTTCTTCGCTTTCCCTATTTAGGTAAGGTGGAATTGGAATTCTTCCAATGATTTCCAAAATTTCGCTGAATGTATGCTTGCTGTCCCAACGAAAAGTTACAATAAATCCATCGTTTGTGGATTCTCCTTTCTCTGCAGAAAAATGAATTTCTTGCTCGGCTGTGATTGTTGTTTTTAAATCTTCATTTTTCCATTTTTTTGCATTACCTACAACGCATTTCCACGAACATTCTCCAATTTGAGCGAACGATTGCTCGTAATTTTGAGGTTCGTGCGGTTCCAAACAAAGAATTTCAATATGCGATCCTGTTGGCTTTTGTAAAATGATTCTTGCGTGTATTACGCGCGTATTGTTGAAAATGATTAAAGAATTTTCGGGAATGTAGTTTATGCAATTTTTAAAAGTTTCGTCAATAATTTCTCCTTTGCGATACACTAGCAATTTCGACGCATCGCGTGATTCAAGGGGATGTTTGGCGATTTTTTCATCGGGTAGGTCGTACGAGAAATCCGTGATTTTGGGTAATCTGTCGTTCGAAGTCATTTTTTCTAAAAAATTTTGACAAAAGTACGTACTTTTGGATTCCAAAAAAATTAGAAACAATGAAATTCCAAGTTGGTGATGTCGTCCGCTATCTAAATGCTGTTGGTGGCGGCGTGGTAAAGAGAATTATAAATGCGAATCTCGTTGAAATAATCGACGAATCAGGCTTCGAATTGCCCGTTGGTGAAAGGGAATTGGTTTTGATAGAACGTAAGGAACAACAAAAACAAACTGTTGAAATTCAAACATTAGTTTCTGTTGAAAATCAATATGAAATTGACGAATCGTCTGATTGTGATGAAATCGAAGGAAATGATTCTCCACATTTGTTCTTGGCGTTTGTTCGTAATTCGAAACAAACGAATTCGTTTGATACATACATTATAAATGATTCAAACTTCAACACATTGTTTGTTTTGACAAAAGAAAACGATTCTTCGGATGTTCGAATCGCTTCAGGATTGTTGGAAATGAATTCAAAAATTTTCGTTACGAATATTCCGTTTGAAAAACTTTCGGATTTTTCCAAAATGCATTTCTCGGGAGTGTTTTACAAACAAAAAGAATTTATTCGTCAACATAATGTTGATGCGGAAATAGAACTTAATCTTGTTAAATTTTATAAACCGGGTGTCTTTGTGGTAAATGATTTTTTTGACGAAGATGCTTATGTTATTGATATGTATGACGCTTCTAAAGTAAAAGAAGATTTGGAAAATAACGTTTTACAATCAATAGAACCTCAAAAAATTAAGGAAGCGTTATTGGAAAAACACGATCTTGAAAAACCAACTACGGAAGTCTCACAAAAACTTGAAAAAATAAAAGAGGTTGATTTGCATATTTTAGAATTGGTTGACGATGATTCTAAAATGTCACCGTTCGAAAAACTTGATTTGCAACTCAAAACTTTTGAACGAGAATTGACAACTGCCATTTCCGAAGGTTATGAAAAGATTGTTTTTATTCATGGTGTTGGGCAAGGCATTTTGAAGGCGAAAATTCGAGGACGGTTGGATAAAGATTATCCTCAATTTTTTTATCAAGATGCATCATTCCAAAAGTATAAATTTGGAGCAACATTGGTTTATCTTAGAAAGACTCACAAATAATTGATGAAGAATCGTTGGAACATATTGTTTGTGTGTTTGTTGTCGTTGACAACGTTGACGGTTGCTGCTCAGCAGAAATACAAAGTCGTGAATATTACCGTCGACGATGGATTGATTAACGGAAATATTCATCAAATTTTTCAAGATGCTCAAGGTTTTGTTTGGTTCGCAACCGAAAATGGACTTGTTCGTTACGATGGCTTTGATTATAAGATTTTCCAAACGTCGCCAAATAATGAACACGCTATTTCGCACAACTTTGTCAATTCCGTAGTCTCCGAAAATACTGATTATATTTGGATTGGAACTATGGCTGGTGTTGACCGCTATTCTTTGTTGACTGGTACGTTTGAACATTTCCGTTTCTATAATCGTCAAGGAAATGTCAACATGAAACCTGCTTTGCGTGTGTTCCCAGTCTCGGATGGTTGTTTCGTCCAATCCGACGACAAGTCGGTTTATTATGCGCAAGTTGGTAACGACACGTTATGCGAAATTCGTTTCGAACAATTTTTATCCAACACGTTTGTGTCTTCAATGGATTTGGTCGATGAAAATCATTTGTTGGTTGGTAACAAGGAAGGAAAAGTTTTCCTGCTGGCTAAAGATGGGAAAGTGGAATTGTTGAAGATGGGCAATACAACAGTCGCTTGCGTTAAAAATCTTCGCAATAATCAAAAATGTGTTTGCTATGTAGATGGAACTATTGAGATTTTTAATGGAAATACGGTACAGAAATCTTTCAAATTGTCAAATTTATACGATACATATATAAACGATGTGGAACAAATTGACGATTCCGTACTTTTGATAGGTACTCGTTCCCAGGGCGTTTATGAATTGAATTTACAAAGTGGTATTCGTCCGTTTGATGCACCAAACTTGATTAACAAAAATTGTTCGTATCTCTACAAGGATAATTTTGAAAATATTTGGATTGGACATTCGTATGGTGGCGTTACACTTTGTTTGTCAACTACTTATAGTTTTGAAAATGTTGATTTTATAAGCTCTGATTTACAGAATCAGAAAATTTTGTCTGTGATTAAGGCAAATGGAAAATTGTTTGTAGGAACCGATGGAGGAGGTTTGTACATTTTCGATACAAAAACCAAACATACGCAGATTTTTACGTATGAAACAGGTTTCCAGGGCGTTGCATTTGATAATGTTGTTACTTCACTTAGCAGCGACGGTGAATATGTTTGGATTGGAACCTATAATAACGGTGTTTATGCTTATTCATTAAAAAATAACGCAGTTTCTTTCCGAAGAGAATTGTCGCAATGTCCGGCAAACGACGTGTCGGCTGTGTTTGCCGATAGTAAACATAATGTTTGGATTGGAACTTATGAAAGTGGAGTTTTTGTATTTAACAAAGATAGTTTGAATTTCATTCGTCATTATACCGGTTACGAGAATGATGGCTTTTTGAATATTTCGTGTGACGGAACGACATGCTTTTTCGAAGATAATCAACATCAAATTTGGATTGGTTCGTATTATGGAATTTCGAAAATTAAAGAATCTGGCGAATCGAAAATTTACAAATACGACAATTATCCAGGAATGCGAAGCTCTGTTGTGACAAGCATTTCGCAGACCGATGATTCAAAAATTTGGTTCGGATCATTGCAAGGGTTGGGTTTCTACGATAATCAAAACGATACAATAATTGCTTTGTCGAATTATCAGACAGCGAATAATATGGCTGTCTGCGGAATTGTTCCTCAGGCCGACTCTTCTATGATTCTTGTTACTCCTAAATACGTATATATGTATGATCCGCAACAAAATGACTTTCGTTTGTTGTCGGCTTTGAACAAGGGGGAAATGAGGAGAAATTCATGTTTCGTTTCTCCCGACAATTTATTGATAGGAACCGATTTCGGCATGAAATCAATTAGTCTTCCTGTTGAAAATAATATTGATTCTGTTCATAGTCTACGGTTAACCGATTTTATTGTTAATGGTGAGTCGATATTCTCTCCACAATGGAAGTCGGAAATTTCATGTAAAGATGGTGTGTATTATTTGGAACTTCCTTATAATCAGAAAAATATAAGACTTAAATTTTCCGATTTTTATTTCGACCAAACAAGAATCAGCGATTTCTTATATAAATTAAAAGGATTTAGTGATAGTTGGGTTCTGCTTCACAATGCGAACGAAGTGAGTTATACTAATTTGCAAGGTGGCGATTATGTTTTCTATGCAAAACATTTGTCTAATGATTCGAATTCCGAAATGGAAATACATATTCATATAGCAAAGGCTTTGTGGGAACGCGCTGAATTCTATGTGGTTTTGGTTCTACTGCTTATTGGTGTTATTTGTTTTTGGTTTATCCGTCGAATGCAAATGATGGTGAGAATGAAAAATGTGTTGCAAAAACAAGTTGATTTGCGTACTCAGGATATTCAACGCAAAACAGAACAAATCCAATTGCAAAATGTTCAGATGAAATTGCAACGTGACGCGGCTACACGTCAACGTTCGGAATCGGAAATGCAAAAATCGAATTTGGAAAAACGTTTGTCGATTCTGTTAGCAAAAATCCAAAAAAATGATGAGTTGATAAGCGATTTGAAACAACGAACGGTGTCATTGAATAAAGAAAAATTGTTGTTGAAACGAAAAATCGATTTGTATGAGAACAATGTTCGTGATGTTGTTTTCAAAATTTTGTTGCCATCCGAAAAAATAGAGTATGTCAGTCCTTCGGTCGTACAAATGACAGGCTTTGAAGATAAGGAATTTGTGGAAGGTATGGTTTCTTTGAAAGATCTACTTACAAGCGAAATCAAATCACAAATAAAGCAATATCGTGCAATTATGTTGGAAGGAAGAATGCCCGAAGTGACAGAATTTGAAATAATATCAAAAGATGGCGCGAAAAAACATATTTGTCAGTATGCACGTTACGAAACGAATTTGAAAGGGTCTGTTATTGCTTTGGAAGTGTTGTGGAATGTGTTAGAAGAAGAAAAAACGACTTCGAAATTGATTGTGCACGCAGAAAAAAAACAATCTGTCGCAAAGAAAGAACAGATTGCTGATGTACCATCTGTTGAATATGATTGGTCGTCATATACTATATTGGTAGGTGATTCCGATGAAGAAAGTTTTGGATATATTCAAGAATGCTTGTTGCCTACGAAAATAAATATTCAACGTGCAAAAGATGGCGAAACGCTTATTGAATTATTCAAAAAATCAAATCACATTTCAGTCATATTATTAGATGTCCAATTACAAAAAAAGAATGGATTTGAGGTTGCGCAAACCATTCGAAATCAGGATAAAAAGGTTCCGATTATAGCCCAAACATTGTACGAAAATTACGAAGCAAAATTACAGTGCTTTGATGCAGGTTGCGACACCTATATCGCCAAACCATACAAGCACAGCGATTTGCGAGATTTGTTAATGAAAAGTTTAGACAAATAGTATAAAAATCGACTTTTTATTTTTGAAAGAATTAATCTTTTGATAAATTTGTCCGTTCTTTTTGAAATGGTGAAAAATCATTAGGAAAGGCAAGTAATTAATTGTTTAACTAAAATAAATTTTCATGAAAAAAATCTTCAAACAAAAAAAATGCTTAGCCATTTTTTTGATCGCGTTTTTTTCCGTGGGTTATGCTAGCGCTCAAATTTCAGTGTCTGGTAAGTTAGTTGATCAAAAGGGTGCTCCTTTAATCGCTGCTTCTGTTGCTGAGGTCGGAACTACTAACGGTACATTTACGGAATTGGACGGAAGTTGGACATTGTCGGTTAAAAGTGCTGATGCTGTCTTGGAATTCTCTTATGTTGGTTTCGCAACACAAACAATGAAAGTTGGTTCGAAAAGAACTTTCGATGTTACGTTGAAGCCAGATGCAATCGTTATGGAAAAGGTTGTGAAAATCGGTTATGCCAGCGTTAAGTTGGAAGATGCAACTGGTTCTCCAGCCGTTGTCGCAGGTGATGAATTGGCGAAAGCTCCGGTTCTTGCTGTTGACCAAGCTTTGCAAGGTAAGGCGGCTGGTGTGAGTGTAACGTCGAACTCTGGTACTCCTGGTGCCGCAATGGATATCGTTATCCGTGGTCGTGGTACTACAGGTGATGCTCGTCCGTTGTACGTTGTCGATGGTGTTCCTCAAGGTTATGAATATCGTGGCGATCCAGGAAATATTGAATCTTTAACAATTTTGAAAGACGCTTCTTCTTGTGCTATTTATGGTGCTCGTGGTGCTAACGGTGTTGTTCTTATCACAACAAAAGGTGGTAACGAAGCTGCCGACTACGAATATGTAAACATCAATTTCGATGGTTACAAAGGCGTTCAACAAGCTTGGAAACAAATGGATGTTCTTTCAGGTGACGAATTCGCTGAAATGATTAGTGGTGGAAAAGAAAATACTGTTGAAAATGGTTTCGGTGGAAACAATGCAAATTGGCAAGATACAGTATTCCGCATTGCTACAATTCAAAAATATAGAGTATCAGCTGAAGGTGGATCTGCAAAAAGTTCATGGTCTATCAATGCAGGTTATCAAGATCAAGATGGTATCGTAAGAACAACAAATTATAATCGTTATGATTTCGGATTGAAATCAATGTATAAAGTAAACAAACGTTTAGATATCGGTGCTAACTTGGGTTATAGCCAAACTTCACAAGACCTTGTTAACGAAGCTCAAATCGAACAATCAGCTCTTGGCTTGGCTTTGATTTTCGATCCAACAGTTGCTCGTGGTTATGCTCCTGCAAGTGCGGCTTCTGGTCAATCTTATGGAAACCCTGAAGTTTTGCTAGGATTTAATAATGATACAAAAACAGGCTATGGAATTGGTGGTGGTGCTTGGTTGAACTACAAATTGAATTTCTTGCCTTGTTTGGATGGTCTTGAATTCAAATCTCAATTCAATTATGGTAAATGGGGAAATGAAGAAAAAGATTACGTTCCTGAATATTTCATTTCTACAACTCAAAATAATGGTGTGTCATATATTGAAAATACAGTTCAAGGTGGTTACAACTGGAGTTTGTCAAATACATTGACTTATTCTTTGAATTTGTATGATAAAGTTGATACAACAAGAGTTAATCATGCATTCCGTTTCTTGTTAGGTCACGAAGCTTTGTATGATTCTCAAGAAACATATATGACTCGTATAGAAAATATTGGTGAAGAGGATTATCAACACTATATTATTTCCGGTGATAATGGAACAACTTGGGCTGAAACTTGGCAAGCACCAAACGAACACTCAATGTTGTCATATATCGGTCGTGTTGAATATTCTTACCGTGATAGATATTTGATGAACTTTACAGTTCGTCGTGATGGTTCTTCACGTTTCGGTTCAGAATATAAATTTGGTACTTTCCCTTCTATCGGTTTGGCATGGAAAGTGAACAAAGAAATGTTCTTCCAACGTAACAAATTCTTAGCTGAAAACATTAATTTGTTTAAACTTCGTGCTGGTTGGGGTAAAATCGGTAACGAAAATATTGCAAACTACCTATATGTTGCAAGTATGGTTGCTGACCAAGAATCTGGTTACAACTTCGGTGGAAATGCTGTTACAGGTGTTGTTACTGATGGTGTAGCAAATGATGAATTACACTGGGAGGAAGCTACTAGCTGGGATTTAGGTACTGACATTAGCTTCTGGAACAACAAATTGATGTTCAACTTTGACTATTTCGTAAAGAATAACGTTGATAACCTTGTTGCAGTTGCAGTTCCTTCGGTAGTTGGTTGTGATAAGAAAAATCCAACAGTAAATGCTGGTAAAATTTTGAACCGTGGTTATGAACTTAGCTTGGTTTACAGAAACAATCTTAAATTCAACGATGAAAGCAAATATACTTTCAACTATAGCGTTGGTGGTAACTTCTCTCATATTTATAATGAAGTTCAGGAATTGGGTGGAACAGTTCTTTACGGTGGAAACATCGGACGTTCTTCAAATGTTTACGCTTGTAGAACTTTGGAAGGTTTCCCAATCGCTTCGTTCTGGGGTTACAAAGTTGAAGGCGTATTCTCTTCTTATGATGAAATAAATCAATCTGCTCAACCTTCTGCAAAATTGGGCGATTTTATAATCAAAGATGTTGATGGTGATAACCAAATCACATCTAATGATATTGTTTGTATAGGTAATCCAAATCCGGATTTTACTTATGGATTCAATGTTGATGCATCGTATGCTGGATTTGATTTAAGTTTGGCTTTCCAAGGTGTTGCTGGAAATGATATTTTCAACAATACAAAATACTACTTGGATGGTGGTGCTTTGAATTCAAATGTTTCAACTCGTCGTTTGGATGCTTGGTCTCCTGAAAATTCAGGATCTTCAGAACCAACAAAAGCTGACCAATATACAAATACAACAGGTTATCCAAGTTCTGCTTACATAGAAGATGGCTCATATTTCCGTTTGAAAAACGTTACTTTGGGTTACACATTACCTGAAAATATAGTAGAAAAGGTAAAATTGAAAACTTTGCGTTGTTATGTACAAGCACAAAACTTGTTGACATTCACGAAATATAGTGGATTCGACCCTGAAATCGGTACAAATACTGCTTTGAACTGGGAAGGCCCTGAATATGGTGTTGATCGTGGTACATATCCACAAGCAAGATCGTTCGTGTTTGGTGTTAATTTAGGCTTTTAATTAAATTTTTGATGAAAATGAAAAAAGTATCAATCGTAATATTAGCAGCACTTGGGTTATGCTCTTGTACAAAAGACTTTATAACCAAAGATCCTCTAGGAGTTTCTAGTAGTGCAACTTATTATAATGATCCTGCTCAATGTCAATTGGCTGTTAATGCAATCTACGATCCACTAGGTTGGTTTGAAATGCATGATGAGTATATTTGGAAAATTGGTGATATCTGTTCTGATGATTTTGAACGTGGTGGTGCCAACACGTTGTCAACTTATACAACTGGTGATGACTGGGAAAAGAGTGGACAGTTAGCTGTTTTCGAAGCTACAGATAGAAGTGCCATAATGTCGGGTATATGGAAAGCTGGTTATGTTGCAATTGCTCGTGCAAATGCAATGTTGGCAGCAACAAGCGACAAGACTTCAAAGGATTATAAAACAATGCGCGCCGAAGTTCGTTTCTTGCGTGCTTGGTATTATTTCCAAATGACAAAAGTTTTTGGTCCAGTTATTTTGACAGAAAGTTCAGTTTCTGTTGCTAATGCTGAAAATTTGGGTAATCGCGCTGATGGTGATGATAATATTGGTAGCAAACAAGTTAAAGCACAATATGATTTCATCATTTCAGAATTGGAAGCAATAAAAGACGATTTACCTAAAACAGCTGCAGCTGCAGGAAAAGTAACAAATGGAGCTGCGAGAGCTTTTTTGGCTAAAGCATATTTGTATAGAGCTGATTTCTGTAGTAATGCTTCTGATTATGAAAATGCTTACAAAACAGCTTACGATTTGTATCAAGAAGCTGATGGTGGTTTGTATGGTTTGCAAGCTCATTATCAAGATGTATTTGATATTTATGGTGAGTCATTTGAAAATAGCAAAGAAGTCGTTTTCGCTGTTCAATTTATTGCTGGTTCAATGTATGGACGTCAAGGCGATGGAACAATCCAACCTGTTTATACTGCACCTCGTTATTACATTAATCCAGCAAACCGTAGCTCTCAAATCGAAGATGGTTTAGGTTATGGTTTTGCAATGCCTACTCAAGATTTGTTGGATGATTTCGAAGATGGTGATGCTCGTGCTACAATGATTGTTGCTTCTCCTTTTGTTGACAAAACAACAATTGAAAGATTGAAACTTGATACAGCAGCATGGATTATTCCTTCTAAAATTTCCGGCTCTGAAGGTTGGTATTCAATCGGTAAGGTTGATTGGTCAACTGGTTATTATAGTATGAAGAAAACACAATTAAGTACATTGTTGTGTAATAGTGGTCATAATAGCCAATGCTCTGGTAAGAATAATATTGTTCTACGTTGGGCTGATGTTATGTTGATTGCTGCTGAAGCAGGTGTTCAATGTGGTCACGAAGCAGAAGCTTTGAAATTGGTTAACAAATTACGTGAACGTGCTCGTAACAGTGCTAGAACAATTGATTATAAGAAATCAGGTGCTTCTGCAGCTTGTTATACATATGCACCAGCTTCTACACCAGCTGATTTGTCATCGGTTGATTTGACTGCTGTAAAACACGAACGTCGTGTTGAAATGTATGGTGAAGCAGAACGTTATTGGGATTTGGTACGTTGGAATGAAACTGAAAAATTCAGAACTGAAGATATTTCGGGGTATAAATTTCAATATAATCCAGTTACATTGGGTAGATGGCCAATTCCTCAATCGGAAATCATCCTTCAAACTGGCGGTAATTTAAAACAAAATCCTGGTTATTAATAAATAGGAGGTTTAAGGTTATGAAAAAATATAGTTTTATAGTAATCCTTGCGTTGATTGCAGGTTTTACATCATGTAAAAAAGTAGAAGAACCAGAATCAGCAGACTTTGCTTGGTATTTGAAAGCTGACTATGAAGCAAATCAATTGGATTTGTCAAAAGCTAAAGCTAATCCAGCTACAATCGAGTTGAGCGATGTTCTTTACTTTGTTGCAAAATCAAGTGATGCTAATTCATATGTTGTATGGACTGGAGATTTTGGCCATGATTTCATAGAACGTGATTTGTCAGATGAATTAGCAAAAGATACAAACAATAATGTTTCAAAACGTGCAACAGGTTTGGCATTATCTACAAAAGATGGTATGGGTAGATCTTACAAAACGTATAATTATACAACAATATCTCCTGTAGGAAAACCTTTCCAAATCTATTGTACTGCTCGTAACTATGATTATGAGTTAGATGATTATGCTGAAGTAAAAGCAGGTCCTTATTCTATTACTGTAGTTGATACTCAAACAGATTTGTGGGATAATGATGATCCTTACAATAGTGCTGGTGCAACAAATTATGACATTACATTTAAGTTGGGGTCTAAGAAAATTAATAAAAACACAACAGGTAGTGCTGGTCGTTACGAATTGGTTTATGAGGATGTAAACAAAGGTATTTTGCCTGGTGTTAAGGTTGTTTATCCTAAAGGTGCATCTTTAACTAGTTCACAAATGATTTTCAAGGCTAAAAACTGTGTCCCATTTGTTGAAGACGGAACACTTACTTACAGTGTAAAATATGGAACTTATACATGGGAAACTGATTTGTCTTCAGACAAAAAATTGATTTTGGCTTCTCAAAGTGCTGTTGCAGAAGGCTACACTGATTATTTGTTGTTGACTGTTGGTGATGCTGGTGTTGATAGCAAGGGAAATGTAACTTGTTCAAACGATAAATCAAAAATCGTTGTTCCTGAGTATACAAAAGAATATGTGATTACAACAGAAGAATATGCTGAATAGTATTATTTAATTATCAAAAGCACCTCCCAGTATTGAGAGGTGCTTTTTTTATGTCTAAAAGAATGGAACAAGTGTCGAAACCTAAAAAAGAGAATCTATTACTCAACTTATTGTGTAATATCGTAATACCTGTATTAATTATGACCAAAATGAATGGTACGGAAGGTACATTCGCTTTGGGCCCAAAATATAGTTTGATAATTGCTCTATTATTCCCATTAGGTTACGGTATTGCTGATTTCATTCGTGCTAAAAAAGTTAATTTCATCTCTATATTGGGTTTTGTGAGTGTGTTGCTTACTGGCACATTCGGTTTGCTTGAATTGAATCCTTTGATGTTGGCAATCAAAGAGGCTTCGGTTCCTTTAATAATTGCAATATTTGTTTTCGTTTCTATTAAGTTGGATAGAAATGTGGTTTCTACATTGTTTTTCAACGAAGACGTGATTGATATGACTAAAGTCTATGTTGTTCTTGATGAAAGAAATAAACGTTCTGAATTTGAAACAATGTTTAAAAATGCATCTTATTGGGTGGTCGTTTCGTTTCTTTTGTCATCGGTGCTGAATTTCACTTTGGCTCGGATAATCTTGCAAAGCCAACCAGGAACGGAAGCTTATACGGCTGAAATAGGTAAACTGACAGGCTTGAGTTTCCCGGTAATAGCTGTTCCTTGTACAATCATTTTAGTTGTTGTGATGTTTTATATTTTCAAACAAATAACTAAAATGACCGATATACCGTTGGAGGAAATGTTAAAGACTAATTAGTATAGTCTTAGGTCGCCGTTATAGAAATCGCAGTTGAATTCTCGTAGCGGATATTCGGCAGGACCTTTTTCCATATAGCCGCCTTCCATATTGAATTCCGATCCGCAACAAGGACATTTCAAAATATAAGGCCAATTAGAATCAATTTCCATGGCACATTCATTTGCTTCGAATGTACATGTTCTGTCGTAAGCTCTAAAATCATCAACGCCGCCATTGTTTTTCTGACGATAGAGCACAACACCATTACAGTTGAATCCCACACATTTTTCTCCGCTTGCCAATAATGCGGATCCGCCTATAATTCGTAAAGGTTCGTATCGTGGGTTTGTTTCCACGCTTAAAACTGTGTAGCTAATGCTTGTGACTGGTACAGGATTATCGTGTTTGTGGCACGAAATCATTATAAAACATAATGCTATTTCAATAATATATTTTGCTTTGTTATGCATGTCAATCAATTTTTTATTTTTGTAAAAATATGAAATTCTATGAATCGGATAATCTTACTGTTGAGTTTAGTTGTTCTTACATGGTCGGCTGCTGATGCGCAAGGTGGCCGAAAAAAATCTTTCATTCCACAAGACGATTCTGCTGAATA
This sequence comes from Bacteroidales bacterium, assembly GCA_045600045.1. Classification (GTDB taxonomy): domain Bacteria; phylum Bacteroidota; class Bacteroidia; order Bacteroidales; family UBA1715; genus UBA1715. The sequence goes on from JAZRXD010000100.1 coordinate 52,346, forward strand.
CGATGAAGAATTGGAGGAAGAAGTGAAAATGGAAACCGAAATCCTGCAAAGCAATCCCTCAATAAAGGAGCAACAACGTATGATTGTTCATCGTGAAAAACGAAAAGATAAAGAGTACAAAAAGCATCACAAAGAAATTCAGGATAAGAAGACGCAGAAGAACATGAAGAAAAGCAAAAAGAAATCCGAAGCGTATAATCAGCATAATCCACCGTTGAAGAGTCGTATGGCAGCAAAGAAACGTGCCCGTAAACGATGATTCGAGTTATTCCGAATATTGAAATAGATAGATTGCGTTGGGACGAACTTGTGCAAATGTCTTCGTTTTCCAACGTGTATGCTTTTTCGTGGTATTTGGATTCGGTTTGTCCGGGGTGGAAGGGATTGGTCCTAAATGATTACGAGGCAGTGCTCCCCTTGCCCGAAAAGCGTAGGTTAGGCTTTAGGTATTTGGTTCAACCTGTCTTTTCGCAACAATATACTATTTGTTCGTGCCGTGATTTAACCGAAGAAGAATTACTCTTATTCCGTGCCGAAATCCTTTCTTACAAAAGCATTCGTTTGTGTTTTTCAAAATCTTTGTTTGGCAACGAAATTCCTCGAAATAATTTTTGCTTGGATTTGTCGAATTCCTACGACGAATTGTTTTCGGCGTATGCGGAGAATACCAAACGTAATGTTGCCAAGGCTCAAAATGCCCAGTTGCTATGCCGTGAAAGTGATGATGTGAATTTTGCACTCAATCAATTGTTTACTTTGGATGACAAGAATTTATATGTTTTTCAAGAAAATATAATACGTGCTTTGGTTCAAAAATCAAAAACAGAAATGTATGTGGTCGAGAATGGTTCCGATTGCTTGGCTGTTGCTATTTTCTTGAGAATGAACAATACATTGTATTATTTGTTACCGGCAAGCAGTGACGAAGGTAAACAAAACAGTGCCATGTTTCTGTTGTTGGATTTAGTCATTCGAAAATATGCGCAAACAAATACGGTGCTTGACTTCGAGGGTTCTGAAATAGAAGGGGTGAAGCGTTTTTACGAAGGGTTTGGTGCGAAAAATGTGCCGTACTATTATTTCGAACAGCATTCGTTACCGCTTATTGGTAAGTTCATCAAAAAGCGATAGGTATTTTTCTTTTTGAGAATCAACGGAGTATCGTTCTACCACAGTCTGGCGGCCTTTGATTCCGATTGATTTTCGTAACGCGGCATCGTCGATTAGTGTGCAAAGTACCGAAAACCATTCGTCGTCGGTGCTGGCGAAAAAACCGTTTTGTCCGTCGTCGATAATTTCGTTGTTCACTCCAACGGGCGACATTACTGTTGGAATTCCCAACGACATATACTGTAGCCCTTTGAAACCGCATTTCCCTTTCGACCAATCGTCGTTTGGCAACGGCATAATGCCAATGTCTATTCTTTGTAATTGTGCAATTTCGTCGTGTGCATTCCAAACTATTGTTTCGAGTCCGATTTCCGGGCATTCGTATGGTATGTTGCTGATTTGAATGAACGAAACGGCATCTCCGTATTTTTCTTTTATTCGTTTTAGTACGGGAATAATCAATTTGAAGTGGCGTATTGTGGTTTCGCTTCCTGTCCAACCTATGCAAGTCGATTGGTTTGCAATTCTTGGAGATGGTTTGTGGTAGTTTGTGTCGATTGTTGTTGGTATTATCGCCACATTGTTGTTGAAATGGCGTGCGTGTTCAGCAAGATATTGATTCCCCACAATCACCAATTTTGCCATTGCCGTGATTTCGTCGGTTTTGCTGGCACGCTTCATCCACGAAAGATTTTTGTTTCCGTCGGAAATGTCTTGAATCCAAATGGAGTCGTCGAAGTCGAATACGATTGGTGTTTTTGATTTTTTTAAACCTCGTTCAAACAAGGTGGTGCCAATCATGAACGCTTCGCGGTAGATGAAAATGCAATCGTATCTATGTGCGCGTAACACGTCGAAACAACGGTGTAAAAAGGTCTTTGCAAAAATGAATGCTTTAATTGCATATCGGCCTTCTTGATAGAAATATTTGTCGTCCCAGGCGCTCAAAAGGTTGGAATACGTGATTTCGTAACCATGCTTGTTCAAAAATGGAATGAAATGTTCGCAACGGAACCGTTGGCCGGGGCTTCGGTTAAATCGATGTGGAATGATGTAAAGAATGCGTTTCATTACGCAAGGATTTTTATTGCCAATTCGCGCATTAGTTCTTCGGGTTCGGTAGCTCCGTTGTTCACGCCTTTCAGTTTCAAATCGTATTCGCGAAATAGCGAAATGATGTTGAATAGTTTCATTGCGGAATAGTTCCTTTGTGCCGGACGGTATTTAATTTTTACCATATACGGATTGATTCTCAAAGTTGAAGCAATCTCGGCATCACTTTTTCCAGGCATATAATACATAAGAAACAAATTCTTGAAAAAACTGAACAAATTAGGAATTGTTCGTTGTGGCGGATTATCCTTTGGATTCTCGGAATACGCTTTCAATATGCGGAAAATTTTCGCCATGTCGCGTGCTCCGAATGCATCGGCCAACTCAAAATCGTTGTATTGTTTGCTGATTCCAATGTTTTGCTCAACAATGTCGGCGGTTATTTTCGAAAGATTTGGTACTGCTTCGCGTAACTTATTGATTTCGTTTGCTATACGTTGTAAATCGTTCCCTAAATAATCAGCTAATAAAGCTGGAATGTTGGGTTCAAAACTAATTTTGTTGTCGCTCAGAAATCCTTCAATCCATTTGCTGAGATTGTAGTCGGGAATTTTGTCGGAAGTAAGTACGCAGCCGTTTTTGGCAACAGTTTTCAGTAAACTGAGTTTCCCGTCGATTTTTTTATATTTATGGCACAACACCAATATGGTCGATTTCAATGGTTCTTCGGCATAGAATTTCAAATCGGCAAGATTTTTCACGTTTTGCGCTTCCTTAACTATCACAACTTGATAGTCCGACATCATTGGGTAGCGTCGGGCCAAAGCATTGATTCCTTCCACGGTAGTGTCTTTCCCGTAAATAACAGTTTGGTTAAAATCCTTTTCCTCGTCGGTTAGGATGTTTTTTTCAATGTAATCGCAGATTTTGTCAATGTAATATGGTTCTTCTCCGTGCAAAATGTAGATTGGACGGTAGATTTTTTTCTGTAATTCTGATAGTATTTCTTTGTATTCCATATTGATTGACGATAGAAAGTTATTCGTAACTTTGCTGTTGTAAAAGTAACAAAAATGTACGAACTAAACTTGCCGGCGTTTGATTTTCGTGTGAAAAAAGACAAGGATTTTGTTTCGATTTTCGATGTGGTACGAAAAAAATACGTGAAACTAACTCCGGAGGAATGGGTTCGTCAGCATGTGGTTCATTTTTTATTGGAACACAAGAATTATCCCGCTTCGCTTATGGGCGTGGAAGTTGGCATGGAAATTCAGACAATGCAGCGACGTGCCGACATAGTTTGTTACGATTCCCAAGGAAATGTTTTGCTAATTACGGAGTGCAAAGCGCCCGAAGTGAAAATTACGCAGACGGTTTTTGAACAAATCGCACAATACAATATGTTGTTGAAAGCCAAATATTTATTAGTGACAAATGGTTTGGAACATTTTGTTTGCGAAATAGATTCGGTACATAAATCCTATAGATTTTTGACCGAAATACCTAATTATAAATCATTGTGAATTATGGAACATTCTGAATTCCTGCAAAGGATACAAACTACTATTGAATCAAATCAATTGTTTACGCACGACGACAAGATTTTGGTCGGTGTGAGTGGTGGTGTCGATTCCATTGTGTTGATTCAGAGTTTGTTCGAGTTGAAGTATAACGTTGCGATTGCGCATTGCAATTTCAAATTGCGTAACGACGAGGCCGACGGCGACCAAATGTTTGTGGAAAATTACGCTCGGGTTCGCAACATTCCCATTCATGTTTGTTCGTTCGACACTTTGGCTATTGCCAAGGAACGTAAGGAATCCATAGAAATGACTGCCCGCAATTTGCGTTACGATTGGTTTGCAACTATTTGCAAACTCGATTCCTACACCAAAGTTGCGATTGCGCACAATCAGAACGATAGCGTTGAAACGTTTTTCATCAATCTGCTTCGTTCCGCTGGTTTAAAGGGCTTGACGGGAATTCCTATGAAAAACGGCAACATTGTGCGTCCGTTGCTCGATGTTTCGCGTGCTGAAATTGAAAATTTCGCAAAAGAAAGAAATTTGTCATATCGGGTTGATTCAACAAATCTTACAAACGATTATACGCGTAATAAAATTCGTAATATTATTCTTCCGGAGTTGCAGAAAATTGCTCCGTTTTGCATGAATTCCATTTCGGATAGCCTTCATTATCTGCGCGAAGCATATTCGATTTATACAGAGGCGATTGAGGCAAAAAAATCGTTGTACTGCGAAAAAACAGAAAACGGTATTGTGGTTGATGAACTCCGTTTGTCGCAGGAAAAAGACGCATCGACTCTTTTATATGAGATTTTGTATCCGTTTGGTTTCAATTCCGATGTGATACAACAGATTTTTAAAACGTTTGGTTCGCAGTCGGGAAAACGGTTCGAATCGGAGACTAGTGTGGTTACGCACGATAGAAATAAATTGTTTGTCGAGTCGAAATGTTCCGAACATATTGTTGAACAGCAAATTGACGATTCAATGGCGGAGGTGGAGTGTGCACAAAAAATTCTTTCGTTTCGAATGTTGAATCGTGCTGATTTTACGTTGAGAAAAGAGGCTTCGGTGGCTTCGTTGGATTTTGCGAAACTGACGTTTCCGCTTACGCTTCGTGGTTGGAAAAATGGCGACAGTTTTGTGCCGTTCGGTATGAAAGGCCGCAAAAAGGTGAGCGATTTTCTTATTGATGCCAAGGTCCCGTTGTCGCAGAAACAACACGTTCTTGTTCTCGAATCCGACGGAGAAATTGCGTGGGTTGTCGGGTTGCGGATCAGCCAGAAATTTGCGATTGACGACAAAACGGAAGTCGTCTTTCAATGCGAAATGCGTAAGGTCTGATTATTTTCTCTCAATAATTGTGACCTGTCCTTGCATATAGCCTTTCTTTTGGCCTTCGCAGCAAATTACCATATCGCCGTTCGACAAAAAGTCTATCCCTTCAGGTTTAAAGAAATCTTCGGGAGGCAACAACATCACGTTTTTCAATGTTTGTCCCTCGTAAACGACTATCATTTTTTCGCTTGCCGAAAGCACATACAATTCTTTTGTGATTGGGTTGATTGCCAATGCTGACGGATTGAATGAAATGTTTTCAGCCTTGATAGTGTTTCCGTAGTTTTTGGCTACAAACGCACGTATGTCGCTCACTAATATGGAAACTTCGAGTTGTGGTTTTTGTTTCAACTGGGAATCGAAAGAATAGATTTCGCGTGCCATTTCGGCTTTCTCTGCAACTTCCAGATTGTGTTGTTTCTTTGTGGTGATTCGTCTGCCAAGCGATGGCTCTTTGCAGGAAATCCAAAATCGTTTACTAGTTGAATCGTAATACAAACCTTCCATATTCATACATGGAATATCAACCATTTTTTGATTGCACAATCCTGTGAAATTTTCGAAGTTGAACGAAAAAATTGCGCCGTCGCTACGCAACACGTACACAAAGTCGCCCACAACCTGCACATCTTCGAAATCGCCTACGTCGGTGAATCTGCCGACACTTGCTATCGTTCCGTCTTGCAAATCCACTTGGAAAACAGCACCCAATTCGTCTTGCTCGCAGAAAATAACACTGTCGCCAACCACCGTCAAACCTGAAATTTCTTTGAGAACTTCCGGCAATTCGAATGTTTTTTTAGGAGTAAGAAAATCGTAGGGTAGCGAAGCGTAATAACTTGATTTACTTAACAATTCTTTTGTCCACGTTTCGGTTGTTATGAAGTTTTTGAATTTGTAGAATTTTCCGTCGATTGTGAAAAACAGGGTTTCTTCCACGCCATTTTTCACCACTTCCAATTTTACGAACGACGTGTCTTTCGTTTCAATCAGAGCATATTCATCAATCATCCAGCCAGCGTGGTTTTTGTTGATTTTCTTTTCAACTTTTGTGAGAAACGAACGGTCGGGGGTGAATTTCGATTCTTTGTATAAGAAATTTCCTTGCTTGTCGAACAATACCGACATTGGTTGGTTTCCGCACAAAAACTCAACTTCAATCGATTCCACTTTTTGTTCTACATTGATTACATCGGCTTTCGGACAGATTTTGTAAATCTCCTCCATATAGGTTTGTTCTTCACTCGATTGCGAGGAACAAGCAACAGAAACGATTGTCAATGCAAGAATACAGAACCATTTAATAGATTTTGTATAACAGAGTAAATTTTTCATTATCAATAGATTTTCAGTTTATTGCAAAGATAGTTTTATTGTTGAAATAAGCAAACGTGACCACAAATCACTAATTTTTCTTCACAATCATCACAACTGCGCTCAGTACCAGCACCATTCCTATTGCCATTTGCAGCGAGAAATTTTCGTGGAACACAAGCACGCCTATACATACGGCTGTGATTGGTTCAAGGGCACCAATTATGGCTGTGGGCGTGGAGCCAATACATTGTACGGCAACGGTCATCAGTACTAGCGAGAGCAATGCAGGGCCGACGGCCAGCACGGTTGCGACGCCCCAGGCATGCGCCGTGGTGAGTAGCTGCAAGGGTTCGGTGAACAACGAATAAATGCTGACAATCACACTGCAAAACAGCAGCACGTACATTGTGAGCTTGTACGACGACATTTGTACGGCCGATTTGTTCACCACCACGATATAGATGGCATACGTGAGCGCAGAAATCAACACGAGAATAGTTCCGGCAAGACTGATATTCGAGGAACCGTCGCCATAGTACAACAGAAAGATTCCCGAAATAGCAAGAATAAGCGAAATGATTGTGGTGAGCCGCAGTTTTTCCTTAAACAAAACGGCCATTATCAGGGCAACCATAATTGGATAAGCAAACAGCATTGTACACGAAATGCCAGCATCCATCAGTTTAAAACTATTGTAGAATGTGAGCGACGAGGCGGAAAATGCCACGCCCAACACGGCGGTAACTTTAAATTCCGGCAGCGTTAATCCGAACCGTTCCTTTTTTGCCACGACCATGGCAGCCAACAAAATAACGGCAAGGAAATATCTGTAGAACAGAGCGGTATTCACCGAATATCCATCGGCATAGAGAAACAGAGCCAGCGGATTGAGGCCGTAGCACACAGCGGCTAAAATCCCGCAGACCGTACCTTTAAGTTTCGTATTCATTAAGTCGCAAAAATACATATTTTAGTTGTCGGTTGGCAGGAATCGGTGGACGGATATCAATTGTGTAATATCACGTAGAAAATTTAATTAAACTGATTAATCTTTTTGTTTTACAAAATAAAGTGCTTAATTTGTAAAAAAGTTACAAAAACAAATCTTAAAATGGTATTTGAAATTCGTTTATCAAATTTTTTCTCCATAAAAGATGAAATTTGTCTTGACTTACGGGCTGCGAAACGTCAATCCGCCCAAACACGTTCTTTGGCATCAAACGTATTTAACCATAATAAAACTCAATTGCTAAAAAGCGTTGCCATATATGGCGCAAATGCTTCTGGAAAATCCAATATTGTAAAAGCAATTCAATTTTGTATTAAGATGATACTTAATTCTCATAATCATAATGAGAATGACACGCTTAATTTCATGCCTTACAAGTTCGACAATTACGATAAAAAACCGAGTTGTTTTTTCATACATTTTGTATGCAATGATATAGAATATGAATATTCATTTTGCGTAACAACATCCGAAATCATCACGGAATCATTGTATTATTATCCTAAAGGAAGAAGGGCACTTTTGTACGAACGAGATGAACGTAAGGGAACTGACAAAAAAGGAACGTATAAATTCGCTCAAGAATTGAAACGTCCGTTTGATATTGCAAATAACACATCACGGAAGACGTTGTTTTTGTCGCGTGCAAGCAATTTGGGAAGAGATTGGGCTCAAAATTTATATCGTTTTTTTAACGAAGAATTTCTATTCAATCTAAACTATTCGGTGACGCAGGAAACTTTACTGACTGTCAAGGACGACATTCTAAAGGCATTGCGGATAGCGGATTTTGACATTGTTGACTTTCAGACAGAGAACGTTATGATTCCAACAGAAAGTGTCAGTTTCACCATTAATGGTTCTAAAACTCCCGAAATTGTACAAAAGCAGGAACTTGTGCCACAGTTGATTATAAAAACATATCACAAGCAAAATCCCGACATACCCTTCAATTTGAAAATTGAAGAATCTGAAGGAACAAGAAAAATATTCTATTTGATGGTTGTACTGACTGAAATTATAAAAACAGGCAAAATTCTTTTAATTGACGAGCTTGACCGTAATTTACATCCGTTGCTCGTCAAATATATCGTATCAATGTTCCACAACAGTGAAAAAGCGCAGATACTATTTACCACGCATAATACTAATTTGTTGAATATGAAAGAAATGCGTAAAGATCAAATATATTTTGTAAATAAAAAAAGAGATGGATCAAGCGACCTGTATTCCTTGTTTGATTTCAAAGATTTCCGTGAAAACATGGATGTTGAAAAAGCATATATGCAAGGCCGTTTTGATGCAATACCATTTATAGCACAATAACTATGAGTAAAAGCCGCAGAATCTCAAAAGGGCATATTCCAGACGAATTGCGTGTTGTTTTGCAGACAAATTATGATATTGCAATGCAACGAGCCAAAGCGATTGCAGGGAATGACACTCATAGTGATGTCTATAATCTACTAGATGATTTAAGGAAAAATGAAGAATAACGTTTTTATTTCTCCTCTTGTTTGTTCTTTTTTTCATATTTGCTGCGGTAATGGTAATCCATGCCGACGCTTGTTCCTGTGAATGTTAGGATTTCGCCGAAGGCGGCTATCACACTTGGGTGAATTTCGCCTATTGGAGGCAGAAACATGGCGGTAAAAATGAGCACAATGCCGAAAAAGGCAAGGATATATGCTGCAATACATTGTATTGTGTTTTTTTTCATAATAAAAAGGTATTAGTGTTTTGATAACACACAGAAATAGAAGGACAAAAACTCCTGTTTGTGGTGTCGATGATTTTGCGGTTTTCTTATCCGATAAGCGATTTTAAGTTGTCGCGTATTTTCTTTATCGGCAGAAAATGAAGATCTATGTGGTGGACCGCATCTTTGCCAGCAAGTCCTTCGTTGGCAGTTGTGTGGGCAAACGAAGTAAGTTTGAATGTGCCTAAAAATGGTACTTTCACAATGTTACCTTTGCAGACTTCCTGCTGGCAGACAGCAGCAACAGCTTCGAGTACGGAACGTACCTGTGCGTGCGATATCTGATGGTTTTCTTTAATATAGTCGAGCAACACGTCTTCGTTGATGGTTTTGTTATGGGCAATATTGGTTTTGTAGCGTACCATACGGGTACCTTGTGCATTTTTTACGATTCTCTTACTTATTGAAAAATTCATTGTAGTATTTTTATAGCATTGCGGCTTAGCAATACTGTGGTGGAAATATAAAAAGGAGGTGCATTACACCTCCTTTGACTGTAAATTAATTCTTTTTGTTGTTGTTTGGAGCTGGTTCGGGAGTAAGTTCCTCATCCTCGTCTTCAACTGTTTTGTCGTCGTTGGCAGTGACGGTTTTCACTTCGTTGCCGTTCACGTCGTAGCACGATATGCTTATGTTGGTGTTTGCCAACTCTTGTTTTATATCGGTGTTGGGAGTGAAAATAACGCGGCGTGTACGGATAAGGTCGGTGCTTACATCGTCCACATTCTTAACAGAATTTGCACGGATGCCGAAACGCATGAAACCTAAGCCAGGAATGGCTACCGAATGGCCTTCGGTTGCCCAGTCGGCAATCACATCGCCAATAGCCTGCCATGCGGCGTTTATGGCACCTTTGGCTATACCAGAATTCCGCGATGCCTGTTTAATTACTTTGTCTGCACTTAGGCGACTGTACAATTCTGCTGCAAGAACGTAACGAAGTTCTCCTTCTCCATTTTTCGAGAATTTCAATAATCTTTGTTGAGCTTTAACTTTAATCATTTTGTTTAAAATTTTTAATTAATAAATGCGGTTGTCATGACCAACCAATTTCATAATCGATTACGGAGGCAAACATAGACGCGATTTTTATGCAAATCAAGAGGCGATGAAAAATAACAGTCACTTTTTCTGTTTTTTGAAAAAAAGAGCCTCTTTTTTTAGTCGGTTTTTAGGACGTGGTTTTTTCTGCATAGTTAGGGAGTTTAAACTGCATAGTTATGTAGTGCAAACGCGCAGGCCTTTTCGTTTTTTTTGCGTCCTCTGGAAAGTTTTTGAAAAATAAATGTCACTTTTTCTGTTTTTTCGAAAAAAGAGCTTCTTTTTTACTTCGGTTTACGGTGAGAGGAAAGAAAAAATGAGGGAAAAACGGCGGAAAAGAATCAACAAGAAAGAAAAATGCAAAAATTACGCATTGGTATATAAAAATGTTATAACAAGATGTTTTTTTCTATCTTTGTAACCATGGAGTAGAATATTGTCCTCAAAAATGAGCAAACTAAAGGAAAAAACCAAAAGAAATGTTGGTTCGTTAAATGAAAAAGTATATCAACATGACATTGTTGAACAGCCAATTGTTGATGGATTTCAGCAGCAAATAAAAGCCATTGATTTCTTTTGTGGCGGTGGTGGTATGACTTGCGGTTTGCGTCAGGCGGGAATTAATGTTATTGCGGGTGTGGATTTTGACAAAGATGCCAAAGAGACATACGAGTTCAATAATCCAAGAACTGTATATGTTCAAACTGATATTAGAAATCTGAGAACCAACTACTTTGAACGCAATTTTGATATTCATCCTAATGACGATTCTTTAATTTTAGTTGGATGTAGTCCTTGCCAATTCTATAGCATTATCAATTCCGATAAAAACAAATCTCTGAAATCAAAAGATTTGCTACGGAATTTTGCACGCTTTATTGAATACTATAGGCCAGGGTATGTGTTAGTAGAAAATGTTCCAGGTATTACCACAAACAAGGAAAGTATTCTTCCATTTTTCTTATCCGAACTTGATAGATTTGGATACAGATACGAGAAACGAATTGTCAACATGAATGACTACGGCATTCCCCAAAGCAGAAGAAGATTTTCTTTGATTGCGACTCGGCTTGACAATGTTGAAATAAAATTTCCCGCACAAAGCGAAAAGAAATTGACTGTCCGCGATGTCATTGGAGTAACTAACGGTTTTCCTAAAATACAAGCAGGTCATAAAGATACGACTGATTTCAAGCATACGGTTGCTGGTCTTAGTCCGAAAGGATTGAAGCGAATGCAAAAGACCAGCCATGACGGAGGAAGCCGGTTAGATTGGGCCAATGACCCAGAATTACAATTGAAATGTTTTGTTGACCACGACGACAGTTTTAAAGACACTTACGGACGTATGTGGTGGGACAGACCTGCGCCGACCATTACGACAAAGTTTTTCAGCATTTCCAATGGCCGTTTCGGACATCCAGAAGAAGACAGGGCCATTTCTATTAGAGAAGGAGCAACCTTACAAACATTTCCTAAGGAATATGTTTTTAAAACAAATAGCATTGCCACAGCCGCTAAACTCATAGGCAATGCGGTACCTTGCGAATATGCAAGAAGATTAGGTAAAACTATAAAATCTTATTCAGATGGCACAGTTTAAAACCAGAGCAAGGGCTCTTGACCTATTAGGCAGGCAACAAATTGCAGGCATTCCAACAGCTATTAACGAATTGATTAAGAATGCGTACGATGCCTATGCGGATCATTTTGACATCAGTTTGCTACGAAAAGATGGACTTCTAGTACTTCGAGACGATGGCGTCGGGATGAGTAGATTTGATTTTGAGAATCGATGGTTGATTTTGGGGACTGAAAGTAAGGTGAAATCATCGAATAACTTACCTCCTATAGATGAAACAAAACCTTTTCGACAAGTTTCGGGTGAAAAGGGTATAGGAAGACTTGCAATAGCATCGATTGGAGGACAAGTCTTGGTATTATCACGTCCAAAAAATAGTGATAAGAATTCAATTGTTGCATCCTTCTTGGATTGGGATTTGTTCGAGCTTCAAG
>JAZRXD010000101.1:0-4028 GCA_045600045.1 Bacteroidales bacterium
TATTTTATGAAGTTTTATAAACAAATATGCTTAATCATAAATAAAAACTATTATATTTGTACCATATTAGTACCACAACAATATTTTTAATAAATGTTTACAAAAAGCAAACTAACAAACTATATATCAATATATTATATAAAACTATGAATATAGAAAAATTCTGTGCATATTGCGGCAAAACTTTTATAGCCCACCGAGTTAATACAAGATGTTGTAGTGAAAATTGTTCAGTAAAATTTATTTACAAAAAAAAGAAAAATGAACAAGAGCAACTCCACCAACAGAAATTAGCAAAAGAATTTAAAGAGAAAGAATTCTTTACTGTAAGTGAAGTATGTAAACTCTATAATATATCCCGAACTGCATTATACCGCCAAATAAGACTTGGTAAAATTAAGGTATTAACTTCTGGAAAAATCATTCGCATTTGCCGAACTGAATTAGAAAAAAAGGTTTCCCCTATTGAACAACTATCATTAGCAGAGGACAAAACAGAACTGAACACGCCTAAAGCATATTTCTTTGACGAAAGAGATTGTTATACTATGCAAGAAGTTTGCGGTAAATACAAATTCGATTTCAAAGTTGTTAAAAAAGCAGTTGACAGCAATAGTATCCCAACTTGTAAAAGAGGATTTCATGTATTTGTACCTCGTATAGAAATCGACAAAATATTCAATCCAACCAACAAATTAAATTAAACACACACCATGAAAAAGCAATTCACCAAGACGAAAGTTTCTGTAAAACTTAGAAAAAACGATTTCAAAGACGAATGGTATCTTTATATTGAAGCATATCCAGTGTACGACATACAAAAACATAAAATGATTCGGGTCCGTGAATATTTAAAACGAACCATCACCTCTCCTATTTGGGACAAAAAGAACATTGCAAGAACCGATTCAAACGGCAAAAAGTCATTTCAACCCAAAAGAGACTCATCTGGTATAATACAATGTAAATACGAAAAAGATCAACAAGCCTGTATCTATGCAGATGGTATAAAAAACATTCGTCAACACGAATATGACAATCAAGATTTGTATAGCGATGCCGACATTAGACAACGTGAACAAAATCAAAAATTAGAAACTGACTTCATTGACTTCTTTCGAGAAATCATCAAAAGAAAAAGTATTTCAAACTCCGAAACTTCTGCCTTCCATTGGAAAAGAAGTTTAGAAATATTCATAGATTTTATAAAGAGAGACTCTATTCCCTGTAAAGACATAAATGTTGAATTAATAAAAGATTTCCGTTTCTATCTTGAAACACAAGAAGCGAGCAAAGACCAATACGGACACACAAAAAAAATGTCAGACAACACAAAATCAACTTATTTTTCTTTATTCAAATCCGCATTAAGCCAAGCTTTCGACAACGGATATTTCACAACCAACATTGTCGCTTTTGTCGATGGATTTAAAAAACCAGAAACAAGACGTGAATACCTAACAATAGATGAACTAAACAAACTTGCCCATACACCTTGTAAGTCTGAAGACACAAAACGTGCAGCGTTGTTTTCTGCTTTAACAGGACTAAGACACTGCGACCTTTATAAACTAATGTGGAAAGAAATTGTTGAATCTAATGATAATGTCCAACTCCACTTTGAACAAAAGAAAACAAAAGGAATTGAGTATATGCCTATTTCCATACAAGCTCGAAGTATTTGTGGTGAACGAAAAAAGGACTATGAGTTAGTTTTTCCTGGTCTTTCTACGGCTGGACATGCTAGCGAATGTATAAAAAACTGGTTAAAAGATGCTGGTATTACAAGAAACATCACATTTCATTGTTTTCGACACACATTTGCAACACTACAACTTGCCAACGGAACTGATTTATATACCATCAGTAAAATGTTAGGTCATAGAGATATTACCACAACGCAAATTTACACACACATTGTTGACCAGAAAAAAGAAAAAGCCGCAAATTCTATTACACTTAATTTGTGATAATAAAAATTTCAAAAAAAAATTACAGAAATTTTTTATTGTTATTTAGAATAGTTTATGATTATTTATTCAAAAAACTATAGATTGTACATTCTGTGGGCTTTGTAAGGATTTTAACATTTGCATATTAAAAAAAAACAAAGCATTTTTGCACCCGTTTTAGGATAAAACTATACCACATAGTCTTGTCCGCAATTATAATCTAAAATAATTAGACATGACAGAAACAAAATTTAGTTTTGACGCAATTCCTCAACTTATGTATGAAATGCGTTCACAAATTCTTGAACTTAAAACAATGGTTACAAACCTTAGTCTTCAACAAGAGTCTACTCAAACCGCCAAAGAATTTTCTGAATCTTGGCTCACTGTAGATGATTTATGCAAATACTTGCCTGAACATCCTACGAAACAAACCATATACAATTGGATTGCACAAAAAGAAATTCCATATTATAAAAAGAACAGACGTATTCGTTTTCTAAAATCCGAAGTAGAACAATGGCTTCTTGATGATAAAAAGAAATCTTTCTCGGAAATCCAATTCGATGCTAACGATTATATAAAAAAACACCCTTTAAAACTATAGTTCAATGGACAATCAACCCTTTGTTTGTCCTTTCGCTAAAACAACTAAGTTATCCGATAATTGGATTGACAATCAGGATGTAACAACGCAACTTCATATTTCATTGCGGACACTACAGGAATTACGCACTCGTGGCGTGATTCCTTATACAAAACTTGGTAATAAAATCTATTACAAACGACAGGACATTGAAGATGTATTAAACTCAAATTTTCAAAAACCACATGGAAGAAAGTAGATTCTCTTTTTTCAAATCTCCAATCAACAACACCCATCCGTATTCCGAAGTCACTCTTGTTGACATTTACAATTACATCAAGGGTGATTCTGCTGCGCAGAACACCCAAAGTTTGCGTAAAATCACCGACAAGAAACAGGCACAGAAATTCAAGTGTTACAATTTCGATTATTGTACTTTCTCAGGCGTTTTCTCCGAACGTAAAGACAAACACCTTGTCGAACACTCAAATCTTCTCTGCATTGACTTTGATGGGCTGTATTCGTATGAATGTGATACGGCACGGAACGAACAAAACGCAATGTCCGTTGAACTACTCCGATACAAGTTGTTGCAAGACGAATACTTTGAAACAATGCTACTCTTTCATAGTCCTTCCGGCAACGGCCTGAAATGGGTTATCCCCATCGAAGTTCGCGACACGAAATCCGCTTTCTACGCAAGCCATCTGGATTACTTTCAAGCAGTAGAAAAATACATTCGGCAAACCTACCGAATACAAATCGACACATCTGGGAAAGATGTGTCACGAGCATGCTACCTACCACACGACCAATCCGTTTTTATCAATCCGCATTTGTTAGAACCATGAAAAGACCTTTCTACCCTCAACAATGGAAGAACGACGATATTCCCAACGCCATTGAAGAACTTACCTCTCGTATAGAACAGGCAGCCGTCGATATTGCGCCGACTTACAACGAATGGCTGCAACTTGGATTTGCTTTGGTTGACGCACTTGGCGAGAACGGCCGGCCGTTCTTTCAACGATTAAGCCGTTTCTATCACAATTACACCGAAAAGGAAACCAACGAGCAGTATTCTCGCTGTCTTTCCTCAAATAGAGACGGAATCACCATCAAAACGCTTTTCTATCTCGCTAAAAAGGCAGGAATCAACATTCTTCTGTCAAAAACGCCAAAATTGCTAACTGACTTTATTGGAATTATTGACAATTTTGGAGATTTACCGAAAAAAGAGATGCCCAAATCTTCAATATCTCCAAAATCTCCAATATTTTCCCCTCTAACGATTTGCAAAGAAGAACCGATGCCAACGTTCTCCAACCTCATCAAGGACAATCTTCCGTATCTGCTTTCTCAAATTGTAGGCAAAGCCAAGTCCGACGAAGATGCCGACTTGCTCATTCTTGGCTCTATCACCGTCTTTTCTGCGTGTTTGCCAAACATCTATGGCGTGTACAACAAACGCGATGTTTATCCAAACCTAT
>JAZRXD010000102.1:0-20470 GCA_045600045.1 Bacteroidales bacterium
ATTTATTCTGTGGCATAGGCGGATTCCATCAGGCAATGACATCACTTGGTGGCAAATGCGTATTTGCTAGTGATATAGATGAAGATTGTCGAAAGACTTATGAAGCAAACTATGGCATAAAACCAGCTGGAGATATTACTAGGATTGAGGCTGAGGACATCCCCGCTCATGATGTTTTGTGTGGAGGTTTCCCTTGCCAGGCATTCTCAAAAGCTGGTAAAAGACTCGGTTTTGAGGATGAAACAAAGGGTACACTCTTCTTTGATATTTGTCGTATCCTTGAATATCATAAGCCAAAGTATGCACTCCTTGAAAACGTACGCAATCTTGCCAGTCATGATCACGGAAATACTTGGAGGGTTATTCACAACAAATTAGAAGAACTTGGATACAATCTTCTTCACGAACCTGTAATCTTTAGTCCTCACTATGTCGGTATTCCTCAACACAGGGAGAGAGTGTATATCATGTGTGTTCGCAAGGATGTCGGAAGTGTTCTACCATTTATTTTTGATAAAAAGAAATTACCACTATGCTCTATTGATGATGTTTTACTGGATGATAAAGACATTCCAAATATCAACGAATATCGCATCTCCTCAGAAATGGAAAATCTTATTGACTTATGGAATGAATTTATTAAGAAGATCAACGTAAAAAGGTTGCCAGGTTTTCCCGTGTGGTCTGATAGATTGTGTGAACTCGACCCTACTGAAAATTTGATGCAATATCCTGCTTGGAAGAAGAATTTTATTCTCAAGAATAATGAACTTTATTTAAATAACCGTGAGTTTATTGACGAATGGCTTGAGAGAGCGCATCAGAATCCTTTGTTTTTTGGAGCCAAGGCAAAATTAGAATGGCAGGCTGGGCAAACTAAGCATCCAGACATTTGGAAACAAATATTTCAATTGCGGCCTTCTGGTATTCGAGTAAAGGTGAATACTTACTTTCCTGCTCTCGTTGCAATTGTACAGACTTCGATTATTGGCTCAAGGAAACGTTTTTTGACACCAAGGGAGTGTGCGAGACTTCAGAGTTTTCCAGATGACTTTCAACCCGATATCAAGCAGCAACAAGCATACAAGCAATTGGGAAATGCAGTAAATGTTGAGTGTGTAAAATTATTTGCCAAACACATGTTTAACAATAAATTAAAATGATACCATTTAAAGAAACAATTGAAACTAAACAAGAATTAATAGATGCCTGTAGAAAAGGCTTTGATGATTATTGTGCAAAACGAATTACTAAGAATGATTTTTTAATGTATTTTGGCTTTACACACGGTGAGGCTATACGGAATTTTTACAAGGGTGATTATGAACAACTTCTGTTAGATGGTGGTTTTAATTCAGGAAGTAACGCTTATTTTTCGGCGGGAATTAATGCATGGAAAAATTTGAGTGATGGTATTTATGAATTTCCACCTCTAGAGGAAGATAGAACAATCCGAAGGCTTAATCTCAATCTTCCTCTCCAGCAAATCTTCTACGGCGCGCCTGGCACAGGGAAAAGCAATACCATCAAACGTGATGTGGAAGACAAAGGGAAGATCCATTTCCGCACGACTTTCCATCCGGATAGCGACTATAGCACTTTTGTGGGTTGTTACAAGCCGACAATGAGATCGGTGAAGAAAACCGTGGTCATTGGGCAAGATGAAAAAGAAGTGAAACCTTTAACGGGTGGCACTGACAGCATGGAACAAATTTCATATCAGTTTGTTCCTCAAGTCTTCACCAAAGCCTATTGCGAGGCTTGGAACAAATACGATGAATTGGAAAATGCAGAACCTATTTTCTTGATTATTGAGGAAATCAACAGAGGTAACTGTGCCCAAATATTCGGAGATATCTTTCAACTCTTAGACCGCGAAATGGAAGGTGCAAGATGTGGATTCTCTACCTATCCAATTGATGCCGACGAAGACTTAAAGGCATTCTTGGAGAATGGCATAAAAAGAGACGGAACCCAATGGCTGACAAACAAAGAAGGTATCAAAGATGGCAAGCTTTGTCTCCCTCCCAACCTCTACATCTGGGCTACAATGAACACATCGGACCAGAGCTTGTTTCCTATCGACTCTGCCTTCAAGAGAAGATGGGACTGGAAGTATGTGCCTATTGAGCGAGCTGAAAAAGAACCAGAAAAGAACTGGGTTATTAAAGTTGAGCACGATGGCAAAACCTATTGGTGCTATTGGTGGGAATTTCTTGTGGCCATCAACTATCAGATTGAAGAAACCAACCATTCCGAAGACAAACAATTGGGTTATTTCTTCTGTAAGGCAAATGAATCTGGCGTAATTGATGCCAAAATCTTTGTAAACAAAGTGATTTTCTATTTATGGAACGATGTGTTCAAAGATGAGGATAGCAAAGTGTTCCAATACGGAGAAAAAGATGATGATGTCGCCAATATCACTCGTTCAGGAAACATATATTTCCGTCACTTTGTAGATAATACAGATGAAATGGTTCATTATTTCATCAATCAGCTCTTTGCAATGGGCAAAGACAGCACTCCTGTCGTGCCAATAGATTATCTCAAAAACGACAAAGATTCAAAAGTGATTGAGCATCTGCCAAAAATGAGAGAAGATTGCGATGAAACTCCGATGCCGACAAAAAAAGGTGACGGAACAGGTAAAGTTGACTATACCTATCCCGAATATGCAAATATATTTGGAAAAGTAGACTCAGAACTTAATGCTAAGGGATACGAAAAACAAGGGTCTGGTAAAAATTCAATAGATTATAAAATTAAAGATATTCCAGCTACTATTTGCTATATTTCAGCAAGATTGAATAAGGCACAAAATAATCCATATGGAGAGGTACTTCTTTGGATGACCACGGACAAAACAGACCCAGAGAAATCAAAGAATTTAAGAGATAAAATAGCCGATTCTACAGAAGGTGTTTTCAAAACGTTTAAGAATGGGAATGTGACTTTGAGAACATTGGAAAAAGACCCGACTTCAATTGAATCTATAAATAGAGGATGGGTGTTAAAAAATCCAGACATAAAATTTACAGACGAATCGTTGGATAATGATGCGAAATGGATCTATGAAACAATGAAAATATTGCTTGAGCGATTACAACCAATAATAGAAGGTGCGTTGAAATGAAACTCCTAATTGAAGGATATCCATATAAAAACCACAAGCCAGGCAGTTTGGAATATAACACATTGCAAGGCTTGGTGAACGACATTGAGCTGGAGAGCAACAACTCAGTGTCGGTATCGTATGTGGGATACTTCTACAGCAAATCGTGCAATGACCTAGTGTTTTGTCTGCCCAAAGTTGTGCTTACCGGAAGGGAAAATGATGGCGAGGACGAAACGGTTTTCGGTTTTTCGCCAGAGAAACTGATTGATTTTGAAAAGTTGGTTGATGCAGATAAGCAGGACAATGGAAAAGAAAAGACCGATGAAATCAAGAAGTTTTTGTCGGAACTTGCCATTTGGATATATCGCACCATCGCAGTGTATCACACCAATTATCCCGATAGTCAGATTCTGAAAACTGAGCAATACAACACCAACAGCGGAGGCAAGAAAAGCAAGTTTCACACCTTGTTCGACATCATCATTGCCCTGCGCGATTTCAACAAGGAGAATCAGAACTATTTTTCGTTTATAGCACGCAACCAGCATTCGGGCAATAACAAGATACAATGGACAAAGACCATATCTAAAAGCCAAGCGGTCATCCAAGATGGAGTGCCCGTTTATCTCAATCCTGTGAACAAGAAAAAAGAAATCAACTTTGACGAAGAGCTGCTCATCATCTATTTTTCAATTCTCAAATACATCCATAAAACCTATGGATTTAGGTTCAATACGGATTTGAACTATCCGCTTATCGAAGGCGCAAAATTCGAAGCCTACCGCAAAGGGAAGGGTGCCCGTCGCTTGAAAGCAATCAAATACAAGTATTTTTCCGACAAGGATCTGCGCCTTTGGAACCTCTGTTATGCGTTTTTTGATGTCACGCACAACATCGCCATCAATATGGCTCGTCAAGACTTTATGTTGGTCGATGATTTTCAAATCGTGTTCGAACGTGTAATTGACGATTTGCTTGGCGATAAGGTTTTTGACAAAAACGCGAAGAACCAAGCCGACGGAAAGAATATTGACCACTTGTACAAAGGTCCAAGCCTATTGGCGCAAGCCAATGGATTGCAGACTTATTACATTGCCGACAGCAAGTATTATAAACGCAGCGAACGTGCAACCGATGAGGGAAAAACGGAGAGTTACACGGCATTGCACGGAACATCCATTCCGAAGCAATTCACATACGCTCGAAACCTTATTCAGTGGAATTTGGACCTGTTTCTAAAAGATGACGACAACAATGGCGAAATTCAGCTTCGTCCTGATGAATTGACCGAAGGCTACAATGTGATACCGAACTTCTTTATCAGCGCGCTAATCCCAAATAATGAAAATAAGTTCAACTTTAAAAATGATGACATCAAAGCACAGGGTCAAATCGATTTCAGCCGTCAGTTTGAAAACCGACTATTTGACCGCGATACGCTTTTGCTTTGTCATTATGATGTGAATTTCCTATTTGTTGTATCGCTCTATGGACGCAACAACAAAAGCACGCAAAGCGCATGGAAAACAAAAGTGCGCACTGAATTCCGGACGAAGATACAAGAGACTTTGGATGAACTTTATGAATTCTATGTGTTGACCCCAAAGATTGACCAAAATTGCTATCAATTTGTGAAAGACAACTTCCACCAACTCAATGGCAAACTATTCCGGCCAAAGTCCGACAGCGACTGTTTGATATTGGCATTGCTGAAGGAAGATGCATTTACAAACGATAAACTTTTGAAAAAAACACTTGAATCGTCTAAAGAAAGATTGCAAAAAGAGATGAATGGCAATGATGGCATAAAAGCATCATTGAGAGAGTATTTTGATGGCACAGAGGAAGTTGTTCAACTAAGGGGAGATGCATTATCAGGGAAATACATTAGTGCTAACGAGAGAACGTATAAAGGTACATTAGCCAACAACGTGGAAGAAAAGAACGTCTTTGTCGGGATAGTGAAAAACGAATCAAAAGAAAAAGATGATTTGCTGAAGGGTATTGCCAAAGAATATCATACAGGAACATCCATTTCTTCGGATATAAATATTTTACAACTCCGCTATTTTGCTCCAGCAATTGGTAATAAAGTATTTGGTTATTATAAAATAACAGGAATAAAGCAAGACCATAAAAATGGAAATGCAAATGAATCGTTTCGCCTCTATTTTACTTTAGGCGAATACAAGCGAATCAACGAAACCAATGTGGAATATACTGATTCGGTATATGGCAAGATGATGAGTTTAAGCGAATTATGTAAGAAATAATTTTTGTCCGTTTCTCTAATGCTGTCCCTCCTATAAAACAAGGAAAGAAGAAGTTCAAACAATGTTATTCAAGTTTTTGTAATTTTAAACTCTCAAAAAGTGGAATGGGTCTACTTTTAAAATAAAAAAACACACTAAAAACAATAATTTTCCATAAAAAGGTGGTCTAAGTCTACCTTTTTGCAAAAAATAGTATATTTGAATGCTCATTTGTTTTATTAAACAGAAATTCAAAAGGCTATGAAGTATTCAACGTTATCGGACGTACTTGGTGTATGGCAATCCATGCAACCACTCTCTGCTAGAGACCACGAGATGCTAAGCAGACGTTTTGCTATTGACTTCAATTATAACAGCAATCATATAGAAGGCAATACATTGACATACGGACAAACGGAAATACTCCTGTTGTTTGGAAAGGTTATAGGTGAAGCCAGAGTTGATGATGTAATAGAAATGAAAGCCAGTGATGTGGGACTTAAAATGATGAAGGAAGAGGCCCGCCTGAAGGAAATGCCTTTAAGCCAGACATTCATTCGTACTCTTCACAAAACTTTGCTACGAGAAGACAATACGGTGTATAAGAATTTGCCTGGTGGCATGACAACGAGTTATGTTATTCATGCGGGGCAATATAAGACTCGTCCGAACTCCGTTATCACACGCTATGGAGACCGTTTTGAGTATGCTTTGCCAGAAGAAACACCTGCATTGATGACAGACCTTGTGAATTGGTATAACGAGGAAGAAAAACGAGGTACGCTTTCGCCTGTGGAGTTGGCTGCATTGTTCCACTATCGTTACATTAGGATACACCCGTTTGAAGATGGCAACGGGCGAATAGCAAGATTGATGGTGAACTTCATCTTGTCACGTCATGGATATCCGATGATTGTCGTGCGTAGCAGAAAGAAGCAGGATTATCTCGAAGCGTTGCACAAGACTGATTTGAAGGTTGGCAGTATTCCTTCGGATGGGGCAAATGCAAAAATTGAAGATATAACCGATTTCTTGAAATATTTTCAAAATCTTATGAAGGAAGAAATAGAGTTTAACATACGCTTCCTGACAGAAAGAGGTGAGAATATTTGGTGGTTTGATGGTGAGCGCATCAATTTTCGTTCTGAAACTACAAGCAAGATTCTACAGCTGTTCCGTCGTAATTCTTTTGTTTCCATTCAAGACTTGATGGATGAAACTGGTATAAACAAATCTGCCGTTACCAAGCAGTTAAAACTTCTGAAAGAGAAGAATTATATAGAAAAGAATGAAAATACAGGTGAATGGCGTGTATTCATCACCCCTTCAATATAAGTAAACTCTATTCTTTGTTCTTTGTATCAATTACAATGGTGACTGGACCGTCGTTGAGAAGGTCTATCTTCATATCGGCACCAAATTCGCCGGTGACAACTTTCCCCTGAATTTCGGATTGCAACTGCTTTATGAAAGACTCATACATTGGTATGGCTTTGTCGGGACGGGCGGCACGGATAAACGAAGGGCGGTTGCCTTTCTTGGTACTTGCAAACAGCGTGAACTGGCTTACCAGAAGAATGTCGCCCTGCACATCGTCGAGCGAAAGGTTCATCATCTCGTTCTCGTCTTCGAAAACACGCATACGGGCAATTTTACCCGAAAGCCAGACAATATCTTCGTCGGTGTCGGCATCTTCAATGCCAAGAAGCACTAAAAAACCTTTCTGTATCTCCGATTTGAGTTTCCCGTCGATAGTACACGAAGCGTGTGAAACTCGTTGAACAACAGCTCTCATTATAGTGTGGCGCTTACAGCTTCAACATCAGCAACGGTTTTCTTAATCAAACCTTGCAATACCGTCCCTGGACCAACTTCAACAAATTGGTTGAAACCATCGGCAACCATATTCTTCACAATCTGCGACCAGCGAACAGGCGAAGTCAACTGCGAAATAAGATTAGCCTTTATTTGTTCCGGGTTTGTATATGGTTTTGCGTCAACATCTTGGTAGATTGGACATTGAGGAACGTTGAACGAAGTAGCCGCAATGGCAGCTTCCAATTCCTTGCGTGCAGGTTCCATAAGTGGCGAGTGGAACGCACCGCCAACCTGCAGTTTCAACGCACGTTTTGCACCTTTTTCAAGAAGAATTGCACACGCTTCGTCAATTGCCTCGTTTGTGCCCGAAATTACTAACTGACCGGTGCAGTTGTAGTTTGCAGGAACAACTATTCCTTTTATTGAAGCACACACTTCCTCGATTACTGCATCGTCGAGTTTAAGGATTGCAGCCATAGTCGAAGGATTTTGCTCGCAGGCTTTCTGCATAGCCATGGCACGTTTGGAAACCAACACAAGTCCGTCTTCGAACGACAACGCACCCGAAGCAACCAATGCTGAAAATTCGCCAAGCGAGTGGCCGGCAACACCTTCAGGTTGGAACGAGTCGCCAAGTGCCTTTGCCAATATCACGGAGTGAAGAAATACCGCAGGTTGAGTGACTTTCGTCTGCTTTAAATCGTCGGCAGTTCCTTCGAACATAATGTCGGTTATACGGAACCCTAAAATGTCGTTTGCTTGTTCAAACAATTGTTTGGCAACAGGAACTGTTTCGTACAAATCCTTGCCCATTCCTGTGAATTGTGCTCCCTGACCTGGAAAAACGTATGCTTTCATAGTTTAGATATTTGTCGGTTATTAATGAAGTTTTGCATTGACAAGGTGGACGAATTCCTCTCTTGTCTCTTTTCTATTGAATGCTCCGGTGAAAGCCGAAGTAGTTGTTGTTGAATTTTGTTTTTGTACGCCACGCATTTGCATACATAAATGTTGTGCTTCGATGATTACGGCAACCCCAAGTGGATTTAGCGTTTCTTGGATGCAGTCGCGGATTTGCACGGTCAATCGTTCCTGAACCTGCAGACGGCGGGCGTAAACTTCAACCACGCGTGCGATTTTGCTCAAACCTGTTATGTATCCGTTTGGAATATATGCCACATGTGCCTTTCCTATGAACGGAAGCATGTGATGTTCGCACATTGAGTATATTTCTATGTCCTTTACTAAAACCATTTGTTGATATTCTTCCTTGAACATTGCCGAGCGAAGAATTTCTTTTGGGTCGCAGTTGTATCCTTGAGTAAGAAATTGCATGGCTTTTGCCACACGTAAAGGTGTTTTCAGTAAACCTTCGCGGTTCGCATCTTCGCCAAGCAAAGTCAACGCTTCTTTATATAATTCGGCCAATCGAAGAGTCTTTTCGTCATCGAAAGATTCAATCTTTTGATAGCTGCCCTCGGACTTGGTAGGAAGACCGTTGTTGTAAATTTCCATTTCGTAAGAATTTTTGCAAAAATACAACTTATAATGCATAATTCACAATGCATAATGCATAATTCACAATGCACACTGTTGTGGGTTAAGATTTTGGAATTGCATTAATCAAATCGTATTGCTTCGGATGGGGAAATTTTTGTGATGAGAACCGACGGCAAAATCAGCATGGCCGATGTTAGAATGAAAGTGCCCACGTTGAGCATCACAATATACAGAACCGACAATTTAATTGGCACGTACGACATAAAATACACTTCGGGATTGAGTGTGAACGGATGAAAAAAGAATTGGAACAAGCACAGACCGATTCCCACAATGTTTCCCCACAACAAACCTTTGCCAATCAGCAGACTGCCCACATACACAAATATTTTTCTGATACTGACGTTTTTGGCGCCAAGTGCCTTGAGGATGCCAATCATTTGTGTCTTTTCTAGAATGATGACGAGCAAACCGGTAATCATGTTCATGCCGGCAACCAACACCATCAAACCAATAATGAGCCACGCATTCATATCGAGTAACGAAAGCCAGTCGAATATCTGCGGCGTTTTGTCCTTCAGTGAATCAACACGCAGTTTCTGAACATCGGGCGAAATATCGAAACCGACAATACCTTGGATAGTCTCTTTTTGAAAATCCAAATCTTTGTAATCTTTCAAAAAAACTTCGTAGCCAGTGCATTGGTCGTTGGTCCAATTATTTAAATCCTGAATGTGGCGGAGGTCGGCCAAAATGAAATGGTCGTCGATTTCGTTGAGGTGCGTCTCGTAGATACCATGAACGATGAAACTACGCTTACGGACTTTTTTGTTCGCATCGTTCGGCACAAACGATGTGGTGAATTTATCGCCAACCGACAGTTTAAGCAATTTTGCCAACGTATTGGAAATAACAACATTGTCGGTTGAGGTGTCGGTTGGGAACGAGATTTTTTCGCCATCAATCAAATGTTTTCCAATGAAGTCCCAGTTGTAGGTGTTGTCGATGCCTTTCACAACAATACCACGAGCAGTGTTGTTCACCCTGATAAGGCCAGGTTTCGTAGCGTACAGCTGTACATGCACAACATTTTCTTCGTTTTGCAACTGCGAGAAGAGGAGTGAATCGGTTGTTATCGGCACCGATTCAAAACTGTTGTTCGAATCGAAATTGACAATTTCGAGATGCGAATTGAAACCGAAAATTTGTTCCGAAATAGTTGATTTGAATCCCGAAATAACCGATACGGCAACAATCATCACAGCCAAACCCAATGCTATGGCAATAATTGCAATATTTACAATAGGCTTTGAAATATTTGCCGTATCTTTATGCGGCAAAATTTGTTTCGCTATGTATAGTTCGGTATTCACAACGGAAAATTTATATGGCAAAAGTAACGAAATAGTTTGATATGAAATACGTAAAAATTATAATCACTGTGTTATGTGCCGCAATGGTTGCATTCTGTGCGTTCGGCTATCATTCACAAAACAAAATTCAAGAGTCGCAGGTTGTGGAACAGAAAGAACCTGAAGTGGTAAAATTGTTGGTTGGAGCGGAACGGACAGGCGAATATCTGCCCTTGTTACAAGGAAAAAAAGTTGCAGTTGTCGCCAATCAAACCTCAATGTTCGGAAATGTGCATTTGGTCGATACGCTTTTAAAAAGCGGCATAACCATAACTAAAATATTTACGCCGGAGCATGGATTTAGAGGTACAGCCGATGCTGGAGCAACGGTGGAAAACGGTGTTGACAAGATTACCGGTTTGCCATTGGTTTCGTTGTATGGAAAACATAAAAAGCCAACTCCCGAAGATTTACAGGGAATAAATATCGTTGTGTTTGATATTCAAGACGTTGGTGTCCGTTTCTATACATATATTTCCACTATGCACTATGTGATGGAAGCCTGTGCCGAAAACAATGTGGAATGTATGGTGCTCGATCGTCCGAATCCTAACGGATTTTATGTTGACGGACCAGTGTTGAAAGCCGGTTACACATCGTTTGTGGGAATGCACCAAGTGCCGATTGTACACGGAATGACGATAGCCGAATATGCACAAATGATAAATGGCGAAAGATGGTTGGCAAACAATGTTCAATGTAAATTACACGTTGTACCATGCCAAGGTTACGACCATTCGGTAAAATACAAGTTGCCTATTCCACCATCGCCGAATTTGCCGAATATGCAGGCCGTATATTTGTATCCAACATTGTGCTTGTTCGAGGGAACAGCATTGAGTGTGGGAAGAGGAACGGATTTTCCGTTTCAGGTAATTGGTCATCCGCAATTCAAAGACTCGTCGTTTGTATTTAAGCCGGAAAGTAGGTCAGGAGCATCGAATCCGTTGTATGAATATAAAAAATGCTACGGAAAAGATTACCGTAAATATCCCGTAGAAAATATTCATTCGCTCGATATTTCAATTTGGAAATACGCTTATGCGCAATATGGAGGACAAACACCGTTCTTTAATAGATTTTTCATCAATTTGGCAGGCTCGCCGGATTTGCAACGCTCGCTAGAACTCGGAATTTCCGAAGAAAAAATCCGGGAATCATGGCAAGCCGACTTGGACGCATTCAAGGCTATACGAACAAAATATTTGCTGTATAAAGATTTTTAATATGTAACGGTAAAAAACGACCGGATTTCCATTGTCGGTCTTCGTTCGTTTCATTTCAGGAGCCACTTTATCTTATTGTATCAACAAACTATTTTTGTCATTCATTTTTACTTATATTTGCGTAGAAAATTTTATAGAAACGTAGAATGGCAAAAGTTACGGCAACACAATTGGTTAAGGCTATTGTTGAAGCAATTCAAGAAAAAAAAGGAAAAAATATCGTTTCCCTTGATTTCAAAAAGATTGACAACGCAATCTGCCGTTTTTTTGTGATTTGCGAAGGCGATTCCAATACGCAAGTTGATGCAATTGCCGATGAGATAGAAGATTATGTGCGTAAGAAAACAGGAGAAAAGGTGTGGGGAAGTGCAGGCCAAGAAAATGCCGAATGGATTTTCCTTGATTACGGCGATGTGATTGTGCATGTGTTCCAACGTCAAATCCGTGAGTATTACAAATTAGAAGAATTATGGGCTGACTGCACCAAAAAAGAATATCCAAACGAAGTAGAATAATATGGCAGAAGAAAATAAAGATACGAAAACTCAAAAAGAGAGTCAAAAGAACGACGAACAACACCAGCAACAACCACCGTTTGGGCGTCCGGATTTTAAAAATTTTAAGTCTCCTAAAAATAAGAAAAATGGAGGAAGCAACACGTGGATTTACCTTGTGATTTTGGCTGCTTTCGCTATCATCAGTTTTATGGATTTTAGCGGTGGCGCAAAAAAAATATCCTCGACGGAATTTGACACCCGTTTGAAAAATGGCGAAATCGAAAAAGTTGTTGTTGTAAACCGAGAATATGTCGATGTTTATCTAACAGCAAGTAACACAGGGCATGGAAATGTTGCTCCCGACTACACGATGACAATCGGTTCTATAGAATCGTTCGAAAAAAAGTTGGAAAACACCAATGTCAATATTGAATATCAAACAAAACACAATTATGTAGGAGAAATCATTGGTTGGATTCTTCCATTGGTTTTGTTGGTTGCTGTTTGGATGTTCTTTATGAAGAAAATGAACGGCGGAGGTTCCGGCGGTGGCGGCGGAATGGGCAGTGGAATTTTCAACATTGGGAAATCACGTGCAAAACTATTTGAAAACGAAGACAAAGTGAAAACCACATTTAAAGATGTGGCAGGTTTGGAAGAAGCGAAAGTTGAAATTCGCGAAATTGTTGACTTCCTTAAAAATCCAAAGAAATACACCGAACTTGGTGGTAAAATTCCAAAAGGAGCATTGTTGGTAGGTCCTCCGGGAACTGGAAAAACATTGTTGGCCAAAGCAGTTGCTGGCGAAGCTGGCGTACCATTCTTCTCGCTTGCAGGTTCCGATTTCGTAGAAATGTTTGTTGGCGTTGGTGCAGCCCGTGTCCGCGATTTGTTCAAAGAAGCGAAAGCGAAAGCACCTTGTATTATTTTCATCGATGAAATTGATGCAATTGGTCGTGCCCGTGGCAAAAATGGTTTCAACACAAACGACGAACGCGAAAGCACATTGAACCAATTATTGACGGAAATGGATGGTTTTGGCACCGATTCGGGTGTGATAGTGCTTGCAGCAACAAACCGTGCTGAAATTCTTGACAAAGCATTGTTGCGCGCCGGCCGTTTTGACCGTCAGATAAATGTTGAATTGCCGGAATTGCCAGAACGTGAGGCTATTTTTGACGTTCATCTTCGACCATTAAAATTGGCGGCTGATATAAAATCATCGTTTTTGGCAAAACAAACGCCGGGTTTTTCGGGTGCCGACATTGCAAATGTTTGCAACGAAGCCGCTTTGATTGCAGCCCGTCGCGACAAAAAACAGGTTGAAAAGCAAGATTTTCTTGACGCAATTGATAGAATTGTCGGCGGATTGGAAAAACGTAACAAAATAATGTCGCAGTCGGAAAAACGGACGATTGCGTTCCACGAAGCAGGCCATGCAACGTTAAGTTGGTTTTTGGAATATGCACATCCGCTAATCAAAGTAACAATTATTCCTCGTGGACGAGCTCTTGGCGCAGCGTGGTATTTGCCTGAAGAACGACAAATCGTTACAAAAGAGCAAATCCTTGATGAATTGTGTGCTACGCTTGGCGGCCGTGTTGCTGAACAAATCACGTTCGGAAAAATTTCTACCGGAGCTTTGAACGATTTGGAAAAAGTTACGAAACAAGCGTATGCTATGGTGCAATATTATGGTATGAGCGACAAAATTGGTAATTTAAGTTTCTACGATTCTACAGGTCAGTCGGAATATTCATTTGGCAAACCTTACGGTGGCGAAATGGAAAAATTGATTGATGCCGAAGCTCAAGAAATCATTCGCAAATCATATCAACGAGCATACGATATTTTAACGCAAAATCAAGAAGGCTTTGTCCGTCTTGCAGAATTGTTGCTTGACCGAGAAGTGATTTTTAGCGAAGATTTGGAAAAAATCTTTGGAAAACGTCCGTTTGCCGAAGAACAAAAAATAGTAGAAGAAACACAAAAAGACAATGAATAATCCAGAGTCAGAAAAAAATAGACAAGCCATTCTTGGCGATTTGGAATCGGTAACGATTAATCCGCAATATAGTTACGAAAAATTATCGTCGGCAAAAGACTATTTCAAACAACCAGAAGGAGATTTGGCTGAAGTTTACTGCGAAAAATTAAAATTAGTTGCAGGAAAACCTGAAATCGTTGATTCTGTTGATGCTGCATTTGCACGAGTTAAGGAAATTATTGGCGAAGAAGTATTGTTGTGCAACAATCCTGATTTGCTTAAAATCCTTGAGGAAAAAAGCATTGCATACAACACTGATCCGGAATACGCACGTGTCGCAAAATTCTCGCTTACCACTTGTGAAGCACTTGCCGCAAGAACGGGTAGTATATTTGTTTCTTCTGCTCAAATAGAAGGAAGACGTTTGGTTTCTGCAGCAGAAACGCATATTGTGTTGGCATACGCAAATCAAATCCGTCCCGATTTACCAGAATGTATGGATGTGATAGAAGCAAAATATGGCAATACATTTCCGTCGCAGGTAACAGCCATAACAGGTCCAAGTAGAACATCCGACATTGAAAAGACATTGGTGTTGGGCGCCCACGGACCAAAAAATTTGTATGTGCTTATTGTAAAATAATATTGGATACAATAATATGAAAAGTCTCGTTCTTCGTTGTATTACAGGAGTTGTTTATATTGCAGTGATAATTGCTGCGTTATTTACGACGTTGCCAGTTTTTTTTCTTGTATTTGGTGCGATAATGTTGTTCGCATTAAATGAGTTTTACAAGAATATCAAAATAAAAGGTCTCGAAGTGGATTTAATACTGTCGAACGTGTTGGCAATCAGTATTTATACGTTGCCGATTATGGAATTGTACACTACAAAATTCACCACGTTACCGGCAGTAATAATTTTTGCTTTGTTGCTTTTCGCAATAGAATTGTTCCGCGAAAACGAATCACCGTTTCATAGAATTGCATTCGCCTTTTTAGGAATTATATATACGTGTTTACCATTTACGTTGCTTGCATTTTACAAGGTAGAAGGAACGTTAACCGTGGGTTGTTATGGTTCGGATTTCGTTTCGTTGATGATTTTTGCTTTGTTCATTTTTACATGGTCGAACGATACATTTGCCTATTGCACAGGAATGTTGATAGGAAAACATCCCCTTTGTCCGAAAATTTCACCTAAAAAAACCATAGAAGGTTTTGGTGGCGGATTAATTTTCACGGTTGTTATTGCAATTATTTTGGAGAAAACAATTTTGACTGGTTTGAATGGCCGAGTTGTAGTCCTTTCTGTGTTGGTGGTACTATTCTCAACCCTTGGCGACATGGTTGAATCGCGCCTTAAACGTTACGTTGGAGTAAAAGATTCAGGAAAGATGTTGCCAGGTCACGGAGGATTTCTTGATAGATTTGATAGTATTATTTTTTCAATTCCCGTATTTTTTGCATATTTGCAAATGATTTAATAAAATATTTTCAGATGAAGATTCACAAAGAAGGATACTCTACCATTATTTTGGTCTTTGGAGTGTTATGTTTACTAAATCTATATCTTCACCAAATTCAGGTTCATCCAGCTGTATTCTATAGTGTTTTATCAGTTTCGGTATTGTTTTTTGGAATCATCGTATTCTTTTTCCGTATTCCGAAACGAGTGTATGTGGAAAATGCCGACGGTTTGATTGCTCCAGCTGATGGCGAAATTGTTGTGATTGAAGATGTGTTTGAAAATGATTATCTTCATTGCGATTGCAAACAGATTTCGATTTTTATGTCGCCTCTTAATGTTCACGTAAATCGTTATCCTATATCTGGAAAAATTCTTGAAAGCGATCATCACGATGGTGTGAAATTACCTGCATTCAATCCGAAATCATCCACTAAAAACGAACGAACATCTATAATGATGGACACAAATTGTGGAAAGATTCTTTGCCGTCAGGTTGCAGGTGCAGTTGCACGAAGAATTGTAACATACGCACAAACGGGAATGGATGTCGCACAAAATCAAGAATTGGGATTCATTAAATTCGGTTCGCGTGTGGATATTTTTATTCCAAAAGATTTACAAGTTGTTGTCAATTTAAATCAAAAGGTTCGCGGAGGTCAGACGCTTATAGCGAAAAAATAATGAAGACGCGGGTCGCAATAATAAATTACAGCAATACAATTCCTTTTACGTATGGTTTACTGAGAAACAAGTCCTTGCGGGAACTTGCTGAATTTTCGTATGGTTATCCGGCTCAAGTTGCAAAAAAGTTGAGCTGCAACGAAGTTGATATGTCAATCATTTCGGTTGGCGCAATTCCAACAATTCCAAACGCGCAAATTATTTCGAAGTATTGCATTAGTGCAACGCAACGTGTTGATTCTGTGCTTCTATGTTCCAACAAACCAGTTGATGAAATAGATACAATAACGTTGGATTATCAGTCACGAACATCAAATGTTCTGGTACAGATTCTTGCAAAATATGCTTGGAATATTTCTCCGCAATTCAAAATGGGATTTGCAGGATATGAATTGCAAAACGACAATACGGCAAAAGTCATGATAGGAGACAGGGCATTGGTTAATGCATCGCGTTTTCAATATGTGTACGATTTGGCTTTTGAATGGTATCGAACATTTGGATTGCCGTTTGTTTTTGCGGCGTGGGTTGCAAATAAACCATTGTCGGAAGATTTTGTAAACGCATTTGAATCGGCTTGTGAATATGGCGTTACACATATTGACGAAGCAATACAAAATACGAATCAGACATTTCCGTTTGATATAACGAATTATTTGTATCACAGTGTTGAATTCGAATTGTCCGATGCAAAACGCAAATCAATGGATTTGTACTTGAAAAAGGGCAATGAGCTGGGATTAATGGACGTCTTTTCGATTTAGCACGATGTGTCCGAGGGAACAATGTATGCAATTCCCCATTTCGCAGTAATTATTGAACAATTGAATCAATCCTTGTGTTTCCAACGCGTTTTTGGTCTTCATTCCGCAATCATTCCATTGCTGAATGATTGAATTTTTTTCTGGAGTAAGCTCTATAAGAAAATCGTATGCTTTTTGTTTGAGTTTTTCGTCGGAATGACTTTTACCGTAAGCAAACAAAAACGGAACAATTGTGTTGATGGCAATGCTTTCAACAGCTTGTTTTCCTAATGTTGTATTATGTTTCGGTGAAATTTTCCCAAAAGAATAGTGCGTTTCCCAATATTCATTGGTTGTAACATTTGTGAGATTGAATATTTGTTGTATTGATTGTAAATCAATGATTTGTGAAACGAAATGTTGGGTTGAATAGATTAGTTTAGCAAATTGAGCAATACGGATTGTTGGAAAATTGTATGGACGCATTCTCGCAAATTTCCATTCGGTGGAACTGATAGGAATGAGGTTGTATTTCTTCTGCAGAAACCCATATTCTTTTATCAACGTTGATTCGTAATCGTCTGGTGTGGTTGAAAATATGTTTGCTTGTCCGAATAACAATGCTTCAATTTGAAAGAGACAGTCGTGATGTTTTTCGAGAATATGGAACGGAAGTGATTTTGCAAGATGCTCGAACGCATCGCCATTCTTTTGAAATCCGAAATTTCTTGCAAGCTGTTGGTAAAGAGTCTCTTCCCAATCGTTGGTGTTTGCCGCATATAACTCAAAAATGTGTCGTGCTTTACTTTCGAATCGTTCGGCAACAAGCCGTTCGATATACATTGAAATTCTAAAAGAATCAATATCTTTCAAATGCTTTCCGCATCGAATGCCGGTTTTAACATCGCTGATTTTCATATAATTGTAGGTGATGCGAGGCAGGATTGGGAGTATCAACGTTGGAATTTTATGTCCGTTTTCGCAGAAAACATCTTTGTCGTACGAAGCAACAACGTGTAGAATCACACTGTTGTACGCTTTGTTTGTATGATGTTGATGAACGTTCCAGTCACTCGATTTAATATGTAGTTCAATGTCGCCAGCCCACAATGTTTCACCTATTTTTATTTTTGCATTCAAAAAATCGGGGCCGGAGTTAGTGTTGAACATACCCAACTTGATAATGCTTATAGGTTCATTATCAACAGTATATAGTTTGTCCGTGCAAATCAATTGATGTTGCCAGACATACTGCAAAAAAGCTTCTGTCATCTACAACAATTTCTTTGGTGTGGTCGCTTGAAATTCTTTTAGATAGAAAGGTTCAAAGTAGGCAACGTCGGCAAATTCTTTCTTGTCGTACATTTCGCAGGCAATATCACCGATGGTTTTTGCAGTGGCATTGATGTTGTCAACGAAGTGAATATTTCCACTTTCCAAGGTTTCTCGGCATTTTGAACTACCGTCACCACATAGAAAATAGTTTTTTGTCGGTTCAAAAGAAGCCTTTGCTTCATAAGTGACAACTAATGCGTTTGTTTGTTGTAGATTCGTAAGTTTTGAGTCCCAAAGAGATGTGTAAACTTCCATTCTTCTTGCATCAATCATCGGCATATAAATGTTGTCGGAATTGTCGTTGTTTACGGCATTTTTGCACGACAAAGCAAGAGCTTGTAGTGTATCGACAGTTATAAGCGGAAGTGAGCACGCATAGCAAAGTCCTTTTGCAACCGATGTTCCGATTCTCAATCCAGTATAGGAACCAGGACCTTTTGAAATTGCAATTGCATTGAAATCAGCTATTTGAAGGTTACGCTCTTGTAGTAATGTTTCAATAAGAACGGTAAGTTTTTCTGAATGGACATTCGGTTCGTTTATTTCCTTTATTGCCACGCATTTCCCATCTTCGTGAATGGCAACGGAACAAACTGTTGTTGCGGTTTCTATGCTTAGAATTCTTTTCATTGTATATATGGATTATTGTGTTTCTCTTCGCCAATTGTGGTGCTTGGACCATGTCCTGTCATTACGGTTGTGTTGTCGGGCAAAACAAGTAATTTTTGTTGGATTGAGTTTATGAGCGAAACCATACTGCCTCCGTATAAATCGGTACGACCTACGCAGCTCGCAAATAGTGTGTCGCCGGAAAATAAAATATTCTCCGATTCGCAGTAGTAACAAACGCATCCCAAGGAATGTCCCGGTGTGCAGATTACTTTGAATTGTATGTTTCCGATTTCAATGATTTTTCCGTCAAAAACGTAGCTTGCGATTGACGGCGGTTGGTCTATTGTCACACCAAAACTTTCGGCCTGTTCAACCGCAGTGTCTATAAAATGTTGCTCTTCTTGATGAGCAAAAGTTTTTATTTGAGGGAACGTTTCCAATAAAAAATGAGCGCCAAAGGTGTGGTCAACATGACAATGTGTGAACAGAATTTTATCGGGAACAAGATTGTTGTTTCGTAGAAATTTAAGCAATTCTTGTTTTTCGGTTTCTCGAAAACAACCTGGGTCTATAATCGCACACGACGAAGTTTCCTCGTCAACTACAACGTAGGTGTTTTCTCCGAAATGATTGAATACAAAATTCTTAATTTTCATCTTGTGCGAATTTGATAGACAAAAGTAAGAAGATTTGTTGTTCCAATATTACAAGAGGTACGATAAATTTCGGAATTATGCACTTTAATGTACACTTCCCAAAAAATCGTAACTCTGTAATTAAACTAAACTTGTTACATTTGTATAGTTTTACTATGTTCCCAAAATGGGAAGTTTACGATGAAAAAAAATATAATAATACTGTTGCTATTTCTTTCTTGTGGTGTTTTTGGACAGTCTTCTATAGTTTCTGAAATAAAACAACAATATGAACAATTAGATAAACGAGGCTACATAAAAGACATTAAAAAATATTATCCGCAAGACAGATATAACGAAATTGTTTATTTGGATAGTGTATCGCGAGTTGGAATGCCGGACTTTTACGAGGGATTGGATAATCAAGATTCTATCGCATATGAAGAATATGTCAGTTTTTGGCATAGAAAATTTTTAAAAAAATTGTTGTTTGCTCAACTTAAACCAAATTGCAGAGAATTTGTGCTTAGATTACAAATAGATTCCTCAAATTATCAGATACAAATAAGCTCAGGAAGATTTCCTTTTGACATTTATTGGATTGATAGATTTTACAAAGGGAACTTGTATCTATATTGCGCACCAGAAGGAAATATCTTTTTTGAACAGAGATATGGTAAGTGGTTCGCTTTTATTACCCAAATCGATGTGTCGTTGGATGCACCTAAAGCATTCAGATATATTTTGCGTCGTCGACCGCAATGCATATTGTCGTGCCAACAGTTAGATGGGCAAAATACAATTTTGTATATGAAAAAAGACAAGATATTTGTTTATAGAATATTAGAAAAAGAGGTTTATGAAATAAATGAATATCTTGAAAAATTTGGACTGTATCAAGGATGGAAGTAAGCTTATTGTATGCTATTGTACACATCTTTCAAAATCGAAAAGTCTGTAGTTAAACTAAACTTGTTACATTTGCCTAACTTTAGGCAGTTGGAGAAAGGAAGTTTATATAAATTTAAATGTTAGGTTACAACACCCGATACTATGCCGATACCTACGAGGAGGTGCATTCAGGTAACGACGTGTATCGTTACTACTACGTATATACTCCCGATGGTCTTAGTTTGGTTGCAGAGCGCATAAACAATACGATAAACGTAAAGAATTATCACGT
>JAZRXD010000103.1:0-9122 GCA_045600045.1 Bacteroidales bacterium
GGTTACTGTTTTATTCTTAAGGGAAAAAAAGATGATAATGACGTTATAACCATATTGTATAGTGAATCTAGACAAAATCGTAACTCATCAAAAATATACAACTATGATGATATATGGAATTTTATAGGAGAACGCAAAAAAGATCTTCGAGATATATGTGTTATAGATGATTCAATAGACGAGTCGATATACAAACAACCATTAAAGATATATATATAGACATTTTAGCATAATAGTTTAGAGTTTTTCCATCCTGATTTAACCCTCGGAAAGCCAACATTTGTTTGGTAGCGGACGGTAATTTATCCAATCAAGGGCTTTTTTTCGTGGTTCGGATTGTGTTATGGAAAATTTTTTAGTGAAAAATAGGCCTTTTTTACTAAATATCCATAAATAAATGTAAATACTGATACCATTTTGAGCAAAAACGGTTGCAAAAATCAATGATGTGGAAGTTTTTACAATTTTTTGTGTTGCAAAAAGTGTATATATTTGCGAAACCATAAGGAAAATGAACCGCAATATTTCTTCATCTTTCTGTTTCTAAATTCGTGTCATGAGCGTTTTGATAAGTTATGTGGTGTTGTGTATGTATTTATTACGTACTCAAGAGGTAGTAAGAGTGGCGCGGTTGTTTCCTATGGTTATTATATAATGTTCCATTTCCCCGACAACCACAATACGAAATTTCGATATCTGTCGGCAATTTGAATGATTGAATACGAACAACGTGCATCGATTTTAAATTGTGGGAAAATGGCATATTCCAAACCTCCGCAAATTTGTGTGTCGAGACGGGTGAAATTGTTTGATTTTTGCGTGAGTTTGTTCACTGTGAGATTTTCGTATGCCTTTATCGACAGTATTGGTCCAACGAATATACCAAATTCCGACTGCTTTGTTGGATAGCATTTGAAAATTATAGCCGCATCGACATATCCAGCCGTGAGTTTGAAATCGTGGGTTTTATTTGCTGAACCTTTTTGCGAGAATCCTAACTCAAACGCTGGCCTAAAGACTTGCGAAATTGATTTCTCCACGAAAACTCCACCCGTTACACCAATACGATGGAATCCATCGGTTTCGTCGCCGTTGACCTGACTGGTGGTGAAACCGCCATACACACCTCCGTTGAAAGTACTTTGTTGTGCATTGATGCATCCTACACAGCAAAGCAACATCGCAATCAACAGAATACATCTACGCATTGGCGTTCTTTTTACGGAGATAGAAAAATATCATGGCGCCGCCCAACAATGCACCTAAACTATTGGCTACAAAGTCGGCGAAGTCTGCCGTGCGTGAACTGAGTATAGGTTGTAGAATTTCAATGGCGCCACTCAACGCACTCACGGCAATTACCGTGATGATAAAGAATTTTGACGTGATAGCGAAGAAATTACGGCTGTTCCATAAAAAGAGGAACGCAAGACCGAAATACATACATCCATGCACAATTTTATCTTGATGCGGAAATAGGTACAATTTAGGGCTGATGCTGCTCGATGACATGAAACTGGCAATAAAAATACCTATAAGCCAAATGATGGTAGGTATATATTTGTAGAGTTTTATTCCCATTTCAAGCGCGAAAGAGTTTTGTAGAATTCATCCACTTCGATAGGCTTAGCAACTATTTTGCCCGCTTGCATCATATAAATGGTAGGAGTGGCGTATATGTAGTACGATTCGGCTAACTCGCCGTCCCATCCGTTGGTGTCGATTAAATTACGCGATTTTGCGAATTTCGGATGTTGGTCTAAGAACCTCTCCCAATCGTTTGTAGTGGTATCCAGTGCCATAGTTACCAATTTATATTTCGGTTTGTCGAGCGAAGCATAATGGTCTATGATTTTAGGCAAAGCATCTACACAGTGGCTGCACCAAGTAGCCCAGAATATCAACACCACATTCTCGGTAGTGAAATTGATGTCTTTCTGGTAGTTCATGGCCGTAAGTATGTCAAGCGGAGCCATTTTCCCTACGGCCAATTCGGTATTGCTGAGTGCCTTGCGGTGCAATGTGGTCTGCTCGTCATTGCTGCATGAATTTTGGGCAAGATATTTCTGCGAAATGTAGGTGACGATTTCGTTTGCGCTCATTGATTCAAAACCGCCAAGCAGATAGTTCACAATGAATTCGTAGGTACGTTGGTTTACCGATGCCTTTGCCATAATGGTATCGACAGCCGACATAAATATGGCGTTTTTGTTGGACTGCTGGATTTGTTGCGAGAACACCGACAAATAATGGATGGCGGCGGTAGTGAACACGTCGGAATAGATGAGGGTTGTGTCGTTGAAATCAACATCGTCGAAATAGTGCGCCTTGAGAAATGTATTCTTTTCGGATTGTGAAAGCAACATAGGCGGAGCTGGAGTGACCGACGACTTTATGACTTTCCATGCGTAGGTGTCCTTCCCTCGCTCGTAGAGACTGGCAATGTCGCTGGAATATTGTTGTAACAGACGGATATATTCAGATTCGGCCTGTTCGCGGAAATCATCGCCCACGTAGTTGTCGTAAATCATTTCGAGCAATCCCATTTGATCGACGAACACTGCATCTTTTGACAAAAATTGATAGTATAAATCGTTTTCCTTCGACGAATACACCTGAATGTATGCGTTTGGATTGATGGCCTCGGTGGCAAGAATCACATTTTCTTTGTTGAATATGAACGGCACTTCGGCGTTATTCAGTTGCGGAAAAATGAATTTGTAGAACCCTGTTTCGTCTTCGTCAGTCATAGTAGTCTTGAACAAGCCGTATCTGTCGGCGGTGAGTGTGTCGGTGAGAATAGACAAATCTCCTTCAACCTTGGTTAAATAGGTGGTTTGCCCACCAAAGCCGTTCACGGCAAGCGAAATAGTGTATTCGGTAGCGAAAGCGCCTAACCAAAAAAACGTAAGAATAAGTGTATTAAGTAGTTTCATTTCTTGATAAACTCTAAAAAACTTTGCCGAAATTAAACAAAAACGAGCAATTTCTTTTGCTTTAATGAAAATTAGTTATATTTGCATCGTGATTTTAACTGATATGAGGGGACGATAAAGTCCCCTCTTTTTTTGTACTAGGTAAGAAAATGGCGATAGAAAAAGAGAAAATAGAATCTTTGGTGATGAAGTTTGCGGAAGGAAGCGATATGTTTTTGGTATCGTTGTCCATATCGTCGGCAAATGTCATTATGGTGGAGGTTGACGCCGATTCTTCGGTTGACATTGACAAATGTGTTGAATTGAGTAATTTTATAGAAAGCAATCTCGACCGCGATAAAGAAGACTTTGAGTTGACCGTTTCGTCGGTTAGTCTATCAGAACCATTTAAAGTACGTCGCCAGTATTTGAAGAACGTGGGAAAATTGGTGACGGTGACCACTGCGGCACGAAAATATCAGGGCGAATTACTTGCCGTGACCGACGAATCGGTGACGGTGAAACATAAAGATGTGGTGAAAGTGCCACCAAAAAATAAGAAGAAGGAAATGGAATTTATAACAGAAATTCCGTTCACCGACATACAAAAAACAGAATGTGTAATCATGTTCAAAAATAAAATAATCTAAATTTTAGTATCAAAAAAACAATTGTAAAGCGATGAAAGTAGAACATCAAAATTTGGCAGATGCTTTTTCAGAATTTAAGATTGATAAGAATATCAATCGTCCTACTATGCAAAAAATTTTGGAAGAAGTTTTAGGTAATTTGTTGAAACGTAAATTCAATATCGAAGACGACGAAGCAATCCAAAAGAATTTCAACATTATTATAAATGTTGATAAAGGTGACTTTGAAATTTGGCATAACCGTGAAGTTGTTGCCGACGATGATTTTGAAGATGCTTTGAGTCAGATTTCGCTTTCAGACGCACAAAAAATTGATGCAGATTTCGAAATAGGTGAAGACGTAACCGATAAAATCAGTATTGAAGATTTCGGTCGCCGCGAAGTTCTTTCTATCCGTCAGAATTTGATTTCGAGAATCATGGATTTGGAGAAAAACAACATCTACGAAAAATACAAAGACCAAATCGGTGAAATCGTTACTGGCGAAGTTTACCAAGTTTGGAAAAAGGAAATCCTTATCCTTGACGACGAAAGAAATGAATTGTATTTGCCGAAATCGGAACAAATTCCATCTGATTTCTTCCGCAAAGGAGATTCTGTAAGAGGTGTTGTCGCACGCGTTGAAATGAAAAATGGCAGTCCGCTTGTAATCATTTCGAGAACATCGCCATATTTCTTGGAAAGATTGTTCGAATTTGAAGTTCCTGAAATTTTCGACGGACTTATCACTATAAAGAAAATTGTTCGCATACCAGGAGAAAAGGCGAAAGTTGCCGTTGAATCATACGACGACCGCATTGATCCAGTAGGAGCTTGCGTAGGTATGAAGGGATCGCGTATTCATGGAATTGTTCGTGAATTGAAGAACGAAAACATTGATGTGATAAACTTCTCCAACAATCC
Organism: Bacteroidales bacterium; assembly: GCA_045600045.1. Lineage (GTDB taxonomy): Bacteria > Bacteroidota > Bacteroidia > Bacteroidales > UBA1715 > UBA1715. The sequence goes on from JAZRXD010000103.1 coordinate 4,469, forward strand.
ACAATTGTACATTCAACGTGCGTTGAGTCCAGCAAAAATCACTTCTATCAATATTGACGAAGCAAAAAAACGTGCCGAAGTATATATGAGCCCTGACCAAGTTTCGTTGGCAATCGGTAAAGGTGGAGCAAACATCAAATTGGCTATCCAGTTGACAGGCTACGATATTGAAGTTTATCGTGACAATGCAGAACAGGAAGAAGATGTAGATTTGGAAGAATTCAACGACGAAATCGACGAATGGGTAATCAAAGAATTCCAAAAAGTTGGTTGCGATACAGCTAAGAGCGTATTGCGTTTGAGCAAGGAAGAATTGCTGAAACGTACCGATTTGGAAGAAGAAACAATCGACGATGTATTGAGAATTTTGAAAGAAGAATTCGAAGACTAACCCTTTGTTGAACAACCAAAAGATAAAAGCAATTTAAATAGAATATGGCAAGATTAAGTAAGGTAACAAAAGAATTTAATTTGGGATTGGACACTATCGTGGATTTCCTCGAGAAGAATAATTTCCAAGTGGACCGTGATCCGAATGCAAAGATTACGGATGAAATGTATGAATTGCTTCAACAGGAATTCCAACCTGATGCAGCGAAGAAAAAAGAAGCAGAGAATGTGGATTTGACACAAACTCGTGCTGCAAAAGAAACTGTGTCGTTGCCGGAACCTGAAGTAAAGAAGGAGGTGATTATTGAAACCGCAAAACCGGAATTGAAAGGCCCAAAGGTTGTAGGAAAGGTTGATCTTGCCAAACCAAAAGCTACAACGCCTGCAAGCAAGAAAGAAACGGTTGCGGAACCAATGCCGGCTGCTAAACCTACGGTGGAAAAGGTAGAAAAACCAGTGGAAACCGCAAAACCAGTGGAACTCCAAAAAGTCGAAGTTGTTGAAAAACCAGTACCTAAGATTGAGGAAAAACCAGAACAGAAACCTGCAGAAGAGGAAATTTTTAAAGTTCCTAATTCAACTCCTGAGTTCAAATTGAAGTTTACGGGAGAAAAAATTGATTTGGACGGATTGAACCAAAAAACTCGTCCAGATAAGAAAAGCCGTAAGGAAAAAGAACAAGAACGAAGAGAAAGACAGCAAGCTCAAATGCACGCTTCGCAGTCACAACAAAAAGCAGCTCCGGCTCCAGAATACAAAGAGAAGAAGCGTGCTGAAAAAGAGGATAATTTCATTAAAACTGAAATTCCTACTTTGAAAGGTCCTCAAGTTGTTGATAAAATCAATTTGGGAAACGACTCGGATTCAGAGGCTCCAAAACATAAAAAAGGAAAACGCGATCGTATTAAGACTGGAGGAAAGGTCAATATCAACGAGAGCGAAGATTTTGGAAAGAAAGACTTCTCTCGTCAGGATAAAGGCGGAAAGAACGGAAAGAATAAACACGGCAAACACGGATTCTTCCACGAAGAAGTCAACGAGGAAGATGTTGAACGTAATATTAAAGATGTCCGTACGAAGCTCGACAGTATGGGTAAAAAAACCAATACGTCAAAACATAATCGTGAGAAGAAGGAAAAAATTCGCCAGGAAATGGAGTTGGCCGAATTGGAACAACAGGAACAGGAAAAAATCCTTAAAGTTACCGACGTTGTTTCTGCCAACGACCTTTCTGCCATGATGAATGTTCCGGCAATGGACATTATTAAGGCTTGTATGGATATTGGTTTGTTTGTGTCGTTGAACCAACGTTTGGAAGCCGATACAATTCAAATGATAGCCGAAAATTTTGGTTTTGAAGTCCAATTCGTTAGTGCCGATGCCCAAGAAGCTATTGAAGAGGTAGAAGATAAACCTGAAGATTTGCTTCCACGTCCACCAATCGTAACGGTTATGGGACACGTTGACCACGGAAAAACATCGTTGCTTGACTATATCCGTAAATCAAATGTGATTGCCGGTGAAGCCGGAGGTATCACGCAACATATTGGAGCATACAACGTAACTCTTGGCGATGGACGTCAAATCACGTTCCTTGATACTCCTGGTCACGAGGCATTTACTGCCATGCGTGCCCGTGGTGCTCAAGTTACCGATATAGCAATTATTGTGGTTGCTGCCGACGATCAAGTGATGCCACAAACAATTGAAGCAATCAATCACGCAGCTGCTGCAGGCGTTCCAATTATATTCGCAATCAACAAGATTGACAAGCCAGGTGCAAATCCTGACCGTGTACGCGAACAACTTGCCAATATGAACTATTTGGTCGAAGAATGGGGCGGTAAATACCAATCGCAGGAAATAGCAGCTAAATTCGGTAAAAACGTTGATTTATTGATGGAGAAGGTTCTTCTTGAAGCCGATATGCTTGAATTGAAAGCAAATCCAAATAAACCGGCTCAAGGAACAGTTATTGAATCGAAACTTGATAAGGGACGTGGTTACACTACAAATATCTTGATTAGCTCTGGTACACTTCGTGTGGGCGATGTGATTCTTGCTGGTATGCATGCAGGAAAAATCAAAGCTATGTTCAATGAACGTGAACAACGAATTACCGAAGCTGGGCCATCAATGCCAGTAATGGTTCTTGGTCTTGACGGAGCTCCACAAGCTGGCGATAAGATCCATGTAATGGAATCGGAACGCGAAGCTCGTGAAATAGCAAGCAAACGTGAACGTTTACAAAGAGAGCAAGAATTGCGTGCTATGAAACCAGAAACACTAGAAGATATTGCTCGTAAGATTAAGATAGGAAATGTTCAGGAATTAAACTTGATTATTAAAGGTGATGTGGGTGGTTCTATCGAAGCATTGTCTGATTCGTTGTTGAAACTTTCTACCGAAGAAATCCAAGTTGTGATAAAACACAAAGGCGTTGGACAGATTTCTGAATCCGATGTTTTGTTGGCGTCAGCTTCGAAAGCAATTATTGTCGGTTTCCAAGTACGTCCATCTGCCGACGCACGTAGAATGGCCGAAAAATTGGGTATAGATATCCGATTGTATTCAATTATATACGACGCAATCAACGAAGTTAAGGATGCAATGTCCGGTATGTTGTCGCCTGAAATCAAAGAAGAGGTTACAGGAAGTTGCGAAGTACGTCAGGTATTCCGTATTTCGAAAGTTGGAACCGTCGCAGGATGTTTCGTCACCGATGGTAAGATTATGCGAAACTCTAAAGTACGCGTAATTCGTGACGGTATTGTTATCTTCACTGGTGAACTTTCATCATTACGTAAGGTTAAGGAAGACGTAAAAGAAATGACGAAAGGTTTTGAATGCGGTTTGAGTATTCATAATTATAATGATATTCAAGAAGGTGATATGATTGAAGCATTCGAAGAAAAAGAAGTTTCAAGAACGTTGTAATAGGATTTTACAGTTGATACTAGAAAAGGTTGGAGAGAAGTCTTCAACCTTTTTTGTTGTGGCCTAATTGTATTAAGCTTTACCGATATCTGATTTTAAATAAGTGACTAAAAATTCTCTTCAATTCAATATTTCAGAAACAATTTCAGAATTATGCACTTTAGTCTTGTAAATTTTCTTCGCCCATTTCTCTTTACTTTTTTGTCGCTGAAGACAAAAAAGTAACAAAAAAACGCCGGCGACGCCGCATCTTCGCTAAAAATCTGTTCCTTCTGCTAAACTCTCGAGAATGGCTCCACCCACAAGCTTCGCCGCCAAGCCGAGAGTTCTATACGCTTCATTCGTAGATTTTCTATACGCTCATCTGCGAAGTCGCACCATCGTTGTTACGTGAACGATTATCAATTAGGGAACACTTTACAATAACACATCAAAGCTGAACTAATCCGACTGAGCGGGTCGGCGTTAAGAAAATTAATGTAGTGAAACGTTAAAAAGGAGTTGGTGCCTTAATACGACAAGCGTTTCGTCACGATGGTGTGGCACTTCAACTCCTTTAGTGGAAAGGAATTGATTTTTAGCCGAGCCAGTCCGCCGGTGGCTTTTCTTTGCGTTTCGTTCCCGTTTGGCATTTTGCTTACGTTCGGCAAAGAAAATGAATTTTCTTTGCTCTCACTTACTCGCAAAATTCTTTTGCCACCAAAAGAAATGGAACAAAATATTTACGACTTTTTACAAGACTAAAGTACATAGTGCCGAACAATTTTCTAAAACGGGAATTTTTACCTCTTAAACTGTTGCAAAAAAAGTAGAAAAATGACTGAGAATGGAATTTTTTTATAAAAATATGCTTCTGTTTTGAAAAATAAGTGGTTGTATTTCAGCTATTTATTGAAAATTTATAAAAAAACATCTAAAAAAGTTTGCAAGAAAGAAAAAGTGTGTACATTTGCACACCCCAAAAACGAAAGGTCAGAGGTTGAGGGAAGCGGGGTGAAGAGAGTACATTGAATTAATAGTTTAAGCCGAGAATAGGGTAAGACAGAGCGGTGATATTTCACGAAAAGAGAGATATTACAAAAAAGATTTAACACAACGAAGAGTTTGATCCTGGCTCAGGATGAACGCTAGCGGCAGGCTTAACACATGCAAGTCGAGGGGCAGCGCGATGTAGCAATACATTGGTGGCGACCGGCAGACGGGTGCGTAACGCGTATGCAACCTACCCACGACAGGGGTATAGCCCGGCGAAAGCCGGAATAATCCCCCATGGTTCCCCGGGTCCGCATGGGCCTGGGGGTAAACGGGCGACCGGGTCGTGGATGGG